>JBAXOX010000043.1:0-32229 GCA_037133015.1 Acidobacteriota bacterium
ATGTGGTGAGCTGAGGCCGTGTCTGCGCGGGATGCGACTCTATGGTGGCGTCTAAGGCACGGACCGGACAATCGGGGTAAGTTCCCAGGATCGGAGCGATGCGATGAATCAAACGGACAGGCCCGTCGCCAATCCCCTTGTCGTGCTGCGCGAAGAATTTGACGACTGGGCCGTCCTGTTCAATCCCGATACCGCCGATGCGGTTGGTATCAACCCGCTCGGGGTTGCGCTGTGGAAGACAATTGACGGCACGCGTACGGTGGCGCAGTTGGTCAGCCAGGTGCGCGCCGGCTTTGCCGACGTGCCCGCCAGCGCAGACGCCGAGATCGCGGCGTACCTCGACGACCTGATCGGCAAGGGGTTCGTGGGCTGCGAACCGGCACCGGCGGCATGAGCGTCGGAGTGATGCGCACGCCGCGCAAGCTCGATCTGGAGCTGACGTCGCAGTGCAACCTGCGCTGCCGGTATTGCTACTTCTTCAGTAACCCGGCGGTCCAGTATCGTGACCTGAGCACGGGGGAGTGGCTGCAGTTCTTCGCCGAACTGGGTTCCCTCGGCGTGATGGACGTGACGTTGTCGGGCGGCGAGGCGCTCATGCGCACCGACATCCGCCAGTTGATCCAGGGCGTGGTGGACAACCGGATGCGCTTCGCGCTGCTCTCGAACGGCGGCCTGATCGACGATGCGACCGCGGCGTTTCTGGCCGGCACCAAACGCTGCAATCACGTGCAAGTGTCGCTCGATGGCTCGCGACCCGAGGCCCACGATTCTGCGCGCGGCCGTGGATCCTGGGAAGGCGCGGTGCGGGGCATCCGCACCTTGCAACGCCACGGGGTGCCGGTGGCGGTGCGCCTGACCATTCATCATTTCAACGTGGACGATCTCGAAGCGGCCGCCCGCTTCATCCTCGACGATCTGGGCTTGTCCCGATTTGGAACGAACTCGGCTGGATATTTCGGTAACTGCCAGCGGCATGCCGACGAGATGATGCTGACAGCGGCCGAGCGTCAAATGGCGATGGACACCCTCACCCGATTGAATCGGGAGTACAACGGACGCATCAATGCAGCCGCCGGGCCGCTCGCCGAAGGCCGCGTGTGGCGCAAGATGGAAGCGGCGCGCAAGGGCGGCGCGTCGGCGTTCTCGAACGGCGGCCGACTGACGGGCTGCGGGTGCACCTCTAACAAGATCGCCGTTCGGTCGGATGGCGCCATCGTCCCATGCAACATGTTGCCGCACTTGGTGCTCGGCTACATCAATCGCGATGCGCTCGCCGCGATCTGGCAGGGCGATCCCGTTCTTGCGGGCCTGCGCGGCCGACGCGAGACGCCCTTGAGCGATTTTGAGTTCTGCGCGCAGTGTGCGTATCAGCCCTACTGCACCGGCAACTGCCCGGGCCTTGCCTATACACTCACCGGACAGGTAAATCACCCGAGCCCGGATGCCTGCCTGCGGCGCTTTGTCGCTGATGGCGGGTGCGTGTGCTAGGCGCGCACCGTCGCGACCTGCGCGAACGCGCTGGGCTGTGGCGGCCCGAACTGGCCGCTCCGACCAACATCGACGAGCGGTGCGGCAATCTGCGCGCGGCTCGTCTTTCCGATGGCTTCCTCGATCCCCATCTGGGGGCGCGATGACGAATCGCTTTCTCACGCTGAAGGACGGCTGCGTGTGGACGGTGTCCGCGGCCTGGCGGTGGAGCGAAAGGGCCGCCGGGTTGGTTTCGGATCGGGAGCAGCAGGGGCCCTGATTGCGGTCTTGAGTCGGCGCGGACTGCTGGGGCGGATCGACGCACTGGTGTGGCTTCCGCGCCGGGTCGTTCGGTACGCGTTGCGACACGCGCAGGGGCTGTCGGTCTACCGACGAGTCGGCAGACGCGCCGCGATCGCGTTCGAGATTGTGGAAGCCCGCGAGCCAGACCTCCAGGCAGTTCACCGGCTCTACAACGCGCACGAGGCGTATCGACGTTCGGAGCCCGATCCGCACGTGACGAACTGGGTGGCGAAGGTCGGAGGGCACGTGGCGGGGTTCGTCCAGTTGACGGCCCGCCAGCCAGGAGGGTCGGCGTGGGGCGGGCACTGGCTGTTTTCCCTGATAGTCCAGCCTCGCTTTCGCGGACTCGGGATCGGCGAGGCCCTCACCCTGAAGGTCGTGGCGAAGAGCGCAGCCGACGGATCCAAAGATCTCCGCCTTGCGGTATTCGAGGACAACCTTACAGCCATTGCCCTCTACGCGAAGCTGGGTTTCGAGCCGATCACCGTTGACGCACTTGAGCCGGGCTTCGCGGAAGAACAGGCGCAGACCGGAAGGCGGCGCATCGTGATGTGTAAACGAATGGGAACGGACGCATGATCGACCCGGCGCGACCCGAGAGCAGAACCATGGAGATCCAGCGGTTTCCCCTCTGGGACAAGATGAAGGGGAAGCGCGTTCCGGTGAGTTTCGATCTGGAGGTGACGGCCCGCTGCAACGCCGACTGCCGCCACTGCTATATCAATGTGCCGGCACGCGACTTGGCGGCAAAGGCCGAGGAACTGACGGCGCAGGAACTGTTGGGTATCGCACGGCAGGCTGCCGACCTGGGCGCCATGTGGTGCCTGATGACCGGGGGCGAGCCGCTGCTGCGGGCGGACTTTGAGGACATCTATCTCGGCTTGAAGCGCACGGGGCTGCTTGTCTCGGTCTTCACAAACGCGTGTCTGGTGACCGAGCGGCATGTTGAGCTGTTCAAGAAGTACCCACCGCGCGACATCGAGGTGACCGTCTACGGCGTCACCCGCGAGACGTACGAAGCGGTGACCCGACGCCCCGGATCGTTTGAGGCCTTCATGCGGGGGATCGACCTGCTGTTCGCCGGCGGTGTGCGCGTCAGGCTCAAGGCCATGGCCCTGCGGTCGAACCTGCATGAGCAGCAGGCGATCGCCGAGTTCTGCCGCGCGAGGACGAAAGACTACTACCGCTTCGACCCGCAGTTGCACATGCGCTTTGACGGCGACGCCGCGCGCAACATTGAGATCCGGGGCGAGCGGCTCACGCCCCAGGAGATCGTGGCGCTCGAGCGCGCGGACGAGAAGCGTTCGAACGCGATGAAGGAGCAGTGCGACACCCTGATCAACCCAGACCTTGGCCATCACGGGTGCGACCACCTCTTTCACTGCGGCGCCGGCAACGGCAGCTTCAATGTGAGTTACGACGGACGGTTCCGGCTGTGCTCGTCGCTCTGGGCCGAGACGACGACCTACGATCTTCGGGCCGGGACGCTCGCCGACGCGTGGGTGAATTTCGTTCCGAAGGTTCGCGACATGCGCTCGCAGCGGAAGGAGTTTCTGGAGTCCTGCCGCAGGTGCGAGATCGCCAATCTGTGCCTCTGGTGCCCGGCGCACGCCCATCTGGAGACCGGGATGCTTGACGGCGCGACGCCGGATTTCTGCGCGGCCGCTCACGGCCGGGCGGAGGAATTGAGGGCCGCGGTGGCGACGCGCGCCTGATGGCTGGGGCCCCCGATTCGGCGTCTGCCCTCGGGCCGGCGGACGAGGCTCTTGCCTCGAAGTGAGACGAGCGAAATGATCGACCCATCGTCGGTTTCATCAACAGCCAGTGGAGGTATCGATGTCAGGACGCGACGCACACGTGAAGAACGTCTGGAGCAAGCCGGAATTGCTCGTGTTTGTGAGAGGCACCCAGGAAGAGGCGATACTGTCGAACTGCAAGGCCGTCGGTAGTGCTTCGGGCGCCGACACCAGCAATTCGAGTTGCTCGTGGACTGTCTGCCTATCTACGTGCGCCACTGTCGGGGTCTCCTGAGTCGCTGGTCAGGGGGTCGTCAGCGGCGACGACGACCGCGGGGCGGTGGTCGTGGCGGTGGGAGGGCCGTGGTCAGCGGGCCGCGGGGAAGGGCCGGCATCCTCGATTCGAGACCGCGCGCGCTGGCGCGGATCGGTCGACTGAGGACATCGCCGTTCAATGCCAGCCCAGGTACTCGCGCAGGCGCGTTTCGAGCGTCGCCTCGGTGACAAACGCGGGATCCCGGCGCACGACCTGCCACAACTGTCCGCGATATCGCCCCCACACGTCCTTGAATCGTCGCGGGTAGCACGCCAGAATGCGCCACGAGGTGGCCGGGATCTTGTACATCCGGCCCATCGCCGCGCGGGAGAGAAACAGCGCGTCGCGCAGGACGACCAGCTTGTTGACCACTCCCGTCTTGCCCTCGAGCAGCGCAACGTTGCTGCGGATCGCTGCGGCGGAGCGGTGTAGCGTCTTGTGCCGCACCCAGTCCGCCGTGGCGTCATCCAGCGGTGTGGCCGCCAACTCCGCCCACACTGAGGCCGGCACGACTACGCCAGTGAATTCTTCCATCAGCCGCAGGGCCAGGCGCACGCCGTTGGCCACATCCCACTGATTGGCGCGCGCCGCACATTGCGCCCAGTCGATCGCGCCGCCGAAACGGGTGACCAGGAAAGCCACGTCGACGTAGTTGCGCAGTCCGGCGCCGTCGAACCGGTGATGTGCCGATGTATGAACGCACAGGTGCAGCAGTTGATCGGTGGGCGAAAGCGCCCGCACGGCCACGCCGCCGACGGTCGCGGGGCCGGCCCGCGCCCACATCCGCGCCAGTTCGTCGTCGTCGAACCGCGTGCAGTAGATGGGATCGACAATGGTCCAGTGGATCTCCAGCGTCAGGCCGCCGGGCCTCGAAATGGGTGGCAGGTGGTGATGCTCGGCCTTTTCGGCGACCGGGTCGCAGTCGAAGTCGGGCACGTAGCCAAGAGGCTTCAACGCCGCCAGGGTTTGCGCGATGTCGGCAAAGGGGACGAGCAGATCGACGTCGCCCATCGGCCGCAGGGCGATGTTGCCGTACACCGCTTCGGCCAGCCACGCGCCCTTGAGCGGGATGACCGGGACGTTCGACGCGCGCAGGGCCCCCAGCACCTTGCCCAGTTCATGGAAGAGCCTGATGTTGCGCGCGGCGCTCGACAGATAGGTGGCTCGCACTCGTTGCGCGACGTCGGGCGGCGGCGCGATCGCACGCTGTTTCAGCTTGGCGTGCAGTAGTGGCGCCAGCGCGTGCTGGTGGGCAAGGTCGGCCACCCGCTGCCAGGCGGCCTGGTCCCATGTGTCGGTGGCCACGAGCCGGTCCGACAACACCAGCATCAGCCGTTCGGCGTCGGTATCGATGTCAGTCATGTGTAGTCTCGGTCCGAACATAGGGGCACGTGATTGGCGATGCCTGAGTGCGGCATCGCCGGAGCCGGGAACTGGCGCGACGGGGATCGCACGGGCTCGCTGCACCGGGGTGTCTGGCGCCAGACTCCCGGTCGCGCACGATCGCATCGAGACTCGACCGCCAATGCTAGCGCATGCATGTGGGCGGCGTCATCAGGCGAGACGCGGCGTGTCGAGGCGAGACGCGGGTGAGACGCGCGGGCGAAGCACGACGATCTCCAGGGCCGGCGCCCCCCATCGCCGCACCAGGTGTCGTCGGACCGACCATGCTGCGGGCGACCCGCCTACATAGTGTTTCTGCCGAATCTAGGGGTTTCCCCGATGGCGTCAGAGGCTGCCGATGCCTACAATGACGGGTGTCGGGCGTTCGCCGAGCGACTGTGGCCCCCCAGCGCCGTCTGTGGCGGGGCGACACTTCGACCCTCGCAAGCGCCCGTCCGCCGCTCTTTTACTTGACGCGCTCCCGCTCGCTTTTCCACGCGTTGACGGTGCAGTGCCGGTGTTCTGACTGCTGATGCCGAGTCGTTCGGCGCCCGCAACCCCGCAAAGAAGAGGATTCAAGATGACCACGAAATCGCCCGAGACAGCAGCCGTTACCCCGCCCGAGACAGAAACCGTCAAGAGACCGTGGGTCAAGCCTGCACTGCAGGAACTGGACCATGAGATGACGGAGAGTGGCGAATCGGGTAATGGGGCGGACTCTGGAGCTTATTCCGGACCGACCTAGGGGCCGAGGGGCGCGACCGTTTTGCTCTCGCCCGACGCGAGACGCGGGTGTGTGCCCCATTTGTCCAAGCCCTTGAACCAACTCCCGGAGTCGAGAAAAACGACTCCGGGAGTTGTTTCACACACGAATCTGCACTCGCCATGGACAGACCACCCAATTCCCCCCTCGTGTCGGTAGTGATCCCGGTCCTGAATGCGGAGCCCTACCTGGCGGAAGCCGTCGAGTCGATTCTGGCGCAGACGCACGAACCCCTGGAAGTGATCGTCGTTGACGGCGGGTCGTCGGACGGCACGATAGACGTGCTGGCCGAGTGCGGCCGTAGCCATGTCCGTGTCCAGCCGGTCTACCGCGAGCGCGCCGACGCGAATCAGGCGTTTGCCGCCGGCGTGGCCCTGGCGCGCGGCGATTACATCGCCCGTATGTCCGCCGACGACGTGGCGGTGCCGGAGCGATTGGCCGTCCAGCTTGACTGGATGAACGCGCGCAGTGTCGATGTCTGCGGCAGCCAGGTTGAGCACTTCGGTGCCGAGGGTCGCTCCTTCAGATTTCCCGAGACGCACGACGATATCCGTCGGGAGCTGCTTTTCAGCGTCGCGATGCTCTATGAAACGCTGCTCTGTCGAGCGCCGATCCTGAAGGCCTACAAGTATCCAACTGGCGTTACCTCCGACGACTACGAACTGGTTACGAACTTGGTGATGACGTGTCGGCTCGGCAACGTGCCGCGCGAGTTGTTGAGGTACCGCCGCCACGCGCGCCAGACCAGCGTCACGAAGGCGGACCGCGTCAGCAAGGACTTTTCCCGCTACCGGTTCAGGCTGCTAAATGCGCTGTTTCCAGGCACCCCGCTTCACGATCAAGTCGCCTTCGCGCGCCTTGCCAACCGACAGGCGCTGAGAACCGCGGGGGAACTCCACGCCGCGGGCCGGTTTATGGCCATCCTCGCCAGGGCCGATCACGCCTGGCTTTCGGCCATGATGATCGAGCGCTGGAAGAAGGCGTGTGAGCGCTCGTCGGATCTCGGTCAGGTCGCCCAAGAAATCCGTCGCGAGTACTTGGCAAAGATGGAATCGTGAGAAGCGACGGACCAGAGGCTGGCATGGCGTTGGCGTCGTGTGTCGTAGCGCGGCCCGTCGAAGATCGCGTTCCCCGCATGTACCGGATCTGCGGAGTCACAGTCCGGAGCAACCTGCCCCTGCCGGCCGACACGGTCTCGGTCGACGTGCCAGACATCGACGTGGAATACATGAGTTCGTCGATCCCCGCGTCCGCGCCACGCTTATCGTTGAAGGCGTCGGTGACGTCCACGCCAAGAGGCATGACCGTCGAGTACATGGGCCCGGACGGAGGCATCAGCCGATACGAGATCTCCCAGGGTGGCAGGCGGATAGACATGAAGACCAGTTACGAGCCTGTCGCCGGCCTCTGGTATGTGCTGCTCGGTCTTCCGTTGGCCGTGTCGCTCTTCTTGCGTGGAACGGCTGCCCTGCATGCGTCGGCGGTCGTGGTTGATCACTCGGCGGTCGTGATTGCCGGGCCATCGGGAGCCGGCAAGTCGACGACCACTGCGGCGATGCTGGCGGCTGGAGCGGCGATGCTATCGGACGACCTCTGCGCGCTGTCGAACAAGGATGGCCGTACGTGTGTGGATCCGGGCTATCCGATTCTTCGCATGTCGCAGGATACAGGGCGATTGCTGGGCCGCTCAGGCGGAGAGATGTTTCGGATATTCGAGAATGCTGTCCCCGACGACAAGCGCTGGGTAGATGCCCGCGATCTGCCCGGCGGCTTTCATGCGGACGCTGCACCGCTGTCTGCTCTCTATTTGCTAACAGGCCGCCGACACGTCGGCGTACAACCGATGATCGAACCTATCCCGCCGCCCAGGGCCTGCGTGTCGCTCGAGCGTCACGGTTATGCGTGGAATCGACTCGACCCGTCATCCTGCATCACGCTGCCGTGGCGAGCCGGCCTGGCGGCCAACGTTCCCGCCTTCCGCTTGACGTTACCAGACGGCCTCGAGAGGCTACCGGCAGCCGCAGAGGCCGTCATGCGGCACGCAGCGTCCCTGGCTGCTTTCGGACGATCGTGATGCCCCAGACACGCTACCGGGCCTATGGCTGCGTCATCGACTCCGAGATAGATCAGCGCGGCGATCCAGTGGAAGAATGAGGAGTGCGCGAGACAGCGATCCGCGCCGGAATTTTCAAGGAGACGGTAACCGATGGATATCGACGATTCGACCTGCTATGTTCGCGACCCGGAACCCATCTCGGCCGACCTCGACCAGGAAGTGGTGATGTTGAGCGTGGACATGGGCAAGTACTTTCACTGCAACGAGTCGGCTGCCCGCATCTGGAAGATGCTCGAACACCCCGTGACGCCGCCGTGCATCGACGACCAACTGCAGCGCCTCTTCGACGTACCGACCGACGAGTGCCGCGCCGAGTCGCGGGCGTTTCTGCAGCTGCTGCTCGAGAAGCGCCTTATCTGCAAGGTTGAGAATGCCCCTGCATAGTGGGCCTGTGGTCAGCCAATCAGGGAGTGGCTCGTCGGCGACAGCCGGTGGAATCTACGGGCTGGTCCGCTTCGACGGGACACCGATTGCGTCACGCGACGTCGAGGCGATGCGACACTCGCTTTGCCAAGGCGGAGCCGAGCCATCAGTCCCGTACGCGGTTGACGGGGCGAGCCTCGGCAGCGTGGCATTCGCGTCGGCATCGTCCGGCGCTGTTTCGAGCGGGACAACGCGTGAAGCATCGGGCGTCGTCATCACCTCGTCGGCGCGGCTCGATTACCGCGACGAGCTGTGCGGCGACCTCGGCATCAATGCGTCTGACGCCCGCCCGCTGAGCGACGACGACCTGGTCGGCGCGGCCTATGCCAAGTGGGGCAGGCAGTCTACCGCCCATTTGTTCGGCGACTGGTCGTTCGCGGCGTGGGACGAGCACCAGCGTTCGCTGTTTCTGGCCCGCGATCACATCGGCAACACGGGGCTCTTCTACGTCCACCGTCCGCCGCTGTTTGCGTTTGCCTCGACGTCGAAGGCACTGGTGGCGATGCCGGAGTGGCGCTTCGTCATCGACGAGTGGATGCTGGCTCGCTATCTGGTCGTGTTTCAGCCGCCCGAAGAAGAAAGAGGCAAGACGATCTGGCAGGGCATCCGCACGATGCTGCCTGCCCAGACGCTCACCGTTGATGGTCGGGGCCTGCACACAGACACCTTCTGGAAGCTTGACGCCGAGACGCGTGGTCGTTCCGGTTCGGACGAAGACTGGGTTGACGGCTTCCTGCATCGCTTTCGAGCGGCGGTCACATCCAGACTCGGCGACGGGTCTGTCGTCGCTTCGACCCTCAGTTCGGGCCTCGACTCGGGCGCGGTCACGGCGCTGGCGGCCCAGGAGTTGGCGGACCGGGGACGTTCGGTGGTGGCCTTCACGTCGGTGCCGCTACATCCGGCCGAACATCTGGTGCCAGGGACCAGAACTGACGAGTGGCCACTGGCAGCCACCGTGGCCGCCCGCTACCCGAACATCACCCACGTGCCAGTCCGGTCCGAGGCGACCACGCCACTGGGCGGCATCAAGCGCGCGGTCGCGCTTCACGGCGTCCCGCTACACGCCGCGGCCAACATGTTCTGGATGGCCGAGATCTACGACGAGACTCGGCGTCGGGGGATTGACAGGCTGCTGACGGGCCAGTTGGGTAACGGAGGCGTGTCCTGGAGCGGAGGGAGCCACCGCATCTTCGACCTGCTGGCACGCGGCCACCTGCTCGAAGGCCTCGAGGCGTTGCGGAAATGGAAGGGCTACAACCGCACCTCGTGGTATCGAGCGGTGCGGCGCCATATCCTGGTGCCGCTGCTGCGCCCCGCGTGGAACCGAAGACATCTGCTGCGGCGGCCTGGCCTCGCCCCGTGGGAAAGATATGCGGCGATTCATCCGGCCTTTGCCGCCCGGCTCGGTCTTCGTGACGCCATGCGCGCGCAGGGCCACGACGCCAGCTTCTCTCGGCGCATGTCGGCGGCGGAGGAGCGATGGAAGACCGTCTGGATCAACGGTGCGATGGCCGGACCGATCTATCACGCCACCGCGCTGGCGTGTGGCGTACGCACGCTCGATCCGACGGCCGATGTGCGGCTGCTGGATTTCTGCTTCGGCGTGCCCGACACTGAGGATGTGCACGGCGGAGGCGAGCGCATGCTTGTGCGTCGAGCCATGGAGGGGATTCTGCCTCCCGACGTTCAGTGGACCGTGGTGCGCGGCAAGCAGGCGGCTGACGTATCGTACCGTCTGCGCGATCACCCGGACGAAATGGCCGCGGCGCTTGAGACGGTAGCCGCGTCGCCCGCCGCCCGCGAATACCTTGACCTCGCGTCGCTCGAAAAGGCGTGGGCAGACCTGCAGCATTCGGTCACCAGGGAGTCCGATCAGGGGGCATCGATCCTGCTGCTTCGCGGGCTGATGGCCGGGTTCTTTCTCGCAAGCGTAGACCAGACTCCCGAGCGGGGCTGACCCCGCCCCGGTCACCCCGTCGTCTGCGCCGCAGCCGCGCCCGACGACCGAGTGACCTGCCCGGCGATTTTCGGACCAGTTGAAACGAGAGCGGATGGCTCCGGAGACCGTCTGCTGGCTCGGTGGGCAGGTGCAGATGGTGCAGAATGCGCTCGATCACCGAGGCCTCTTCGATGAGCGCGATCAGCCTAAAGCGCCCGCCACAGCGGGGACAGGCCAACACGTCGATCCCGAACGTGCGGCGCATGAGGTCCGCCCAGCGCCGGGCCTCCTCCCGAGGCGGTCGGCCCTCGCTCCCGCAGGCTTGTTCGGGCGCGGACTCGGTGGATCTGGCCTCGCCGGGATTGGCGTCCTCTCTCACAGGTGGTACGTCGGTGGTGCTGGTTTCGTTGCCGTAGCCGGTGTCCCCGAAACCCACGACGAGCGACCTCCACGCCGGTCGTGGCCCCAGGACACCATGATCCAGAGGAGACAGATGTTCCGCTTGACGAAAGAATCTCGCATTTACGTTGCCGGCCACACCGGCCTTGTTGGGTCAGCTATCGTCCGACACTTGGAACAGGGAGGCTTCTCACATCTGCTGCTCGCCACCATGGGGCAACTCGACTTGCGGGATCAAGCAGCCGTGAACTACTGGTTCCGCGCAATGCGTCCGGAGTTCGTTTTTCTAGTGGCGGGAACCGTGGGTGGTATTTGGGCGAATTCAACAAGGCCGGCTGAGTTTATCTACGACAACATGATGATTCACGCCACAGTGGTACACGCGGCGCACTTGTTTGGCGCGACGAAGCTACTCTACTTGGGTAGTTCGTGCATCTATCCGCGTGAGTGCGCTCAGCCCATCAAAGAAGAATATCTGCTAACAGGCCCGCTGGAGCCGACGAACGAATCCTACGCGCTTGCCAAGATTGCGGGCGTCAAACTGTGCCAGTCGTACCACCGCCAGTACAACTGCAACTTCATCTCTGGGATGCCTACAAATCTGTATGGGCCGCGGGACAACTTCGACCTGACCAGTTCGCATGTGCTTCCCGCGTTGATCCGGAAATTCCATGACGCCAAGCTGAGCGGCCGCCGCGGGGTCGTAATTTGGGGCACGGGTTCCCCCATGCGTGAGTTCCTGCATGTTGACGACCTTGCTAACGCCTGTGTCTTCCTCATGGAGCACTACGAAGATCCGCAGCACATCAATATTGGAACAGGAATCGACCTGTCGATCCGGCAGCTGGCAGAGAAGGTCCGAGACGTCGTTTATCCTGAGGCCGAATTGGCGTTTGACACCTCAAAACCCGACGGAACGCCTAGAAGACTGCTCAACGTGTCACGCTTGCACAAGCTCGGCTGGCGTCACAAGATTGACTTGGTCCGAGGTGTTGAAGACACGTACCAGTGGTTCCTTGACCACGTTCACTCTGCAAGAGGCGTAGAACAGCCGGCCCCAACGACAACATGATGCCAAGGACTCGGCAAGACAGCTTTGCGGGCTGATGGCGGGGTTCTTTCTCGCAAGCGTAGACCAGACTCCCGAGCGGGGCTGACCCCGCCCCGGTCACCCCGTCGTCTGCGCCGCAGCCGCGCTCCTGTTCGAAGCGCTGACCCGATGGGACGCCGAAATCTGGCTGGCGCTTCAGGCGAAGTGGGACCTGTGGCATGCCCTGCAAGCGCGAACACCACGCCCGAAAGTCAGGGCGCTTCCGCGGCATGTCGCGAGGGAGTGACGGCCGGCTCCATCGATCACGAAGCCGCGCCCGAGTCCGGTTGATCGCGATACCGTTCGGCCTGTGCCATGTAGAGTCGCGCATATAAGCCGTGTGCGGCGAGCAGGGCGGCGTGGGTGCCCCGCTCGGCGATCCGCCCGCGATCCATCACGTAAATGCAGTCGGCCAACTGAACCGTGGAAAGCCGATGACTGACGACGATGGCGCTGCGGCCGTCGAGCAGGTCGCGAAACCGGCCGAACAGTTCCGCCTCGGCGAGCGGATCCAGCGAACTCGATGGTTCGTCGAGCATGATGATTTGCGATTGACGCCAGAACGCCCGCGCGAGGGCGATCTTCTGCCATTCGCCTTCGCTCAGTTCCTGTCCACCTCGAAACCAGCGTCCGAGCAGCGTGTCGTAGCCGTCGGGCAACCGTTGCACCGCGGCATCGGCGCCGGACCGGCGCCCGGTCTGCGCGATGTGCGCAGGGTCTGGTGATCGACCCACGTCGCCGAGCCAGATATTCTCGGCGGCGGTAAGCGAATAGTGCGCGTAGTCCTGAAAGGTGACGCCAATTTCGCGCCGCCAGTGGACCGGGTCGAGATCGCGCAGGTTGACCCCGTCGATCGTGATGGTGCCTCGCGTGGGGTCGTACAAGCGGCAGAGCAGCTTGACGAGGGTGGATTTGCCCGAGCCATTCTCGCCAACCAGGGCGACCATTTCTCCCGGCGCCAGCGTGAGATCGATGCCCGCGAGCGCTTCGCGACTCTGACCCACATACGTGAACGCCACGTCGTGGCACACAAGGCCACGACGCATCGGTTTGGGCACAGGCTGGGGTGTGTGGGGCGGGGCGATGGCTGGCGTGAGATCGAGGAATGCGTACAGTTGGGTCAGGAACAGGTTGTCTTCGTGCAGCCCGGCGACGGCACGCAGCACGGTCTGCAGCATGCCCAATCCGCTCTGAAATCCGAGATAGTACACGACCAGGTCGCCCATCGTGACGCCGCCGCGAATCGTCTGATACGCGATCCACGCCAGCGTGGCGAACAGTGCGAGGGTGGCCACCACCTGTGCGCCCACGTCGACGCGGGCGCGACGAAGCGCCAGTGCCTGCTTGCCCTCGCGGATCTGCTGGAGCACGTCGCGGTAGCGGGTTCGGAACAAGCCGCCGATGTCGAACAGCCGCACTTCTTTCGCGTACGCCGCGAACGTCAGAATCGAGTGGTAGTACCAGGCCCGTCGCTCGCGTTCGGTGTGCGCCTGCTGAAAGCCGTACAGGCGGCGTGCCTGCGTCAGTCGCCCGACCGCGCCTGGTAACGCAGCCAGGCAGAGTGTCAGCGAGAGCATCCAATTGAACGAGAACAGCCATCCAGCAATGCCGACCAGCGCCAGGCCGTTCTGGGCAACACTCACCAGGCCGTTGACGATGTGCGTGGGACGGTAGGGCGCATCGCGCTGCGCCCGGTGCAACGTGTCGTAGTACGCCGGGTCTTCGTAGTACTCGAGATCGACGGCGACCGACTGTGCGTGCAGGATGTCGGCGACCGCATCGGTCACCTGCATCGCCTGCATCTCGGTCGCGTATTCGCCCAGCGCGCGGGCGATCGCGGAGACGACGGTCACGCTGCCGGCCACCACGATCCACAGCGTCAGCGAGGGCCCCAGATCGGTGTGGCCCGGCGAGGCCACGCGGGCCGAGACCGCGTCGATGATGCGCTTCATCGCGTAGAGCCCGGCCAGCGGAAGTCCGCCTTGCACCATCGACAGCCCGGCGTTCGCCAGCGTCCAGCCCGGCGCGGTCTGCCACACCAGGCGAACGGCCCGGCTAAGTCTGAGCGCGCCTTGCACACGCTGGCGGGCGCCTGGGGGCTTCGCCTCCGGCGAGGGCGACGTTCGATCGCGCCGCTCCGTGCGGTCGCTACTCATTGACATCTCGGATGCGCGCGCAGATGGCCGTCATGCCTGGGTGGAACTCTTTCGAGCGAGAAAGTGTTTGCCGATGTACACGCGAAGCGTTGCGGAGGCCAGCAGCAAGGCGGCACGTGCCTGGCGCGCCGCCGCCGTTTCGAACGGCCCGCCCCGAGCATCCCACGCGCGCCTGATGGTGTGTCGCAGATCGCCGACGCGGCTACCGGCGGGCAACTGGGCCATCACCGCTGCCAGCAGTGTCCGGACGCGTCTGATGATTGGCTCAGCCTGTTGGATCGTCACGTCGCCGGCCAGGTGCGCCTTCAGTAATTCGCACGTGTACGCACCACACACCCGAGGCCGTTCGGAGCCGTAGATCGAACACCGGGTGCCCTCCAGCAGCAAACACGGCAAGCCGAATCCCAGGTGGGCGCTATACGTGTCAGTCGTCAAGCCGAGAGCATGCAGGAGCGCGGCCTCGTCTGGCGCCACTCTGGCGTGGTCGTGCAGTACGCCGTCGCAGCACAACGCACACGTCACGCACAGACGTGAGCCGGCGGGAGAGGTGGCCCCGTCTCCCGTCCCGCCCGTCATGCCGTCTTCGTCTTGGTGTGGCATGGGGTCAGGGGACAGGGAGGCCGACATGCGTCGGGCCGCGAAAGACGCCGACGACCACGAACTCGTTGTCCCGAGGCTGGCCGATCAGCGCCGCGTTGCCGCAGCACACCCAGGCGTGCGCGTCGAGCCCGGTGTGCGGGCCGGCCTGTTTCCTGACTCCGAAGTACAGCGTGCCCGGCAGTTGCCGTCGCCGTAACATCGCCATGCCAGCCAGCGCCTGCACCAGGCACTTGCTCGGCCACGGTGTGCGGCGCGCAACCGCCTGCACAGCCCACGCGACCTGGCGTGCCGCCGAAAGCGTCGCCGCCGAGGCGGCGTCATCGGTGCAAGCCCGGGTCAACCCGAGCCGCGACGCGATTCGCCGAAACGGCCAGCACGCCATTGCCACGCGCATCACACAGAGCCACGCCAGCGCTTCCAGCAGCGCCGCGCTCCGGGACGTATCCAACCAACCACTGGGACGCGACACTAGAACGGCATGCCCGGCAACGGGGCCCGCACCGGCGTCAGGGTGCCCCAGCCGTTCTCCTTGGCCGCCTTCATGTCCGCCACGAGCCGATCGGGCAGCTTGGTGTTGAGTTTCGGCTTCGTGGCCGAATTGGCCAGCGTCCAGCCGACCGCCGCCACGTTCTTGGCGATCGTCTGCATCCACGGATAGTCGATCTTCTCCGGGCTGTCGGTCACCCGGTGGTAGTCCGGATGCAATCCGGTCGTATAGAACACAATCGGGATGCCCATCTTGGCGAAGTTGTAGTGGTCGCTCCGGTAGAAGATCCGCTGGCCGTCGGGCTGGGGTCCCAGATTGTCGTGCGTCGCGTCGGGCGCCGTGGTGTCGTAGAAGTGATTGATCTTGAGCTTGCCAACCTGCGCGGCGACCCCGTCCACGATCTTGCCCAGCTCGTCGCTGCTGATGTTGGGGCCCACCACGAACACCTCGCCGGGTTCGACCAGCTTGTAACTTTGCGGATCGACGTAGCCCGGCGTCTTGCTGCGTCCAATCATGTCCATGTTGAGATCGGCGACGATCTTGGTGATGTCGACCGGCGGGAACTGATTGAAGTACTGCGAGCCCCACAGCCCCTTCTCTTCGCCAGCCACCCACAGGAAGATGATCGACCGCTTGGGACGGATCCCTCGGGCAGCGCCCTGCGCGTAGACGCGGGCAATCGCCATCAGTGCCGCGCTCCCCGATCCGTCATCGTCGGCGCCGTTGAAGACGACGTCGCCGGTCTCGTTGGGGGCGGCGGCGATGCCGTTGTGGTCGAGATGCGCGCTCATCACCACGTACTCGTTCTTGAGGACAGGATCGCTGCCCTCGAGAATGCCGATCACGTTCTCGGTCCAGTTCTTGAGGCTGGCCACCTCGACGTGCAGGTTGAGTGTCTTCCCGGGATTCAGGTCGAACGACTCGAGCTTCGCCGCCGACGCGCCGCCGTCGAACACCTGCGCGCCGCTCAGCTTCTCGCCCTGGAACAGCGCCGTGGTGAGCCCGACACCCGCCATCACGGTCGGGACGCTCGCCGGGCGATTGGCCTGGAACGCGACCACCTGGTAGGGCGGGCCATTGGGGCCAGCGCCACGTCCGGTGACCGGCGTCGCCATGGCCGACAGTTGCTGGAACGTGGGAATCATCACGATGCCCTTGGCGCCGTTCTTGGCCGCGTAGGTCTGCGGCGTCGTAAAGTCCGTGTTCTCGACGCCGAGCGGATTGGCCGCCGCCGCGCCGCGCCCGCCGCCACCTCCCCGTCCGCCTGCCGCGGCCGCCGCCGCCGTATTTCGTGCGGCGACCAGTTCGGCGGGGACACCGGCGACGATCATGATCTTGCCCTTGACGTCGAGGCCCTGGTACGGATTGACGCTGGTCTTGTTGATGACGTACCCGTGCCCGACAAACACCAGCGGCGCGGCGACGATGTCGGCAGGATCGACCGCCGGGCCGCCCCGGCCGCCGCCTCCACCGCCCACGCTCCACTCTTTGCCGTACTCAAAGGCGCGCGGTCCCGACAGCGCCGGACCGCCGAAGCCGCCGCCTCCGCCGCCTCGCCCCCCGCGACCCGCCGGAGCCGGTATCGTGAGGGTCGCCTTCATCGCCGCGGCGTCGAGTTGATTGCTGACCAACTCAATCGGCATGAGGTACGGCTGCAGCGGTCCGTTGGTGCCGGTGGCGCTGCCGCCGGGCTTGACGCCCCACTCCATCAGTCGGCTCGCGATGTAGAGCGCGGCGATGTCGTACCCTCGCGACGGCACGTTGCGGCCTTCGAGCTGGTCGGAGGCGAGGAAGTACTCGTACTGCTTCAGTTCGTCCTGCGTGATGGCGTCGGCGTTGCCGTAGGCGCCCTTGTGCTGCTGCGCGGAGCCGACCAGCGTCAACGTGCAGAGCAGGGCGACGACAACGGCGGCCTTCATTGAGGTTGGGCGCATGGAATGTCCTTGAGTCAATCAGTAAACGATGGGGAGCCGATGATCTCGAGCAGAATACCAGAAAGGGCTCGAGATCTACTTTGACGGGGCGTGCGGCGCCGCGGCGCCAACCTCAATGGTGCCCGCCACCCAGTCGAGGTTCAGGCGCGCCACCCGGTAGTCGCGTTGCGCGCGCGCCAGATTGGCCCGTGCTGTGGCCAGATTGAGCTCGGCGTCCTGCACGTCGAGCCTGGTTTTGACGCCGAACTCATAACCCTTTTCCGCCAGGAACACCAGGCGCTCCGCCTGCATCGCCGTGCCGCCGACCGCGACGAGGATCTCGGTGGCTTCGACGACGTCGTCAACGGCGGTGCGCACCTGCAGCGTGATCGCTTCGCGCAGCTTCAGTTCGTCAACCGTGATGCTGGCCAGCTCGCTCTTCGCCTGAGCGACACGGCCCTTGGTCTTCTGCCCGTCGAACAGGGGAATCGTGGCAAACAGGCCCGCGTTCCACAGCGTGCCGCTCGACGACAGCGTCTTGAGGCCGTAGCTCTTCTTGCCCCACGTGGCCGAGAAGTCGAGCCGGGGCTTGTCGCCGGCTTTGGCAATCGTCACCAGTTCGCCGTAGATGCCTTGCTGCATGTCGATTTCGCGCAGCTCCGGCCGGCCCTTGAGCGCGGCGGCCAACACCTCGGCGTACGCAGGCGGGGGATCCGGTGTCGCGCCAAGCGTCCCGTCCACATCGATCTCACCCGACGTGTCGGCCAGAAGCAACCCCAGCCGGTCGCGCGCGGCCCGCACGAGGTTGTGGCCGCGAATGACGGCCGGGCGTGCGTTCGCCACGACGACCTTCGCGGCGAGCACGTCATACTCGGTCGCCGTGCCTGCCGTTTGCCGCAGCGCCGTCTGGGCCAGGTGGCGCTCCTTCTGTGCGAGATCCTGACTCGCGATGGTTTCGAGTTCTCGCGCAGCCAGCACGTCCCAGAAGGCGGTGGCCACATCCTTGGCGACCGCCTGGCGAAACCGCCGGATCTGGGCGTCGCTGAACTCGAACCCCAGTTTCGCGGCGCGGACCGCGGCGCCAACCTGCCCCCAGGTAAACACCACCTGCTTGACCGTCACGTCGGCGCTCCTGACATCCTGCCGGCCGCCGAAAATGTCGCCGATCCCGCTCGTCGACGAACTGCTCGAACCGCCGGAGGGAATAAAACTCTTGAACAGCTGACTCTGGCTGTCGTCGTAGTTGCGCAGCAGGTTGGCCTTGAACGTGGCTTGCGGAAGGGCCGACGACCGTTCCTCGAGGTATCTGCCCTGCACCCAGTTCCTGTACTCCATGGCTTTCTGGATGTCGCGATTCTGTTCGGCGGCAATGCGGAGCGCGTCGGCCAGCGTCAGGACGCGAACGCGGCCCGCTGCCGGCACTGGCGCGGCCGACTGGCCCGCCTGTTTCGCGATGGCGGCGGCCACAGGACCGTCCTGCGGACCGCCCTGCGGGCCGGCTTGCGCCGGGGAAGGTGCGCCGACCAGCAACGCCGACACGGCGATCACCGTGACGGCGGTGGCCGCGGCCTGCCGCCGCCTGCCAAAGAGCCACGCGCTCACGTCGTCGAGCATGGCGTAGACGACCGGCACCACGATCAGGGTGAGCAGCGTGGAGGTAATCAGCCCGCCGACCACCGCGCGGGCCATCGGCGCGCGGAATTCCGCGCCTTCGCCCAGGCCGAAAAACAGCGGCAGCATGCCGAAGATCATCGCGAGCGTCGTCATCAGGATGGGACGCAACCGCGTTCGACCGGCCGTGATCAGCGCGCTTCGCCGATCCATCCCGCCTCGCCGCAGCACCTTCGTGTAATCGATCAACAGGATGGCGTTCTTGGTCACCAGGCCCATGAGCATGATCAACCCGATCATCGACATGATGCTGAGGGTGTCGCCGGTGAGCGCGAGCATGCCGGCCATCCCGACAATCGAGAGCGGCAGCGACAACATGATCGACAGGGGATCGATGAACGACTCGAACTGCGCCGCCAGAATCAGGTAGACGAAGATCACGGCCAGCAGCAGCGCTTCTCCGAGATAGCCGAATGATTCGATCATGATTTCGGTGTCGCCGCCGATGACGGCCCTGTAGCCGGGCGGCATGTTGATGCGCGAGACCGCTTTGGTGGCCTCGGCCCCGGCCGTGCCGAGCGGCAATCCGTCGAGGTTCGTGTCCACGGTGACCTGCCTGGCGAGATCGCGTCGGCTGATCTCGGCGGGCGACGTCGCCCGCGTGAACGTCACCAGATCGGCGAGCGGCACCAGCGCCGGCCCCTGCGGACCGGGAACGGTGAGCTTGAGATCGCTCACCTGACCGACGTTGCCCCGCAGCGCCTGTGGCAGCCGCACGCGGACATTGACCGCTTCGCCCTCATCATCTTCATAGGTGGTGACCGCTTCTCCGCCCACCAGCGACGCCACCGCGCGGGCCACCGCGCCGCTGCCCAGCCCCGAGGCCGCCGCCCGCTCCCGGTCGACCACCAGCCGGTATTCGGGCGTGTCCTGTTCGCCGGCCGCCTCGATATCCACGATGCCGCGCACCGTGGCCAGTTCGCGCTTCAGGTCGGCTGCGTATCGTTTGAGCGTGCTGATCTCGTCGCCCTGGAGCACGACGACCATCGCCTTCTGGAACGACCGCGGGTCGCGGAGAATCGACATGGTCATGCCGGGAATCTTCACGAGCCGTTCGCGCACCTCGTGCGTGAATCCCACGACGCTGAGCGATCGCTGCCGTCTCGGCACCAGTTTGACGAAGACCATCGCGTCGCGGACGGTATCGGCATCACCCGCGCCGATCGACGCGTAGGTGTAGCGCACTTCCTTGAACTCGGCGAGGGCCTTCAGCACGGCCTCGAGCCGACCGCGCGTCTCGTTGATCGACGATCCGGGCGCGCTCTTGAACTTGAGCATGAATTCGCTCTGGTCCTGCGTCGGCTGGAACTCGGTTTGCAGCGTGCCAAACACCGCGATGCCCGCGACAAACGCCGCCACCGCGGCCAGCACGATCGTCTTGCGATGGTCGAGCGCCCAGGCGATGACGCCCTTGTAGCCTTCGGCCATCCGCTCGAACCAGTCGTTGAACCGATCGAGCGCCCGCTGGAGCAGATTGCGCTTGCCCGCCCGCTCGATGTCGGGGTCGTGCCACCGCGACGACAGCATCGGGTCCAGCGTAAACGACACGAACAGCGAGACCAGGACCGCGAAGGCCACGGTCAGGCCGAACTGGAAGAAGAACCGCCCGATCACGCCCTTCATGAACGCGACTGGGACGAACACCGCAATGATCGACATCGACGTGGCCAGCACCGCCAGGCCGATTTCCGTCGTGCCTTCGCGCGCCGCGGTGAAGTGATCTTCCCCGCGCTCCAGGTGGCGGACGATGTTTTCGCGCACCACGATCGCATCATCAATCAGCAGGCCGATGGCCAGCGACAGCGCCATCAGGGTGAGGGTGTTCAGCGTCATCCCGAGGAAATACATGACGATGAACGACGAGATGACCGAGATCGGCAGCGTCAGGCCGGTGATGATCGTCGACCGCCAGGAGTTCAGGAACAGGAACACGATGACGACGGTGAGCAGGCCCCCGAGGATGAGCGAGTTCTCGACATCGGCCACCGATTCGCGGATGAACCCGGAGGTGTCGCGCACAATCTGAATCCGGGTGCCCGCCGGCATCTCCTGCTGCAGGAGGGCGACCGCCTTGATCACCGCGTCGACCACGTCCACCGTGTTGCTCCTGGTCTGCTTGGTGACGTCGATGGCCACGGCCGGCTCGCCATCGACCACCGCCAGCGAACGCCGTTCCTCGATCGTGTCGCGCACCGTCGCCACGTCACCCAACCGGATGGGCAGGGCGCCGCGCCGCCCGATCACCATGGCGGCGTACTGATCCGGCATCCTGGGCTTGCCCGACATGCGCAGGGGCATTTCGCTCAGGCCAAGGGTCAATCGGCCGAGCGGCGTGTTGACGTTCTCCGACGCCAGTCCGCCAATCACCTCATCGACACCCATCCCGAGCGCCTGCAGCCGGATCGGATCCAGATCGATGGCCACCTCACGGGTGGACGATCCGATCAGCTTGGCCTTGGCCACGCCGGGCACGCTCTCGAGCCGCCGCTTGATCTTGCGGTCCGCCAGCCGCGTCAGTTCGCGGGGCGGAAGCCCCGTCGATCGGATCGCCAGCGAGATGACGGGCAGGGCGTTGAAGTCGAGTTTCTGGATGACGGGTTCGCCCATGCCCGCCGGCAACTCGCGCCGGATCGAGCTGATTTTGGCGCGGGCTTCCTGGGAGACATCGTTGATCTTGACCTCGAGATTGAACTCGGCCACCACCGATGACAACCCTTCGCGCGAGACCGACGAGACGTGCTTGACGCCCGAAATCGCGTTGACCGCCTCTTCGATCTTCCGGCTCACCTCCCGCTCGACCGAGTCGGGCGAGGCGCCCGGGAATTCCGTCAAGATCGACAGGACGGGGATCTCGACGTCCGGCATCAAGTCGATGGGCAACCGCCTGACCGAAAACAGGCCCAGCGTCACCAGTGTGAGCATCATCACCGTCGCGACGACCGGGCGCTTGATGGAGAGATTCGAGAGAAACATCGTTACGCTCCCGCTCCCTTTGTCACAGCCACTTTGTCGCCCTGTCCGATCGCGAACCCGCCGCGCGTCACGACCTGATCGCCGGCCTGCAGCCCCGACACCACCTCGACGGCCTCTCCAGCCGACGATCCGACCTTGATCGTCCGCTTGTCCGCCTGCTCACCTCGCACCACGAACACGTCGGCGGTCTGCTGCTCGACGTTCCAGCTGAGCAGTGCCTCGCGCGGCACTTGCAGCACGCCGGGCCGCGTCGCCAGCACGATGCGGCCCTTGACGAAGGCGCCGCCCCGCAGCAGCGCGTTTCCATTGGGCACTTCCGCGACGACTTTCGCCGATCGGCTGGCCACGTCGATGGCCGGATTGATGAACATCACCTTGCCGGTAAACGTCCGGCCCGGCAGCGCGTCGGTCGAAAACTCCAGCGTCTGGCCCACCCGCACCAGTGCGAGCCGCGACGACGGCACAGCCACGGTGAGATCCATCAGGCGGTTGTCGACAATGCGAAACAGCGGTTCGCCGCTGCCCATGTTCTCGACGCGATCGCCGACGCTCACCCCGCGCAGCGCCACCACGCCGTCCATCGGGGAGGTGATGAAGGATTTCGCCAGGTGGCTTTCGGCCGTCTTGACCTGAGAGCTCATCGCCGACACGCTCGCTTCGGCCGCCTCGACCGCGCTTCTGGCATCGTCGAAGCTCTGCGGCGTGATCAATCCGAACTGCTTGAGCTGCTGGGCCCGTTCGAATTCGCGCCGGGCGCGCGCCTCGCCGACTCGGGCTTGCGCCACCGTCGCTTTGAGCGCCTCGATCCCGGCTTCCGATTCGCGCGTGTCGAGATGCGCCAGCCGGTCGCCTTTCCGAACAGGCACCCACTCGGTGACGTAGACGGCGGTCACCGTGCCGGTGACCTCGCTTTTGACGTCGGCCGAGAATTTGGGCGCCAGCGACCCCACGACCTCCACGCTTTCCTGGAGTTCCGACGCCACCACTGGCGCCACCGTCACCGCGACCGGCGGCCTCGTGGCGGCGGCCGCGGGGGCCTGGCTGGCGCTGTTGCCGGTGCAACTGAGAGTGGCCACCAGCGCGAGTGCGGGGATGGCCCCCCGATACAGACGAGAATTCCGAATCATGACGCTTCTTCTCCTACGCTTCGACGGTGGTGGCGACCGGCCGTTGTTGACTGGCGACGCCCTCGAACAAGAGGGTGATAATTCTGAGGAGTCCGTCCCGCCCAACCGGGTCGAGACCCGCATGCATTTGCTGCTGGAGGCACGAATCGACCAAGCCCATCAGGGCGTACGCGACGTCCACCGAACGGCCCGGGCGAAATTCCCCGGCGCGTTGACCGTCCTCCACCACCTGCTGCAACGCCTCGCGCCAGGTGCGTTGGAACATCGTCAGGTCGAAGGCGGGCGCGATGTCGGCCGGTCCGAGAAACACCGTTTTCGCGACGCGCACCAGCGGGATGTTCTGCTCGAAGAGGCAGAAGACGTCGTCGCACAGCGCCACGAGGCGATCGCGCGCGGTGCCGGTGCGGGCGCCGGCGAGCCGGATGGCCTTCCCGAACTCGCGGACGGCCTCGTCGAGAATGGCGATGAGCAGGCCCTCTTTACTGCCGAAGTGATAGTAGAGAGCCGGCTTGGTGACGCCGGCCATCTCGGCGATCTCGCGCACCGACGCCGCCGAGTATCCTTTCCGATCGAAGATGTGGACGGCAGATTCGAGCAGGCGGTTCCGCGTTTGTGGGTCCTGTTCGCCCTGAGAGACGGCAAGGGTGTCGTGGGAATTGTCAGTGTTCATACTGGAGTGATCCGCCCGGCGGTCGCTTAAGTACCGACCGGTAGGTAAGTGTAGAGCTACCGCTCGGTAATCGTCAAGCCACGCCTACAGACTCTTCCGTCAAAATCTGACACAATCACGATATCTGGCTGCGCCGCGTCTCATTTTCACGCCTCAAACACGACGCCGAGCGGTCTGGCGAACCGACTCTGGGGCACGCCCGCCACCCGGCGGCTGGCTGACGGAAGGGTTGATGCTCGGACAATTCTGGGACCGGCTGGCGCTGGCGTCGCCCGAAGCGGGGGACCCCGAACACGACGCGCGGCTGATGCGGGGCCTCATCGCCACGCTGAGTGTCGCGATGTTGGTGACGCTGCTGTTCGAGTCGCTGGCGATGCACCGGCCTGCCCTGCACTACGCCTTGTGGGCCAGCCTCGCGCTGATGGGCCTGGCCTACCGGCTGGTCCTGGGACACGTCCTGGCGCCCGCGCGTTTCATCATCGTCCTGGTGGCGCTCGGCGTGGTCAGCGTCGCCTTGTATACCGGCTACAGCGGGATCCACGGCGTGACGGTGATGATGCTCCCGGCCGTGATCGTGCTCGGAAGCCTGGTGCTCAGCCGGCGCGGATTCATCGTCATCACCGTGCTCACCGTGCTGTCGGCCGATGGCCTCGTGGTCGCCGACGTCCACGACCTCATCACGACCCGGTATCACGACGTCGCGACGTACCTCGACACGATTGCCCCGACGGCGTTCCTGTTGTTGACGGCGCTGCTGGTCCGGCTGCTGGCGGCCGATCTGGTGCGCAGCGCCGACCGAGCCAAGCGCCACGAGCGCGAACTGGCGGTGGTCAACCGGAACCTCGGCGAGCAACGCGTGGCCCTCGAACGCTCGGAGGCCCAGTGGCGGACGTACATCCAGAACGCGAGCGATTTTCTCTTCGGCCTCGACCAGGCCGGACGCTTCGCGTGGGTGAACCGCGCGGTGTGCGACACGCTCGACTACCAACCCGTCGAACTGGTCGGCCAAAGTGCCTTCGACATTCTGGCCCCGCACTCTCGCGAGGCGGCCGCCGAGGCGTTCCGGCGCGTGATGACGGGCGAGCGCGTCGACCAGATGGAGCTCGAGGCGCGGACCCGGGATGGACAGTCGGTGTTCTTCGACTTGCGCGGGCGGGTCGTCAACGACGGCGACACGGTGACCTCCACGTTCTACATCGGCCGGGACGTCACGGCGCGCAAGGAATCGGAGACCGAGCGACGGCGGCTGGATCTGCGGGCGCAGCAGATTCAGAAACTTGAGAGCCTTGGGGTGCTGGCCGGAGGCATCGCGCACGATTTCAACAACCTGCTGATGACAATTCTCGGCAACATCGATCTCGCCATGGAGGAAGTGCCCAAGGGGAATCCCGCGCAGGAGTTCCTTCGCAACGCCGACGCCGCGTCGCGCCGGGCCAGCGAACTGACGCGGCACATGCTGGCCTACTCGGGCCGGGGCCGGTTCGTCGTCCGGCCGCTCGACATCAGCGCCTTTCTCAAAGACATGGCGCCGATGCTGACGATGACGGTGCCGCACAAAATCAAACTGACGTTCGCCCTGGGGGCGAGCCTCCCGCCGATTGATGCCGACGCATCCCAGATCAGGCAGGCGGTGACCAACCTGGTGCTGAACGCCTCCGAAGCGGTCGGCAACCAGGGCGGCGCCATCGCGGTCTCGACTGGCGCCGGCGTCTACACGAGCGCCGATCTGGTGGATCACTGGCTGCATGCCGACCTGCCCGAGGGCATGTACGTGTGGATGCAGGTGACCGACTCTGGCGTCGGGATGGATCCCGAGACGATGGCGCGCATTTTCGACCCGTTCTTTTCGACCAAGTTCACGGGCCGGGGATTGGGCTTGCCGGCCGTGCTGGGCATTGTGCGCGGCCATCAGGGATTAATCACGGTCACCAGCACTCCGGGTGCCGGTTCGTCGTTCCGGATGTTGTTTCCCGTAGCGAAGGCTGCGGCCCAGGTCGCCCCACCCGCGGATCGGGACGTGGGACTGCGCGTCGGGACGGGCACGATTCTGCTCGTCGATGACGAGGACGGCGTTCGCCGCGTCGCCAAGTCGATGCTCGAGCGCCTGGGCTACGACGTGCTCGAGGCCGCAGACGGCCAGCAGGCCATCGACGTATTTGCCACGCATGCCTCGCTGGTGCGCGCCGTGCTGCTCGACGTGACGCTGCCGGAGATGGACGGGTTGGCTGTCCGCGAGCGACTCACCCAGATCGACCCGGCAGTCCGGGTGGTGCTGTCGAGCGGCTACGCCGAGCAGGACATCGAGCAATTGGCCGGCAACCGCGGTCGGTTCGCGTTTCTCCAGAAGCCCTATCAGATTCGGGCTCTCGGCGAGACGCTGAAGAACGTGCTGGCCTGAGTTGGCAAGCCGTGCGGCCCGGGCTACGGCGGTTGCGGCACTGGCGGGCCTGTTGGCGTTCGCCTGGTGCGCGCGGCCGTCGCTGGCGAGGGTGTCGGCGGCGTCGGCACCCGCGCAGGCCCGGCGCGTGGTGGACGTGGTGACGCTGGGCGATGCCCGCAGCGAGCAGGAGCACGAGTATGCGGGCGAGGCGGTGACCGACGGCACGGTGGACGGGCGAGTGTTTCGGCAGACGGCGGCGTGGCAGCGCGTGTCCCTCGGCGTGTACGACGACACCGAGGTGGCGCTGATCGCCACGTTCCGGGGCAGCGCCGGTCAGCCGATTGCCTTCGACCTGCTGGTTGACGGGTGCACGGTGGAGGCGCCTGTGTTCGTGTCGCCATCGGCGGCGCCGGTTCGGGTCGAGTACCGGGTGCCCTTTGGGTGTACCCGCGGGGCGACGCGCATCTGCGTGACCATTCGCGCCGTCAGCGGTCGTTCGCCTGGTCTCATCCAGTTGCAGACCCTGCAGGAGCACTTTGAGCGCTGAGAGAGAGTCGCCCGCCACTCGGCGCGGCACGCATACGGGAGACGTAGACATGAAACCTTCGCAGCACGGTTCGAGATTTGCTCGCCTGGTCCTCGCGGCGCTGGTGCTGTGGCAGGGTGCCAGCGTCGTCAGGGCGCAGGCTCCTCCGGCGGGTCCCGCTGCGCGCCCGACGACGACACGCGCCTGGCCGCTGACGCGTCCCGAGGCGACCAGGTTCGCCGAGACGAGCCGGTACGACGATGTGATGGCGTTTATGAAAGCGATGGCTGCGGCCTCGCCTCAGATTCATCTGACGACCTACGGCTACACGTTCGAAGGGCGTCCGATGCCCCTGGCCGTGGTTGGCGCCCCGGGCGCCTCCCCGGCGCAGGTGCTCGCCACCAACAAGACGCGGATCTACATTCAAGGCAACATTCACGCGGGAGAAGTCGAGGGCAAAGAAGCGCTGCTCTGGCTCTTGCGGTCGCTGGCGAAAGGCGAGCGCGCGGCGTGGCTCGAGTCGGTCGTGCTCTTGATCAACCCCATCTACAACGCGGATGGCAACGAGCGGGTCACCGTGGCCAATCGGGGCAGCCAGTTCGGCCCGGTCGGCGGCATGGGGCAGCGCACCAACGCGCAGGACCTCGATCTGAATCGCGACTGCACCAAGCTCGAGAGCGCCGAAGCGCGGTCGCTCGCCGCGTTGCTCACCAGCTACGACCCGCACGTGGCGATCGATCTGCACACCACCGATGGCAGCGCCGACAGCGGCTTCTACCTGACGTACGAGACCTCCCTCAATCCCAACGATTCTGCGGCGACCACCGGGCTGCTGCGCAATCAGTTGCTGCCGGCGGTGACCCGGGCCATCAAGGCCAAGCATGGCTGGGACTACTTCTACTACGGCGGTGTGATGCGCGGCGGAGCCGAGCGGGCGTGGGCGTCGGATGCCGAACTCGCGAAGGCGCGGTACACCTCGACCTACTTCGGGGTTCGCAATCGGCTGGGGATTCTCTCGGAGACGTATTCGTACGCCTCGTTCGAAGACCGCATCAAGGCCGATTACTGGTTTCTCGAGGAGACGCTGGGCTACGTCGCGGGACACGGCGAGGCCGTGCGCGCGGCGGTGGCCGCCGCCGATGGCGAATCGATCGTCGGCAAGTCGCTCGCCGTGCGGCAGAAACTGGTGAAGGCCGCCGACCCGAAGGAGATTGTCTTCGCGCAGACCACAAGCGAGCGCAACCCGTACGTGCCAGACCGCCCGTACCGCCGTCGTGTGCCCGGGGGAGAGACGCGCGAGATGATGGGGTTCTACGGCACCACCGAAGCCACCGAGACCAGCGTGGCGCCGCGCGCTTACGTGTGGCCGGCGGTAGCGCCAGGCGCGACGGTCGCTCCGGCGGCGACCGGGTCAGCGGCCGCTGGCGGCCCGCCGCCAGCCTCGACGGCCACGGGGCGGTCCGCCGGAGGCACCGCCCAGGGGATCGGGCAAGCCGGTCCGGGCGGGCGCGCAGGCGCAGGCGGTCCAGGCGGTCCAGGCGCGTTCGGCGGGGGACGCGGGGGCGGCGGTGGCTCGCCGCAGGCGCGGGCGCTGGCGAGCGTCGTCGACCGGCTCGAGGCGCACGGCATCAAGTACATCCGAACCGCCACGGAACAGGCCTTCAACGGCGAGCGGTTCAGGATCGTATCCAACGTGCTGGCCGATCGCGAGTACCAAGGCACGCACAAGATGCGCACGCTGACGGGGCAGTGGGAAGCCGTCGAGCAGACGCTGCCGGCTGGATCGCTCGTCGTGCCGATGGACCAGCCGCTGGCGCGGCTGGCGTTCCTGTTGTTCGACCCGCGATCAGACGACGGGCTGATGGCGTGGAACATCCTCGACCCGGTGCTCGGCGGGACGCCCGCGCCCGACTACTACCCCGTGCTGCGAACGATGGACGCTATCGGGAAGTAGCCGCCCGCTTCGGCGGGTTGACGACGAGGTTCTCGATCAAGAACTCCATCATGCGCTGCTGGTTGACGCCCGAGTGCCCGGCGTCGGGTCCCACCTGCACCTCGAAGCTCTTGCCCGCGCGCTGGAGCGCCTGAATCAACTGCATCGCGTTGGTCGGATGCACGTTGTTGTCGGCGGTGCCGTAGTAGATCAGCAGCCGGCCGCTCAATTTGTCGGCGTAGGTCATCGCGCTGCCAAGGTCGTAACCGGCCTTGTTCTCCTGTGGAATCCACATGTAGCGCTCGGTGTAGATCGTGTCGTAATGGACCCACGAGGTAACCGCCGAGGATGCCGCCGCCACGCGGAACGCTTCGGGGTGCCGCAGCAGACACATCACCGACGAGTAGCCGCCGTATGAGGTGCCCTGGATCCCGACGCGGTCCCGATCGAAGTACGGCCGGCTCCACAGCGCCTTGATGCCCTCCGCCATGTCATCCATTTCGACCTGCCCGAGCTTCTGGTAGATCGCGTCGAGGGTGCGCTTGCCCATCCCGGGCGTGGCTCGCGAATCGAGATTGACGATTAAAAATCCGTACTCGGCCATCGGATTGGCCTGGACGAACGTTTCGCGCGACGTGTTGCTCGCCGAGGCCGGCCCGCCGTACACCGAGACGATCGTCGGGTACTTTTTCGACGGGTCGAAGTTCGACGGAAAGCTGATCACCCCGCGCAGGGGTGTGGTGAGGTCGGCGGCCACGAACGAGAACATCTCGGCTTTCTTGAGTCCGAGCTGCGTGAACTTGGTGACATCGCTCGCGGCCAGTTCGGCCACAACCTTGCCCGTCGTGGCGTCGATCATCCGCGTGGCGGGCGGCGTATCGTGCGTTTGATACACGTCGACCGCGAACCGGTTGTCGGGCGAAATGCCGCACGGCGGCGGGGCGCCACCGGGTACGCCTGCCGTCGGGCCGCCGCGTCCCGCGGACAGGCAACTGCCGACCGCGTGATTGAAGGCCGGGTCGGTCAGACGCACGTCGCTCTTGCCGTCCAACCCCACCTTGTGGAGCTGTAACTTCAGATAGTTGTCGCCGTCGCGCGCCATCACGAAGATCAGTTTCGCGTCCTCGTCGATCTTGACGATGGCGGCGGCTTCGAACCGATCGTAGCGGGTCAGCGGCGCGATCAACGCGCCAGACAGATCGTACAGGTAATAGTTCTGCCAGCCGTTGCGCTCGGAGCCCCAGATGAACCGCCGGCCGTCTTTCAAGAAGATCAGCGCCGGGGTCTCCTGGATCCAGCCCGTGGGCCATTCTTCGCGGAGAATCACCCGGCACGCGCCGGTCGCCGGATTGGCGGCGGCCAGTTCGATCGTGTTCTGGCGACGGTTCGCGCGGGTGAACAGCAACTCCTTGCCGTCGGGCGACCACGAGATGCGGTAGACATAGTGGCCGACCACGTCGTTGTCGAACGGTTTGCCGCCGCGCACGTCCACTTTCACCGTCGTCTTGGTGGCGACGTCGTAGACGAACAGGTCGACGATGGGATTGGGTTCGCCCGATTTGGGATAGGCCTCGGTATCGGCCGTGGAGTAGAGCTTGGTCTGCCCCATCTGCAGGACGTAGTCGGGCACCTGTTTTTCGTCGAAGCGGTAGTACGCCAGCTTCGTGCTGTCGGGCGACCACCACATCGCGGTCGTTTGATTCAGCTCTTCGCCGTACACCCAACTGGCGGTTCCATACTTGACCCGGTCTTTCTCGCTGCCATCGGAGGTGACGGGCGTGTCGATCGTGCCGGCCGCATCGGTGAGGTACAGATTGCGATTCTTGTAGACGGCTTTCCACGTCTTGTCGGGCGACTCGACCGATGCCACCTGCCGTCCGCGCGCCGGCGCGCCGCTCTGGCCCCGCCCGCCCCGACCTCCTGCCCCGTCGGCCGTCGCTGGCGCGGGCCCGAGGTCGACGGATTGCTTGGTCGCGACGTCGAAGCGGAGGATTCTTCCGTCTCGCGAATATTCGAACGCCTTGGCGTCTTTCCACGTGCCGGCGAGGGCTCCCGATTTAACGGCGCCCGTCATCTCGGTGCTCATCCGCAGATATTGTTCGTACCCGGGCATCGTCTTGAGCCGATCCTGCGCGGTCAGCAGGGCCGACGTCGCCCCGCATATGGCGATCACGCCCAGCACGGCCAGCACACCCAGTGTCGCTCGGCGCGTCGCGCCGGTAGGTCTTGTCGATCGCATCTGCGTGTTCTCCAGGTTGTCGGCGTCAGGCCTGCGCGTCGGGCGAAGCGGGTGGCACACGCGCGACGAGCACTTTGTCCACGCGTTTGCCGTCCATGTCCATCACTTCGAATCGCAGGTGATTCCAGTCGAACCGGTCGGTGACCTTGGGGATCCGGCCCAGGCTCATCATGACGAATCCGCCGACCGACTCGTAGTTGTCTTCGTCCGGCATCAGATCGGCGATCTCGAACCGGTCCTTGAAGTCGTCGATCGACAGCAGGCCGTCCACCAGCCACGAGCCGTCCTGCCGCTGCACGGCCTGCGGCTCGCTGGTGTCGAGGCCATCGACGATTTCCGCCAGCAGGTCGGTGATGGTCAGCAGACCCTGCACGCCGCCGAACTCGTCGATCACGATCATCAGCTCGGCTTTGCGGGTCCGAAAGACCTCGAGCGCCCGCGAGGCCATGGCAGTCTCGGGGACGAAGTAGACCGGCACCGCGCAACTCTTGAGCGGCGCGCCCGGCGACAGCAGCCAGTCGCGGGCCTTGACGACGCCGAGGACGTTGTCGAGGCCGTCGGCGCAGACCGGAAAGCGCGAGTACGGACTCTCGGCAATCTTGGCGCGGTTGACCTCGTCGGTTTCGTTGATGTCGAGCCACACCATTTCGGTGCGGGGCTTCATCACCTGAAACACGCGCCGGTCGGTGAGGCGGAACACCCCTTCGACCATGTCCTGCTCGGAGGCCTCGAACACGCCCGCCTGCCGGCCTTGATCAAGCAGCACCTGCAGTTCTTCTTCGGTGACCGGTACCTCGGGCCGCGGGGTGACGCCAAAGACGCGCAGCACCGCGCTGGTCGAGGAACTGAGCACGCGCACCAGCGGCGAGAAGATCCGGGTGAACACGCCCATCGGCCGCGCCATCGCCGAGATGATGGCCTCGGGATTCTGGAGCGCGAGCTTCTTGGGCACCAGTTCGCCGACCACCAGGGTAAGGAACGTGATCGCGAGCACCACCACACCGAGGGCGATCGACGAGGCGTGGGGGGCGAGCCAAGGTATCGGTTCGAGCCGGGCAGCCAGCGCGCCGGCCAGCGTCGAGCCGCCCAAGGCGCCCGCCAGCACCCCTATCAGCGTGATACCGATCTGCACGGTCGAGAGAAAATCGAGCGGGTGCTCGAACAGCGAGAGGGCCGTCTTCGCCCGCAGGTCTCCGTCGTCGACGCGCTGCTGCAAGCGGGCCTTTCGCGACGACGCCATCGCGAATTCGGCGAGCGAAAAGATGCCGTTGAGCAGGACCAGGACGACGACGAGGACGATTTCGAAACGGACATCAGGCATGCGCCGGCCACCTGTTCGGGCGAATCTCTCCGGACCACCACGCGCCCGCGGATCGCGGACGATTCCCGATTGTACCTTCGGTTCACCCGCGACAGTACGCGGGGACCGGCCGACGCCGGAGCCGGGACCGGGGTTGAGCCCTCAAGCCGAAGACCACGATGCCGCTGATGTAGACTGACGTTGACGACCCCATTATTGCCATGAGCCTTGCAGCGGGAATCCGAATCGGATCCTACGAGGTAGTCGCCCCGCTCCCTTCGACTGCGCTCAGGGCAGGCGGGGCAGGCCCCTCGACATT
>JBAXOX010000044.1:0-31768 GCA_037133015.1 Acidobacteriota bacterium
GCGCGCCCGGCGCAGGCGGTGCCCGCCGATCGGGCCGCCGACTACGAGGCGAAGAAGCGCGCCGACGCCGACGCCCGCAAGCGGCACCGCGCTCGCAAAGCGCTGCGCGACCGGATTGCCGAACTCGAAGTGCGCATCGCCGATCGCGAACAACGCGTCAAGGCCATCGAGGCCCTGATGTCGGCGCCCGGATTCTACGAAAACCGCGACGCGTCCAAGCCGGTGATCGATGAACATCAGAAGTTGATGTGGATCGTCGGCGATCTGATGAGCCAGTGGGAAGCGCTGCAGGATCACGCGTCGGAGGACGAATAGGGATAGCGGAGGCCGGGTCTTCAGACCCGGCGCCATTCGTCCCGCCGGCGATTCCAGAAGGGAGAAGGTGAGCCATGGCGAAGAAGACAATTACGAAACGGTCAACGCGCGGCGGCATCGACTGGGAAGCGGTTCGGTTGAGCTGGGGCATCGCCGCGCTGGTGGGCGGGGTCGGCGCACTCATCATGTGGGCCACGCTGACGGCGCCACCCGGCCCGGCCAGGGCCGTGGCCAGCCGCGCGACCAGCGTCTCGTACGGTCTGGTCCGGATGCTGCCGACCTCGGTGGTGAGCCGGATCGCGGTCGGCTTGGGCGGGTTGATGGTTGTGTTCGCCCTGTTGCTGGTCGTGATGGGGTTCGCCGAGTTCTTCCGGCGACGCGGCTAGCGCCCTACCCCATCTTGACGCCGTAGGCCGTCGCGACGTCCTTGAGTCCCGACAGCGTGGCCAGGCACACGCGCGAAAACCCCGCAAAGTCGAGCTTGAGCCGGGCGTAGCAGCGATCGTCGACGAGCATGTCCATCCCTTCGGCGCCCAGCCCCGCACCGATGGACTTGGCCGCCAGGTTGGCGACCACCACCGCGTCGAGCAGCGGCGTCGAGTTCTCGATCGGGGCCTCGTGGTGCCGGGCGATGGCATCCTGAATCTCTGGCGGAAATCCCCAGTGCTTCGCCATTTCCCCGCCGACTTCGGCGTGGTCGCAGCCGAACATTTCGCGCTCGGCCTGCACGAAGGTGATGCTCCGCGCATCGCGCAGCGCCAGCAGCGACGCCACGTCGGCCTTGAGGTAGCGCACCATGACGAGCTTGCCCACGTCGTGGACCAGTCCGGCGATCGCCGCCGACTCGGTGAGGTTGGCGGTCGGGCACTCGCGTCCGACGGCGCGCACCGCCAGTGAGGCCGCGGTGGAATGGAGCCAGAGGTCCTCTTCGCTCAGATCGTACATGGGCGCGGCGCCCTGCAGTTTCTTGAGGTGGTCCCCCATGATGAGGTCGACCACGCGCGCCTTGCCGATCCGCGTCACGGCCTCGCGCACCGATTCGGTGCGCACCCAGCCGCCGTAGGCCACCGAATTGGCCACCCGCAGCAGCATCGACACCACCGCGGAATCGAACTGGACGATTTCGCCAATCACGTAGGCGCCGGCATCTTCGTCATTCAGCGCCCGCATCAGCCGGTGCAGGGTCGCCGGAAGAGGATCGAGGCGCTTGATTCCGTCGATCAGTTGCGGGGGGATAGCCATCTATACACTCCAACATCAGGACAGACGACGGCCGTACGATCAACAGTCGGCGCGAGTGCCCGGAACGTGAACCGGCGCGGCCACCGCGTCCGGCGCCGTCTGCGCCAGACACGCCATCAGCCAGGCCCGGCGCTGGTCGGAGACGAAGGCGGACGCCACGCCGTTGCTGGTCAACTGTCGCCGCCACAAACGCCGCAACCCGAGCGCTGGCGCCATCATCTCACACGTTTCGGTTACTGTGAACGGGCCAAACATCAGGGGGTCGTCGGTGCCCACCGACACCAGCAATCCTTCGTCCAGCAGCAGCGGCAGCGGATGCGCGGCCAGTGAGACAAACCCCATCCGGTCGTTCGACACCGGACAGCATTCCACCGCCACGCCCCGCTCCTTGATCAGCTGTCGCGCCTGGGGCGACGCCGCCAGCGACGTGCCATGGCCGATCCGCCGCGCGCCCAGCGCGGTAACGGCTTCGACGATGAGCGCGGGTGGAGCCGACTGGTAGTCGGGCGGTCGGCCCTGCTCGCCCGCGTGGACGGTCAACGGCACACCCGCCTCCCGCGCGGGCCCAAGTGCCTCTTCGAACAGACTCGGCGGAAACGGGGTTTCGGGATAGCCGGCGATGTCGAGCCCGACGGGGCGATCGGCGCGATGCAGCCCTGCCGCCAATTCCGCCACCGTCCTCGCCTGGCCGCCTGAGGGCCCGGCGGCCGGCCCGGCGAGGCCTTTTTGCCGGCTGAAGGCCAGCAGAAACGTGCCGCTCGCCTCCCGTTCGCGCCACGCCCGATCGACACCGTGCACCAGGGCGGCGGCGATCTGATCGAGCGGCGCCCCGATCTGCTCCCGGTACGTAAACGGCGAACCGCGCAGTTCGGTGTGCAGATGCCCGCGGCCCGCGAGGTCGACAATCTGGTCGAACGCGGCCTGTTCGAGATCCTCGAGCGTCTGCAACACCGACAGCGGCAGGCCGAACGAATCGGCGAACCGGGCGAAGCCGTCGGGCCGGCCGAACCCCGCCGCCACGTCGCGATAGTACCGCCGGATGGATTCCGGATCCTGCGGATCGACGCCGGCGACTACCTGGCCCGATCGGGTCCGCGCCTGGGTCACGCCGTGCCTGGCGGCCAGCGTCGCGATGGCCTCCGGCCTCAGCCCCGCCTCGAAATGGCGGTGCAGATCCACGGTCGGGACCTCGTAGTCCATCTGTTGCGTATCCGAACGGGCGCCCGCGCGGCTAGTGCCCGGCATGTGCGCGAAGCGGCGTTTCGTTCCACAGCCGCGTCATCAGCAACGCGCCAACGACCGAGAACGGCAGGATCATCCAGGTCCACATTCCCCAGCCGTACGCGTCGAGCGCGCCTCCCAGCGCGAACCCGGTGAGGCCGGACGCGATGTACTGCACGCCATCACAGATGCCCGCCACGGTCGCCGCCGCCTTGGTGCCGCCAAAGTCCATCGCAGAGGTCGCCGACAGCATGCCGTGCACGCCGAAGATCCACATGCAGGTAAACGGAATCAGCAACGCGGCGACCAGCGGCGAGGTCGACTGCCCCAGCGCCACCAGCGCCACGATTTGTCCCAGATAGAAGATGAACGCCACCGGCGGACGCCGCGATCCGAACACGTTGTCGGACAGATACCCGCAGAGCAGCCCGCCGAGGATGCCGCCGACGGTGATGCCGGTAGACGCGATCGAGAACAGCGCGGTGCCGTGTTCGATGTGATGCACTTCCTTGAGGAACGGCACAAACCACAGCATCACGCCCTGCCGGACGAACCCGGTGCAGAACTCGGCGGCGATGATGGTGAGGATCACGCGATTGGTGAACACGCGACGCACCAGGTACCCGAAGTCCACCGGCGTGTCCTTGTCGGCATCCTTCGACGTCGCATCGCCGGTGTCGAGATCGGGGAACCCGGCCTGCGACGGCCGGTCCTTGACGAGCACCCAGTCGACCGCGAACATCACGGCCAGCAGGAACGAGGGAATCAGAAAGACCCAGTACCACGCCATCCACGAGAGAATCCATCCGCCCACGGTGAGGGCCAGAAAGTAGCCCGACGAGATCATCATCCCGAAGACGCCGCCGAAGATCCCGCGTTCCTGCACGTGGAACCACGGCGCGTTGACTTTCACCACCGACAGTGCGCCGAACGACTGGAAGTACTGATTCACCGCGTACAGCAGCGACATGCCGACGATGATCTTGGTCTGCCAGCCGTTCAAAAACAGGAGGCCGATGATCAGGTTGAGGGCGCACGCGCCAGCCGCGCCAATCAGAATGGATTTCTTCCCGCCGATCCGATCGGCCAGCGGCCCGTTGAAGGCCACCGCGAGCGCGTAGGTCCAGAATCCGGCGGTCGCAATCAGGCCGAAGTCGCCCTTGGACAGATGGAACTTGTCCATCATCGTGGTCGACGACACGTTGAGGTTGTAGCGCCCCATGTAGTAGGTGGCGTAGGTGACGCCCAGCGGAAACCAGTTGGCGAAGCGGCGCCGCCGGTACTCGGCCGAATGATTCATCGGGTTTCGCATGCGTTACCTGGTCCGCACAAGATCCAGCAACCTGTGCAGCGCCCGCCCGTAGCGGTCCCGCAGCACGGCCGGGTCGGATGATTCGGGCTCATTGAGCATCGAGACGAACGGGACGCGCACGCCGGCCAGATCGAGCCAGCCGTCCTGGGCGCCACCCGTCATGGCGTCCCAGTCGTTCTCGCGGAAAAACCCGAACATGTCGCCGTCGGGCACCTTGTGGAACAGGGTCGATTCTTCTTCGCCCTTCCGGTAGCGCGCGCCGTTTCTGCGGTACGACTCTTCGAACGAGACGTTGATGTAGACGATCGCCCCGCGCCTGAGGATGTCGGGGTGGAAGCGCTCGAGGCTCTCGCCGAATCCATCCGACTGGCCGCGGGCGAACTCGATCAACAGGGTGCCGCCCTGGTAGAACGACGGGTTGGCGAGGTACCTGGTGAGAATCGTGTCGTTGAACCGGTCGACGAGCGACCGGCGGAATTTCGCCGCGGTGATGTTGTAGCCGTCCGGTGTGCACTCGGACACGAGCCTGGCCTCTCCGCGCCCCTCCCTCGCATCGTCGTCGATGCAGGCCTCGACCAGCCACGGAAAATCGTCCACCTCTTCGAACCGGCCGATGCCGAAGTGGACGGCCCGGTGGCGCGCGCTCACCTTCTTCATGAAATCGATGAATTCGCTCTTGCCGCCGGCCGGACGGCCCAGCACGAACAGGTGCTCGAAAATCTCCGGGCGGCTCTGGGTGCTCACCGCGCGCTCCTCAACGTCCAGAGCCGGTCGAGCGCGGCGGCGTACCGGTGTTCCAGCACGGCCGGGTCGGTCGACTCGGGTTCGTTGTTCATCGAGACGAAGGGCACCGACAGGCCGTTAATCGTGATGTCGCCCGACACGCGCCCGCCAGTCAGTTCGTCCCAGTCGTTGGTGTCGTAGAAGTAGTCGTAGGTCTGGCGAGGCACCATGTGGGCCAGGATCGAATCCTTGAGCTTCTCCTGATACCGCGCCACGTTGCGGCGCCACGATTCCTCGCGCGACACCTGAATGTGGAGAATCGCGGCCGGCTCGAGAATGCGGCGGTCCAGCGTGGCGAGCGCGTTGGCGTACCCGCTGTCGCCGCCGCGCGAGAACTCGATGAGCAGCGTCGAGGCCCGGTAGAACTCGTCGCGACCCAGGTACTGCCGCGCGATCACGTCGTTGAACTTGTGCATGCACCAGTCGAAGAGCCTGGCGCCTTTCGGGGCCATGCCGGCATTGCCCGGCATGTACTCCTGGGTGTAGAGGCGGTCGTACCCTGCCCGCTCCCAGAGTTCGTCGTCCTGAAACTTCTCCCAGATCCAGGGGAAGTCGTCGACTTCCTCGAACGTGCCGATGTGCAGCCGGCGCGTGCGCATGTCGGCGGGCGCGCGCTTGAGGAAATCGATGAACTCGGATTTGCCGCACGCCGGGCGCCCGAGGACCAGCAGGTGTGTGAAGATGTCGTTCATAGTCTATGTCGCCCGGGGTGAGGGTGCCGTCGCGATCGACAGGATCGGCCGGCGGGACATCCCGTCTCCGGCCAGCGGCGACCCCGCGGATTATGGCACAGGCGAGCGGTCGCGGCGGTGGGCGCGGCGCCAAGGTCGCTCACCGCAGCTTGACGGTCGCAATCGACACCAGCGTGAGAATCAGCGAGACGATCCACAGCCGAATGACGACCTTGGTCTCGGCCAGTCCGGCGTGCTGCATCTGATGGTGCAGCGGCGCGCGGTAGAACAGCCGCCGGCCGAGCCACTTGATGCCGATCTTGTCCTGCACCTGCGAGGTGACGGCTTCGGCGATGAACAGGCCGCCCAGTATCAGAAACAGCGCCTCCTGCTTGACCACGACCGACAGAGTGGCCAGGCACCCGCCGATGGCGAGCGATCCGGCGTCGCCCATGAAGATCTGCGCCGGATAGGCGTTGTACCAGAGGAAGCCGATCCCGGCGCCGGCAAACGCGGCGCACACCACAATCAGTTCGCCCGCGCCGGCCAGGTGCGGGAAAAACAGATAGCGCGCCCAGATGGCATTGCCCATGATGTAGGCGAACACCCCGAGCGCCGACACCGCGAGCACCGACGGCACGATGGCGAGACCGTCGAGGCCATCGGTGATGTTGACGGCGTTGCCCACCAGCACGACGAAACAGAACGCCACGGGCAGATAGAGCCACAGCGAGTTGAAGATCGCGGCCTTGACGAAAGGCACGTAGAACGCGCCGGCCTCTCTGGCGGGCAGCGGGGACCACGGGCTGGCCAGCAACAGGACGAACAAGCCGGCGAAGGCGCCCTGCAGCAGCAGCTTGCGGCCTTCGCTCATGCCCCGATTGCCGGATCGGGCGCGCCATTTCGCGATGTCGTCGCTCAGGCCAATCAGCGCGAACCACACCATGCCAATCAGCACGCTCCACACGTACCGACTGGTCGGGTCGCACCAGGCGAGCGAGGCCGCGAGCACGCTGCCGACCATCACCGCGCCGCCCATCACGGGCGTCCCGGCCTTGTCGAAGGCGGACGGCACGCCGGTATCGCGCACCTGATCGACCAACCCGCGATGGTGCAGGTACCAGATAAAGCGCGGCATGACGCCCAGCACCAGCACGAACGCGGTCATCGAGGCGGCAATCGCGCGCACGGTCAGATAATCGAACAGCCTCAGGATGGACCAGGCGCGATACCCGCCTTCGAGCAGATGTCCGAGCAGGTGAATCATGCGCCCGAACTCCTTTCTCGCGAGATGGCGTCCACCACGCCCGCGTACGCGCTGCGAATGGTGAACTCGGGACGAAAGTCGGTGGCGGTGAGGACGAACCCCCGCAGTTCGCGTTCGAGGACGGCGAGATCGCCGGCCTGCCCGCGTTGCACCAGCGCCCGCAGCCCGCGGAGGCCTGCGGCGCGCACCACCCAGTACCGGTAGCCCTGCAACTGCACCAGCGCCGGCAGCGCGTCGCGTTCACCGCCAACGGTTCCGAGCGCCTCGGCCGCCGCGGCGGCCACCTCGATCCATCGGTCCGACAGCAACCCGATCAGCGCCGAGGTCAGCCTGCGTCTGGCGGCCTCGTCGAGCGCGCCGTCCAGGGCCACTGCGGTGCGGGCGACCTCGCATCGGACTTCGTAATAGGGGTCGGAGAATGCCGCCTCCAGCACGCGCTCGACCTCGGGCGTCACGACGCCGAGCCGCGCGATGGCCGTCAGGGCGTTGCGGCGGACAAAGCCCACTTGTTCGAAGTCGCCGCCCAGCATCCGCTTGTACCAGGCCGCGGGGCGCCGATCCTGCAGCAGCCCCACCACCAGCGGCAGCTTGTCGCGCGCCTGCAGGAGCCCCACCAGTTTGACGCCGAGATTCCGGTGCTCCCATCGCACACTGGCGATGAGCGACGCGGCGCGGTTCGTATAATAGGCGCGATCGTCGGCAGACCGGATCTCGCTCGCCACCTGACCGTCGTGCGTCCTGGCGCTCAACGCGCGCTCGAGCGCGCTGACCAGCGCCCCGTTCGACAGCAGCGCGGCCGGCATCACCATGTCGGGCGCAGGCGCGGGAACGGCCTCTCCCGACACCACGCGCTCGATGACCTCGAGCGCATCGCGCTGCACGAAACGCCCGATCGCGTCGGCCATGCTGCGCAGGCGGTCGGGCACCGCCAGATCCAGCACCGTCGCCGCCAGGACGTCGCCATCCAACTGCTCGGCCATGCGTCCCTCGCACGCACGGGTCTCTTCGTAGAGCACGACGGCCCCGCCGGTCCGGGCCAGCGCGCGAGCGTTCATCACCTGGTGTTCGCCCGGCAGGTTGGCCTTCGGCACCACGATCGCGGGCAGGCCGAGGGCCGCGATTTCGTTGAGCGTGCCCGCCCCGCCGCGCACCACCGCCAGATCCGACAGCGCGTAGACCCGTTCGATGTCGTGGAAGAACGGCCGCGACACGTAGAACGTCTCGATCAGCCGGCGCTCGTCGTCGGTGTAGGCGGCGCGCATCCGTTCGGCGGTGTCCTGGCCGGGGTCGTAGTCGCTGCCCGGCTTCTTCAAGCCGGTGCCGTGGATGACGAACAGCCGATCGCGGTGCGGCAGCAGGAATCGCAGCGCGTCGACGATGGCGTGATTGATGGTCCGCGCGCCTTGCGATCCGCCAAACGCCAGCACCACCGTCCGCCCGAGGGGCACGGCAAAGTCCAGCGCCCGCCGCGCGCTGTCGCGATCGATCGGCTGGATGCGCCGCCGCAGGGGATAGCCCGCCACCACGCCGTTGCCGGGAAACGCCGCCAGCGTCTCGGGGAAGGTGACGAAGACCCGATCGGCCAGGCGCCCGACCAGCAGGTTCAGTTTTCCGGGCGCCGCATTCTGCTCGTGCACGTAGACGCAGGCGCGGCACAGGCCGAGGCGCTTGAGCGCCGCGGCGGCGAACATCACCGGCGCCGAGGCGAACCCGCCGGTCCCGACGATCACCTCGGGCCGGAACCGTCGAATCAGCACGAGCGCGCTGATGGTGCCCAGAATCAGGTTGATCAGGAATCCGATCCAGTGCGGAGACACACGGGCGCCTGGATACGCCGACGCCCTCACGTACCGGATCGGGATGCCTTCGCGGGGCACCACGTCGGCTTCGGCCCGTCCACGCACGCCGACGTAGAGGTACGCCGTGCGCTCGTCGCCAAGCGCTCGTCCGATTGCCAGTGCCGGGTTCACGTGCCCGGCGGTCCCGCCCCCGGTCAGGAGGATGCGCGAAAAGGCCCTCATCGCGTGCGGGGTCAAGGGTATCACGCGCCGACGCCGCGTGGCGCCGCGTGCTATCCTGCCCGAGCCGATTCGTGCATGTTTCTCGGAGGTGTGTTGTGTCGATGGCCAGAATTTCTACGGTTGCCGCGGTTCTCGTGACGGTGTCCTGGACGATGCTCGCCCAAACCGCCCCGCCTTCGCCCCCGGCGGGCGCACCGCAGGCCGGCGCCGCGGCCAGGCCGGCCGCCCCTGCCGCCGCCCGACCCCAGCCGAAATCGGCAAGCCCGACCGCGCCAGCGCCGGCCGGCGCCGAGAAGCCCGCGAAGCCGCCGACCTTGTCGGATCAGTTTCCCGGCCTCGAGTTCCGCAACATCGGGCCGTTTCGCGGCGGACGATCGGTGGCGGTGACAGGCGTGCGCGGCAAGCCGCAGCTGTTCTATTTCGGCGGCACCGGCAGCGGGGTCTGGAAGACCACCGACGGCGGCGCCACCTGGGCCAACGTGTCCGACACGTTCTTCAAGACCGGGTCGGTCGGCGCCATCGCTGTCGCGGCATCCGACGCCAACGTGCTCTACGTCGGCACCGGTGAAACGGCGATCCGAGGCAGCACCAGTTCGCACGGCGACGGCGTCTACAAGTCCACCGACGCGGGCGCCACATGGACCAATGTCGGCCTCGCCGACACGCGTCAAATCGCGCGCGTCCGGATCCATCCGAGCAATCCCGACATCGCGTACGTCGCGGCGCAGGGCCATATCTGGGGCCCGAACGAGGCGCGAGGGATTTACCGCACGCTCGATGGCGGGAAGACGTGGACCAAGGTGCTGTTTGTCGACGATAAAACCGGCGCGTCCGACCTGATGATGGATCCGACCAACCCGCGCATTCTCTACGCCGCGTTCTGGCAGGTGTACCGGAAGCCCTGGACGCTGCAGAGCGGCGGGCCCGGCGGCGGCCTCTATAAATCCCTCGACGGCGGCGACACCTGGAAAAAACTCGCGGGCGGCCTGCCCGATCTTGTCGTGGGCAAGGTCACCGTCAGCGTGTCGGCCTCGAAGCCCTCGCGCGTCTGGGCGATGGTCGAGGCCGAAAAAGGCGGTCTGTACCGAAGCGACGACGGCGGCGAGAAGTGGACCCTGGTCAACGGCTCGCATCGGATTCGGCAGCGCGCGTGGTATTACTCCGGCGTCTTCGCCGATCCGACCAACCAGGACGTGGTCTACCTTCCGAACATCTCGTTTCTCAAGTCGGTCGACGGGGGCAAGACGTTTTCGAGCATCCGCGTGCGCCACGGCGACACGCACGATCTGTGGATCGATCCGGAACACCCGGCACGGATGATCCTGGGCGACGACGGGGGCGCCGAGGTGACAGCCAACGGCGGCGAGACCTGGACCAGCCAGGACACCCAGCCCACGGCCCAGATCTACCGCGTCACCACCGACTCGCGGTTCCCGTACTGGGTGTACGGGTCGCAGCAGGACAACTCCAGCATCGCCATCCCGAGCGGCGTACGCGATTCGAGCATCACGCAGGCGCACTGGCACGCGGTGGCCGGAGGCGAATCGGGCTGGATCGCGCCCGACCCGCGCAATCCGGACATCGTCTTCGCGGGCGGCTACGGCGGGTCGATTACCCGCTACGACCACAAGACCGGCGAGCAGCGCGAAATCGTCGCCTACCCGCAGGTGATCGACGGACGGGCGGCCCGCGATCTCAAGTACCGCTTCCAGTGGACCGCGCCGATCCTGCTGTCGCCGCACGACCCGGACACGCTCTATCACGCCGCGCAGATGCTGCTCCGGTCGCGCGACGCGGGCCAGTCGTGGGAGGAAATCAGTCCCGACCTGTCGCGCAACGACACGTCGAAGCAGGACTACAGCGGCGGTCCCATCGCGCACGAATTTACCGGCGTCGAAACCTACAACACGATCTTCTCTGTGGTGGAATCGCCGCACGAGGCCGGCACGATCTGGGCGGGCACCGACGACGGGCTCGTCCACCTCACCCGCGACGCGGGGAAGACGTGGACCAACGTCACGCCCAAGGGCATCCCCGAGTGGATCCGGATCAACGCCATCGAGGTGTCGCCCCACGACAAGGCCACGGCGTACGTCGCGGCCATGATGAATCAACACGACGATCTGCGCCCGTACATCTACAAGACCACCGACTACGGCAAGACGTGGACGACGATCGTCAAGGGCATCCCGGACACGACGTTCGCTCGCGTGGTGCGAGAAGACCCGGCGCGCAAGGGCCTCTTGTATGCCGGAACCGAATCGGGCCTGTACCTCTCGTTTGATGGCGGCGCCAACTGGCAGCGGTTCCAGCGCAACCTGCCCGTCGTGCCCATCACCGATCTGGTGGTCAAGTACGAAGATCTGGTGGTGGCGACCGAAGGCCGGGCGTTCTGGATCCTCGACGACCTGACGGCGCTGCGCCAGTGGCAGCCCGAGATCGTTCAGACCCCGGCGCGATTGTTCGCACCTCGGCCAACCTTCCGGCTGCCCGGTGAGGTGAGCCTGCACGCCGAGGGCGGCAAAAACCGGCCCAGCGGCGTCATCGTGAACTTCTGGCTCAAGGACAAGCCCAAAGCCGATGCGCCGGTGACCCTCGAGTTTCTTGACGGCAGCACGCTGCTGCGCACCCTGTCGAGCGTGGCACCCAAGGTCGAGGACGACCTCAAGGAGGCCGGCGAAGAAGACGACGAAGACGACAAGCCGATCGAGCCGGTCGCCGGCGTCAATCGCATCGTGTGGGATCTTCGTCAGACCGTGGCGAGCCTCGTGATGCCGCGCTACACCTACGGCGACTTCCCTCCGCAGGGCGTCCGCATCACACCCGGGCGCTACACCGTCCGGCTGACGGTGGGCGAAACGAAGCTGGAGGCGCCGTTCGAGGTGCGGCCCAACCCGGCCGTCAAGGCATCGCCCGAGGATCTGGTGGCGCAGGCGAACTTTCTCAAGAGCGTCCGCGACGACCTGACGACGATTCACGGGGCGATCCGCCGCATCAAGGACGTCAACGCCCAGACCACCGGCCTGATGAAACGGGCCACCGCGCTCGGAAAAGGCGGGCCCCTCAAGGAGGGCACCGACCGTTTGATGGGACGCCTGAACGCGATTGCCGACGAACTCTACAACCCGAAGCTCAAGACGAACCAGGACTCGCTCAATTACCTGCCGAAGCTCGATTTCCAGTTTGCGGGACTGGCGGGCGTGGCCGACACGGCCGACGCCGCACCCACCTCGGGCATTGCGGCGCGCTACCGCGATCTCAAGTCGCAATTGACCGACGTGATGCAGCGGCTGCAGCGCATCGTCGACACCGATCTGTCGGAGGTCAACAAGGCGATTGTCGCGGCCGGTATTCCGCCGATTGCGCTGGTGCCGTTCGACAAGCCGCTGCGCTAGGCACCGTCCTTGCTCTCGCGAAGAGGCAGTGGCGCGCCCCGGACGGCATGAGGCCGCCCGGGGCGTTCAATTCCGAGGCTACAGTCCGCCTGCGCGCAGCGCCCCGATGACAAAACCGAAAGCGGATTACAATTCTGTCATCGGCAAAATCCTCCGGCCCAAGTCCAGGAGCACGGCGCGCGCCATGGCCAAGTCGATCGACAACCGTTTCTTTCGCGATTTGATCGCCAGCATGCGCAATGGCGTAATGGCGATTGCGCGCGACGGAACCGTGGCGGCGATCAACGAAGAGGCGTACCGCATTCTCGGGATGGCCGAAACGCCTGGCGACGTAGGGCGCCACTTCAGCGACATGCTCCACGACCACGGGGATTTGCTCCGCGTGTTTGCCAACGTCTTCGATCTGAGCCACCTGCCCAGTCGCGCCGAGCTTCGCCTGAAACCCACCGGCACGATCATCGGCTACACCGTGTCGCTCATCCGGGACGAACGCGGGCGGGTGTACGGGGCGGCGCTCTTCTTCAAGGACCTGACGCTGGTGGAACGAGCCGAAGAGCGGGAGCGGCTGCGCGACCGGCTCGCGGCGCTGGGCGAAATGGCGGCGATGATCGCGCACGAGGTCAAGAATCCGCTGGCCGGCATCGAAGTGATGGCGGGCCTGCTGCGGCGCAAGCTGGTGGATCGGGTTGATCTGCAGGGCATGCTGAACGACATCATCAACGAGGCCAAGATGGCCAACTCCATCGTCCTCGAGGTGCTGGACTTCGTCAGGCCGATCCGGCTCGAAGTCGATCACACCTCGATCGCGCGGGTGGTCCAGGATGCGGTGACGCTGGCCGACAGCAAGCTGGCCCGCCGCGACACGCGGTTCGAGGTGAACGTCCCGGCGACGTTGCCCCCGATGGTCGGCGACCACCATCAACTCTGCCAGGTCGTCACCAACCTGCTCATCAACGCGCTCGAAGCGCTCGGTGGCCAGGGCTGCATCCGGGTGGACGCCTCCGAACGACCCGGACACGACGAGGCGCACCCTCGCGCGGTGGTTCTGACGGTGGCCGACGACGGCCCCGGCATCCAGGCCGACATCACCGAGCGCATCTTCAACCCGTTTTTCACCACCAAGCCCCAGGGGTCTGGCCTGGGACTGGCGATTGTCAGGAAGATTGTCGACGCGCACGACGGACGCATCGACATCTCAAGCGCGCCAGGTGCGGGCACCACCTTTACGGTGACGCTGCCGGTGGGCGTGCCGGGGCAGTTGGCTTTTTAAAAGGACGAATCAGGTATGGGTCGCATTCTCATCGCCGACGACCACGATTCGCTGCGCCGGGGGCTGGCCCGCGCGCTGGTAGAAGCCGGCCACGACGTCGACGAGGCGCCCAACGGCAATGCCGCCATCGAACGGCTGCACGCGGTGCAGTTCGACGTGGTGTTGAGCGATCTCAAGATGGGCGGCAGCGACGGACTCGACGTCCTGCGCACGGCGAAGACGCTGCACCCGGAATGCGCCGTGATCCTGATGACCGCGTTCGGATCGGTGGGCACCGCGGTCGAAGCCATGAAGATCGGCGCCTTCGACTACGTGCAGAAGCCGTTCGAAATCGAGGAGATGGAGCTCAAGATCGAGAAGTCGCTCGAACTGCGCCGCCTGCGCAACGAACTCGACTACCTGCGCCACACGCAGAACGACATCTACGAGTTCGATTCGATCGTGGGCAGTTCCGGTGCGCTGCAGAAGGTGCTGAGCATCGTGCGGAAGGTCGCCAAGAGCAACACGACGATTCTGATCCGCGGGGAGACGGGCACGGGCAAGGAGCTGATCGCCGGCGCGATTCACCACAGTTCGCTGCGCGCGAACCGGAACTTCGTCAAGGTGAACTGCGCCGCGCTGCAGGAGAACCTGCTCGAATCCGAGCTGTTCGGCCACGAAAAGGGCGCCTTCACCGGCGCCGACAAACAGCGCGTCGGCCGGTTCGAGCAGGCCGATGGCGGGACGATGTTCCTCGACGAAGTGGGCGACATGAGCCCCAACACGCAGGCCAAGATCCTGCGTGTGCTGCAGGAGCACGAGTTCGAACGGCTCGGCGGTACGCGGACGCTGAAAGTCGACGTGCGCCTGATTGCGGCGACCAACCGCAACCTGTCGGCGATGGTGACGACCGGGCAGTTTCGCGAGGATCTCTTCTATCGGCTCAACGTGGTGTCGATCGAGATGCCGCCGCTGCGCGATCGCAAGGACGACATCGCGCCGCTCACCGGGTCGTTCGTGCGCAAGTTCGCCGGCGAACTCAAGCGGAAGATCGACGGCGTGTCGCCGGACGCCCAGAAGGTGCTGGCCCGCTACCACTGGCCCGGCAACATCCGCGAGCTCGAAAACACGATCGAACGGGCTGTGCTGCTCACCGAAGGCCCGGTCATCACCGTGGAGGATCTCCGGCTCGGCGAGACCATCGCGGTGGGCGGCGGCCAGGGGTCGACACCCGTGGTGCGCATCCCGCCCACCGGCGTGGCGCTCGACGACATCGAACGGCAGGCCATCACCGAGGCGCTGCGCATGTGCAACTGGATTCAGCGCGACGCAGGCGACCTGCTGCGTGTCAGCGCACGGGTCATCAACTACAAGATGAAGACGCTGGGTATCGAGCGGCCGCCCAGCCGCCGGCAGGCACCCGGCGATGGCGAGTAGCAGCGCCCGCGCCGTCACCCCCGGGGCGCTCGTTCAGGCCGGGTCGGCCGGCAGGTGGTGGAAGTACCAGAGGCGGTACACGATGTTGCCGATCGGCTCGAGGATCATCAGCCACATCAGCAGATCGAACCGGCCGGCCAGCGCGCACACCACGATCGCCCAGCTGGCCAGCGCGCGAGTTTCGCCCGACATGCCGGTCCGCTCCGCCTTCCGGTACTGCTCGACCAGATAGTAGAGCGTCACCTGCAGATTGAACGCCGAGAGCCCGACCAGCCCGGCAATGGCCAGGCGCGCGTCGCCGGTCGCGTTGTAGTAGGCCACGATGGTCGATCCGTAGAGGAGCAAGTCGCCAATCCGATCGAGCATCAGATCGAGCGTGGCGCCGAACCGGCTGCCCAGTCCCTTGGCGCGCGCGAGCATGCCGTCGGCCGAGTCGAGCACGTTGGACAGGAGCTGCAGACACGCGCCCGCCACAACCCAGCCGCGAACCGGAAGGCAGAAACACGCCGCCGCCACCACACCCACGACAAACGACGCATAGGTGATCTGGTTGGGCGAGATGCGGGTCGGGTAGACCGCCCGCACCACCAGCGCTCCGAGCGGCCGATGCACGAACCGGTCGACGTTCAGGTAGCGCAACACCGGCAACTGGTGCCCCTGCTTGACGGCGTGCTGATAGTCGAAGGGCGCGACCCGGCGGGGCATGGCGGTCCTGCTGTCTGGGCGGGGAAGACGCGGCGCCGGGACCGGATCGTCCGGCGCCGCCGTCCTGTTACTTCGGGTCGACCACCGTGAACGCGCCTTTGCCCATGTTCATGCCGCAAATCACCGGCACGTTTCCGGACGTGTCCGGAGTGAACGCAATGCGGGTGTCGCCGGCCTTGACGGTTTTCTTCACCTTCAGCGACTCGATGACCACGGTCCGCATGCATCCCTTGACGGTGTCCAGATCGACATCCATCTCCACGGGCACGCCCTTGGTCAGCGTCGCCGGCGTGACGACGTACCCTTTGTCGTCGAACGACAACGTGACCTTCTGCACCTTCTTCTCCTGCGCGGGCTTGGCCGGCGTCGCCGGAGCCTGAGCCGAACCCACCGCAACCGCGAACGCGCACGCCGCCACCACCGCGAATATGTTTTTCAGTGTCATCACCGACCTCCTGCCGTTGATTTTCGCTCGAAGCGCGGTTCGACAGCAAGCGTGCCTTGTCCCAGAATGGTCCCACACCGCGGCGCTCGGCGTGCGGTGCCGCGCCGCGCGGAGGATGTCGACGCGCGGCAGTCTTTTCGACCACAATCAACCATGGCGTCGCTGCGCGTCCCGGCCGCTGTTCTCGCACTCGCTGCCGCCGGTTGGAGCGCCTGCGTCGTGCTGGCCAACGGCCTGTTCGACGGCCTCGTTGTGTCGGTTCCCGCCATCGGCCTGAAGCTGACCGCCACCGACCCGATGCGCCCGCTGATGATCGCCGCGGCGGCCGGGGCCCTCTACGTGTGGGCCTCGGGCTGGGGTCGCGCACGCCTCGACGGGGCACGCCTGATCGGGCGCCTGGGGCCGGCGCCGACCGCGGTCATGCTGGCGCTGGCGGTGACCGGGGTGTCGTTCGCGTGGAATTCGTGGGCCGTCGGCGGATCGGATCAATACGTCTACCTCACCCAGGCCGATCAGTGGCTGGCCGGCAACCCGGCCCTCACCGCCCCGATCGCGGCCGACGCGCCGTGGCCCGACGCGCTCGCCACCGTCACGCCGCACGGCTACCATCCCTCGCCCACCGGCATCGTGCTCCTCCCGATGGTCGCCCCCGGATTGCCGATCATCATGGCGGCGTTCAAGGCCGTCGCCGGTCACGCCGCGGCGTTCTGGATTGCGCCGCTGACCGGCGGACTCCTCATCTGGGCGACGTTTCTGGTGGGACGACGCATCGGATCGGCGTATCTCGGTCTGGGCGCGGCGTGGCTGATGGCCACCAGTCCGACGGTCCTGCTGATGTCGCGGTCGTTGATGAGCGACGTGCCGGTGACCGCGTTCTGGACACTCTCAACCGGTTGCCTCCTTGGCACCTCGGCCTGGTCGGCCGGCGCGGCCGGACTGCTGGCGTCGGTGGCCATTCTGATTCGACCCAACCTTGTGCCGCTGGCCGCCGCGATGGCCGCGTGGTGCGCCTGGAACGAGTGGTTCGGCCCGGACCGCCGCATCACCAGAACGCTGTGGTTCTGTTCCGCCGTCATCCCCGGGTGCCTCGGCGTCGCCTGGTACAACCAGCATCAATACGGATCACCCGTGTCGTCGGGTTACGGGAATCTGGCGCTGCTGTTCGCGTGGTCGAACGTGGCGCCCAACCTCTCCCAATACGCCAACTGGCTCTCCCAGACCCAGACGCCGGCGTGGCTGATCGGCCTGGCGGCGTTGATGGCGCCAAGCCGACGCTGGTGGCCCACGGCCCGCGCGCGTCGGGCGAGCGCGTTGCTGCTGGCCGTCGCCATCGTCACGTGTGCCGCGTACGCCGGCTACCAGCCGTTCGACGCCTGGTGGTATCTGCGTTTCCTGCTTCCGGCGCTGCCCGCCATCAGCCTTGGTCTGACCGCCGTGGCGGTGTTCGCTGTCGCGCACGAGAGGCGGTGGCGAATGGTCGCCGCCACCGTCGGCGTGCTCGCCATCGGCGGGTTCAGTGTGGCCGCCGCGATCGGGCTCGGCGTCTATCCGGCCGGCGAAGGCGAACGCCGCTACGCCACGGTCGCGCAACTGGTGGCCCGCCAGACCGAGCCGTCGGCCGTGATCATCACCGGCCAGCACGCCGGCGCGATGAGGTACTACGGAGGACGGCTCACGCTGCGATTTGACGTGCTGGATCCGGCATGGCTCGATCGCGCGGAGGCGTGGCTTGGCCAGCGCGGGCGGCACGTCTATATTCTGCTCGAGGATTGGGAACGCCCGGCCTTCGAGCGGCGTTTCGGGCCACGCAACCGGCTCGGGCGTCTCGAACTGGATCCGGTGCTGGCGTACGCAGCGGCCCAGATCCCTGGACAGATTTATTTGTACGACCCGCGGCGGCCCGTCGGACCCACGCTGCGCCCGGCGCCAAGCCTCCATCCCCGGCCGCGCTGTCCGTTGCCGGCGCCCCCGGTCCCGCTCACCCTGGTTCAGCAGTAGCCAGCCGGACCGTCGCCCGTGGGCCGGAGGCTCTCCGCGCCGGCAGAATCGCTCAAAACCGGCGTCCCTGCGACGCGGCTCAGGGGTCGGATCACCGAGTCGGCATTTGCGGTCCGGCCGATTCAGAGGTAACTTAGGCACTGACCAACGCTCAGCCGACGCATTCGGGTTCGAGCGGCACAATTTTCGTCCGGCGGCTACCGGGTCTAATCTTTATCGCCCGATCGACCGACACCACAAAGGCAGCAGGCAGGGGATCGCCCCGGCCGGCGCGGCTGTCGTATGCGTGGGGGAGAACGGGGCGGCACCCGGGTGCCCGCAGGAGAATGACGATGCTCGATTCGCTCAAGAAGATAAACGAGCTCCGCGACCTGCTGGGGCAGGCCAAGCGCGAGCGCGAGGACACGGTTAAAGTCCTGGCGGATCTGTCCGGCCGGAAGGGCGACGTCACGCAGGTCGACCGCTCGTTGGAGTCCACGCGCAGCGGCGCCCGCGATCTGGCGGATCAGGTGCAGGGGCTCTCGGGAAAGGTGGAGGGCCTGATGGCCCGCATCGCCGATCTCGAAACCGTCGATGCCCGCGTCAAGCGCCTCACCGACACGCTGGCCGAGGCCGAACATGCCGCCCAGCAACTGCTGGGGCCCGAAGGCCAGATCACCCAGTACCGCGCGCTGGCGCAACAGGTCTCGACGCAGGAGGTGCAGGCGCGCGCCAGCCTCGAAGCGCTCCGGCGCGATCAGCAGACCTTCGAGGAACTCCGCGAACAGCTGCGGGTGGGCAACGCCGAAGTCAAGGACGCCAACGACAAGTTTTCGGCCGTCAAGACGGAGTTCGATCAGATCAGGGCGCTGGGCGCCCAGCTCACGCTCGACTACGGCAGGTTCCGGGATACCTCGCGCGAGGCGCGGGATCTCACCAACCTGACGATGGAAACCGCCAAGGACATCGAGAAGAAGGTGGCGTCGTTCACCGCGCTCGAAGATTTGAGCCGGACGACCAAAGAACGCCTGGCGAGCCTCAACGCACTGGCCGAGCACGTCGGGCAGAAGACCAAGACCCTCGAGGCGCAGAAGCAGACCATCGAGCACGCGATTGTCGAATCGAGCCGCCTCAACGAGATGGTCTGGAGCATGGACGCCCAGGTCACCAAGTTGAACGAGGGCCTCAAGCACGTCGCGAAAGCCGAAGAGACCGCCGACCGGCTCGAAAAGCTGGCGCGCGAAACCACCTCTCAGCTCGACACGGCCATGAAGGCGAAGGACGCGTTCCAGCAGGACCTGGCCCGGATGGATCGCGATCGCACCGTGATGACCGACCTGATTCGCACCTACGACGAGCGCCTGGCGCTCGAACGCAAGGAACTCGACAGCTTCGACCAGCGCATCCGGATGATCCAGGGCGGCATCGTGGAAGTCGAGCGGTCCGTCGAAAACGTGACGTCGAAAGACCGCGCGCTGGCGACGATGTCCCAGCAGCTCACCACGATGGAGACCGTCGCCACGAACCTGGCGAGCCAGGTCACCGACGTGCAGCGGCGCCAGACGCAACTCGACGCGCTTCGCGAGCGGCTCGACGAGGTGGACGATCTGGCAACCCGGACGCAGAACCAGTTCGAGAACCTCAAGCAGCTCCGGCAGACGCTCGAAACCCTGCGGGCCGACATCATCGAGTTCTACAAGGCCCATCAGGCCGCCGCGCAGCTGGTGGATCGGCTCGACGCCGACCGCACGTCGCTCGGCGCGTTCGTCGATCGGATCGACACGTTCCGCGCCATCGTGCCGGAACTCGACTCGAAGATGGACACGATCAACTCGCGCCTCACCATCATCGACGAAGGCGTGCACCGGGCGTCGAACCTGGTGGTGCTGGCCGACGAACTGGATCGGCAGATGACGCGCGTGGCGAACAACCACAAGTTCGTCGAGAAGGTGGAACAGCGCGTCAACGCGCTCTACGCGCTGGCCGGCGACGTGGACACCAAGCTGACCGAGCAGCTCAACCGCCGCGCCGAAGTCGAGAGCTTGAAGAGCATCTGCGACAACGTCGGGGTGCAGGTCAACGACGTCCAGCAGAAGCTCGACTCGGTGACCGCGGTGCAAAAGGCCCTGCTGCCGCTGCGGACCGAAATCTCGGTCGTCAAGTCGCAGGTCGAGAAGGCGCACGCCCGCTTCAAGGAAGCCCAGAAGGAAGACGCCGTGCTGGCGGATCAGGAACGCCGCCTCACCGAACTGCTCACGGCCAACCGCAACGCCTCGACCGAGGTCACCGCCAGCGTCAAGCAACTGCAGGGCCTCACCGAGGAGCTCCGCCGGGCCGGGCTGACCAAGGACGAATTGATCGACGAGTTGACGCGGGTGCAGGCGCGGCAGCGCGACGTGGCGGCGCAGGCGGCAGCCTCCGACGATCAGCTGCGCCGGCTCGAAGGCGTGTTGCGCCAGCTCGAACAGCGGCGTTCGCAACTGGCGTTTATGGAACGCACGGTGATGGCCTTCGAAGAGAAAGTCGACGCGGTCAAGCAGCTCTCCGAAGAGCTCGACCGCAAGATCGAAGCGGTCAGCGCCCGCATCGCGGTGGTCGAAGCCGTCCGGCGCGAGGTCGAGGGCGTCCACGAGGTCTCCGCCAAGGCCAAGGCCGACCTGATGCAGCTCACCGAGCAGCGCGCCTCGCTGTCGGCGATGAAGGAGCGTGTGGATCTGTTGCTGGCCACCGCCAATCAGACCAACGAACAGATCGACCAGATCGAACTGCGCAAGGCGCAGGTCGACGAGGTCTACGGCAAGGCCAATTCGGTGGTCAATCTGCTCGAAGACGTGCGCCTCAACCTCGAACTGGTCTCCGAGCAGAAAGAAGTCGTCGAGCACGTGGCGCAGGATCTGGCCGGCCTCACCAGCCTGGTCAACGACGGTCAGCGGACGCTGCGGTCGCTGCGGGCCGAACGCGCGCTGGCCGAACGCATCGAGCGGAGCATCAAGACGCTTCGCTCCAAGGGCGGCGTGGTTGACGACGAAAAGGGCCAGAAGCTCGCGTAGCGGACAAGACGGCCAGATGAGCCTTTCATGAACGCGGCCGATATTGGCCAGGTTCCCTCGAGCGCGCGGACCCAACGCGCGCTCGACTTGTTCTGGATCTTCGCCGGCGCCAACATCGTCGCCACCACGCTTCAGGTGGGCGCGACGCTGGCTGCCGACTTCACTCCCGCCACCGCGCTCCTCCTGATTGTCGCCGCCGCGGTCGGCGGATCGGCGTTGGTCGCCTCGCTCGCGGTGGTCGGCCCGCGACTGGGCGTGCCGTCGGTGGTCGCGGCCCGGGCTGCGCTGGGCATCCGGGGCGCCAGCCTGGTCGCCGCGCTGCTCTACCTCACCAACTTCGCGTGGATTGCCGTCAATAACGTGATTGCCGCGTCGGTCGGCGCACGGTTGTTCGGAGGGCCCGGGGCCGTGCCGCTGTGGATCGCCGGGCTCGGCCTGGTGTCGACCGCGGTGGTGGCGCTCGGGCCGCGAGCGGTGGGGCTGGCCGATCGCGTGGCGGTGCCGTTGCTCCTGCTGGTGGGCGGCGCGATGACCTGGGCGGTGATCCAGGCGCCGACACCGGCCGCGCCGATCGCGTCGATCGCGTCGGCGGCGAGTGTGCGCCTGCCGTGGTTCCGCGGGTTCGACGTGGTGGCGGGCTACCAGGTGTCGTGGCTCCTGATGTTCGCGGACTATTCCCGCTACACCAGATCCGAGCGCAGCAGCGCGTGGGCCGTTTTTCTCGGCCTGGGGCTGACCAGCCTCTGGATGATGCCGCTCGGGCTGGCCGCCGCACGCGTGGCGGGCACCGCCGACCCGGGCGCGATGATGGCCGCCATCGGACTCGGATGGGTGGGCGCCGTGCTGATGGTGCTGGCCACGGTGACGACGAATTTCGTCAACATCTACATGTCGGGGCTGGCGTGCAAGAGCCTGGTGCCGCGCATGGGCGAGCAATGGTCGGTGTGGTCGATCGGCATCATCGGCACCGTGCTGGCGCTGCTCTCCGGGGCATGGCTCGACCGATACGCCGACTTCATGGTGGTGCTGGGCGGGGTGCTGGTGCCGGTGGGCGGCGTGCTGGTGGCGCATTTCCGTTTCGGACAGCCGACGCCCAACGTGCCGGATCTGTACGACGCGACGGGGCCGTATCGGGGCGTCCTGAAGGCGGGAGTGGCGGCGTGGGCGCTCGGCGGTGCGGCGTACTATCTCTGCAGTTCGTGGGGCGGCACGCTGCCCTCGCTCGTCACCGCCATGGTGGCGTACCGGGTGCTCGCGCCGCGGCGAGGCTGAAGGCTCGTGCGGGCGGAATCCATCGCGCCCCTATTGCGCTTTGGCTCGGGGATGCGCGCGGCGATAGACGTCGATCAACTGCGCGGCGCTCACATGCGTGTAACGCTGGGTGGTGGACAACTGCGCGTGGCCGAGCAACTCCTGAATCGCGCGCAGGTCGGCTCCCCGTTCCAGCAGATGCGTGGCAAACGAGTGACGAAGGGCGTGAGGACTGATGCCGCTCCGCACGCTGCACCGCGACACGTAAAGCCGTAGCAGCCGATCGACGCTGCGGCCCGTCAAGCGCCCGCCGCGCGCGTTGAGGAACAACGGACTCGCCCCGATCGAGCCGCGCACCGCACGCCGAGGCAACGGCAGACGCCCCGCCGGCTTGGGTGGGCCACTCCTGCTGCGCAACGCCCGCTGCTCGAGGGCGGGCCGATCCAGCAGGTACGCCCGCAGCGCGTCGGCCGCGCTTTGATTGAAGGGCACGATGCGCTGCTTGCCGCCCTTGCCGAGCACCCGCACCATCCGGCCCGCCAGATTCACGTCGCCCACGTCGAGACCGACCAGTTCGCTCAGCCGGAGGCCCGACGCGTAGAGCAGTTCGAGCATCGCCCGATCGCGCCGGCCGAGAGGCGACGCCGTGTCTGGCGTCTCGAGCAGCGCCGTCATCTCGTCGATTTCCAGATGCGCCGGGAGCTTCTCCTGAAACTTCGGCGTGGCCACCATCCCGCCCGGGTCGCCTTCGATGAGGCCCTCGCGGCGCAGATAGCGCGCGAACGCGCGGATCGCAGCCACCTTCCGGCCGGCGCTCTTGCGCGACCGGTGCGTCCGGTACAACTCGGCCAGAAACGATCGGATCGCCGCCACGTCGCAGTCGGCGGGCCGTTGGTCGTCGCGCGCCTTGCCGTTGTGGATGGGCAGAAACTCGATAAATTGCGAAAGGTCGCTCGCATACGCCCGCACGGTGTGCGGCGAGGCGCCCCGGTTGAGGCGGATGAAGTCGAGAAACGCGCGGAGATGATCGTTCACGGCTGCCACGCGCCGAGGCTACAGCCCCGGCCTCCATGCTCTCGGCGTCCGGGGTCGGGCGGTCGGCGTCCCGGATCGTTGTTCGCGCTTATCAATCCCGGCTTCGCGTGTCGGGCGTCTCCCCCACCCACGTCGCCAGACTCGCCAGCGCCCGCTCGGAGATGGCCAGCTTGCGCGCCATCTTATCGCGCGGCGGCGTGGCCAACGGTTCCATGATGCCAAACGTGATGTTGCTCGGCTGATAGAGCGCCGGATTGGCGTGCGACACGTAGTAGGCCAGCGCCCCCAGCGCAGTGGTCCGCGGCAACACGCGCGGCGCCAGGCCCTGCGCCAGCGCGGCGGCCGTGATGCCGGCGGCCAGACCGGATGCCGCCGATTCGACGTAGCCTTCCACGCCCGAAATCTGGCCGGCAAACAGCAGGCTGGGCCGCGCCCGGGTCTGCCAGGTGTCGGTGAGCACGGTGGGACCATTGATGTAGGTGTTGCGATGCACCATGCCGAGCCTGACGAATTCGGCTCGCTCGAGCCCGGGAATCAGCCGCAACACCCGTGCCTGGTCGCCCCACTTGAGCTGGGTCTGAAACCCGACGAGGCTGTAGTGATCGCCGGCCAGCGTGTCCTGCCGCAGCTGCACGACCGCGTACGGCAACCGGCCGGTCCGGGGATCGGGCAGCCCGACGGGCTTCATCGGGCCGAACCGCAGCGTGTCGGGCCCGCGGTGCGCCAGCACTTCGATGGGCAGGCACCCTTCAAAGAAATGCTCGCGATCGAAATCGTGGACCGTCGCCGACTCGGCGTGGATGAGCGCGTCGTAGAACACGCCGTATTCCTGCGCCGTCATCGGACAATTGAGATAGTCGCCCTCGCTGGCGGTTTCGCCGCACGCGGCCCCATCGGTCTCGACCGCCGGCGCGAGGCTTCGACCCCACCGCGACGCCCGGAACACCCGGCTCATGTCGATGCTGTCCACCGAGACGATCGGGCTGATGGCATCGAAGAAATAGAGATCGTGCCGGCCGACGCACGCGCCGATGTCGGCGAACAACGCCTCGGAGGTGAGCGGGCCGGTCGCCACAATCACCGGCTCGTTGTCTGCGGCCGACGCCGGGATGCGCGCGACTTCCTCGCGGTGCACGGAAATAAGCGGATGCTCGGCGATCTGGCGGGTCATGTCGATCGCAAACCGCTCGCGATCGACCGCAAGCGCCGCGCCGGCCGGCACACGCACGGCATCGGCCACCCGCATCACCAGCGAGTCGAGGCGGCGCATTTCTGCCTTGAGCAGACCTACGGCATTGTCGAGCTTGTCGGCGCGAAAGGAATTGCTGCAGACCAGTTCGGCCAGGTTCCCGGTCTGGTGGACGTCGGTGGGCCGCACGGGCCGCATCTCGTATAACTCGACAGGCACACCGCGCCGGGCGGCCTGCCACGCGGCTTCGCACCCGGCCAACCCGCCGCCGATGATTCGCACATGTGGCATCTGGCTTGTTGTGGCTCGCTCCCCGCCAGTTACGGCGTGGTCGTCGCGACCTTCTTCGGTCGCTTTGCCGCAGGCTTCTTGCCGGCTGCCGCCGCAGGCTTCGCGACTCGCGCCGGTGGCCGGCGACCGCCTTTGGCCGGTCCGGCCTCCGCGCGCGCATTCAGCAACTCGACCGCGTCGGCCATCGACAGGGCCGCCGGGTCGGCACTCTTGGGCAGCGACGCGTTGACGGTGCCGTCGGTCACATACGGGCCGTAGCGTCCGTCCATCAGCTTGACCTCGGCGCCCCCATCGGGCCGAGGGCCCAGCGACCGGATCATCGTCTTGGTCATGGTCCGCCGGCGCGAGACCTTCGGCGCCGCCAGCAGCGCCAGGGCCCGCTCGAGCGTCACGGTAAAGACATCGTCGCCGTCCTCGAGCGATCGGAACTGGTCGCCGTGCTTGACGTAGGGGCCGAAGCGCCCGCGGCTGGCCACGATCAGTTCGCCGTCGTCGGGATGCGCGCCCAGATCGCGCGGCAGGCTGAGCAACTGGAGCGCCTCGGCCAGCGTAATCTCGGCATGACTCACACCGGCCGGAATCGACGCCCGCTTGGGCATCTCCGGCGTCTTGCCCTTGACGCGCGGCGGCGTCTCGCCCAGCTGGACATAGTGCCCGAAACGGCCGTGCTGCACCGACACGACAAGCAGCGAGGCCGGGTCGGGGCCCAGCACGCGCGGCCCCTCGGCTTTGACCTTGAGCAGCGCGAGCGCCTTCTCAATGGTGAGATCGGCCGGCGGCAGCGATTTGGGCAACGTCGCCGTGTTGCCCGCGCCTCCCTCGCCGCGCTGGAGAAACGGTCCGTAGCGGCCAATGCGCACGCGCACGGTCTGCTGGCTGGCCTCGTCGAGCCCGACCTCGAGCGTCGGGTAGTCGATCTGCGATTCTTCGCGCGTCACCATCGGCGCGAGCCCGGGATGGCCCCCTTCGCCGTCCCGATAGAACGCCTTGATGAACGACAGCCAGTCGCGCTCGCCGTTGGAGATCTTGTCGAGCTCCTCTTCCATCTCGGCCGTGAAGCCGACGTCGACGTAGTCGCCAAAGTGGCGGCGAAGCAGATGGATCACGGCAAACGCCGAAAAGCTCGGCACCAGCGCCTTGCCCTGACGGAACATATAGCCCCGGCGGTCGAGCGTCGCAATGGTCGGCGCGTAGGTGGACGGCCGCCCGATGCCGGCCTGCTCGAGTTCCTTGATGAGCGCCGCCTCGGTGTACCGGGCCGGAGGCTGCGTGTCGTGCCCCTTGGGCTCGACCAGAGCCAGCGCCACGCCGGTGCTGGCAGTCTCGCCCGCCCGGCCGACCCGATCGCCCTGCTTCATCGCGGGCAGAATCGATTCCTGATCGGCGAGTTCGGCCTCCGGGTCGTCGCTGCCCTCGACATACGCCCGCCTGAACCCGGCGAACTCGATGGCCTTGCCGCCCGCGGTAAACGCGCAGGGCTCGCCGTCGGGTCCGGCCCCGGTGATCTCCACCAGCGTCTTGAGCACGCGCGCATCCGGCATCTGCGACGCCATCGTGCGCTTCCAGACCAGTTCGTAGACGCGGAGTTCGTCGGCATCGAGCACGCCGGTCAACTGCTGCGGGGCGAGACGGAAATCGGTGGGCCGAATCGCCTCGTGCGCTTCCTGGGCGTTCTTGACGCGCGTCTGGTAGCGGCGCGGCCCGGTGTAGTACTCGTCGCCGAACATCTCGCGGATCACCCGCGCGGCTTCGTTGATCGCCTTCTCGCTCAGCGTGGTCGAGTCGGTCCGGTGATAGGTGATCAGCCCCTCGATCTCGCCGTTGCCGATCTCGATGCCCTGGAACAACCGCTGCGCGATCTGCATGGTCCGCTCGGTGGAAAACCCGAGCTTGCGGCTGGATTCCTGCGTCAAGGTCGACGTGGTGAAGGGCGGTGCCGGCCGTTCGACGCCGGGCTTGGCCTCCACCGACGTCACCTGCCACGGCAGGTTCGAGGCGAGCACCTCGGCGATGCGGGTCGCGCCCGGCTGGTCCAGATGCCGTACGCGCCGGCTGACGAGCAGGCCGGTTGCCGGGTCGAAATCCTTGCCGGTGGCCACGCGCTGGTCGCCCACGCGCACCAGCGTGGCCGAAAACTCGCGTCCGCCCGACACCAGGTGCGCTTCGAGATCCCAGTACGAACTGGTCCGGAACGCCCGACGGGCTTCCTCGCGCTCGACCAGCAACCTGACCGCCACGCTCTGCACACGGCCCGCGCTCAGGCCGGTCTGCACCTTCTTCCAGAGCACCGGCGACAGCGTGTAGCCGTAGAGCCGGTCGAGGATTCGCCGTCCTTCCTGCGCCCGGACCAGATTTTCGTCGAGGCCGTGCTGGGAGTTGAGCGCCTCCCGGATCGCCTCTTCGGTGATTTCGTGGAAGACAATGCGGCGGACCGGCACCTTGGGCTTGAGGATTTCCTTCAAATGCCAGCTGATCGACTCGCCCTCCCGGTCGGGGTCGGTCGCCAGCACCAACTCCGAAGCGTCCTTGAGGGCCGCTTTGAGCGCGGCCACCTGCTTCTTCTTGCTCGCCGGCACGACATAGTACGGCGTAAAGTCGCCGTCGGTGTCGACGCCCATCCGCCCCCACGGTTTCTGTCGGATTTCGGCCGGAACCTCCGAAGCCCGATCCGGCAGATCCCGGACGTGCCCGTAACTGGCCTCGATACGAAATGCGTTTCCGAGAAACCGCGCCAGCGTCTTTGCTTTCGCCGGGGACTCGACAATCACCAGTGGCTTCGCCATTGAACTCCTGCAGAAAGTCCGGATTCCCGCTACCTTAACACGTTCGAGCCGGGCTTCACGAATCGCCCCCCGCCGGCCCGCTCGATCCAGCCGGCCAGCTCCAGTTCGGCCAGCCGGGCGAGCGCACGGGCTGGTTCCAGGCCGGTTCCCTCGCACAGCGCCTCGAGCAGATAGGGCTCGCCGGGGTCCATCACGCGCAATAGCGGGTCGTTGACCGGATGCGCCACGCGCGAGGCGGGGTCGGCCGCGGTGAGGATTTCGAGGCGCAATTCCTCGAGCACGTCGCTGACGCCCTCGACCACGCGGGCCCCGTCCTTGATCAGCGCGTGCGCTCCCCTGTTGCGGCCGCTCAGGATGGCACCCGGCACCGCCATCACCGGCCGGCCCTGCTCGAGAGCGCATCGGGCCGTGATGAGCGACCCGCTGTCGGAAGCGGCCTCGACCACCACCACGCCCAGGCTCAGGCCGCTGATAATGCGGTTGCGCCGCGGAAAATGCCACGCCCGCGGCGGCGCGCCTGGAGGCAACTCGCTCACCAGCCCCCCGGATTCGCCAATCCGGGCCGCGAGCCGGCGGTGTTCGGCGGGATAGACGATGTCGGCGCCGCAGCCGAGGACGGCAACCGTCGGCCCGCCTGCGTGCAGCGCCCCGCGATGGGCAGCCGCATCGACGCCCCGAGCCAGGCCGCTCACCACCACCAGCCCAGCCCGGGTCAGCCCCTCGCTCAATTGGAATGCGACATCGAGCGCCTGTGGCGTGGCGGTCCGCGAGCCGACCACCGCGACCGCCAGATTCATCGGACACAGCGATCCGCGCGTCCAGACGATGGCGGGCGCGTCTGGAATCGCCGCCAGCCCTGCGGGATAGTCGTCGCCGCCCCGGGCGATCGCCCGCAGTCCGCGCGAGGCGCCCTCGGCCAGCGCGGTTTCGGCCCGGTCGATCAGCCGGTGGCGGGCCTCCCGATCGGGGTCGATGCCGGCCCACTGGAGGGCCACGTCCAGCTCGTCGATCGAGGCGGCGTCGGGAGGCATCCGCCGGTGTTCGGTCCACAAAAGCGACAGGGCGACCATCTCGGTGAGAGTTGCCATCGCCTCCGACAGATGCCAAGACCATACCAACGCCCCGGCGGCGCTTGCGCCCCACCGGACCGGGGGTTATAGTGGCGGTAGACCCTCCTGCTTTTGTCGATGGCGTGAGAAATGGCGCCCATGGTGTCTATGACCCGATTGAAAAAATCGATCACCTTCGCCCTCGCCGTGATGGCAATTTGTGCAACCGCCGCGTCGGCGGAGGACCGTCGAGAGGCCAAGTCACAGGTCGAGTTCGGCATCAAGGTCGCCGAACAGGGCTTGTGGAAGGAAGCCATCTACCGGTGGGAGCGTGCCGTCGAGCTCGATCCGAGTTATGCCGCGGCCTTCAACAACCTGGCGGTCGCCTACGAAACCGCGGGCCTGTTCGACAAAGCCAAGAAAGCCTACGAGCGCGCGCTCGAACTCGATCCGAAGAACGTCTACATCAGACAGAACTTCGATTTGTTCAAGGAAATCAACGACCGTGCGAACCGCAAACCGTCTCGCTAGCGCCGTGATCATTCTGGCGGCGAGCGCCTGCTCCACCGTCCTCGAAGTGCCGGTCGAAACGCCGATCAAGCCCAAGCTTGACGTCGCGGCTTTTTCGCGCGTTCTGGTGGCCGGTTTCGTGGCCGGGGGCACCGAGGACGTCGATGCCAACCTGGAGACGGTCCGGTTGCTCCGCAACCAGCTCAAGAACAAGTCGAGCCTCAAGGTAATCGACGCCGACGTGCTCCCACTCAAAGAGGTGGCAGCCAGGAACCAGGCGGCAAGCCCGGCCGGCAGCGCAGACGCGGGCGCCGGGGCGGCAGCGGCCGGACCCGCGGTGCCGAAACTCATCAAGGACGATCGCGATCTGCAGGCGTTCGACTCGCTGTTCACCTCGGTGGCGTACTGGAAGACCGTCGGCGACCAGTTCCAGTCGCCGCTCATCGTCACCGGCACGGTGATGTTCACGCCGCAGGCCACCTCCGGCTACGTGCAACGCGAACAGGAAGTCTACGACACGTTCGGTCGACGGCAGGTGGTCCCGGTGCGCACGTACATGGAGCGCAAGGGCTTCATCCTCAAGCCCAAGTTCATCTTCATCGACGGGAGAACCGGGGCGGTACTCTACACGGAGACCTTCCGCGAAGAGGTCCTGTATAGCGCCGAGCAGAGCAGCCCGGCGCTGTCGACCTACTTCGAATTGATGGACCGGCTGGTACCGGCGTTTCTCTCGACCCTGAGCAGCCAGACGATTCGGGGCACCCGGACGCTGCTCAAATAAGCGCGCGTCTGGCGGCCCCAAACGCGCATCACCGGCGGGCCTGATTTTTGGTGGCGACCGGGACGTGGTTTCTGGTAGTATCAATGTTTGCGCCATGGCCCCCGGAGCCTTCCGGGATGAGCCGAGTGCCGATATCAGCGAGAGGTGACGCGTGTACGCGATCGTTCAGAACGGCGGACATCAAGTCAAAATGGAGCCCGGGACGGTCGTGGTCCTCGATCGGATGACCAGCGGCAAGGGATCCGAAGTGGCCTTCGATCAAGTGCTGTTGATTTCCAGGGACGGCGGCGAGATCGTGGCAGGTTCGCCTTACGTGGCGGGCGCCAAGGTCGTCGGCGTGGTCGAGGAAGAGACGCGCGGCCCGAAGATCCGGGTTTTCAAGTGCAAGCGCCGCAAGCAGGAGCGACGGACCCACGGGTTCCGCGCCGACCAGACGCGCGTGCGCATCACCGGCATCGAGGCCTAAGCTCGCGCCACGGCGCACGGGGCGAGTGAGTCGAAGCGGAATCAGGACGGGTAGCGATGGCACATAAAAAAGGACAGGGTAGTTCCAGGAACGGCCGCGACAGCAATTCGCAGCGTCTTGGCGTCAAGCAATTCGGCGGCAACATCGTGACGGGCGGATCGATCCTGGTGCGGCAGCGGGGCCGAAAATTCAGGCCCGGTCTCAATGTCGGCCTCGGCAAGGACGACACGCTGTTTGCCAAAATCGCGGGCACCGTCAAGTTCGAGGATCACGGCCGCGGCGGCCGCGCCATCAGCATCATCCCGATCGCCGAAAAATAGCCGGCGCTCCATCGGCCACGGGTTGCCACCCGTGGCCTTCGTGTGTACGGAGGCTGCCGTCGTGGGGGGGCCGGCATCGGCTCGATCCCCCAAGGGTGTGCTACCGTGAGGCCGAATGTTTGTTGACGAAGTTGACGTTCGCGTAGCGGCCGGCGACGGGGGCCGCGGATGCATCGCGTTCCGGCGCGAGAAGTTCGTGCCGCGCGGCGGCCCGAGCGGCGGCGACGGCGGCGACGGCGGGTCGGTCATCCTGCTGGCCAGCCCGCACGTCAACACGCTGGTGATGTACCGGTATCACCCGGAGTTCCGCGCCCAACGCGGCCAGCATGGCATGGGGTCGAACTGCCACGGCAAGAACGGCAAAGACCTGCTGCTCGACGTGGCCGTCGGCACCACCGTGCTCGTGGTGCCCGAGGAAGGCGGAGAGCCTGTCGAGGTCGCCGACCTCACCACGGCTGGCGAGCGCTTCGTGATCGCCGCCGGCGGCCAGGGCGGCCGGGGCAACGCCCGTTTCGCCAGCGCCACCAATCGGGCGCCGCGGCGCGCGGACCCGGGCGTCCCGGGCGAGATCAAGCTGCTCCGCTTGAAGCTCAAACTGCTGGCCGACGTCGGCCTGGTGGGCTTCCCCAACGCCGGCAAATCCACGCTCATCGCCCGCATCTCCGCGGCCAAGCCCAAGATCGCCGACTATCCGTTTACCACGTTGACGCCGCATCTGGGGGTCGTCGCCCTGAGCGGCAACCGCAGTTTCGTGGTGGCCGACGTGCCGGGGCTGATCGAAGGCGCGCATCGCGGGCTCGGACTGGGCCATCAGTTTCTCCGACACCTTGAGCGGACCAGGGTGCTGATTCACATGATCGACGTGTCTGGCGCGACGGGGCGGGATCCGGTGGTAGACTTCGAGACGATCCGGCGCGAACTCGAACTCTACCGGCCCGAATTCGCGGATAAACCTCAACTGGCGGCCGCCAACAAGATCGACGTGGTGGCCGATCCCGATGCG
>JBAXOX010000045.1:0-30980 GCA_037133015.1 Acidobacteriota bacterium
CGTCTTGGCAAGCGAGGGGAAGGTTGTCCGCCGTAGCCCAAAGGGCGAAGGTGGACGTCTTGGCAGGCCAGACGAAGGTTGTCCGCCGTAGCCCAAAGGGCGAAGGTGGACGTCTTGGCAGGCCAGACGAAGGTTGTCCGCCGTAGCCCAAAGGGCGAAGGTGGACGTCTTGGCAAGCCGGCCATGAGGCGAGTCTGCTGCGACGAAGCAACGCGAGAACGCCGTCGTCCGGGAGTGTTGCGAAGTCGGGCGACTTGGCAGCCCCGTTGAGCGACGACGACAATCGCCCCGTTGCGACCCGGCTGGTCGCGTAGGCCCGTCACTGTTCCACGCCGAATACATACACGATGAAGACCGAGTTTGTTGAAGTCAGCGACACGCAGAAACGCCTTACCGTGGAGATCCCGGCCGAGGCGGTGGATGCCGAGATTGCCCGAGTCACCGCGACATTGAGCCGGCGTGCGAAGATTCCGGGATTCCGCCAGGGAAAAGTGCCGGCCAACGTGGTGTGGCAGCGCTTCAAGGACGACATCCTGCACGAGGTCGCCCAGCACCTGGTGCCCGAGGCACTCGGCCTGGCGCTGCGCGAACGGGCGCTGGAACCGGTGGCGACGCCGGATGTGACCGACGTGGTGGTCAATGCCCTGCAGCCGCTCAGCTTTACGGCGACCTTCGAGACGGTGCCGGCGTTTGATCCAGGCGAGTACCGGGGCATCGCGCTCACGAAGAAGGCGGCCGTGGTCGACGACGCGGCGGTTGACGAAGCGCTCGATCGGCTGCGGCAGCGCGGGGCACGGTTCGAGCCGGTCGAAGACCGGCCGCTGGCGCTGCACGACTGGGCGACCGTCCATCTGGTGCGTGACGTGCCGGCCGGCACCGCGGGCAAACCCGATCACGAATCGCACGACAACGTGACCATCGAGTTGGGCGCGGCTGCCAACCCGCCGGGATTCGACGATCACCTCGACGGGCTCGAGGTGGGTCAGACCAGGACGTTCTCGGTGCACTACCCGGCCGACTTTGCCGCCGCCGAATTGGCCGGCACGTCGGTCGAGTACACGGTCACCCTCAAAGGCATCAAGCGGCGCGTGGTGCCGGCGCTCGACGACGATTTCGCCAAGGACCTCGGCGCCTTCGAGACGCTGGCCGATCTGCGCGAGCGTGTGCGGCACGACCTGCAGCACGAGGCGACCCACGAGTCTGACCGCGAGGTGCGCGACGCCTTGCTAGGGAACCTGGCGACGCGCGTGTCGTTCGAAGTGCCCGCCTCGCTGGTCGAGCAGGAACTGGATCGGCGCATCGACGAATTCGCACGACGGCTGGTCGATCAGAAAATCGATCCGAACAAGGCCGGGATCGACTGGCAGCAGTTCCGCGACGGCCAGCGCGATTCCGCGGTCGAGGCGGTCAAGTCGACCGTCGCCCTCGACGAAATCGCCAGGCGCGAGTCGCTGACGGTGGGCGACGAGGACGTCGAGAGCGAACTCCAGCGCTACGCCGAGAGCAGCGGCCGGTCGGCCGCCTCGGTGCGCGCGCACCTGAGCAAAGACGACGGGCTCGGGCGCCTGCGCACCGGCATGCGCCGCGAACGCACGCTCGACTTTCTGCTGGCCAACGCCAGCCTGACCATTCAATAGCGAGGCCTGGACGATGGACCGCACTTCCGGAGACTCACGCGCGCAACTGGTACCGATGGTGGTCGAACAGACCAACCGCGGCGAGCGGGCGTACGACATTTTCTCGCGCCTGCTGAAGGACAACATCATCTTCATCGGCACACCGATCGACGACCAGATCGCGAACCTGGCGATCGCGCAGATGCTGTTTCTCGAAGCCGAGGATCCGGAAAAGGACATTCTGCTGTACATCAACAGCCCGGGTGGATCGATTACGGCCGGGCTGGCGATTTACGACACGATGCAGTTCATCAGGCCCGACGTGCAGACGTACTGCCTCGGGCAGTGCGCGTCGATGGCCGCCGTACTGCTGGCGGGTGGCGCCAAGGGCAAGCGGTTCTCGCTGCCCAACTCGCGCATCGTGATCCACCAGCCGCTGATGCAGGGCCTGGCCGGCCAGGCCACCGACATCGACATCGCGGCGCGGGAACTGCTGCGGATGCGGGAGAACCTGAACAGCATCCTGGTCCATCACACCGGGCAGCCGATGGAACGGATCCAGTTGGACACGGAGCGCGACTACATCCTGCGGGCGGATCAGGCGAAGGAATACGGTATTATTGACGACGTGATCCGGAAACGCACGTGAGGGCACGGCCGGGTATCCAGCGGCGTATCGCGACGGGCTGAGTCGGGCGTGTCGGCGGGCTTCCGACCCGGAGGCCCGGCCCCACGGAGCGGGTTGCAGATATGGTCAAGAAAAACGGCGAAACCGAAGTGCTGCGTTGCTCGTTCTGCAATAAAGACCAGAACGATGTCCGCAAGCTGATCGCGGGGCCCACCGTCTACATCTGCGACGAGTGCGTCGAGGTCTGCAACGACATCATTGCCGACGACAACCGCTACGAGAACAAGGGGGCGCCGCGGACCACACTGCCGACACCGCCCGAGATCAAGAAGTTCCTCGACGAGTACGTGATCGGGCAGGAACGCACCAAGAAGAAGCTGGCCGTCGCCGTCTACAATCACTACAAGCGCATCGAGATCCAGAAGGCTCCGCGCACCAAGAACGACATCGAGCTGTCCAAGTCGAACATCCTGCTGATCGGGCCGACGGGCACGGGCAAGACGCTGATGGCCCAGACGCTGGCCAAGATGCTGTCGGTGCCCTTCGCCATCGTCGACGCGACCACGCTCACCGAGGCCGGGTACGTCGGCGAGGACGTCGAGAACATCATCCTCAAGCTGCTGCAGGCCGCCGGGGGCGACATCGAAAAGGCGCAGCAGGGGATCATCTACATTGACGAGATCGACAAGATTTCGCGCAAGGACGAAAACCCGTCGATCACCCGCGACGTGTCGGGCGAGGGGGTGCAGCAGGCGCTGCTGAAGATTCTCGAAGGGACCGTGGCGAACGTGCCCCCGCAGGGCGGCCGCAAGCACCCGCACCAGGAGTTCTACCAGATCGACACGACCAATGTGCTGTTCATCTGCGGCGGGGCCTTTGTCGGGCTCGAGAAGGTGATCGAGCGGCGCATCGGGAAGAAGACGCTCGGGTTCCGGTCCGAGGTCAAGCCGCAGGACGGGCGCGAACTGGGCGTCACACTCGAGCGGCTCGAGCCCGAAGATCTGATCAAGTACGGGCTGATTCCGGAGTTTGTCGGCCGGCTGCCGGTGCTCGGCACGCTGCACGAACTGGACAAGGCGGCGCTGGTCCAGATCCTCACGCAGCCCAAGAACGCCATCACCAAGCAGTACCAGAAGCTGTTCGAATACGAGAACGCCAAACTCCGATTCACCGATGACGCCCTCGAAGCCATCGCGGAAGGCGCGATTCACCGCAAGATCGGCGCGCGCGGCCTGCGGATGATCATCGAGGACCTGATGCTGGATCTGATGTACACCCTTCCGGGTCAAAAGAAGGTACGGGAGTGCGTCATCAGCCGCGAAGTGGTCGAGCACAAGGCTCAGCCGATGATGCTCATGGAAAAGGCGGGATAGTGGAAATCTACGAAACCCTTCCCATCGTGCCACTGCGGGACCTGGTGGTCTTTCCGCACATGATGGTGCCTTTTGTGATCGGCCGGCCGGCGTCGATCAAGGCCCTGGAGCACGCGCTCGAGAAAGACAAGCGGGTGTTTCTGGCCGCGCAACACGACGCGCAGGTGGACGATCCGCAGCCGCAGGACATCTACACGATGGGCTGCGTCGCCAACGTGGTGCAGAGCCTCAAGCTGCCCGACGGGAACGTGAAACTGCTGGTGGAGGGCGCCGATCGCGGCCGCGCGATCGAGTGGAAGGAAGACAAGGGCTTCTACCGCGTGGTCGTCAAGGTGCTGCCCCGCCACCGCGACGCCGCCGGCGACGTCGAAGGCGCGATGACGCGCGTGGTGTCGCTGTTCGAGCAGTACGTCAAGCTGTCGAACAACCTGCAGTACGACGCGATGATTGCCGCCGTGCGCGTCGACGATCCGGGCCGGCTGTCGGATACGATTTCGGCGCACCTGGTGATCGGGGTCGACGAAAAGCAGAACCTGCTCGAGATGATCTCGCCGCTGGAGCGGCTCAACCGCATCGCGGCCATCCTCGAAGCCGAAGTCGACAAACTCCAGGTGGACCGCCGCATCCAGACGCGCGTCAAGAAGCAGATGGAGAAGGCCCAGAAGGAGTACTACCTCAACGAGAAGATGAAGGCGATCCAGAAGGAGCTGGGCCGCAAGGACGAGAAGGGCAACGAAGTCGACGACCTCAAGAAGAAGATCGAAAAAGCGCGGATGCCCAAGGAGGTCGAAGAAAAGGCCATCCAGGAACTCAAGCGCCTCGAATCGATGCCGCCGATGTCGGCCGAAGCCACCGTCTCGCGCAACTATCTCGACTGGCTCATCGCGGTGCCGTGGCACAAGAAGTCGAAGGAGAGCCGCGACCTCAAGCGGTCCGAAGACATCCTGAACCAGGACCACTACGGGCTCGAGAAGATCAAGGAGCGCATCCTCGAGTTCCTCGCAGTGCGCGCCCTGGTCAAGAAACCCAAGGCGACGATCCTGACGCTGGCGGGGCCTCCGGGCGTCGGCAAGACGTCGCTCGCCAAGTCGGTCGCCCGCTCGATGAACCGCCAGTTCGTGCGCCTGTCGCTGGGCGGGGTGCGTGACGAAGCCGAAATTCGCGGGCATCGGCGCACCTACATCGGCGCGTTTCCCGGCCAGATCATCCAGATGATGAAGAAGGCGGGCACGCAGAACCCGGTGTTCCTGCTCGACGAAGTCGACAAGATGTCGATGGACTTCCGCGGCGATCCGTCGGCCGCGCTCCTCGAAGTGCTCGACCCCGAACAGAACCACACGTTCCTCGACCACTACCTGGACGTCGAGTACGACCTGTCGAACGTGATGTTCATCTGCACAGCCAACGTGCTGCACACCGTGCCGCAGGCGCTGCGCGACCGCATGGAAGTGCTCCAACTGCCCGGCTACACCGAGCAGGAGAAGACCGAGATCGCCAAGCGGTTTCTCGTGCGCAAGACGCTCGAAGGCACGGGCCTGCTGCCGGCCAACGTGACGTTCACCGACGAGGCGCTCCAGACCGTCATTCAGCGGTACACGCGCGAAGCCGGCGTCCGCAGTCTCGAGCGCGAGATCCAGTCGATCTGCCGCAAGGTCGCCCGGCGCGTGGTGGCCGAAGGCAAGGCGTACGTCGAGGAGATCGCGGCCGAAAAGGTGACGCAGTACCTGGGTGTGCCGAAGTTCCGGCCCACCATGGCCGAAGAGAAAAACGAAGTCGGCATCGCCACCGGCCTGGCGTGGACCGAAGTGGGCGGCGAGATTCTGGTGACCGAAGCCACGCTGATGTCGGGACGCGGCCGGCTCACGCTCACCGGCAAACTGGGCGACGTGATGCAGGAGTCGGCGCAGGCGGCGCTGACCTACGTGCGGTCGAAGGCGGAAGAGTTCGGCATCGACAAGGACTTCCACCGGCGCACCGACGTGCATATCCACGTGCCCGAAGGCGCGATCCCGAAGGACGGGCCCTCGGCCGGCATCACCATGGCCACCTCGCTGGTGTCGATCCTCACCGGGATCGCGGTGCGCCGGGATGTCGCGATGACCGGCGAAATCACGCTGCGCGGCAAGGTGCTGCCCATCGGGGGCGTCAAGGAAAAGGTGCTCGCGGCCCATCGCGCCGGCGTCACCACGCTCATTCTGCCGAAGGACAACGAGAAGGACCTGGCAGATATCCCGAGAAACGTGCTCGACATCCTGAGCGTCTACCTCGTCGATACGATGGACGAGGTCTTGCGGATCGCGCTGGCTGGGCCCATGCCAGGCCGTCCGCTGCCCGCCTCGGCCATCGAGCCCGTCAAGATTGGGCCGGCGGCCGGAGACGAGCGGGTCACGCACTAAGTCACCTTCGTCCCGAGCATGGTCGGTGCGGCGTCGCACCCCATCGACGGAGATGGGCGCCCAAGGCCGGACCAAGGGCTGCCCCCGGCAGCCGTGGTCCCGCTGTCACACGCAACGATCGATCATGACGCGGCACGCGGTCCTGCCGCGTCCGCCGGCGTCACAGCGGGTGGATGGCCATAGTCAGAATCACGGCAGCCGAGTTCGTCACCAGCGCCGCGAGCGCAAGCGATCTGCTGCAGACCCGACTACCGGAACTGGCCATCGCAGGCCGGTCGAACGTCGGCAAGTCGACGCTCATCAACGTGCTGGCCGGTCGCTCGCTGGCCAGAACCAGCGCGGCCCCGGGCAAGACACGGCTGGCCAATTACTACCGGCTGCAGCCGTCGCGCGGGTCGGCGTTTCACCTGGTGGACCTGCCGGGATATGGCTACGCCAGGGGCGCCAAACACGGGCAGGCCTTCGAGACGCTGGCCCGGGAATATTTTTTCGGAGAGGTCCAAGGCGGCTGGATCCGGCCCGCGATCGCGGCCGTGATTCTGCTGGTCGATGCCCGTCACCCCGGGCTCGACTCGGATGCGGAAGCCTTCCGGTGGTTCGGCGCGCAGGGATGCCCGCTGCGCCTGGTCGCCACCAAGGCCGACAAGCTGTCGCGCGCCGAGCGGCAGCGGACATCGCACGCGTTGACGCGGGCGTTTGGAGCACACGCGCTGATGATCTCAGCGCCAGGTGGAGAGGGCATCGATGAGCTGTGGACATGGATAGCGCAACAACTGGAACAGTGGACACCCCGCAAGCCGTAGACGTCGAGAAAATCGATCTCGCCGCTCTCAAAGCCATGAACATCGCGGCGCTCACCGCCGTCGCCAAGCAGCTCGACCTGCCAGGCGCGACCGGCATGCGCAAGCAGGATCTGATCTTCCAGATCCTCAGGGCGCGCAGCGAACGCAACGGCTTGATGTTCTCGGAAGGGGTGCTCGAAACCCTGCCCGACGGCTACGGCTTCCTCCGCGGGCCCGACTACAACTACCTGCCGGGCCCCGACGACGTCTACGTGTCGCCGTCCCAGATCCGGCGGTTCGAGCTGCAGACCGGCGACACCGTGTCGGGCCAGATCCGGCCTCCACGCGAGGGCGAGCGCTACTTTGCGCTGGTCAAAGTCGATGCGGTCAACTTCGACTCGCCCGATCGCAAGAAGGAAAAAGTCTTCTTCGAAAACCTCACGCCGCTCTATCCCGAGTCGAAGTTCAATCTGGAACACAACCCCGAAGAGCTCTGCACGCGGGTGATCGACCTGATGGCCCCCATCGGCAAAGGTCAGCGCGCCCTCATCGTCGCGCCGCCGCGCACCGGCAAGACCATGCTGCTGCAGGCACTGGCCAGCAGCATCATGGCCAACCATCCCGAGGTGTTCCTGATCGTGCTGCTAATCGACGAGCGGCCCGAAGAAGTCACCGACATGCAGCGGTCGGTCCGGGGCGAAGTCGTGTCGTCGACCTTCGACGAACCGCCGCAGCGCCACGTGCAGGTCGCCGAAATGGTCATCGAAAAAGCCAAGCGCCTCGTCGAAACGGGCCGCGACGTGGTGATCCTGCTCGACTCGATTACGCGGCTGGCGCGCGCCTACAACACGGTGGTGCCTGCCTCCGGGCGCATCCTGTCGGGCGGAGTCGACAGCAACGCGCTGCAGAAGCCGAAACGGTTCTTCGGTGCGGCGCGCAAAATCGAAGGCGGCGGCTCGCTCACCATCGTCGCCACGGCGCTGATCGACACCGGGTCGCGGATGGACGATGTGATCTTCGAGGAGTTCAAGGGCACCGGCAACCTCGAGATCCTGCTCGATCGCCAGCTGTCGGATCGCCGCGTGTTCCCCGCCATCGACATTCGCAAGAGCGGCACGCGGAAAGAAGAGCTGCTGATCGAAAAGGACATCCTCAGCAAGGTGTGGGTCCTGAGGAAAGTGCTCGATCCGTTGTCGGCGGTCGACGCGATGGAGTTGCTGCTCGGCAAGATGTCGAAGACCAAAACCAACGCCGAGTTCCTCGGGGCAATGAACCGGTAGGCGAACCGGGCCGACATCGGGGTCGGCCCCTGCAACCGTGCCACCTCATCTGTCGTGTCGGCCCGTGTACCCAGTCGAGCGCCTATGAACTATCGACGATTCGGACGGCTCGGCTGGCAGGTGGCCGAGGTGGGATTCGGCACCTGGGGCATGGGAGGATGGAGCGGGTCCGACGACGACCGGTCGCGTGCGGCCCTGAGGCGCGGACTCGAGTCGGGCTGCAATTTTCTCGACACCGCGCTCGTGTACGGCAATGGCCGGAGCGAACGGCTCATCCAGGAGGTGCTGGCCGACTGGTCCGGCCCCCGGCCGATCATCGCGACCAAGATGCCGCCGAAGAACGGGCGCTTTCCCGCCCTCGCCAGTGACCCGCTCGACGAGGTCTACCCGGCCGACTACATCCGAGCCACCACCGAGCGCAGCCTCGCAAACCTGGGTATCGGCCAGGTCGATCTGCAGCAGTTCCACGTGTGGACCGACGCCTGGGCCGACGATGAGGAGTGGTTGCGCGCCGTCTCGGCGCTCAAAGAAGAAGGGCTGGTCAAGGGCATCGGCATCAGCCTCAATCGCTGGCAACCGACCAGTGTGTTCAAGGCGCTGCGTACCGGCGCGATCGACGCCGTGCAGGTGGTCTACAACATCTTCGACCAGGCGCCAGAAGACGAACTGTTCCCGCTGTGCCGCGAACTCGACGTCGCGGTCATCGCCCGCGTGCCCTTCGACGAAGGCAGCCTCACCGGCACGATGACCCCCGGCGACACATGGCCGGAGGGCGACTGGCGCAACACCTACTTCACACCGGTCAAGCTGCGCGAGACGTTGTCGCGGGTGGACAAGGTGAAGGCGGACCTTCCGGCGGGCATGACGCTGCCCGACGCCGCCCTGCGCTTCATCCTCCACCATCCGGCAGTGAGCACCGTGATTCCGGGTATGCGCACCGTGTCGCACGTCGAACGCAACCTCGCGGCCGGCGACGGCCAGCCATTCCCAGCCACGCTCCTCGCCGCGATGCGGCGTCACCGGTGGGATCGGACCCCGGTCGTGTCGTAGAGGCGCGATTGATCGCGCCTGGTCCACGACAGGGGCGAGAGACCGAGAGATCGTTCGGCGACAAAGAGGCGACGTCGGTCATTCCGTAGAGGCGCGATTCGTCGCGTCCGCCACGTCGGGCGACTCACCGCGACGAACGCACGCGGTACAAATAATCGCTTCCCACCTGCGCGAGCAGTTCGAAATCCCGACTCGACGCGGCCTCCCGCAGGATGGCGACAGCCCGGTCCCGATAGCGCTCGCTGTGGACGACGACGTGATCCACGCCCATCTCGCGCATGCGGATCGCGCTGTTGGGACCCGGGAACGCATTGACCGCCCCGACCACCCAGTGCATGCCAGGCGGATCGGCCCGTCCGTATCCGTTCACCATGGGCTTCCAGTGGATCGTGGAATACAGCATGTAGTCGGCATCCATCGGAGGCGTGTCGCTGCGGCGGTAGCAGGGCAACGACACGAGAGCGTGCACGTCGAGCGTCGAGACGACCCGATAGATGGGCGGTATCGGATCGGGCTGGGGCTTGAGGCCAGAGGCCGGCACCACAGCCCACTCGAGCAGCATCAGGGGGACCAGCAGGGCTCCAGCGATCCACGAGACGCGTCTGCCCAGGCGTTGAAGGCCGGCGCATCCCAGGGCGGCCAGACCGGCCACTGCGAACACGACCAGGACCGCAAATCGCGAGGGCACGCGGAACAGGTTCAACGCCGGCACGCGAGCGATCGCGTCGAAGAGCCTGACCGATCCGTCGCCTCCCGGGCCAAACGAGAGTCCGGCGCCCAGCAGAGCCACGATCAGGAAGTAGCCGCCCCACAGCACGTCAGTCCGGTCTGCCTTGCCGAGATCCCTGCGCCTGGCGAGCCACCCCGTGCGGGCGGCGCCCACCAGACACAGCGCCAGCGTGATCAAGCCGACAAACTGGGCCCGCTCGGCCACAACCCGGCGCGTGTCGAGCCCGGTGACTCGCGTGATCAGCGGCCCGGCCAGGGCGTTTTCGTGCGGCTGCACGTAGCTTCCGACATCGGCCGAATAGCGCCTGGCCAGATCGGGCGTCACTTTCTCGCGTTCTGCCAGCAACAGGTACGGGCTGGCGAACGGCCACACCGAGAGCACCACAACCGCGGTCCCCGCCACCGCCTGAACACCGGCCATCGCCCACCGCCGCCCCCCGTCGCTACCCGTCGTCGAACCGGCGCCACGCGGCTGGGCTGGCCACAGCACGGCCCATAACTCCCGCCACGCCACGAATGTCACGACGACGATGAACGCCATCACGGCCAGGTACCAGGTGGCCAGCGCCTGAAGCACGAACAGCGCGACCGATGCCCACAGCCATCGCCAGCGCCGGTGTTCGCTCCAGCGATGAAGCGTGACGAGCAGAAGCGGAAACCAGCAGTTCCAGACGAGGGCCACGTTGCCGCTGTAAAGCAGTCTGGGTGCAGACACGCTGAAGATCAACGCGGCGATGATCGCGGGGACGCGGCCAGGCAGCCAGCGCCGGACACAGGCGTACATCGCGACGGCGTTCAGCGTGAGCGCGAGAATCTTGAGGACCGAGTACACGAGCACGGCGTTGCCGGTGAGGGCAAACAGCGGCAAGCCCCAGATGCCGACACCCACGTAGTGCTCGGCGTAGGCGAGCGCGGGTCTGGCCGGATAGAAGATGTTCGCGTCGAAGAGCGGTGTGCCGGTGAGGATCGCGTGGCTGGTCCAGGCGAACGTCCACGCAATCGACTTCGGATCCCCGGACATGGTCGCCGACGAGAAGGCCGCGTAATTGCTGAGCGGCGCCAACATCAGCACGACGATGGCCGCAAACGACGAGGTGACCGCCGCCCATTGGGCGACAGCCCGAACGCGACCGATCGCCACCGGTCCGGTATCCATCATCGTGCGGCTCGAAAACGGCATGGTCTGATCAGGCGCTCCTGCCCGGGCTGTCTGTCCGTTGCCGCGTGGTCGGGATACCGCGGTCGGAGGGAGAAGACGTGAGACGGGCCATTCATTATGGACCGACCCGGACCCGGTTGCCGCCGCTGCGCCCGTCACTCCTGCGTGCGGCTCGACACGGGCCGGCTCGTGACGCTGGCGTTTTTCCTGGAACCGCTGCTATACTCAGTGGTTCCGGTATCCCGGAAGGAGCTCGTATGAAGGAAGGTATCCACCCCAAGTATTTCGAGGTCGAGGCGCGCTGCGCGTGTGGCGCGACCTGGAAGACCCGCTCCACCAAGCAGGAGCTGCACCTCGAGATTTGCTCAAGCTGTCACCCGTTCTTTACCGGCCGCCAGAAAATTCTGGACATCGAAGGCCGCGTGGAGCGCTTTACGAAGAAATTCGGCGCCCAGACGGTGGAATCGCGCAAGAAAGCCGCAGCGGCCAAGGCCGCGCCGGCCAAGAAGGCGACCAAAGAAGCGTCCGCCTAGGGTCGGCTCGTTCCGCCGCACTCCCGATGGCGGGGAGCCGCACCGCTCCCCGCCTGACGTTTTCGGTCGAGTCGCGCCAGCCGATGCCGCAAGGCGTCGATCTCGGCGGGATCTCGCTCCACTTCCAGCGCACCGACGACGAGCGATCTGGCCGCGTCCAGATCGCGCGCCCGATGTTCGTGGTGAATCGCCAGCGCCCTGCGCGCCTGCTGCGCCAGCACCTGGCCGGGGCTGGCCTCGAGCACGCCCGACCAGGCCTCGGCGGCTGCGCCATGCCGGTGCTGCCGGCGGCGGTGCTCCGCGAGCCGACACAGAGCCTCGGCACGAACATCGGCACGAACCTCGCGGCCCGGTGACGGGGTGCTCTGCGCCGGCCACGCCAGCGTGGCCGCGCGTTCGAAATGCGCTTCCGCCTCCGCGCTTCTCCCCAACCGTTCGAACATCTGGCCGACCGCGATCGCCTCGTGCGGCGACGACACGGCATCCACCCCGCCGTCGATGATCCGCATCCCGACCGCCGTCAGGGCGGCGAGCGACAACAGATCCAGGCGATTGTGTTCGAAGACCGGCTGCAGCGGCCGCACGTCTCGGGTGCGCAGAAACTGGAAATACCGGGCCGGGATCTCGGCCCCGGGAACATCACCGACGCGGTGCACGCCGAGAATCGCCTCTTCGAGCGCCCCCAACGAGCAACTCGACGGCTCGAGGTGATCGGGGCGATGGTCGGGGCCTCGACCGCTGCCCGCCTCGCCTCGCCGCTTCCACAGTCGGCGAGCCGGATGCAGCATGTCAAAGTGCGCCATCTCGCCAAACGGCGACGGGAGCCGGTGAAATTGGTACCGCGTCTGGATGAGCGGCACGTCGAAGGTGCGCCCGTTGAAGGAGACCAGGCCACCATACTGCTCGGCGACGGTCGCCAGCGTGGCGAGCAGGTCGCGCTCGGCGTGGTAGCCGGACAGAAAATACTGCACGACGCGAAACCCCGCGTCGTCGAACGCACCGCATCCCACCAGAAACGCCATCGTGCCGGCGCCGCCGCTCAAGCCGGTGGTTTCGAGATCGAAAAACAAGAGCGGCCCGCGCGTCGGAGCGTCGGACCGGGGAGCCTCGTCGGCCACCGCCCGATCAGGCTCGAAGCGGAGGCGCGGCACACGCGCACGCCCGGCTTCAACCACGGCACGCTGGTCGCCGCCGAGCACGGCTAACGTAGACAGACACCCTTCGACCGCCTCGGCGTAGTGTCCGACCCTCAACGTCCCGTGCAGTTGGTCGAACCGATAATAGCGCTCCATCACGACGCAGCCGGCCGCCAGATCGCCAGCCAGCGGCACCTCGTCGTCGTCACCATCGCGCCGCTCCACCGATGGCGCGGCCGCCTCCGCATCGACCTCGAGCGGAGGCACCATGGACGGGCCCGCCCCCGGCGTCACGCTACTGCGCAGCAGATCTTTCAGACGCGACGCAAGCCGGGAGGAATCGGCGGGCACCTACACCCTCTCCAGAATCGCGAGTGCCACCTCTTTCGCCTTCGGGCCGACGTCGCCCAGCGGCCCGACGCACGAGGGACACCCCGACTCGCACGGACAACTGGCGATCAACTCGCGCGTCCGGGCCACCAGGTCGTGGTGCATCTGGAACAACGGCTCGCTAAAGCCGATGCCGCCCGGGTAGTTGTCGTACACGAACACGCGAGGCTCGTCGGTGTCGGCCGCCGATGACGCCCACGTCCCGGCCGCGACCGCGGCGGGCTGCGGCGCCTGGTCGCCTTCGGTGGCCGGCCCAATCGACACGCCGATGTCGTGCGCATCGCACATCAGCAGCAACTGGGCGATCTGCCGCATGGCGTACGACACCCCGACGACGCCGTCGCGCCGCTCGTCGGCGCTCCACGGCAGCGCCGTCATCAATTCCCGCGGCAGGGTGAGCCAGTAGGCGGTGGTGTGCATCTGACGCTCGGGCAGATCGAGTTCTCCGGACCCGACGTTCTCGTTGGTGTAGAACTTGATCTTCTTGAAACCCACCACGCGCGACACCACGTGCACGTCGCCATGCGCCGGCAGCCCTCCGGGCGCCTCCCCGGACGCGTTGAACGTGTCGAGCACGGTCACGCGGCTGTAGGTGATCGCATCGGTGTAATAGTCGCAGTCGATGTGCCGCACGTATGCCTTGCGGCCTACGATGTCGAGCTGCTCGACCTGGAACAACCGGCCCTCGACAATGTAGATGGCTTTCTCGTGGAGAATCTCGAGCGCCGTGTTGAAGTCGGTCTCGCCAATGACGCGCGTCGTGTCGGTCTTGTCAACCACCACGAAGTTGTCCGACGACACCGAACGAAGGCTCACCGCGTTGGCCGGATACGACTCGTTGGTCCAGTGCCACTGCCCCGTCGTCTCGTCGCCTCCGGGCGGCCGGCTCAGGTGCACGAGGCCCTCTTCGGCGAGAATCCCGAGAATCTCCTGCAGGTTCTCCCGCCCGAACGTCTCGGTGGACGCAAACGGCAACTCGAACGCCGCGCACTTGATGTGGTCGACCAGAATCTGCAGGTTGTCGGGATTGACGAGCGCGTGCTCGGGCGAGGCGTCGAAGAAATACGACGGATGGCGCACGACGAACTGATCGAGCGGGGCGCTGCTGGCCACCATCACCGCCGCCGACCGGCTGGCCCTCCGGCCCGCCCGTCCGGCCCGCTGCCAGGTCGAGGCGATCGTGCCCGGATAGCCCGCGAGCACGGCGACGTCGAGCGCCCCGATGTCGATGCCCAGCTCCAGCGCGTTGGTCGACACCACGCCGCGCACCGTTCCGTCGCGAAGCCCCTGCTCGATCTCCCGGCGCCGATGCGGCAGGTAGCCACCCCGATAGCCGCGAATCACGTCGGATGCGCCCGGCTCGCCTTCGTGGGCGTCCTTCAAGTACCGCGTCAGAATCTCGGTCGACAGCCGGCTCTGCGCAAACACGATCACCTGCAGGCCCTTGTTCAGGAAATCCAGCGCGACGGTCCGAGCCTGCGCGATATACGACCGCCGAATGCCCAACTGCCGGTTGACGATGGGCGGATTGACGAACAGGAAATGCTTCTCGCCGCGCGGCGCGCCGTTTTCGTCGACGAGAACGAAAGGCTGCTCGGCCAGACTTTCGGCCAGACCGATCGGATTGGCGATGGTGGCCGACGAACAGATGAAGGTCGGCGACGAACCGTAGTGCCGGCAGACGCGCCGAAGCCGCCGCAGCACGTTCCCGAGGTGGCTGCCAAACACGCCGCGATACGCGTGCAGCTCGTCGATCACCACGTAGCGCAGGTTCTCGAACAGCTTCGCCCATCGCGGATGATGCGGCAGGATCCCCGAATGCATCATGTCGGGATTGGTCAGCACGACGTGGGCGCGGCCTCGAATCGCGCGCCGGGCGTCCTGGGGCGTGTCGCCGTCGTACGTAAACACGCCGACCTCGACGTCGGCGACCTTGGCTATCTGTTGAGACAGCCGGTCCAGTTCCGCCAGCTGGTCCTGGGCCAACGCCTTGGTGGGAAACAGATACATCGCGCGGCAGGACGGATCGGCGAGGATGCCGTTCATCACGGGCACGTTGTAACAGAGCGTCTTGCCCGAGGCGGTCGGGGTGGTCACCACGACATGACGGCCCGCCAGGGCATGCTCGATGGCCTGGGCCTGGTGCGTATAGAGGCGCTCGATGCCGCGGGCCGCCAGCGCCGCGCGAAGGCGTGCGTCTATCCCGGGAGGAAAGTCCTGGTAGCGAGCCTCCTGCTCCGGCAGGCGCCGAATCGCGGTGACCAGACCATCGGGGTTGTCGGGGCGATCCACCGGCCACGGCCCGGGAACCACGGCCCGCAAGGCGAGTTCCAGAGCCGTGTCGCGCCGCGCTTCGCTCCGCCCATCCGCACGCGTCGATTCCGGAGAAAGCGGCATGTCCGGCATGGTACCAGCCCGCCAATCATCGATCAAGAGGCGAAAGGCGAAGAAATAGCGTTAGATGAGCGATCGCGACTGGCAGCCATCCACCACCACGCTCGCGCCGCTCACCCAACTGGCTTTGGGCGAGGCCAGAAATGCGACGACCGCGCCGATTTCTTCGGGCGTACCGAACCGGCCGAACGGGAGTTCCCGCTCGATGAACTCGGCGATCCAGGCCGGGTCGGCCTGCTGCCGCTTCCACCACGACCCTCCGGGGAACATCGTGGACCCGGGCGCGATGCTGTTGACCCGAATGTTGTCCTTCGCCAGCTGCTGCGCCAGCGATTTGGCGAGGCTGATCTCGGCAGCCTTGACGGCGTTGTACGTCATGCGTCCACCGGTCTCGCGCCCGAAGATCGAGGCGATCATCAGGATGACGCCGCCGCCCCTCTGGCGCAGGTGCGGCACCACGGCCCGTGATGCGCGAATCGCCGGGAACATCGTCTGATCGAACGCCTCCTGCCACTCGGCGTCGGTGGTCGCCAGCAGGTCGCCGCCCCGCGCGAGGCCGACGTTGTTCACGAGGATGTCGACGCCGCCGAACCGCGCGACCGTGCCATCAACCAGCGCGGCCACGCCTTCGGGGGTGGCTACGTCTGCGGGGATCGTATGGATGCGCGAGACGTCGCCGCAGGAGTGGCGCAATTGCCGAGCGGCGGCCTCGAGCGGTTCCACGCTCCTGGCGCACAGGGTGACGCGGCAGCCCTCGTGCGCGAGCGCCGCTGCGCTCGCCAGACCCAGTCCCCGGCTCGACCCGGTGACAATCGCGACTTTTCCGGCGAGATCGAGATCCATATGGGCTCTGTATCGTCAGGATGGTGTCATGGGGCGAAGACGCGTGCGGCGGCCCTGATGGCATGATACAACAGTGCCGTGCTGACCGCGGCGACACTCGCGATGCTCGGGTACGGGATCTATGCGGCCGGATGGTCTCTGGTGGACCTGCTGATCCGGGCGCGGCTGGAAGCCTGGGCGGATATGACGACGGCGGCGACTGCCTTGCTGCTGGTGCCGGCAGCGGTGCTGATCCGGGCTGGTATCCCCGGTGGCCTGCCTCTGGGCCTGGCCGCGCTGCTGGGCCTGCAGGCGATCAGCCTCCACAATTCGATGCACCTGTATGGCGAGATCCAGGTGTGGACCGAAGCGGGACGCGCGGCGTTCGGAGCGGTGGTGATGTTGGTGGCGGCGGCTGGGCAGCGGGATGAGCGGCGGCGAACCGCCCGAGACGACGGAGACGACGGAGACAAAGACGAAGGGACGCGATAAATCGCGCCCCTTCGCTGGTAGATGCTGTCGGCCTGGGACGCGACGCGCGCCCTTCGTGATGCCGGAGTCGGTGACCGCGGCCTGCCGCCCGTAAACCCGGGCGCCCACCTCGGGCGAACCCGGGCCTCCGACAGCACACCCGGGCCCACCGAGGGCGAACCTGAGCCTATGCGCAGCCCGAGGTCGAGCCGCAGTTGGCGCACTTGTAGCAACTGCCGCTGCGAACCATGATCGACCCGCACATCGTGCACGGCGGCGCGTCTTCCTGATTCTGCATCGTCGACATCGGCGCGGCCTTCGCCCCGGCCGACCCGCCAGCCTGGCCCTCGACCGGCGGCGCCACGACCCCGAGCTTCAACTGTTCGCCGTCGCTGGCCCTGGCCTGCGCCTCGGCCCCGGGATCGGGACCATTGACGCCCGCGCGGAACTGCGCCTCGGCCGACAGGAACTTGGTCGCCAGCCAGCGAAACACGTAGTCGACGATCGACTTGGCGAACCGCACCTGCGGGTTCTTCGTCATGCCGGACGGCTCGAACCGCATGTGGCTGAATTTGTCGACCAGCACGGGCAACGGCACGCCGTACTGCAGGGCGTAGGAAATGGCCTGCGCGAACGCGTCGGCAAATCCGGAAATCGTCGATCCCTCTTTCGCCATCACCAGGAACAGCTCGCCGGGCATGCCGTCTTCGTAGAGGCCGACGGTGATGTAGCCCTCGTGGCCCTGGATGTCGAACTTGTGGGTGATGGCCTGCCGCTCCTCTGGCAGCTTGCGCCGCACGATGTGGACGCCCGCCTTGGGTGCCGCGGCGGGCGCGGCGGCGGCCGCCGGACTCTTGTCCTTCGAGGTGTTGAGCGGCTGGGTGCGCTTGCTGCCGTCGCGGTAGATCGAGATGGCCTTGACGCCAAGCCGCCACGATTCGAGATACGCCTGGGCGACGTCTTCAACCGTCGCGTCCTTCGGGACGTTGACGGTCTTCGAGATGGCGCCGGAGATGAACGGCTGGGTGGCGCCCATCATCCGGATGTGGCCCATGTAGGGAATGGTTCGCTGGCCGCGCGTCGGTTTGAACGCGCAGTCGAACACCGCCAGGTCCTTGTCCTTGAGGTACGGGGCGCCCTCGATGGTCTCGTTCTTGTCGATGAACTCGATGATGGCTTTGACCTGGGCATCGGTGTACCCGAGCCGGGTGAGCGCGGCGGGCACGGTCCCGTTGACGATCTTCATCATGCCGCCGCCGACCAGCTTCTTGTACTTGACCAGCGCGATGTCGGGCTCGATCCCCGTCGTATCGCAGTCCATCATGAAGCCGATGGTGCCGGTGGGCGCCAGCACCGTGGCCTGCGCGTTGCGGTAACCGTACTCCCCGCCGATCTCAATCGCCTCGTCCCAGGCCTGCTGGGCGCCCTCGAAGATGTCGTTGGGCACCAGCGCCGACGCGATGTCGCGCAGCGCCTCGCGGTGCTTGCGCATCACCTGCAGGAAGGGCTCGCGGTTGGGCTCGTAGCCGGCAAAGGGTCCGCCGTGATCGCGGCTGATGCGGGCCGACTGGGCGTAGGCCTCTCCGGTCATCACGCCGGTGATGCCCGCCGCGTAGGCGCGTCCGCCATCGCTGTCGTAGGGCACGCCGCGCGACATCAACAGCGCGCCGAGATTGGCGTAGCCCAGCCCCAGCGGCCGGTAATCGAAACTGTTCCGCTCGATCGCCTTGGTCGGGTAGCTCGCGGCGCCGACGATGATTTCCTGGGCGGTGATGAACGTGCGAACCGCCGCCCTGAACGCCTCGACGTCGAACTCGCCCCGCTGGTCGGCGAACTTCATCAGGTTGATCGACGCCAGGTTGCACGCCGAGTTATTGAGAAACATGTACTCGGAGCACGGATTCGACGCATTGATCCGATCGGTGGACGGGCAGGTGTGCCACTGGTTGATCGTCGTGTCGAACTGCATGCCCGGATCGCCGCACAGGTGCGTGGCGTCGGCAATCATCCGCATCACATCGCGGGCCTTGTAGGTGTCCATGATCTGATCGTGGTCCACCACCGCGCGGGTCTGCCAGGGCCCATCATCCACCACCGCGCGCATGAATTCGTCGGGGACCCGGACGCTGTTGTTGGAGTTCTGGAAGAACACCGACCCGTACGCCTGGCCGGTAAACGAGCCGTCGTAGCCGGCGTCGATCAGCGCCCAGGCCTTCCGCTCTTCTTCGACCTTGCAGTTGATGAAATCCACGACGTCGGGATGATCGGCGTTGAGGATGACCATCTTCGCCGCCCGGCGCGTCTTGCCGCCCGACTTGATCACGCCCGCAAACGCGTCGTAGCCTTTCATGAACGACACGGGGCCCGACGCGGTGCCGCCGCCAGCGACGATTTCGCGCGACGAGCGCAGCGCCGACAGGTTGGTCCCGGTCCCGGAGCCGTATTTGAACAGCATGCCCTCGGTTTTTGCCAGAGTGAGGATCGAGTCGAGCGAGTCTTCGACCGCGTTGATGAAGCACGCCGACATCTGCGGATGCTTTTCGATGCCGCAGTTGAACCAGACCGGGCTGTTGAAGCTCCCCTTCTGGTACACCAGCAAATGCTTCAGGTCGTCGCAAAACGCCTGGAGCGATGCCTCGGTGGCGAAGTAGCCCTCGCCGCGCGCCCATCCCGTAATCGAATCGACCACCCGGCCAATCAACTGCCGGACGCTCCACTCGCGCTCGCTGGCCCCCACCTTCCCACGGAAATACTTCGACACCACGATGTTGGTGGCCTGCTGCGACCACGCCTTCGGCACTTCGACGCCGCGTTGTTCGAAGACCGACTCGCCCCGTTCGTTGGCGATGACCGCATCCCGCGTCTCCCACTCCACTTCGTCGAACGGATCGCGTCCTTCAACCGAGAAGTACCGTGAATACGTCAACCCGGGAGCCGCCGTCGCCCGCCGCGGCGACGCATCGGCCCTGGTTTCGATCCCTTCGGAGCCCACTCGCATGGTTTCCTGTGACCCTCGCTGCATACATCCTCCGACCATGCCGCGCGACCCCGGCCCCGACAGGCGCGCAGCCCGACGCCATCAACCGCTCGTTAGTAACAGCCGCCCGGCGCCGCACCCGGCGGCACCAGACGAGAATATGATGAGAATGCTCAGACCGCCCGACGATCGGTGTTCCATCAACACGGTACTTCCACCCGCAGCGATCTGCGCTGCCGACGTCCCGGGAACCTGGCCGATCCTCGGTACGAATCCCTCGCTCTGCTCGAACTTCTGCTGGCGAGAAGCTGGGAGATTCTCGCGCGCCCATCCTGCAGTCGAAACGTCAATATGCGCCCTCACCAGGAAATTTGTCAAGTTGATTCACACCACATCTTGTGCCTCTCGATTAGGTCGAACGCAATATGAAGTGGATTGTGGCGCATTTTCATAATTTTCGTATTATATTCGCTTTTTACAAGGCCGTAACCGATATGACGCGGCCCAGTTCCGCCGGGATGCATCCTGCCACACCCGGCCGCCGCAACCAGAACTCGGGGCGCACGCGGGTGCGTGATACAGTCACTGGATCGTGCAGGATCCGGTTGCCGCCTCCCTTGTTTCGGTCGAGCCGCCGCCGCTGGTGCCGCCGGCGTTGGTGCCCTCGCCCGAGGTGCCGCCGCCCGCGTTGCCCCCCACGCGCGGGGCGCGCCTGGCCGCCATCGGCGAAGTCGTCCTGACCTCCGGCTTTCCCACACAGTTGACCGTCGGCGTCCTGCTGCTCTGGGCCGGCCTCGGCGCCCTCACCCCGGACGGGCGGCTGTCGATGCGCTACGTGGTGACGTTGTGGCTGGTCGACGCGGTGCTGGTGATTGGGGTGATGCTGGCGCTGCTCCGCTCGCGGGGCGAACCACTCGGGCCGCTGCTGCTCGGGCGCCGGCCGGCGTTGCGCGAGGCCTGGCTCGGCGTGGCCATGGTGCCGGTCGTGTTCGGCCTGGTCGTCGGATCGCTGACGACGGTGCGGTGGCTCTGGCCGGGCCTGCACAACGTCGCGCTCAATCCGTTCGAAGGCCTGATCCGCTCGCGCTCGGACGCGGTCATCCTCGGCGTGATTGCCGGGCTGGGCGGCATCAAAGAGGAATTTCAGCGCGCCTTCATCCTGCGCCGATTCGAGCAGCATCTGGGCGGGGCCACCGCGGGCCTGGTGATCTTCAGCCTGGTGTTCGGCGCGGGACACTTCATCCAGGGATGGGACGTGACCATCGTCACCGCGCTACTCGGTCTGTTCTGGGGCGCGCTCTATCTCCGGCGCGGAAGCTTCTCGGCATCCGCCGTCAGTCACACGGGCTTCAATGTCGCGCAGATTGTTCAGTTCGTGGTCCTTGGATCGTAGCGCCAGGGGGATCGCCCTCCTGGTCCTGGTCGCGACCCTGTCGGCGCCGGCCGTGACAACGCGGCTCTATGCGGCCGACGAAGTCGAGGCGTTTGCCTTTCTCCGCTCGCTCTGGTTCGACCACGACGTCTCGTTCGACAACGAATACCGCCACTTCTACGAGGGCGGCGCGATGGCCGACGAGGGCTTCCGGCGCACGTTTCTGGAGTTCACCACCGAGACGGGGCTGCGCCGAAACTTCAGCACGATTGGCTGCGCGTTGCTGTGGGCGCCGTTTTACGCGGCAGCCGATGTCGGGGTCCGGGTGGCGGCGGCTCTGGGCTCCGAGGTCCAGGCCGACGGCTATTCGCGCCCGTACATCGCGGCGGTCTGTTACGGCTCGGCCTGCTATGGCGTGATGGCGCTGGTGCTGGCATGGGCCATCGCCCGGCGCGTGCTGCGCATCGGCGGCCTCGACGATGGCGGGCAGGCGGCCGCGGCCAGTTGGGCGGTGTGGCTGGGGACGCCACTGCTGTTCTACATGTACGTCGCGCCGCCCTACACGCACGCCGTGTCGGCGTTTACCGCGGCCGCCTTCGTGTGGGCGTGGCTCACGATTCGGGATCGCTGGTCGCCCGGCGGCCTCGCGGTGCTCGGGGCGCTGGCGGCGTTGATGACCATGGTCCGCGAGCAGGACGCGTTTCTGGCCATCGGGCCGGGTCTCGATTTCGCCCGGTCCCTGCTCCACCGGAAGGCGCCCCGCCCGGTAGCCTCGGCGCTGGCGTTCGCCGGGGCGTTTGCGATCACCTTCGTGCCGCAGGCGGCCGCCTACCTGGCGCTCAACGGGCGCATCGGCCCGTCTCGGCTGGTGAGCCGGAAGATGAGCTGGCTGGCGCCGCACGCACTCGAGGTGCTCGCGTCGCCGCTCCACGGCTATCTCTGCTGGACGCCGCTCGTGCTGCTGGCGGTGGCGGGGTGGGTGATGATGGCGACGTCGCGTCGGACGGCGCCCGAGGGCCAACCCGGCGCGCGGCCGCTGCGCTGGCTGGGGTGCTGCCTGCTCGTGATGGCGCTCTCGCAGGTCTACGTGGCCGGTTCGGTCGAAAGCTGGACGGTGGCGGGCGCATTCGGTCAGCGGCGGTTCGTCGTGCTGACGGCGCTGCTGGTGGTTGGCCTCGCGGCGTTGTTCGCCCGGGTCCGGGGACGCGTGACCCGCGCCGCGGTGGGCGTGTTGGTCGTGCTCTGCGTCTGGTGGAACCTGGGACTGATGGTCCAGTTCGGCGCCGGCTGGATGGATCGCCAGCGCCTCGATCTGCCTGCCAACGCCTACAATACGTTTGTCACGGTGCCGCGCCGGCTGCCCGAGATCGCGTATCGCTATCTGTTCGAGCGGCAGAGTTTTTATCGCCACGGCGCCGGCCCGACGGCGACACGGTGACCAACCACGCGGGGTGTCGTGCGCATCCGGTATTTCGCTGACATTCGGTTCCCGTTGGAGCGCGCCAATGGCGTGCAGACAATGGAGACGTGCCACGGGCTGGCTCGCCGGGGCCACCACGTGCACCTGGCGGTGCGGCCCGATCGGTTCGTGCCGGGACGCGATCCGTTTGCCTACTACGGCCTGCCGCCCATCGCCACGCTTGCCATTGAATACGTCCGCGCGCCCAAAGGGCTGGCTGCGCGCCGAATGGCCTACGTGGCGCAGGCGCTGTGGCGCACGGGCGCGGCTCGCGACGTCGATGTCGTGTTGACGCGGGATCTGGGGCTGGCCGCGCTGATGCTGCTGGTGCCGGCGCGGTTTCGGCCGCCGGTGGTCTACGAGTCGCACGGGTTCGCCCCCGCCGTCAGCGCCGAACTGCCCCTGCTCCACGCCGGAGCGCCGGCCATGGGCCGGGCGAAGCGCCGGCGGCTCGATGTCCGCGAGCGCCGGGTGTGGCGTCGGGCCGAGGCCTATGTCACGATCACCTCCGGGCTGGCGCGCGAACTCGAACAGCACTACGGACTGCGCCCGCGCCTCGCCGTCGTGCCCGATGGCGCCCGCGTGGCGGCCCCGGGCCCGGCGGATCACACGCAGTCGCGCGAGGCCGGCGCCGAGCCGGTCGTCGGGTATGCGGGCCACCTGTATCGCTGGAAGGGACTCGACGTGCTCATCGCGGCGATTGGACAACTGCCCGGCGTGCGGGGGTTGGTGGTGGGCGGCCTCGAAGGCGAGCCCGATCTTGCCAGGGTGAAGGCGCTGGCCGACCGGGAGGCGCCGGGCCGCGTGGAGTTTGTCGGCATGGTCGATCCACCGCTGGTTCCCGCCCTGCTGCAGCGCGCCGACGTGCTGGTGATTCCGAATCTGCCGAGCCGGATCTCGGCCGCCTACACCTCGCCGCTGAAGTTGTTCGAGTACATGGCCTCGGGCCGCCCGATCGTGGCCTCGGATCTGCCCGCGCTGCGCGAGGTGCTCCGGGCCGACGAGAATGCCGTGCTGGTTGAGCCCGGTCGCGCCGATGCCCTGGCGGCCGGCATTCGCCGGGTGATGGCCGACCCGGCGTTTGGCGCCCGTCTGTCGGCGACCGCGCGCCGTGACGTCGCACACTACAGCTGGGACAAGCGAGCCGAACGCATCGAGGCGGCCCTGCGCGACGCGGTGGAGGCCCACGCATGATTTCGCCGCGACTGCTCGCCTTGATCCGGTGTCCCGATTGCGGGGGCGCGCTTGGCGGCGGTCAACCGGAGCTGACGTGTGCGGCGTGTCACCGCCGGTTTGCCGCATCCGCCGACTATCTGGTGCTGCACCCGGGCGTCAGTTACGCCGAGCAGACCAAGTACCTCGACGAGGCGCTGCACACCGACGCACGGCAGGACCACGTGTCGCCTCCGCTGCTGTCGGCCAAAATCCGCAACGACGTGCTCCGGCAGTTTCTGGCGCCGGGGCCCGCCGACACGGTGATTGACCTCGGGTGCGGCAGCGGCAAGGCGATGGTCTGGAACGCCGACCTGGGCGCGCATCAGGTGGGCATCGACGTCAGTCCGTACTTCGCGCAGGAAGCGCAAGCCTCGGTCGATCTGGTCCTGGGCGACCTGCGACAGTTGCCGTTCGCGCCCGGGGCGTTTACCAAAGGCTACGCGCTCGACGTCTTCGAGCACGTCTCGCACGACGCGCTGGTCGAGGTCCTGCACGAAGCGGCCCGCGTGCTCGCGCCGGGCGGCGCGCTGTTCGTGTACAGCCACGTGCGGAAGAACTCCCGGCTGGCGGCCGGACTCAAGGTGGTCAACGCGCTGGCGCGCTGGATCGAACGGCGCGGATGGATGGATCTGTCGCGAGAGCGGTTGAGGAAATCCGACCACCTCAATCCGCTCACCGACATTCCGGACCTCGAAGCGGTGGTTGCGTCGGCCGGGTTCCGCATCGCCCGCATCCGGTACTACACGCCGGCGGTGGGCGCGGTGGTCGAGAACATCTTCATGCGCATGGCGGAACACTGGCTCTCGCGGCGGGCCGCCCGTCGCGCGAGGTCCGCCGGAATGGCGATCGGCACGGCGGAGGCCGCACGACAAGCCCGGTCTGCCGCCAAAGCCACCGTTGACGCGCGGGGCCTGTCGTATCTGGCGCTTCGCGCGGCGACGTGGGCGATGAAGCTTGATATTCTGCTGTTCGGCCGCGTGCGCTCCGGCCCGTTTTTTGCCCTGCTGGTCAAAGACGCTGCACCCGGGAAGGATCGACGCGCGTGAAGATGCTCTACGTCGCGCTCGATCAGCGCGTGCCCGGCACCACCGGCGGATCGGTGCACGTGATGGCGGTGGCGCGCGGGTTGGCCGCGCTGGGCCATCAGGTCGACGTGCTGACCACGCCGGGCGCGGGGGCGTTTCCGGCCGACCAGGTCCGGTGGCACGCCATGTCGCCACCCTTTGGCATGACCCATCTGCGAAGCCTGCGCGCCTCGGCCGTGGCCCGCGTCGCCACACAGGTCGGCGCCGAGGTCGTCATCGAGCGGTACCACAACTTCGGGGGAGAAGGCATCAAGGCGGCCGACGCGATGGGCGCGCTGGCGGCCCTCGAAGTGAACGCGCCGGTGATCGATTATCCCGGATCACCCAAAGCCTGGCTCGATCGGCTGCTGGTGGTCCAGCCGATGCGCCGGTGGCGCGACTGGCAATGCCGGCGCGCCGATCTGATCATCACGCCGACCGCCGCCATCATCCCCACGTGTGTTCCGCCCGGGCGCATCATCGAGATCGAGTGGGGCGCCGACACGGATCGGTTCACGCCCGGGGCGCAAGGCCCGCTGCCGTTTGTCCGGGAACCGGGCACCGTGCTCGCCGTGTTTGCCGGGGCGTTTCGCGCGTGGCACGGCGCGATCGGGTTCGTCCGGGCCGTCCGCACGCTGCGCGAGCGGGGATGGGATCATCTGCGGGCGGTGTTGATTGGCGAGGGACCCGAATGGTCGCGCGTCCGAGACGAAGCGTCGCACGTGCCGGGCATCACGCTGACCGGCGCGGTGCCCCACGACCAGATGCCGGCGTGCCTGGCCGCCGCCGACATCGGCGTGGCGCCATTCGATCTCGAGGCGCATCCGCCGCTGCAACTGGCGTTCTACTGGTCGCCCCTGAAAGTGTTCGAGTACATGGCGGCGGGCCTGCCCGTGGTGGCGCCGGCGATTCCACGCCTTGCCGGCCTGGTCCGGGCGAACCAGGAAGCCCTGCTGTACCCACCCGGCGAGCCGGGCGGTCTGACAGAGGCGCTGGGCCGGCTCGCCAACGACGCCGCGCTGCGCCAGTCGCTTGGTGCCTCGGCCCGCGCACGCGCGGAAGCGTCCTTCAGTTGGTCCGCGCACTGCGCACGGTTGAGCCAGGCCCTGGGATCGGCCCTCGAGGCACGCCGGGCCGCGGGCGTGTCTGGGCAGGCCGGGCGCCCGTCCTGATGCGCATCCTCATCGCGTCCGACGCATTCCCTCCACGCTGCGGCGGCAGCGGCTGGAGCACGTACGAACTGGCGCGAGGATTGCGCCGTCGCGGACACCAGATCCGGGTGGTGCAACCTCGTCCCGGCCAGGCGTCGAGCGGCACCCGCGACTACGACGGCTTCCCGATTGACGAGGTGGCGTCGGCGGCGCCGCCGATCCCGTTTCTCCGAAACGTCTTCAAGAACGAGCGTTTGTGGGCCCGCCTCGCCGTTGACCTGGCGGCAGCCTCGCGCGCGATGGGCGCCGACATCATTCATGCGCAACACGTGCTGACCTCCCCGGCCGCGGTGGCCGCGGGACAGGCGGTCGGCATTCCCGTGGTGTGCACGGTTCGCGACTATTGGCCCGTCTGCTACTGGACCACGCTCATCCACGATCCCCGTTCGGCCACGCTCTGCCCGTCCTGCTCGGCCGGCATGATGACGCGCTGCCTGCGGCCGCGCGCCGGCGCCGGGTGGCCCGCTGCCCTCCCCTTCATTCCGTACATGCGGGGCAATCTCCGGCGAAAGCAGACCTGGCTGGCGCGTGCCTCCGCCATCGTCGCCGTCAGTTCGACGATCGCTCGCGATCTGGCTGCCAGATCCGATCGACTGCGCGGCGCCCGCATCGAGGTGGTGCCCAATCCGGTAGACGTGGCCGGCGTTCGGGGCGCAGCCCACGCGACCACGTCTCGGCTGGCGCAGCCCTACGCCGTGTTTGTCGGCAAGCTCGAAGTCAACAAAGGCGCGGCCTTCCTGTTGCCGGCCATCGAACGGGCCCGCCTGCCCTGGCCGCTCGTCGTGGTGGGTGACGGGTCGCTGCGGGGCCAGATCGAATCGGAGGCCAGACGACTGGGCCGCGACGTGCGGGTGACGGGATGGCTCGCGCGCGACGAGGCACTGGCCTGGCTGGCGCACGCCTCGATGCTGGTGTTCCCGTCGTACGGCCCCGAGTCGTTGAGCCGCGTGCTGCTCGAATCGGCGGCGCTGGGGGTGCCGATGGCCGCGATGCACACCGGCGGCACGGCCGATATCGTCCGGCACGATCAGACCGGATTGCTGTCGGCGTCTCCCGACCAGTTGGGTGACCACGTCGCGCGACTGGTGGCCGATCGGGATCTGGCGGCGCGGCTGGCCGCCGGGGCTCGCGCCTGGATCGACGAGCACTTCGAGGCGGCCGTCGTGGTGGCGCGTCTCGAGGCGCTCTACGGCGAATTGATCGAGCGGAGCGCGTCGCATGCCTAGCCGCGGGCCGTTTCCCGCCGGCCTCAGGCTCGCGATCGTCGCGCGGTCGGTCTCGCCGCTGCACGGAGCGGGCGGCCTCGAACGGCACGTCGGCGATCTGGTCCGTCACCTGGCCGATCGCGACGTCGATGTGACGCTGATTACGCGCGGGGCCGACCATCCCGGCGGACTTGCCGCGCTGAGCGGGCCTCGGATCACCATCTGCCAGGTGCCCTACGTGTCGTTTCCGCTGGCCGGCCGCCGCGGCACCACCGTGCTGGATCGATCGACCGCGTACCCGTTGTTCGGCTATCGGGCCGGACGCCTGGCGGCGCGCCTGGCCGATGAAGGCCGCATCGATCTGGTCTACGGGCACGGCGCGAGCGCGCTGGGATACGCGATGGCACACAACCGCGGGCCGCAGACGACGCCGCCGCTGGTCTTCAATCCGCACGGCCTCGAAGAGTTCGGCGGCATCGACGGCGCATACGGCGGGCGCACCGCCAAGCGCATCGGGTACGCCCCCCTGCGGAGCGCGGTCCGGTATTGCGCCCGGTCCGCCGATCGTGTCATCGCGACCGACCGCGTGCTGTGGCCGGCGATTGGTGCGCATCTCGGCGTCGCCGACGAGGTGATCCGGCTGGTCCCCAACGCGGTGGATCTGCGACGGGCCGACGGGCTGGCCGGCCCCCGGGACGGTTCGCAGATGCGGGATCGCCACGGCATCGGACGCGACGACGTGGTGCTGCTCAGTGTCGGACGCCTGGAGCACAACAAGGGCTTCCACGTGATGGCCGACGCGCTGGCCTCGATCGCCGACGTGCCCTGGCGCTGGGTCCTGGTGGGCGAGGGCTCGTCTCGCCCGGTGATTGAACGCCGATTGCGCCGCGCGGGGCTCCTCGACCGCACGACGCTGGTCGGCACGCAAGACGATGCGGCGCTGCACGCCTGGTACGAGGCCGCCACGCTGTTTGTGCACCCGACGCTCTACGAAGGCAGCTCGATTGTCACGCTCGAAGCGATGGCGCACCGGCGCGCCGTCGTCGCCAGCCTGGCCGGCGGTCTCCCCGACAAGGTCCGCGACGGGCAGACCGGCTGGCTCGTCGCACCGGGCGATGCCGGAGCGCTGGCCCTCGCGCTGAGGCGCGCGTTGACCGAGCGGATACGGCTTCGAGAAATGGGTCTGGCCGGACGGGCCCTGGTTGAAGCAGAATTCTCATGGACCGCCGCCACCCAATCCCTGGTGGCGGTGTTCGCCGAACTGTTGTCCGAGGTGAGGCCGTCGTGACCGAACGCGAGTGGCGAGAAGCCTCCGATCTCAAGCCGTCCACGCTGGCTCTGCTGCTGGTGGTGGCCACCGGGTTCACGCTGCGGATGTGGAACATCGGCAGCGGCATCCCGTACGCGGTGGGCATCGACGAACCCGCCGTGATGTCGACCGTACTGCGTATTCTGAAATCGGGCGACTACAACCCGCACTTTTTCGAGTATCCGACTGGCGTCGTGTACTTTCAGCTCGGCGTGGCTGTCATCCAGTTTCTCGCCGGCGCGATGCGCCATGCGTGGAACGCGGTCGAGCAGGTCGGCATGGCGGATTTCTATCTGTGGGGCCGCATCGCCACCGCGACGCTCGGCACCGCCACCATCGTGCTGTTGCACCAGGTGGGGATGCGATGGGGCGCGCGGCACGCGCTGTTTGCGGCCGGACTGTTCGCGGTGATGCCGCTCCATGTGCGCGAGGCGCACTTCGCGCTCACCGACACGCCGCTGGTGTTCTGCGTCACGCTGACGTTGCTGCTGTCGCTGCGGGCCATCGAGAAGCCCGGGGTTCTGGCGCTGGCGCTGGCCGGCGCGGCGGCCGGCCTCTCGGCCGGGATCAAGTACAACGGGCTGTATGCGGTCGTGATGCCGCTGATCGCTGCGATGGTGACCGGGTCGCTCAGAAAGCGCGCCACCTCCGACATGATGCTGGTGCTGGCGGCGTGCGTGGCGGCGTTCTTCGTCACCACGCCGTACGCGATCCTCGATCTGCCAGGATTCCTGAACGGGTTCGGCACGCAGACGCGCGCCTTCGTTCCCAAGCCGCCGGGCGGCGATTCGACCGCGCTGGTCTACGTGAAGCACTTCGTCGCGAACCTCGGCTGGCCGGCGTTTCTGCTGGCGGTCTCCGGCCTGGTGCTGAGCACGGTCCGCATGATCGGTGGACCGAGCCAGTCCCGGTGGGCGTTAATCGTCGTGTTTCCGCTCGTGTTCTTCAACCTGATCACCGGCTGGAGTTTTCTCTTCGCGCGCTACGCGCTGCCGATGGTGCCGTTCATGTGCCTCTGGGCGGCGATTGCCACGATCTCGGGCGTCAGCCTGCTCCGCCGCTTCGACATCCCCCGCCTGGTCCGCACCACGCTTATCGTGGGCCTGACCACCGCGGCGATGCTGCTGCCGCTGGTGCGGTCGGTGCGGTGGGTGCGCGAATTCGGCGTGCAGACCACGCAGGCGCTGGCCTACGAGTGGATCACGCACAACGTGTGGTACCAATCGCGGGTGCTGTCCGAGGCGCGAGGGTTGGACTTGCCGCCGGAGCGTTACAAGTTCTCCACGGTCAGGTCCCTGGCCGGCCGCGACGCCGCGTCGCTGGTCGCCGAGGGCGTTGAGTGGGTCGTGCTGTCGTCGGATGCGTGGGGCGGCAACGCGCCGGGAGGCGGGCCAGCCGCGATGCCAGGCAGTTACGCCGGACTGACCGCCTCGGGCACCGACGTCAAGGTGATCGAGCCGACCCCCGCCAACCCCGGGCCCGTCATCCGCATCCGGAAGGTATCGCAGTAGCAGGCGTCGGGTGACTCGCCGTTGAACAGCCGCATGCGCGCGAGGGGATGCGGGAGCGATGGCCCGCGCGGCGATCAGTCGCGAAAGCGAGGCGTGAGGCCGACGGGGCGTTGAGTCGTTAGCGCGCCGGCTGGTACAACTCGTTGACATCGGCCCGGCGACGCAGGCGAGCCAGCCAGGCGTCGATGGCCTGGATGCGACGGCTGTCCTGCAACTGCTCCTGCACCAGATCGCGCGCCTGGTCGAACGAGAGCGGGCGTCCCTCGCGGGCGAACCGGTTCCGATTAGCGGCGTAGTACTGCCGGAGTTCGTCGTCGCTGCCCGGAAGCACCGACTCGAACCGCCGCCGCAGGTACTCCTGGACGCGCAGCGTGTCGCGCACGAACCGTTTGGCGCCGTCCTCGTCGAGCCCGAGCGACGCCAGCGCCGAGGCCAGCCCTTTGCCGCCGGACAGCTTGTTTCGGATTCCGGCAAACACCGGATCGACGTTCGACAGATCCGAGTCGGGCGTTTCGTACCGGTTGACCTCGTCGAGCACCAACTGCCGATCGACCAGCCATTGCATCGCCACCGCCACCGGATCGCCGCCTTCGCGGGTCTCGACCAGGCCGAAGGCGATGGCGGCGCGGGCGTCGGTCAGCGTAATCACCGTCCCGGCCACCACGGCGATCACGCGATCGAGCAGTTCGGCGGCACGCACGCCCCACGCGCAGCCGATCAGCATCACCGCCACGACGCACGCGCAGACTCGACCGCTTCTCATCATGTCGATCCCATCAACCTCACGTGCCTCCCGTGCTCGCGGCTGTGCCGCGCGCGCAGGTGCTCAGCCCTATCTCCATCCAGGCACCCGTGCTGGCGGCCTTGCCGCTCACGCAGGTGCTCAGCTCCATGCCCA
>JBAXOX010000046.1:0-30843 GCA_037133015.1 Acidobacteriota bacterium
TATAGCAGACCGAGATTGCGCCCAGGGCGCCGGCAGGGGGGCGTCGAGATGATGGATACCGGACCGCTTGTATGAAAGAATCGTCGGGTGATCCATTTGATTGTGAGCGTGGCGCTTGGGGTGGTCCCGGCGCTGTCGGCCGGAGCCGCGATCGGGTATGCCAGGACGTTGCCGATCGAGCGGCCATCGCTGACGCGGCAGGCCCCCTCTCCAGGAACGTCGGCGGGGCCGTCCGGAGCGGCCGATACGCAGGTCGGCAAGCAGGCCAACAAACAGGCCGGCAAACAGGTCGGCAAGCAGGCCAACAAACAGGCCGACAAGCCGGCCGACACGCCGGCCGACAAGCAGGCCGAGGCGTACTACCAGTTCATCACGGGCCATCGGCGTGGCGCCGAGGGAGACGCCGACGGGGCCAGCAAGGCGCTGCGCCTGGCGATGGAACTGGATCCCGCCTCGTCTCAGATTCCGGCCGAGTTGGCGGAGTTGCTGGCCAGGCAGGGTCTGGTCACCGAAGCGGTTGATCTGGCCGAGGCCGCCCTCAAGACCAACGACACCAACTGGGATGCGCATCGGCTGCTCGGCATGCTCTACGCCGATCAGGCAGAGCGCGCCCAGGCGCGCGGCACCGACGCGGCGGACGCGTCGAGGTGGCAGCGTGCGGTCGATCATCTGGAGAAGGCGCTCAGCGACAGCGATTCCGACATGACGACGGGGGTGCGGCTGACGCTGGCGCGGATCTACCTTCAGCGCCAGCAATACGACCGCGCGATTGCCGCGCTCAAGCAGGCGTTGGCCGACTCGCCCTGGCTGAGGCAGGCGGTGTCATTGCTGGTCGAGACGTACACGGCCGCCGGCAAGCCAGCCGAGGCCGCCGCGCTGCTCAAGGATGCGGTGGAGGAAGATCCGTCGTTTTATCCTGCGCTGGCCGACGCCTACGACAAGCAGCAGCGGTACGCCGAAGCGGCGGTGGCGTTTGAAAAGGCCTCCGAGCAGAATCCGCGTGACGTCGAGTTGAAGATCAAGTGGGCGGCCGCGCTGTTGAACCGGCCCGAGACCGCGAGCGCCGAGCGGGCGCGCGACCTGCTGCTGGAGGTGACCAGGACGAATCCGGCGGCGGGCTGGCCGCTGTACCTGCTGGCGCGGGCGCAGCGATTTCTCGAAGATCTGGACGGGGCCGAGGCGACCGCCCGACAAATTCTCGCCCTCAACCCCTCCAGCACGTCGGGGGCGCATGCCCTGGCCCAGGTGTTCGAAGCGCGCCGCCAGTTTTCGAAGATCGTGGAGACGCTCGAACCGGTGATGGCGAAGGCTCCGCAGAAGGGCCACGAAGTCGACGAGGTGTTGTTGCTGACGCACATCGGCTTCGCCCACCTGGAACTGGGCCGGGGTCCAGAGGCCGCCGCGGTGTTCGATCGCGCCATCCAGTTGAACCCCGACGATGTGGCGCTCAAGACGTACCGGGCGCAGGCGACCGTGCTCGCCAGAAAATACGAACTGGCCATCACGTTGCTGCGCGACTTACGGGCCGGCCGGCCAGGCGACCCGAGATTGGCGCGGCTCGAGGCGGACGCGCTCCGGGGCATGGGTAAGTTCGACGCGGGCGTGGCCGTGCTCAAGCCCCTGGCGGATGCGGCTGGCGCCGGGTCGAACGGCGTGCTGACGTTATCGGAGTTCTATGCGGCCGACCATCGGTATGCCGACGCGGCGGCGCTGTTGAAGACGGCGGAGCCCAGGTTCCCTGACGATCTCAATCTTCGCTTCCAGTACGCGGCCATGCTGGAACGACTCAAGAAGCACGACGAGGCCGAGCGGATCCTGCGGCAGGTGATAGCCGCCGATCCGCATCACGCCCCGGCGCTCAATTACCTTGGCTATACATTGATCGAGCGGGGCCAGCGGCTGACCGAGGCGCTGGGCTTGATCAGGCGGGCCGTCGCGCTCGATCCGTACAACGGGGCCTACCTCGACAGTCTGGGATGGGCGTACTTCCGGCTGAAGCAGTTCGAGGCTGCCGAGACGAATCTGCGGACCGCGGCCGATCAACTCGTCGGCGATTCGGTGGTGCAGGACCACTTCGGCGACGTGCTCGCCGCCAGAAACAGATTTGCCGACGCGGTCGAGGCGTGGCGGCGTGCGCTGGCGGGCGATGGCGAAAGCATCGACCGGGAAAAGATCGAGCGCAAGATCCGCGAGGCTCAGCCCAAGGCCGGCAAGAAGTGATGCGCTGATGCAGACCCGTGCGGGTGTCGTCGTGGTTGCGGCGTGGGCCGCGCTTGCCGCGGCGTGTGCCACCGTGCCTGTGCGCGTCCCGCAAGGGGGATCCAGCCCACTGGCCGCCTCCGATGCCGCGCCGATTGTCGCCCAGGCCGTCTCGACGTGCCGCGGCGTCCGCACCCTCACCGCCGAGGTGGGCGTGTCGGGGCGCGTCGGTTCGCGCACGCTGCGTGGACGGGTTCTGGCCGGGATCGAGCGGCCGGGCGCGATCCGGCTCGAGGCGCCGGCCCCGTTCGGGGCGCCGGTCTTTATCCTGGTGGCGCGTGGCAGCCAGTCGGTCCTGTGGTTCCCTCGCGACAAGCGTGTCTTGAGGGATGCGGCGGTCGCCGACGTGATCGAGGCGCTGACGGGCATGCATCGTGGCGCCGACGACCTGCTCGCCTTGCTGTCGGGGTGTCTGGTGGATGGCGGGAGCGACGAGTCGTTGGAGGCCCGGCGATTCGAATCGGGATGGATCGTGGCGCCGCTGACGGGCGGAGCCGAGGCGTTTATCCGGCAGCAACAGCAGCGGTGGCGGATCGTCGGAGGGAGAGCCGGCGGCGTCGGCCTCGGCACATCAGGCGAGACGCCGTGGAGGGTCGGCTACGAGGAATTCGCCGCAGGGTTTCCGGCGCGGGTGCGCGTCGATCAGCCGCCCGACCTGGATGTGACGTTCCGCGTGTCGCAACTCGAAGCCAACGTCGCGATCGATCCGGCGGCGTTCGACCTCCGCGTTCCGGCCGGCGCCGTGCCCCTGTCGCTCGATCAGCTTCGCCAGATGGGGCCGCTTGCCGATCGCGCGCCTGGCACAGGGGCAGGGAGTCGTTGATGAGACAGACACGCCGCATCCGCGTTCGCGCTCACGCCAAGATCAACCTCTCGTTGCGCGTCGCCAAACTGCGGGATGATGGCTACCACGAGCTTGAGACGGTGTTTCAGGCGCTGGCCTTGCACGACGGGCTCACCGTCAGGCTGCACGACGGACCGTTCACCATCACGTGCGACGATCCTGGGGTGCCCACCGATTCGCACAATCTGGTCTGGCGCGCCGCGCAGTGTTTGTGGGAGCGGTGCGGGCGAGGCGGAGCGGTTCGGGGCGTCGAGATCGCGCTGGCCAAGCAGATTCCGATGCAGGCCGGTCTGGGCGGAGGCAGTTCGGACGCAGCGGCGGCGATCGTGGCGTTGGCCCGGCTCTGGGCCGTCAAGCCGGGCATCGATCTGGCGGCGATCGGGGCGGAGGTTGGCGCCGACGTGCCGTATTTCCTGATCGGCGGCACGGCGCTCGGGCTGTCGCGCGGCGACGATTTGTATCCACTGCCCGATCTGCCCGTCTATCAGGTTGTGCTGGGACTGCCGGCCTTCGGCGTCTCGACCGCCGAGGCGTACGGGTGGTTCGATCGGGACGCCTCCGCGTCGCGCGTCGCGGGTGGCGGTCGCGCGGTCGCGATTCCCGCCTGGCCGGGGCGCCCGCTCGCGGTGCACAACGACCTGGAGGCCCCGGTGGTGGTGCGCCACCCTCAGATTGGCGAACTCCGCGACCTGTTGGTCAAAGGGGGGGCGTGCGCTGCGGCCATGACGGGAAGCGGGTCGGCCGTCTTCGGGCTGTTCGCGTCGGAGGTCCGCGCACGGGCTGGGGCTCAACGGGTGGCCGCGGCCGGGTTCGTGGCGCTGATGACCGAAACGATCGGTCGCCGGCGTGGTCTCCGGGCGGCGGTTCCTTCGTCCCGGCCCCGCCTGTCGCGCTGACCCTTGTGCCGGAAGCCGCCAATCGTATACACTTTTTGTTTGCGTCATCGCCGCTGAGCCACGCCGAACGGTTCACTCCTTGCCACGCGATTGCGATTGAGCGCCCAGCGGACGGGCAGGTGTCGGCGGGCGCAGGCGGGAAGACGACGGGGCAGACGCGGCGGGGCACGGCGGGTCGGGGTATTGGGGCGTCGCCAAGCTGGTAAGGCACGGGACTTTGGATCCCGCATCCGAAGGTTCGAATCCTTCCGCCCCAGCCAGCCTGGTTGTAAGGGAAGCGCGAAGCCGAAGGGCCATGCCGAGATGAAAATCTTTTCGGGCAGTGCGCACCCTGAACTGACGCGGGAAATTGCCGAGTTTCTTGGCCTCCCGGTCGGTCAGGCCAAGTTGCGGCGGTTTCCCGATACGGAAGTCTCGTTTCAGATCGACGAGAACATCCGTGGGACCGATGTGTTTGTCGTGCAACCGACGACGCCGCCGGTCGACGAGCACATCATGGAACTGCTCGTCATGATCGACGCGTTCCGCCGATCGTCGGCGGCCCGCATCACGGCGGTGATTCCGTATTACGGGTATGCGCGGCAGGACCGCAAGGACAAGCCGCGAGTGCCGATTTCGGCGAAGTTGGTGGCCAACATTCTCGGGGCGGCGGGCACCAACCGCGTGCTGACGATGGATTTGCACAAGGCGCAGATTCAGGGGTTCTTTGACATCCCGGTCGATCACCTGTTTGCCGCGCCGGTGATTATCGACCATCTGTCGCGCCAGTCGTTTCCGAAGCTGACCATCGTGTCGCCGGATGCGGGGGGCGCCGAGCGGGCCCGGGCGTACGGCAAGCGCCTCGGTGCCGACCTGGCGATTATCGACAAGCGCCGGTCGCCTGACGACGGGCACGCCGAGGTGATGAATGTGGTCGGCGACGTGGAAGGCCGGACCTGCATCATCCAGGACGACATCGTGGACACGGCCGGGACGATGCAGAACGCGGCGCAGGCGTTGATCGCCAACGGCGCCGAACGGGTGTGGGCGTGCGCGGTGCACGGATTGTTTTCGGGCCCCGCGATTCAGCGGATCGAGCAGTCGGCGATCGAAAAGTTCGTCGTCACCAACACGATCCCGATCACCGCCGAGAAGGCGAAGTGCGGCAAGATCGTGACGCTGTCGGTGGCGCGGTTGCTCGGGCAGGCGATCCGCAGCATTCACGAGGAAACGTCGGTGTCATCGTTGTTCGTGTAGGGCGCCCGGGCCGGCTGGGCGCGCAAGGTGCGAGAGGCAAGGATAGAAGGTATGGAAGCCAGACTGGAAGCGGTAAAGCGAGAGACGTTCGGCAAGAATGAGGCGCGGCGCCTTCGGGTGACCGGCCACATCCCGGCCGTGCTGTACGGCGGCGTGCTGGTGGACGGCAAGCCCAAGGCCACCTCGATTGCGGTGGACCCGAAGGTGTTGTCCGCGATTCTGCACTCCGACTCCGGCGTCAACACGTTGATTGGGCTCAAGGTGGGCGACGAAGACGTGCGGGTGCTGGTTCGCGAGTACCAGCTCGACCCGGTCACCCACAAGATGCTGCATGCGGACTTCTACCGCATCGCGATGGACAAGCTCCTGACGGTGACCGTGCCGGTGGTCTGCAAGGGCGAGCCGAAGGGCGTCAAGCAGCAGGGCGGCCTGCTCGACATCGTGCACCGCGACATCGAGATCGAGTGCCTGCCGGCCGACATCCCCGAGCACATCGAGATCGACGTGACCGAACTGATGCTCGGCCAGGCCATCCGCCTGAAGGACGTGGCCACCAATCCCAAGTGGAGAGCGGTGAGCGAACTCGACATCATGCTGGTCCACGTCGTCGCGCCGCGCGCGGTGGTGGAACCGACCGCCACTGATGCGGCGGCGGTGGCGGCGACGCCGACCACGGCGGCCGAGCCCGAGGTCATCAAGAAGGGCAAGGTCGAGAAGGAAGAGAAAGACTAGCCGCCGCGTTCGGGATCCGGACACCTGCCGTGAAGCTGATCGTCGGTCTTGGCAATCCGGGGCGAAGCTACTACGGGACCCGGCACAACGTCGGGTTCGCCGTGGCCGACGAGGTGGCGCGCCGGATCGATGCGGCCTTCGAGCACGGTCGGTCCAATGCGTTGACGGCCAAAGTCGGGCCCGGCACCGCGGGCTGGATGCTGGTGAAGCCGCTCACGATGATGAATCTGAGCGGCGAGGCCGTCGGGGATCTGGCGCGCTTTTACAAAGTCGAGCCGTCCGACATCCTCGCGGTGGCAGACGACGTCAATCTCCCGCTGGGCCGGCTGCGGCTGCGGGTCGGCGGATCGGCGGGCGGACACAACGGGTTCCGCTCGATCATCGGATGTCTGGGATCGGAACTGTTCCCGCGGGTGCGGGTGGGTGTGGGGCGCGGCGATCCGCGCAGGGATCTGGCGGACCACGTGCTCGCGCGGTTCGACCCGGACGAGGCGGAAGAGGTTGCGCGAGCAATTGCCCGGGCTGCTGACGCGGTGGAGACGTTCCTCGCGGAGGGCATTGAGGCGGCCATGAATCGGTTTAACCGGGCGGATGATTCCGCCCCCTAACTCCTTGCCATCACACCGAAACCCGGACCGAGCTCGAAGAGCGGAGTCGGGCGGAGGGGGATGGCCGTTCTGGCCAGAAGGAGCCGCATGAGTCAGAAAAGACTGTACGAATTGATCTACATCGTGTCGCCGGATGCGACCGAGCAGGCGGTCGCCGAACTGCACACGCAGGTCGAAGCGATCGTCGCCCGGTTGCAGGGCGAGATGGTGAGGACCGAAAACTGGGGACGCCGGAGACTGGCGTACCGCATCGGCAAACACCGCGAGGGCACCTACGTGCTCGAGGTGTTCAACGGCACGGGCGAATTGACCAAAGAGCTGGATCGCCGCCTCAAGGTCACCGACAGCGTCATCCGGCACTTGCTGGTCCGGGTGGACGAAGATCTCAAGGTCGCCGAACGCGATCGGGCCAGGCGTCAGGCCGAGGCCGACAAACGGGCGGCCAAGGGCTTGCCGCCGCTTGGTCAGGGCCGTCGCCGCTCAGGCGACGACTCGGGCGATGACGATGACACCGATCAGGCGGAGGCATAGCGATGGCTGAGGAACGAGGATCTCGATCCGGGTCCGGCCCCAAGGGCCGTGGCAATTCGCGGGGCGGAGAAAAGGGCGGCCCGCGCCGCTCGATGTTCCGGCGCCGCAAGGTCTGCAAGTTCTGCACGGACAAAATCGATCATATCGATTACAAGGACGTGAAGATGCTGCAGCCGTTCATTCCCGAGCGCGCGAAGATCATTCCGCGCCGGATCTCGGGCGTGTGCGCCATGCATCAGCGCACGCTGCAGACAGCCATCAAACGGGCGCGGCTGCTGGCCCTGTTGCCCTACGTGACAGATTAGGTGGGTCGCCATGGAAATCATTCTTCGTGAACACATCGACAATCTGGGGCGCCGTGGCGAGGTCGTCAAAGTCGCCGACGGCTACGCCCGCAACTTCCTGTTGCCGCGGAAGCTGGCGCTGCCGGCAAACCCGGCCAACATGAAGATCGTGGATCGGCAGCGGAAGATTTCCGAGGTCAAGGAACAGGCCGAGAAGTCGGCCGCCGAAGCGTATGCCGTCCGTCTGACGCATGCCGACATCGTCATCGCCCGCCGGATGGGCGAGAACTCGACGATGTACGGATCGGTGACCGCCGCCGACATCGCCGACGACCTCAAGGCCAAGGGGTTCGAGGTCGACAAGCGCAAGATTCAACTGGATGAGCCGCTCAAACAGGTGGGCGACTTCACCGTGCCGATCAAGCTTCACCGCGACGTCGTGGCGCAGTTGCGCGTCAAGGTGAGCCCGCTGGCAGTGGCGGCCGAGTAACGCCGCGCAGTCAGTCGTCAGAGTCACGGGAAAAGAAGCGGGACAACAACGACGCAGGCCGGACCTTCGGGCCGGGCCTGCGTCTGCCCGTTGCTGATTCTCGATCCGGCCGCCCGACGCCGATTCCGGTCGTTTCCGTAGGCCAGACCACGCTCCATGCCCGACCCGATCATCGACCGCACGCTCCCGCACAACCTGGAAGCCGAGCGAGCGGTTCTGGGCGCCATCCTGCTCAACGCCGAAGCCATCCATCACGCCGTCGAGTTCATCACCGACGCCGACTTCTTTCGCGACGCCCACCGCCGGATGTTCGCGAAAATGATGCTGCTGGCGGAGCGCAGCCAGGCCATCGATTTCATCACCCTCAAGGAAGAACTTGGGCGCACCGGCGAACTGGACCAGGTCGGCGGGCCGGCGTACATCGCGTCGCTGATCGACGGGCTTCCGCACGGCATCAACGTCGCGGAGTACGCCCGTATCGTCAAGCAGAAGGCGTCGCTGCGCGCGCTGATTTACACCGCCAACCGGGTGCTCGCCTCGGCCTACGCGGCCGAAGACGATGCCGAGACCGTCATCGACGATGCCGAGCGCGAGATTTTCAAGATTGCCGAAGGGGCCATCCACGACGGCTTCGAGTCGATGAGCAAGCTCGCCACCGCCAGTTTCGCCGCCATCGAACAGGCGCACGCGAGAAAGCAACTCATCACCGGCGTGCCCACCGGCTTCAAGGAACTCGACGAGATGATGGCCGGGCTGCAGCCCTCCGATCTGATCATCGTCGCCGCGCGGCCGTCGATGGGCAAGACGAGCCTGGTGCTCAACATCGCGCAGTACGTCGGGACCAAGAAGGGGATGACGGTCGGGTTCTTCAGCCTGGAAATGTCGAAGGGGCAACTCTTCCTGCGCATGCTCACGTCGGAGGCGGCCATCGACGGCCACCGTCTGCGAACCGGGTTTCTGGGCGAGCGCGACTGGCCGAAGCTGACCGATGCGATGTCGACGTTGAGCCAGTCCCGCATTTTCATCGACGACACCGCGTCGATCGGTGTGCTCGAGATGCGCGCCAAGGCCAGGCGGCTCAAGGCCGAGCACGGCCTCGACTTGATCATCATCGACTACATCCAGCTGATGCAGGGGCGCGGCCGGTTCGACAACCGGGTCACCGAACTGGGATCGATCTCCCGAGGACTGAAAGCGCTGGCCAAGGAATTGAGCGTGCCGGTGGTGGTGCTCTCGCAGTTGAGCCGGTCGCCGGAGAATCGCCCGAACAAGCGGCCGCAGTTGTCCGACCTGCGCGAATCGGGCGCCCTGGAGCAGGACGCCGACGTCGTCATCATGATCTATCGTGAAGACATGTACGAGGAGACCGAAGAAAACCGGGGCGTGGCCGAACTGATCATCGCCAAGCAACGCAACGGCCCGACCGGGTCGGTCAAGCTCGCCTTCATCCGCGAGTACACGCGCTTCGAAAACCTCGAGTGGAAGCCGCCGTCGTGATTCGCTCGACCGTTGCGCGCATCGACCTCGACGCGCTGGTTGCCAACTTCCGCAGTATCCGCGCGTACCTGGCGGGCGACCGAGTTGGCACAAACACTCCCGGAGTAATTGCGGTCGTCAAGGCCAACGCGTACGGGCATGGGGCGGCGGCGGTGGCGCTGGCGGTGGAACGGGCGGGCGCCGAGATGGTGGCGTGCGCCGACATCGAAGAAGCCGTCCTGTTGCGCCAGGCCGGCGTGCGCTGCCGGGTGCTCGTGTTCGGGGCGCTCAGCCTGAGCGAACTCGACGGAATCTTCGAGCACGATCTCACCCCCACGTTGTCCTCGCCGATCGCGGCGCGCCAGGTGCAGGCGGCCGCCGAGCGCCGGCGCGTGCGCGTGCGGTGCCATCTGAAGATCGACACCGGCATGAACCGGCTCGGGTTTCGCCACGACAATCTCGACCGCACCATGCCGGCCATCGCCTCGGCCGCCCATCTCGACATCGACGCGGTGTATACCCATTTTGCGACCGCCGACGCGCCCGACGGACCGCTGTTCGCCGATCAGCAGCGGCGATTTCTCGCCGCGCGCGCACGGCTGGCGACCTACGGCCTCCGGCCGCGCCTGACCCACGCCGCCAACAGCGCGGCCATTCTGGCGGCGCCCGACACCTGGTTCGACCTGGTGCGCCCGGGGTTGCTGATGTACGGCGTGTCGCCCGACGGCGGGCCCGCCGCCTTGCCCCTCGAACCGGTGATGCGCCTCGACAGCCGCGTGGTCGCCGTCAAGGGCGTTCGCCCCGGCGAGATCGTCGGGTACGGCGGGCGCTTTACGGCTGGTCAACCCACCACGATCGCGATTGTGCCGGCCGGCTACGCCGACGGCCTCGACACTCGGCTCGCCGGGCGCGGACACGTGTTGATTCGCGGTGAACGGCAGCCCATCGTCGGCTCGGTCTGCATGGACATGATGATGGTTGATGTGACGGGGACCCCGGTTGCGCCGGGAGACGAGGTGACCATCGTCGGCCGGCAGGGCACCCGATCGATTGGCGTGGCAGACATGGCGCGCGCCATCGGCACGATTCCGTACGAACTGTTGTGCCGCGTGGGGACGCGGATCGAGCGGATCTATAATCGGGCGACATCGTGAAACCACCCAAGAGCGTCTTCGTGTGCCAGGAGTGCGGGTCGCAGTCGCAGAAGTGGCTGGGCCGGTGCGTCGAATGCAACGCGTGGAATTCGCTGGTCGAAGAGCGCCCGGCAGCCGAGGCGCCCGCGACCGTGACGAATCGGTTCTCGTCGGCTGCCGCCAACACGGCCCGGCTCTACAGCGACATCGAAACCGCCAATTCGCCGCGCATGACGACGGGCATCGACGAGTTCGATCGCGTGCTCGGCGGTGGCATCGTGCCCGGGTCGCTGGTGCTGTTGGGCGGGGAGCCCGGCATCGGCAAGTCGACGCTGTTGCTGCAGACCGCGTGGTTCGTCGCCCAGGCGTCGGGGCCGGTGCTCTACAGCTCCGGCGAGGAGTCCGAGCACCAAATCAAGTCGCGCGGCGAGCGGCTTGGTGTGGGCGATGCACCGCTGTACCTGCTTGCCGAGACCGGCCTCGAACGGGTGCTCGAGGAGATGGCACGCCTCCGGCCCGCGCTGGTGATCGTCGATTCGATCCAGACCGTGTTTTCGCTGCGGATGCAGTCGGCACCCGGCAGCATCGGCCAGGTGCGCGAAGCCGCGACCCAGTTGCTGTTCGCGGCCAAGGCCCAGAACGTGCCCACCATCCTGGTGGGGCACGTCACCAAGGAAGGCAGTCTGGCCGGCCCGAAGGCGCTGGAGCACATCGTCGACACGGTCCTGTACTTTGAAGGCGAGCGCCATCACGCGCATCGCATCGTCCGGGCGGCGAAGAACCGGTTCGGCGCGGTCAGCGAGATGGGTGTATTCGAGATGACGGCCACCGGACTCAAGCCGGTCGCCAATCCGTCGGCCTTATTTCTGGCGGAACGGCCCGGCGGGACTCCCGGGTCGGCCGTGTTCTGCTGCCTCGAGGGGTCGCGCCCCATTTTGGTCGAGGTGCAGGCGCTGGTCAGCACCAGCGCGTACGGGTATGCCAAACGGACCGCGGTCGGGCTGGACCAGAACCGGTTGTCGCTGCTGCTCGCCGTGCTCGAGAAGCGCGCGGGCATGCAATTGGGGGGCGACGACGTGTTTGCGAATCTGGCCGGCGGGATGAGCGTGGACGAACCGGCGGTCGATCTGGCCGTGGTGGCCGCGGTGGCCTCGAGCGCGAGAAATCGAGCCGTGGGTGCCGGCGTGGCCGTGTTCGGCGAGGTCGGTCTGGCCGGCGAAGTACGGGCGGTGACCCAGGCCGCCCGTCGCGTCCGAGAGGCGGCGCAGATGGGATTCAGCCGCTGCGTGATGCCCGCCGCCAACGTGGATCGGAGCGACCCCGGCCTGGCCGGCGTCAGTTGCGAACTGGTCGGCGTTCGGACCGTCCAGGAGGCGCTCGATCAACTCCTTGCGTAATCAGTCCCCGGCACCGTTATAGTTAGCTGGACGGCCGTCACTCTGACCGGCGACCGCTGACTCTTTATACTTTTTCATAACGGGAGGCCTTATGGCCTGGGTCCTATTGGTTCGCTTGCTCTTTCTGGCGGGCGTGTCGTTTGCAGCCGGAACATTCCAACCGCTGGCGGGTGCCGGGTTGGCCGTCAACCTGGCCGGCGGTATCTTGTTGGGGGCACTCGGGGTGGCGCTGGAGTGGCGCCTGCACGTGGTGAGCGTGACGCGCCTGCTCGGGGCTCTGATTGGCGGGTCCATCGGCCTGCTGTTCGCCAACGTCCTGGGCGCGGGATTGTTCTGGTTCGGCACCACCGACACCCGGATCGAGTTCCTGCACAGCTTCGTGTATCTGGCGCTGGCGTATCTCGGACTGGTGATCGGAGGCCGGCACGGCGAGTGGCTGGAACCCACCAGGCTGATTACGCTGTTCCGGGCCGCGGGGCCGCAGCGCCGCTACAAAATCCTCGACACCAGCGTGATCATCGACGGCCGGATTGCCGACGTGTGCGAAACGGGCTTTCTCGATGGCACCCTGGTCATTCCACAGTTCGTGCTGAAGGAACTTCAGCAGATTGCCGACTCGAGCGACACGATGCGCCGGAACCGCGGGCGCCGGGGGCTCGACATCCTGCAGAAGATCCAGAAGATGACCGGGGCCGAGGTGATGATCTCGGACATCGACTTTCCGGAGGTCCGGGAAGTCGATCTGAAGTTGATCGAACTTGCCCGGTCGCTGCAGGGCAAGATTGTCACCAACGATTTCAATCTGAACAAGGTGGCCCAACTTCGCGGCGTCGACGTCTTGAACATCAACGAGCTGGCCAACGCCCTCAAGCCGGTCGTGCTGCCTGGCGAAGTGATGAAGGTGTTCATCCTCAAGGAAGGCAAGGAATTCAACCAGGGAGTGGCGTACCTGGATGACGGCACGATGGTCGTGGTCGACAACGCCCGTCGTCTGATCGGCAAGACGATCGAGATTGTCGTGACGAGCGTGCTGCAGACGACGGCCGGCAAGATGATCTTCGGTCGGTTCATCGAGGCGGGCGGAGCACCGGTTCCCGCCGTTGAACGCGACGAGTCGTCGCGGCGTTCGAAAAACGCTCCCCAGCCGGCAGGGGTGCCAGCGGCTGGTCCCAGCGGCCCGTGAGCGTGCCATCGTTCCACTGGTGGCGGACGGTGTTTTTTCTGATCCCCGCCATCACCGTGTACTCGATCGTGCTGGGCACCATCTCGATCGCCTCCAGCGTGTTCGATCGCACCGGGCGGTTTGCGCACGGATGTGCGCGGTGGTGGTCGCGCCTGATTCTGGTCACCACGGGCGTTCGCGTGGATGTGAGCGGGCTCGAGCGGTTGACGCCGGGCGCGCCCTACGTGTTTGTCTCGAACCATCAGAGCATCTACGACATCCCGGTGATCTTCTGGTCGCTCCCGTTTCAGTTGCGGATTATCGCGAAACAGTCCCTCGGATCGTTTCCCTTCCTCGGCTGGCACCTTCGGCGCACCGGGCATCTCCTGGTGGATCGCCAACGTCCGGGGGCCCCGACGATTCTGCAGCGATGGCGGCACCTGCTCGAGTCGGGTCTGTCGCTCATCATCTTTCCCGAGGGCACCCGCAGTGCGGACGGACGCGTCGGGCGGTTCAAGGCGGGAGGTTTCCTGCTGGCGATGGAGGCCGGGGTGCCGATCGTGCCGCTGTCGATTACGGGCACCCGGTTCGTGATGCGGAAAGGGTTCGTGACGACGCGACCGGGGCACGTCACGCTGACCGTGCACGAACCGCTGGCGATCTCGCCGGGGCCTGAACCGCCAGGAACCGCCGCGGCGCGGGCACTGGGCGTGCGCGTGCGGGCCGTGATCGAGGCCCGCGTGCTGGCCGACGACACGAGGATAGGGCAATGGCCGACGACATGACCGTCTCGCACGGGCGGTCGCACCCGAGGCGCGCCGATGTGGCCGACCGCGAGGCACCGGTCGACCGGGGGTGGGTTCGGGCGGGCGACCGATGGATGTGGGTGGCTTGAGATGCACGTGGCAGCGATCATTGCGGCTGGCGGGCGTGGCGAACGGCTCGGGGCCGGGCGTCCGAAGCAGTTGCTTGAGATCGGCGGACGATCCATGCTGCAACGATCGGTGGAACTGCTGGCGGCGCATCCCGCGGTGAACGAGATTGTCGTCGTGTTGCCGGCCGATCTGGCCGCCCAACCGCCGGGGTATCTGCACGCGCTGGGCAAGCCTGTGTGCGTGGTGGCGGGCGGGGCGAGGCGGCAGGATTCGGTGGCCCGTGGATTCGAGGTCGTGCAGGCGCGCGCCGACATCATCCTGATTCACGACGCGGCGCGTCCGTTTGCCAGTCCCGACCTGATTTCGCGCACCATCGCCGCCGCGGCGGAGACCGGAGCGGCGCTGGCCGCGCTGCCCGCGACCGACACGGTCAAGATCGCATCCGAACCGATGCTGGATCAGGAACCGCTCGTGGAACACACGATCCCCAGGGCGCGGGTGTATCTGGCGCAGACCCCGCAGGCATTTCGCACCGAGGTGTTGCGGGCGTCGATCGCGGGCGGGCGCGATGGCGAGACCGCGACCGACGAAGCGGCACTGGCCGAAGCGGCGGGGTTTCCGGTGCGACTGGTGGCCGGCGAGCCGACCAATCTCAAGATCACCACCATGGCCGATTTGACGGTCGCCAGGACGCTGACGAATTCTCGACGGCCCGATCGCGTGATGCGCGTCGGAACCGGGTACGACCTGCATCGACTGGTCGAAGGGCGGCCGCTGGTGCTGGGCGGGATCACCATTCCGTTCGATCGCGGTCTGGCGGGGCACTCCGACGCCGACGTGTTGTCGCACGCCATCACCGACGCGGTGCTGGGTGCGGTGGCCGGGGGCGACATCGGGCGCCACTTTCCCGACACCGATCCGCAGTGGAAGGGCGCGTCGAGCCTCGAGATGCTCCGGCACGCCGTCGCGATTGCGTTCGAACGCGGCTGGGTGGTGGGCAATGTCGATGCGGTGGTGATCGCGGAGCGCCCGAAATTGTTGCCCCACATCGACGCGATTGGGTCCAGCCTGGCCGAGGTTCTCGGCGTGGCGGTGGACTGTGTCAGCGTCAAAGGGAAAACCAACGAGGGGATGGGCGACATCGGACGCGGCGACGCCATGGCCGTTCACGCAGTGGCCATCCTGATGCCGAAGCCGACCGAGGAGATCTAGTGGCCATGCGTGTACGATTTGCGCCGAGTCCGACCGGTTTGCTTCACGTGGGCAACGCCCGCACGGCCCTGTTCAACTGGTTGTTGGCCAGAGGCGGCGGCGGGACGTTCATCCTTCGCATCGAAGACACCGACGTCGAGCGGTCCACGCGAAAATCCGAAGAGGGGATTCTCGAGGATCTGCGATGGATGGGACTCACCTGGGACGAAGGTCCCGACGTGGGCGGCCTGCACGGGCCGTACCGGCAGTCGGAGCGGCTGGAATTGTATCGATCGTACGCCCGCAGCATGATCGGCAATGGCCATGCGTACCACTGCTTTTGTCCGGCTGAACAGATCGAGGCCGATCGGCGCGCCGCGATCGAAGGCGGCCGCCCGCCCAAGTACGTGGGGCGATGTCGCGATCTGCCTGCCGAGCAGTCCGCCGAGCGCGTAGAGAAGGGCGAGGCCGCTGTGGTCCGCTTCCGCGTGCCCGTCAGCCGGGATGTGGTGTTTCGGGATGTCGTGCGCGGCGAGGTCCGCTTCAGCACCGACGTGATTGGCGATCCGGTGATCGTGCGATCGGACGGCAATCCCGCCTACAACTTCGCGGTGGTGGTCGACGACGCGCTGATGGAAATCACGCACGTCATCCGTGGCGAGGATCACATCTCGAACACGCCGCGCCAAGTGCTGATTTACGAGGCGCTGCGTTTTCCGCCGCCTGTCTTCGCCCACCTCGCGCTGGTGTTGGGTCCCGATCACGCGCCGCTCTCCAAGCGACACGGCGCGACGTCGGTCGCCGAATTCCGCGCCCGCGGCTACCTTCCCGAAGCGCTGGTCAACTACCTGGCGCTGCTGGGCTGGTCGCCGGGAGGCGGAGATGAATTGCTGCACGCCATGGAGATGGCCAGGCGCTTTTCGCTCGATTCGGTCGGCCACAGCGCGGCGGTGTTCGACCCCGAGAAACTGGCCTGGGTCAACCGGCACTACCTGCGGCTGGCGACGCCTGGACGTCTGGCGGAGTTGGCCGTGCCGTCGTTGCAGCAGGCGGGGTTCCTGCTGAACGACACACCCGAGGCGCGCGCGTTCGTCGAGTTCGTCGTGCCGATGGCCAGCGGCTCGATCGATCGCGTCGAGCAGACGCCGGACCGATTGCGCTTCCTGTTCGTCTTCGACCCGGCGGAGGCCATGGTTCGCGACGACGTGGCCGAGGTGTTGCGGGAGCCGGGCGCTCGAGAGGTGATCGATCACCTGGCGCGCGAGTTGGCGGGAGCCGGGCGGCTGGATCGCGAGACGTTTCGGGCGGCGGCCGCACGGGTGAAGCAGGCGACCGGTCAGAAGGGCAAGCACTTGTTCCATCCGATACGGGTGGCTCTTACTGGAGAGGCGGGCGGGCCGGAACTCGACCTGGCCGTACCGGCGATCGACCGCGGGGCGGAGTTGTCCGGCTCCTGCGGACTCGCGGCCATCAGGGGATGCCGTGAACGCGCGGCCCAGTTCGCGATCGCGCTCGCCAGCCGCAGCATCTCGTAGGGGCCGACACGGGCGGCGGCCGCGACGACACGCGCGGCTCGATCAGCGATCGAGGGTCGGTCCGTGCGAACCACGTGCCTCGGCCCGGCGTGACTCAAGTCGAGGGAAACGATGTTGATTTACGGCGTGAATCCCGTCCTCGAGGCCTTGCGTGCGGGCCGCGTGCTGGCGGTGCGTCTGGCGGTGGCCGAGCGCGACCGTCTGCGGTCGGTGCGCGTGCTGGCGGAGTCGGCCGGCGTGCCGGTCCGGTCGGCCGAAGCGGCCGAACTCGACCGCGCCGCCCGCGGTGGCGTGCACCAGGGCGTGGTCGCCGAGTTGCGCGCCGCCGAGCAGTACACACCCGAAGAACTCGTCCTGAGCGCCGCCGGCGTGCCGCTATTAGTGGTGCTGGATGGCATCGAAGACCCGCACAATCTCGGCGCCATTCTCCGGAGCGTCGACGCAGCCGGGGCCGACGGTGTGATTCGCCAGACGCGGCATGCCGCCAAGCTCGATGGCGCCGCCGCCAAAGCGTCGGCCGGCGCCGTGGCGCACGTCAAGATTGCCGAGGTCGTCAATATCTCCCGCGCCATCGCCGAACTGAAGGACGCCCACGTGTGGACCATTGGCCTCGACGCGGATGCCCCCGAAACCTACGACCAGATCGATCTCACGCTTCCCACGGCGATCGTGCTGGGTGCCGAAGGACAAGGCCTGCGTCGGCTGGTTCGCGAATCGTGCGACCGCCTGATCTCCATCCCGATGCGCGGCCACGTCTCGAGCCTCAACGTGTCGGTCGCCGCGGCGGTCGTCCTGTTCGAAGCCGCCCGCCAGCGCAACCCGACGATCACCCCCGACTGATTTCCTCGACACTCGCAGTCTGCCCGCGCGGCTCCCTGCCGCCAGTTCGTCCGTTGTTCGAGGCCTTCGGATGATGGAGCGCGACAACCGCACCCGACCGACCCAATCGACCCCCGCCGCAGCCTGCGGACCCCGGCGCAGGCCGCTGTACGCAGGCCGCTGTAGGCCGCTGCACCCAACAGGTTGTGTGGTAGGCTGACTTTCGGCACCACTGAAACAACTGCGGGCGTTCTCCGGGCGGTAGAGGCACGGGCCACCGCATCGGGGAGGACCCTCGCTTCAACACGAACGGAGTGGCCCCGTGGGCGACATCGATTCAGCTGGAAGCGGTATCCGGCCCGACGACGCGCAGGCTCCCTCGCCGAACAGGTGGCCGGCCTGGCTGCCGGTCGAGCGCGCCGTGATGATCGGGGCAGTCCTGCTCTGGGCCTTGCTGTGCGAGTCGGCCGTGGAGAACGTCTGGCGCGGCTCGCCGATTCGATGGTGGGTGCTCGGAGCCAGTGTGGTGTCGGCGTTGCTGGTTGGGCTGGCGTGGAGGCGGATGGGCTGGCGCTCGAGGCTGGCCGCCGCCGCCGCCCTGCTCATGGGCGAACTGAACCTGGCCGTGCTCCGAGTGGGGACCGGCATCACGCCTGGCTTTTACGTGGCCGGTCTCACGCTGGCGAGGCTGGTCTGGCTGCTGGTGACCTGCGCGATTGTGATGGCGGTGTTCGCTGTCTCGCGTGCGCCCCTGCTGGCACGGCGGCGCGCGTGGGCGATCGGGCTGGGCATCGTCGGAGTGTACGCGCTCCTGCCGTTTGTCGTGGCGGTCGCCCGAGACCTCTCCTTCGACGTCATGCTGAGCGGTCGCGGAGTCGGCACCTCGTGGATGCCGTTCTGGCTGCAGCCGTCGTACCTCGCCGCCGAGGTGCTGATCCCGTTCGGCCTGGCGGCCTGCGTGGTCTGGCTGGGATGGTCGCGCTGGAAGCGGCCGGCCGACAGCCGGGTTGTGGTGGCGGTGGCGGGCGTCATGCTGCTGGCGTCGTTTCTCGTGCTCTCGGTGGAGCTCTCGCGTGCCGGCGTGTCGCACATGGCCCGCGCGGTGGTGGATCCGCTGCTCTCCCGGCTTTCGATCTCCGGCGCTCCGGCGTCTCCATCGTCCGCGGGGCCGCGCAGCGGCGGGGCAGCGCCAGCGCAGGACAACAAGCCGCCATCGGCGCTCGTGCCCGACGACGACTGGCTGAAGCCGTATCGCGCGATGACGCTCGATCAGGCGTTCGTCGAAGTCGCCACTCGAATGCGCTACGAACCGTACGCCGGCGTGCTGCGCGGCGCGCGCGGGACAGCCGTCGCCGCCGGCGGAAACTCGATGGACAAGTCGCTGCTGCTCGCAGCCATTCTCCGCGAGGGCGGCTACGAAGTCCGTTTTGTCCGCGGACCGTTGACCCCATCAAATCTGGCGGCGGTGTTGCGCGGGCTCTATCCGCCGAAGGTGCCGTCGGTGCAACTGGCCGCCGACTTCGCGCCCTTCGATCCGGCGCAGGATCCGACGCTCCAGGCCATCGCGCGCGAACACACCTGGGTGGAACTCAACCAGGGCGACACGTGGCTTCCGCTCGACCCGTCGTTCCCGCGCGCCAAGATCGGCGAGGCGTACGCCGAGGCGATTCAGCGGTTTACCGAGCCGCCCGAGGCCGACTTTCAACAACTCGAAATGAGAATCAAGGTCCAGACCGGCGGGAGAACAGCCGATCTGGGCGGATTCAAAGGCAAGGCCGCCGACCTGGCGCTCCAGCCGATCGCCTTGGTGGTCGACGCCACGCCCGTCAGGGAGTCGGCCAACGCGGCGCCCGCAAAGCCCACTGCTGGAGGGTTGTTCGGTGATGCGATGTCCGGTGGCCAAGCCAAACCCGAGCCGCCGAAGAAAACCGGCGTGCGGCCGCTCATCGGCGTGCGGTTTACGCGCCAACTGATGGTGGGCGAGAGCGCCAGGCCCGTGGGGCCCACGGTCTCGCTCGCCGGAAACGCCGCGACGCGCCTGGAGCGCGAATGGCTGGAGTTCACGCTGACGGGACCGGGCGGCTTGCGCCGGCGATTCGACCGCGTGGTTCAGGAGGGCACCGCGACCGGGGTCCCCCTCGATCTCACGGCCCGGCACCGACGGATAGGGATTACGGTGCTCTCTGGTCCCGTGTCGGTCGACTCTGTGTCGCGGCAGACCGCGCGCATCGGGCCCGCCCTGGATCTTGGCGCGGCGCGGCGCGACATCGGCGGGCTCGACGCCGACGGAGACAACGCCAAGGCGACCGCATCGATCGCTGTGGCACGGCGGGTTGAGGCCTCGGTTGGCGGGACTGCAGCGTTCCTGCTCCCCCTCGTCTTCGCTGCCCAGTCCGACGCGCTCACCGACCAGATCGCCTATTCGAATCATGTCGCCGTCGTCAGGGGCACGCCCCGCGTGTTGCTGGCGACCTTCGAGACCATCGGCAACGAGAAGGGGACGGCGAAGTCCGAGACCAGTCTCGACCTCCGGTTCGACGAGGTGCAGGCGTACGCCTATCCGCAGTATCCGGAACTGGCCGCCCGGATCTTCCAGACCGGGCGGGGCTTTCAGGAGTCGGTGCTCGAGGGGCTTGTCGTCCAGCAGCGCACCGGCCAGACAGACGTGGTGACGACGGCGTCGCTGATGCGTGAGGCCTCCGCCACGCGCATCGAACTGCTGGCGGTGACGCCATCGACGGCGAGTGAGTTGGATCGCGCACGTGGGATGCCTGCCGGAGCGCGCCGCTTCGTCGAGGCCGCCCTGAAAGACGGACGCAACGTGGTCATGCCGATCTCGGCCGTGAGGCTTGCCGGACGCGATCGATGGGGCTGGTGGACCTTCGATCCGGGATCGGGCGCGGTCACGGGCGTCATGGAGAGCGGTCAGCATCAGGCCACGGTGGAATATGCGGTCAACCTCGACGAAATCGGGTTGAACGAAGACACCGGATTCGCCCTCGGCTGCATCGTCGGCGGTACCACGACGCAGATCTTTCTGGTCGCCAAACTTCTCGAATACGGAGAGGTGACCCCCGAACTGATCGAGGACGTGAAGAAATACGTCGAGGGCGGGAGCTGCAACAGCGCGTGCCCCCCCAAGATCGAGGGCGGAGCCTTCAACGAGGCCAACGTGGCCGGTGACTGTTTCAAGAAAGCACTGGGAAAGGAAATCGGCGGGAGGATCGTCGTCAAGTTCTGCGATAGGTACAACGACGGATTCAAGTGTGCGGGAGGGTTCATCCTCGCTGGACTCAAAGGCGAGAGCCCCGGCGCCGGGGCCAAGTCCGAGATCGGCGTGGCCTACCCGAACTGCGCCGAGGATAAGTCCAAGGTGGGCGGCGGGAATCAAGCCAAGTAGGAGAGCCCAGCAGATGCACAGACCACTGTCGGCGACACTCCTGATCGCACTTGTTATCGTGGCGCCTGCATGCCAGCGCGGGGCGGCGCCCGCCGCGACGCCGACCAGCGCCGGCGCCAAAGCGCGCCTCGCGCCGAATCCGTTCGCCCAGGCGAGTCCGGGCGACTATCCGTCGCCAACGCCGGTCGCGTCGGTGGCCCGATCGGAAACCATTCAGCGTGCCGTCGTGCAGACGATCGGCGAGGGCGTTGCCAACAAGGCCGCCGAGCTTCGCGTCGAGAGCTATCAGACGGCCAAGGCGATCAACGGCCGCGCCGCGAGGCCGGGTCGCGAGTTCGTCGTGATTGAGACGAGTTGGAAGAACATCATTCCCTTGACGCTGGTGGAGCACAAGGGGCCGGACCGCACGCAGGGTGCGGGCAGCCTGGGCTTCGGGGTGAGCAAGAGCGACTCGGGCGGCGCGAGTACGCCTCCGCCCACGATGGAGTCGACGCCGTACCAGGTGCCGGATGCCAAACGGCATTTATGGCTGTTGAGCGACGGTCGGTTTGCCGACCCGGTCGATCTCGACGCGACCTCGGCCACGCCCGGCCACCTGCCGATGCCATCGTTCACCATCGCGAAACTGGGCCAGGTGCTCCGCGGCAAGATCGTGTTCGAAGCGCCAGCCGGCGCGACGGTCCAGGCGCTGCAGTTTCTCGACACGCAGTACGGGCATGCCGTGATTCCCGTGAAGGGAGGAAAGGCCGCCTCCTCCCCGCCGCCGCCGCTGCGCACGGCGGTCAAGAACACGGTGCTGGAGTTGGCGGTGACCGAAGCGTCATGGTCGTCGACCGAACGCCCCGCGCCGCCGGGCCTGCGCTATTACACGGTGGGCGTTCGGGGCCGCAGCCTGTCGCCCACCGACATTGTCGAAGTGAAGCTGGATGAGTACGCGTTCCTGCAGACCGATCAGGGATGTGTGGCCCAACCAGAGGCCGACGCGGCGTGGCTGGCCAGACCACTCGCCCGGCTCGCGCCGTTTCTGCCGACCGCGCCCGACGAGGGCCAGATGGTCTTTCTCGTGCCTGCCGACGCGAAGGGGTTCAAGTTCCTGCTCCGGCCGAAGAACGGCGGGGCTCTGGATTTGAACCTCGACGACAGCGCGGCTCCGGCGTGGCCCGCCCCGGTGCGGACGATCCAAGACGGATTGACGCTGCGTGTGCTCGTGCTTCCCTCGCCGGCCAGGCCCGCGGCGCTGCCCCCCGCCGCAGCCGGGCACGACCAGGTGGTGCTGGATCTGGTCGTCGAAAACATGAAGCCGACCCAGGGGATCGAATTCAACGTCGCACAGCAGCTGCGCCTGCTCGACGGGGCCGGTCACATCTATCCGCCGGACCGGCTTTCTGCGCAACTGCCTTGCCGTCTCGATGGCTTGGGCGTCATTCCTGCAGCGGGATCTCGGCGCTTCGCGCTGGTGTACGACGTGCCGAGCGGCCAGACGCTGCGGCTCGAGTATCGCGGATTCGAACGATCGGACACGGCTGCTCTGAAGTAGGGTCGCACCGCCCCAGTTCGCGGGCGTGCCGTTGTGCGCGGAGAGGGATGATGAAGAACATCGTGATCGCGGTGGTGGGTGTGGCGCTGGTTGGCGCAGGAGTGGTCGCGTATCGGAGCGGCTGGATCGGTCCGCGAGTGACGGCGCCGCAGGCCGACGTCGGTCAGACCTCAACCGGGGCGGCTCCGGCCACGCGGACCGGTTCGTCAACCAAACCGGCGACCGCTGCCGGAACGTCGGTTCCCGGAACAGCTGCTCAGGCGAGCGGTCCGTCTGGGACGCAGTCGGGATCGGCCGTTCCTGCTGCGCCGCTGCGGCCCGCTCCCATCCCGGACGCGGCCGACGCGGGGCCGGGTCAGCTGTCGGAGGGCAATCTGGCGCTGCTCGATGCGGGAGCCGAGGTCGCCTTCTTCACCTCGCAGCACGATGTGGGCACGTGGGCCGCCGCGCGCCTGATCGACAGTCGGTCGACAACCGGCTGGTGTTCGCGCACGGTCGTGTACCCGCACGACATCGTCGTGTCGTTCTTCGCGAAGCAACCCGCGCTGGTCGGCGCGGTCGTGATCAATCCCGGCACCTCCGAGGGCAAGGAGATGTGGGTCAAAGACGTCGAGATCTGGACGTCGATGCAGAGCCCGACAGAGGGGTTCTCGAAGGTCGCCGAGGCGACGCTGCGTAACGAGCGCGTGGAACAGCTCACCACTTTTCCGGCGGTCGAAGCGCGCTACGTCAAGCTGCGCATCCTGTCCAACTACGGTTCGGACAAGTTCATCGAATGCGGCACCTTCAAGGTCATCCAGGCCAAGCGGGCGGGCTATGCCTCGCTGCTTGAACGCCATCAGGACCTCGCGGCGTTGTTGAGTGGGACCGTGCCCGCCGCGAATCCGACGGCGGCTGCCGCACCTCCGCCGTCGCCCGCATCCTCGTTCTCGGCCGACGGATGCGTCGTGCCTCCGCCGGCGTCGGCGCTCAAGCCGCCCGCGCACGCCGAAAGCCAGAAGGTGCTGCTCGTTGCCGCCGAACGCGGGTACTATCCCCCGACCGCATTCAAGCCCTCGGACAAAATCGGCGCCGTCGACTACTCGCTCTTCGGCCGTGTCGAGATCGTTCACGTCACCCCGAAGGAGGCGAGACAACTGCTCCTGCTGCCGGCCCAAGGATTCGACACGGTCGTGCTGTCCCAACTCTGCGACATCAAGACATCGCTGTCCGACGCGTTCAAGCGGGATCTGGCGCAGTGGGTGGCCGACGGACACAAGCTCATCATTCAGGATTCGGATCGGTGCGGCGGCGGGACCGCCGTGCCTCCCGACTACAGCTTCCTGCCGTTTCCCTTCGCCACCAGCAATCCCGGGAAGATGGGCTCGAAGGGACAGTCGCTGATGTTCGTCGAGGAGAACACCATCGGGAATGGCGCGACCGGGACACCGGGATTCATCAACCTCGAAAGCTGGCTCAAGAATCTGAACGGCGACAACAACGAACTGGGCGACTCGAACACCGTCGTCAAGTACGACGCCCGCTGGTGCGGCCACCTCTTTGGCACCAACGCGCTCAAGAAGAACGGCTTCATGGAGGCCTATGCGCACAGCGGACGCGGTCTCATCATCTACAACGGCTTCGATGTCGATCAGTACAACGGACCCAGTTACCGTCAGTTGGTGACGCGCGAACTGGCGCAAGGCTTCGATCCCGACAACCTGCCCTGTTCCGCGCCGATCGGCGATTTCGTCATCGCCACCGAGCAGCGGCTGAAGCGCCAGCTGATGAAGCCCGGCCAGACGTTCGGGTACCCGCTGCAGTTGCTGTCCAACCAGGCGTACAAAGGCACCATCAAGCTCACGGCCAAATCGTCGCCGCCCGACCCGACATTCGATTTCAGGCTCGAACCGGACACCATCGAGTTGACGGAAATTTCGCCGACCACCCTGACGGTGAAGACCACCGGCGCCTCCCTGCCCGCCTCACACGTGATCGCGGTCCGCGGGACCGACACGGCGGGCAAGACCAACCTGCTGTGCCTCACGCTGGCGGAGCGCACGTCCGGCTCGATTCGGGTGATGGGCCTCGAGCGCACGAAGAAGCCGACCAGAAACCTCGAGATCATCCTCGATGCCTCGGGATCGATGAAGCTCCCGATGGGTAAGAAGACGCGGTGGACCACGGCGCTCGACGTGTTGAAAGACGTGGTCGCCAAACTGCCCGACGACTTCAACGTCGGGCTCCGTGTCTACGGGCATCGCGAATCGTCGACCTCGCCAAAGACCTGCACCGACAGTCAACTGGTGGTGCCCCTTGGCAAGCTGAACCGCGACGGCTTGCTGGCGGCGGCCGGTCGGCTGAAGCCCCGGGGCGAGACGCCGCTGGTGTACTCGGTGCTGCAGACCGCCTCCGACCTCAAGGCTGCACGCGCGGGAACCGTCATCGTCATCACCGACGGGGAGGAAAGTTGCAAAGGCGATCCGAAAGCTGCCGTCAAGCAACTCCAGGATTCCGGCATCGACGTCACGCTCAACATCGTCGGATTCACCCTGACCGACAAGAACGTGCGCGGGCAGTTGACGACGTTTGCCGAGTCGACCGGCGGGCATTTTTACGGCGCCACCACTGGCGAGACCTTGGCGCGAGCGGTGTTGATGGCGGCAGTCGAGAAACTGCCGTACACGATCTTCGACGCCTCGGGACGTCAGGTGGCGAGCGGAGAAGCTGGCGGGACCGCCGAGGAGTTGCCGCCTGGGGAGTACAAAGTGGTGATTCGCGCCGGCGACCAGGAACTGACGTCCGGGCCCGTCGTCGTCGCGGTGGGCGCCGATACGGTGCTGAAGGTTGTGGTCAAAGGCGATCACTTCGCGATCGAGCGCTAGCCGCCGGTGGTCCTTGTCGCCTCGGACGGGCCGGGCGGGTGCGCGGCGTTGCGACTCGGGCGCGACTCAGGCGCGTGCCGGGCGCGTCCCGGGCCCGGTTTCAGGCCGGGTGTTACGTCGTGGGCCACAATGGCGGTTCGGGCTCCAGGTACACATCTGGGCTGATCGCCATCCCGCGTTCGACTTCGAGTCCGGCGGCAATCTGGACATTCTTCCCGATGGTGGTGATGCCGGGCAGCCCGTCGGCATCATCGAGCCGTCCCACGCGGGCGTTGGCGCCGACGGTGACGTGCTTGTCGATGATGGCGCGTTCGACCTGCGCGCCGGCCTCGACGCAACTGTCGGCGAACACGATCGAGTCTCGCACGACGGCGTTGGGGCCGATGTACACGCCAGGCGACAGCACCGACCGCTCGACGAGGGCGCCGGCTGCGATGACGACGCCGTCGGTGATGAGGCAGGCCTGGGCCGACGCGCCACGGTCGATCAGCATCGGCGGACGCTCCGCCGAGCGCGTCCGGATCACCCACCCGCGGTCGTTCAGATCGAAGGCGGGCGGATGCCGAAGCAGGTCCATGTGCACCTGCCAGTACGAGTCGATCGTGCCGACGTCCATCCAGTAACCGTCGTAGCGATAGGCAAAGACGCGCCGGCCCGACCGCACCAGCCGCGGAATGATGTCCTTGCCGAAGTCGTGTGACGAGTCGCCGGCCTGATGATCTTCGTGGAGGCACTGCTCGAGCAAGGCGCGGCTGAACACGTAGATGCCCATCGAGGCCACAGTGCCCGGCGGCTGTTGAGGCTTTTCCACGAAGGCGGTGACGCGCTGCTCCCGGTCGGTGGTCAGAATGCCGAACCGCGGGGCCTCGGCCAGCGGCACCTCGATGGCGCCGATGGTGAGGTCGGCCTGCCGTTCGGCGTGGAAGGCGATCAGCGGGCCGTAGTTCATCTGGTAGACGTGATCGCCGGCCAGCACGAGCACCAGCGCCGGGTTGTTATCCGTGATGAAGCTCAGGTTCTGCAGCATGGCGTCGGCCGTGCCGGAATACCAATCGGTACTGGTGCGGTCCTTGTACGGGTGCAGCAGGCGGATGCCGCCGGTGAACCCGCGGTCCAGATCCCACGGACGGCCCACACCAATGTGCGCGTTGAGCGAGTGCGGACGATACTGCGTGAGGAGCATCACGTCGAACAGCCCCGAATTGACGCAGTTGGAGAGCGCAAAGTCGATGATGCGGTACTTGGCGGCGAACGGAACGGCGGGCTTGGCACGCCGCGCCGTCAGGACCCCCAGCCGGGCGCCCTCGCCGCCGGCCAGAATCACGGTGCGTACCTGAAGCGAGGACAGCCAGGTGTTGGCCTGGGGCGCGGCACGTCTGGAACCGGGCGTCACAATCGGACGGGTGTGCAGGCGGACCGACGGCCGGACGGGCTGGTGGTCGGGCTGGGTCAGGTCGGGGAACAGTTCCAGGATCAACGGCAGCAACTTCTCGCCAAAATCGGCTTTGGGCACGAAGCCGTCCGCGCCGGCCCGATGCGCGGCCTCGCGGTACTTGGGCGTGTCGTAGAGCGTCAGGATGATGACCCTCGGGGACGCCGCAAGAGCCTTGATGCGCTGGGTGGCTTCGAGACCATCCATGCCGGGCATCGCCACGTCCATCAGCACCAGGTCGGGATGCAGGCGCGCGACCAGATCCAGCGCTTCGGCCCCGGACAGGGCGCTGCCCACCACATCGACACCCAGTTCGTCGGCGAAGAACCGCTCGGCCGACTCGATGAAGTGCGGACTGTCGTCGACGAGCAAGACGCGTACGGGCATACGGTTCCTCGCAATGGGCCGACGCCGCTGGCCGGGCTTAGCGCACCACCGGCGTGTTGAAGACGACGTGCACCAGTGTGCCGTGTCCCGGAGCGGACTCGATTTTCAAGACCCCGCCGGCCAGCGCCACACGTTCCGCCATGCTCAGCAGTCCGACGCTGGTGCCAGACCGCGTGGCGTGGAGGCGCGCCGCCGCCGGGTCGAAGCCCAGGCCGTCGTCGCGCACGCGAAGGTGCACGGCGTCGGTGCAGTCCTGCAGGTCGATCCAGACGTGCTGGGCGTGTGCGTGGCGCAGGATGTTGGTCAAAGCCTCCTGGACGACCCGAAAACACGTAATCTCGATGCTGGGCGACCAGCGCGGCGCATGGGCGGGCAACCGGAGTTCGGGCTTGAGCCCGGTGGTCTGCGTGAGTCGCTGGACATGCCATTCCAGGGCAGCGCTCAGGCCAAGGTCGTCGAGAATCGAGGGCCGCAAATCGAGCGAGAGGTTGCGGACCTGCTCGAGGGCGCGCTGCGTGCTGTCGATGCTGTCGTCCAGTCGCGTGGCATGGGGCACCATCGCCGGCTGGCGCCGCAGTCCCTGCAGATTGATCTTGACCGCGGTCAGCACCTGGCCGACCTCGTCGTGCAATTCCCGGGCGATGTGCCGGCGCTCTCCTTCCTGCACGTCGACCAGCCGGCGCGACAAGGCCTGCAACTGCTCCTGGCTTTGCGACACTTCGGTAAACAGCCGCGCGTTGATGATCGCCTGCGACGCCTGGTTGGCCAGGCCACGCAACAACACGGCGTCTGCCGCTTCCCGCGAATGCGCTGCGCCGAGCCGGTACACCGCCAGCATGCCCAGGATCCGATCGTCGTGCTTCAGGCGGACGGCGATCAGATCGCCAATGCGGTCGCGCGGCGCCGAGGGCGAAAACACGAAGACGTCATCGATCCACGTTGCGGATTCCAGCACGTTCAGCAATTCGTGCTGGTCGTCGGCCGGGCCGATCCCGGTGTGCGGGGCCACCGTCGCGGTGTGACAGTGCGGGGCCGCTGGGCCGTCGGACAGGCACACGCTGGCCACCGGAAATCCCAGGGCCTCCGCGGTCTCTTCGCACACCGTCTGCAGCACCGTGGACAATTGCAGGTGCGCATTGAGCCTCGAGGCGACGCGCGCCAGCGTGCCCACCCGTTCCGCGTCGCGCCGGGCCTCGTCTTCGGCGCGCTTGTGGCGCATGATCCGCCACAGGTGCTCGGCGGTCAGCATCAGTTGGCGAACGTCGGCCTCGTCGTAATCCGAGGGCTTGTTGCCCACGCCCAGGATGAGTTTGACCGAGTCGTCTTCCACCACGGGTACGCTGAGGTGTCGGACCAGATGGGTATGCCCGGCCGGATACCCCTTTTTCTCGGCACAGTTCTGATAATCGTTGTGGATGACCGGGCGCTTCCATCGCGCGCAATCGGCCCAGACCCCCGCCTGCGCCAGCGGATAGTGCGCGTCGTGCGCCGCGGTGCACTGCTTGAGCGTGTGTTGCGACCAGGTGAACAGCTGGATGCTGTGCTGATCGGGGTTGACGAAGTGCAGATACCCGATTTCACTGAGGGTGAGGCGTTCGACTTCTTCCAGCGCCAGTTGGATGACGTCGCGTTCGCTCAACGTGGAGGCACGCTGGCTCAGATCCAGCAGCGAGTTCAAGCTCATCTCGCGCAGCAGCAGCGCTTCCTCAACGCGTCGGCGGCGGAGGTGTCCCGCTAAACGCTGGGCGACCGCTTCCAGCAGGAGCCGCTCCTCCGGCAGGAAGACGGCGGCCTCCTCGACGGGCGGGGGGCCGGTGTAGGCCACGCTCAATTGCCCCCGTATGGTTTCGCTCACGACGAAGTCGCACACCATGTGCCACGTCGTGGCCTCATAGCCGGGCGTCGCGTACATGGCGTCAGGCAGGGTGAGCCGGGCCGTGGCGAGTGCGGGGTAGCGCATCGCCGCTGGCAGCAGGGCCAGCGCCAGGTGGATGGCCTCGCTGGTCCCGATGTCGCGCCGGGCGGTCAAGGTGGACAAGTCCAGCAGGCAACGCAGTTCCTTGACCCGTTCGGTCAACTCGTCGGTGCGCTCGCGCAAGGCCGCGTCTGCCGCGCGGCGGGCGGTGATGTCGCGGAGGAAGGAATAGATGCGGTCCTGGGCCGCCTCGAAGTGCGCGCTGACTTCGACCTCGACCAACGTTCCGTCACGTCTGCGATGGCGGGTTTCGAATCGCGCCGCGCCGTCGGCTTTGATCGTCGCAAGATGGCGGGTGATGTCGGCGGGCGTCTCGCTGGCTTCCAGGTCGGCAATCCGCATCGTGAGGAGTTCGGCGCGGGTGTAGCCGCTCATGGCGCAGTAGGCGTCGTTGACGTCCAGCAGGCGGCCAGATCCGCCCACCAGCCAGAACCCATCCAGGGACGCCTGGATGAGGATCCGATAATCGCCGCCGTCGTCCACCTCACCCCTCCAAGGCGATGCGCGCGAGATGCTCGGCAGGCGCGCCGACCCTCGTCGTCCCGCGTCAGACTCCCAGTCACCGGCGCCCGACACCACGGAACCGACCGCGGAGCCGGGATTCCAAATAGTAGCAATGTTTGTCTCACATCTCTCCGCTATTCACGCAACCGTCCGCCTCGGGTCGCTGCCGCTTGCCCCTGGGGAGGTGCGCGGACCGCCGGGATTTTTTGCCGCTGGCTCTGGAAATAGTTTCGTGACTATAATGACTGGTTGCACCCGCGGTCGGCGAGGCCGCCGGGGCCGTGGAGACGTGCGAGGGTCGCGCGGGCGACACGGAGGTTGGCGAGCGTGAAAAGGCCTCCGTTGGGTTGCGATGTGGCATGCAACGTGCTAAGCTTGGGGTTTCGTCTGGCTGGCGTAGCTCAGTCCGGTAGAGCGGCTGATTTGTAATCAGCGGGTCGGGGGTTCAAATCCCTCCGCCAGCTCCACTGTCAGAGTTGGCCGGGCGACCACGCCCGCTGCGCGCTGCGAGTTGCGCCCCCTGGGTCGGTCCGCGCGCACGAAGGAGTACGAGACGAAAAACCGGGGAGGTTGCAGAGCGGTCAAATGCAACAGACTGTAAATCTGTCGGCCATGCGCCTTCGGAGGTTCGAATCCTCCCCTCCCCACCAGCCTTCGCTCGCGCAGCGAGTGAAGGCTGTCACGCCGAAGCCCGAAGGGCGGAGGCGGACCGCAGCGCGAGCTACGGCTGGGCGAGCCAGCAGCGGCGGTAGGTTAACCGCGAAGGCGGGCGGGTCTTCGAGCTTCGTCATGGCGAGCCGGTGTGATGCTTTGGCAGGGTAGGTCGACGGGAACTGGTGACGGTTGGCAGGGTGGCGAGCAGTCAGGCGGGAGTAACTCAGTGGTAGAGTCACAGCCTTCCAAGCTGTTGGTCGCGGGTTCGATCCCCGTCTCCCGCTCCATTCGCCTTCGCGCGTGAGAGGATTGAGAAGCGCTTCGGCGGACTGTCTCGCCGACGCCTGAAAGGCGAAGGCGGACGATTCGCGAGCTACGTCTGGGCAGGCCAGCCGTGGCAGAGGGTCCGAAAGGGCGTTCCGGTGAGGGGCCGGCCCCGCGGGCTCGAGGTAGAGGCGGTAGGGTTTTCATGCCGATGTAGCTCAGTCGGCAGAGCGCGTCCTTGGTAAGGACGAGGTCACCGGTTCGAATCCGGTCATCGGCTCCATTTTCGTAGGCGACTAATTTCGGGAGACCAGCCATGGGGAAAGAAAAATTCGACCGGTCGAAACCGCACGTGAAC
>JBAXOX010000047.1:0-30805 GCA_037133015.1 Acidobacteriota bacterium
GGGTGGGCGGGCACGTCTCGTTCAACTGGGACCTGGGCAACAACAAGTTTCTGCAGCGGCGTGTGGTCGGCTTCTACAACGCCCAGTGCTGCGGCCTGATTGTCGAATACCAGACGTTCGACTACAGCGGGCTCTATCTCGCCGGGTACAATCCGCGCGTGGTGAAGGACCACCGCTGGAACTTCTCCATCACGCTGGCAGGTATCGGGACGTTTTCGAATATTTTCGGGGCGCTCGGGTCCGGCACGACGAGCCGGTAGCGCCTATTCCTCACCCCCACTGCAGATCCAAGAGGCAGATATCGTGGCTGAACCTGCGAAGTACTCGGACCCCGGCGTCAAGGCGCCCCGCATTGCCGGCGTCCACGTCAAGCCCCTCAAACTGGTTGCCGACGAACGCGGCTACCTGCTCGAGATGCTGCGCGCCGACGATCCGTTTTTTGCGAAGTTCGGCCAGGCCTACATCTCGGCGACGTACCCGGGCGTGGTCAAGGCGTGGCACTACCACACGGTGCAGGTGGACTATTTCGTCTGCGTGGCCGGCATGGTCAAACTCGTGCTCTACGATTCGCGCGCCGATTCGCCCACCCACGGCGCCATCAACGAATTCTGCCTCGGCGAACAGAATCGCAACCTCGTGGTCGTGCCGAACATGGTCTACCACGGCTGGAAATGCATCAGCCCGGAGACCTCGCTGGTGGTGAATATGCCCACCGAGGTCTACCGCTACGACAACCCGGATGAATATCGCGCGGAGCCGCACGGTGTGCTTCCGTACGACTGGACGCGAAAGGACGGCTAGGCATGGTCGAGGTTCTGGTGACCGGCGGCGCCGGTTTCATTGGCAGCAATTTCGTCAAGTATGCGCTTCGGACCCATTCGGACTGGCGGGTGACGACGCTCGACAAGCTGACGTATTGCGGACGGATGGAGAATCTGCAGGAGGTGGCGGCGCACCCGCGTCACCACTTCGTCAAGGGCGACATCGGCGACGACGCGATCGCCGCGCCGCTGGTCAAGGCGTCCGAGATCGTCGTGCACTTCGCCGCAGAAACGCACGTGGACCGGTCGCTTCAGAACGCGGGCGAGTTCATTCGGACAGACGTCTTCGGCACGTTCGTCCTGCTTGAAGCCGCGCGCCAGGCCCCCAAGTTGCGTCGATTCGTGCAGATCTCGACCGACGAAGTGTACGGGTCGGTGCCGACGGGCGCCTCGAAAGAAACCGACGAACTCAGGCCGCGCAATCCCTACTCGGCCAGCAAGGCCGGCGCAGACCGTCTGGCGTACAGTTACTGGGCCACGTACCACGTGCCGGTCGTCATCACGCGGGCGTCGAACAATTACGGCCCCAACCAGTTTCCGGAAAAAGTGATTCCGCTGTTCATCACCAATGCGCTCGAGGATCGCGGCCTGCCGCTCTATGGCGACGGCATGAACGTGAGGGACTGGCTCCACGTCGAGGATCACTGCAGCGGCGTCGATCTGATCATCGACAAGGGAGAATCCGGCGAGGTCTACAACATCGGCGGCGGCAACGAGATTCCCAACGTCGAGTTGACGAAGCGGATTCTCGATCTGACGGGCAAGCCGGCCACGCTGATCACGCCGGTCGCCGACCGCGTGGGCCACGACCGCCGGTACGCGCTCGACACCGCGAAACTCAAGGGCCTGGGCTGGGCGCCGAAGGTGGTGTTTGCCGATGGCCTTCGCGCGACCGTGGAATGGTATCGCGCCAACCCCGGATGGTGGGAGCCGATCAAGCATCAGGACGCCGCGTTTCAGTCCTACTACAAGGCCCAGTACGAGACGCGCCGTGGGGCGTGACCCCGCGCCGCAGGCCGTCGCAGCGGTGGAGCCGCGATGACCCACGGACCGACGGTGCTGGTCACGGGCGCGGCGGGATTCGCCGGCAGCCACCTGCTCGACCTTCTGATCGCGCGGGAGTGCCGCGTGGTCGCACTGCGGAGGCCCGGCGTCGGGGCCGACGTGCAGGCGCGGTACCCGCAGGTCGAGTGGCGCGAGATCGAGTTGCTCGATCGCGTCGCGGTGCGACAGGCCCTCGCCGAGGTGTCGCCCGATACCCTCTATCACCTCGCCGGCGCGCCGCATGCCGGACAGTCGTGGGGCAGCTCCACCAACACGCTGGCCATCAACGTGCTGGCGACGCACCACGTGCTCGAGGGCATTCGCCTCGCCCGGTTGCATACACGCGTCATCATCCCGAGTTCGGCGTACGTCTACCGCCCTGCCGACCGCGCGCTGGGCGAAGACGATCCGCTCGAGCCGGCCAATCCGTACGCCATCAGCAAGATCGCGACGGAACTGGCCGCGAAACGGGCGGCGATGTACGACGGGATTCCCGTGGTGGTCGCCCGGTCGTTCAATCACCTGGGCCCGCGCCAGGACGCCTCGTTCTTCGGCTCGGCGGTCGCCCGTCAAGTCGCGCAGATCGAAGCGGGCCGCCTTGATCCGGTGATTCACGTGGGCAATCTCGACGCACGCCGCGATTTTACCGACGTGCGCGATACGGTGCGCGCCTACCTCGCCCTGGCGGAACGCGGGACACCGGGCCGCGTGTACAACGTCTGCACCGGCCAGGCACGGGTGATGCGCGAGTTGCTCGACGGTCTGCTCGCGCAGTCGCGCGTGAGTGTCGCCGTCCAGCCCGATCCGGACAGGTTCAGACCCAACGATACGCCGCTGCTGCTGGGCGATCCGACGCGAATCAACACCGAGGTCGGCTGGACGCCTGCCATCTCGTTTGCACAGACGCTGCAGGATCTGCTCGACTACTGGCGCCACAGCGTGTGAGGCTTGAGACGTGCACGTGCTAGTCACCGGAAGCACCGGGTATGCGGGACGGGCCATTGTTGGCGCCCTGCTGCGGGCTGGACACACGGTTGCCGCCTTTAGCCGCGCCGCGACGTCGAGCGGACTTCCCGTCACCACCATCGATGGCGACATTCGGGATGCCGCCGCCGTGGAGAACGCGGCCCGGGGGTGCGACGCCATCATTCACACCGCCGCCCTGGTGGCGGTGTGGCGCAAACGATCCCAGGAATTCGACGACATCAACGTCGGCGGCCTTGCCAACGTCCTCGCAGCCGCCCGCCGTCTCGGCATCCCGCGCATCGTCTACACGTCGTCGTTTCTCGCGCTGCCGCCGGCCGACGCTCGCGACGGCTCGGTATGGAACGACTACCAGCGGACCAAGGTGCTGGCCGCCCGACTCGCCGATCGCGCGCTGGCAGACGGCGCGCCCCTGGTCTGCCTGTTTCCCGGTGTGATTTACGGTCCGGGCCGGATGACCGATGGCAATCTGGTCGGCAAGATGATTTCGGACCATCTCGCCGGGACACTCCCGGGATTGGTGGGCGCTGATCGAACCTGGTCGTTCGCCTACGTCGAAGACGTGGCGGCGGCGCACGTGGCTGCACTGGAACGGGGCCACATCGGACATCGCTATTGTCTCGGCGGTGAGAACGTTCCGCAGATCCGCGCCTTTGAGATCGTTCGCACGTTGACGGGCCGACGGCTGCCGCGCCGGCTTCCCGACTGGATCGCGTCGTGCGCAGCCTTTGTTGACGAATCGCGCGCCAGATGGTTCGGCGTGATGCCACAACTGACGACGGGCACGCTCGAGATTCTGTTTCACCACTGGCCGCTCGACAGCACGCTCGCCCAACAGGAACTGGGATATACGATGACGCCGCTGCGCGACGGCATCGCCAACGTGCTGGAACGCCTCGCGTCGGATCGCGGCCCGATTCAGGGAGCCTTGCCGTCGTGACCCGCGCCTATACCGAAACCGGACGGAAACTGCTGCACATCGGGATGGGCGGGTTTGCGCTCGTGCTGCGCGTGGTGTCGTGGCAGCAGGCCGCCGTCTGCGCAGTCGGGGCGCTGCTCTTCAACTTGTTCGTGCTCCCGCGGGTGTTCGGTCATTCGTTCCACCGGCCGGAGGATCGGTCGCGCGGATACTCCATTGGCATCGTGCTCTATCCGCTGTCGGTGCTGTTGCTGATTCTGGCATTTCCGGATCGGCTCGACATCGTCGCGGCCGCGTGGGGCATCCTGGCGGTGGGCGACGGATCGGCGACGATCATCGGTCGCGCCTGCGGACGCCATCCCCTCCCGTGGCAGCCGGACAAGACCGTTGAGGGCCTGGTCGCCTTCGTGATGCTGGGCGGGGCGGCGGGCATCCTGCTCGCCTGGTGGACCGCACCGGCGGTCGCCGCTCACCCTCCCGTCGAATTCATCGTCGTCGCCCCCGTGCTGGCCGCGCTGGCGGCGGGACTGGCCGAGACCATTCCTGTCAAATTGGACGACAACCTCACGGTGCCTGCGGTCGCCGGCACGACGCTGTGGCTGCTGGGGTTCGTCACGACAGACGCGTGGATTGTGGCGCAGCCGGTGGTGTGGCAATGGCTGCCGCTCGCGCTGGTCGTGAATACGGCAGTCGCGTTCGGCGGGTGGCGTGCGGGCACGGTACGGGCGTCCGGAGTGCTCGTCGGTTGGGCCATCGGTGTCACCGTCCTGGCCTGCGCGGGCCCGGCGGGCTGGACGCTGCTGTTCGTGACGTTTCTGGCCGCGACGGTGTCGTCGAGGCTGGGCTTGAAGAAGAAAGCCCTGCTCGGGATTGCCGAGGAACGGGGCGGACACCGCGGCGGTGGCAACGCCTTTGCCAATACGGGCCTGGCGGCGGTGGCGGCGCTGCTGGCTGTTCTCACGCCGTTTCACGACGCGGCCATGCTGGCCTTCGTGGCGGTCCTCGCCACGGGCGGCAGCGACACGGTCGCGAGCGAAATCGGCAAAGCCTGGGGCGGTCAGACCTATCTCGTGACGACGTTCTCTCGTGTGAGGCCGGGGACGCCGGGTGCGATGTCGCTCGAGGGCACGGTGGCGGGTGTGATCGCCGCGGTCGCGCTGGCGGTGCTCGGGGCGTGGCTTCAGCTGATCCCGGTGGCGTGTGTCTGGATGGTGGTGGTCGGCGCCATCGCGGGGTCGCTCGTGGAGAGCGCCCTGGCGGCGACGCTCGAGGCGCCTGGCGTCGTCAACAACGACGTGCTGAATTTTCTCAACACCGCGACGGGCGCCATTGTGGCGATCGTTCTGATGAGGGTGCACTGATGTCGCTCGAGCGGACGCGCGCGGTCGTGGATTTCGCCAGGCCGTTCACGCTCATCGCGCCGGCGCTTGGATTCGTGTCGGCGGCGGCCACCGCGATCGGGGCGCAGCCGCGCGAACCGTGGAGTTGGTGGCTGGTGGTTCCCCCGGTCCTTGGCGCAATCATGGCGGCCGTTCTCAACGTCGCGTCGAACGGGCTCAATCAGATCTTCGACCTCGACGTCGATCGGATCAACAAGCCAAAGCGACCGCTGCCGAGCGGGCGGATGACGCTGCGCGAGGCGTGGATCGTCACGATGGCGAGTTTCGCGGTCGCCTTCGTTCTGGCGTGGCTGGTCGCCCCTGGCGGCCGGCACGAATGTTTCTGGATGGTGGTCGCGGCGGCCGTCATCACGACCCTGTATTCGGTGCCGCCGTTCCGCACCAAACGGCTCGGCATCTGGGCCAACGTGACGATTGCCATCCCTCGGGGCGTGCTGTTGAAAGTGGCGGGCTGGTCGTCGGTGAAGAGCGCGGAGGGATTCGAACCGTGGTACCTGGGGGCGATCTTCGGATTGTTCCTGCTTGGCGCAATGACCACCAAGGATTTTGCCGATATGGAAGGCGACGCGAAGGGCGGCTGCCGCACGCTGCCGATTCAGTACGGCGTGGCTCGCGCGGCGTGGATGATCTCGCCGTCGTTCGTGCTGCCGTTCCTGATGATTCCGCTGGGCGCGTGGACCGGCATCCTCACCGGCAATTTCTGGCTCTTGCAGGCGCTTGGCGTCGTGATGACGGTGTACGGCCTGTACGTGTGCTACCTGATGCTGCGCCAGCCCGACACGCTCGCGGTCGAGGAAAATCACGTGTCGTGGGCGCACATGTACCGGATGATGTTCGTGGCGCAGATCGGCTTCGCCCTGGCCTACCTGCTCTAGCCAATCGTGTGGCCCAGCAGGGCTCGGACGCGCGCCTCGGTCGGCGGATGCGTGCTGAACAGCGACATCAGCCCCGAGACCGTGAACGGCTTGATGATGAACATGTGCGCCGTCGCGGCGTTCGCGTCGAGCGGAATCTGCTTGGACGCCACCTCCAGTTTCTTGAGCGCATCCACCAGCCCGTAGGGCGATCCGGCAATCGCGGCGCCGCCGGCGTCCGCCCCGAACTCGCGCGAGCGCGAGATCGCCGACTGAATCAACATCGCCGCCACCGGTGCAAGAATGATGGTCGCCAGCAGTGCGATCGGATTCCCGCCTTCGCGATCGTCGCTCCGGCCCCCGCCAAAAAACGCCGCCCATCGCGCCATGTTCGCGATCATCATGATGGCGGCCGCCAGCGTCGCGGCCACCGAACTGATGAGAATGTCGCGGTTCTTGACGTGCGCCAACTCGTGGCCGATCACCCCTTCCAGTTCGCGGTCGTCCAGCACGCGCAGAATCCCTTCGGTCGCGGCGACGGCCGCATGCGACGGATCGCGCCCCGTCGCGAACGCATTGGGTGAGGCATCGGGAATCACGTACACCTTGGGCATCGGCAGGCTCGCACGTTGCGACAGCCGCATCACCGTCTGATACAAACGGTGCTCCGGACCAACCGGCTGCGCGCGATACATGCGCAACACGATCCGGTCGGAGAACCAGTACGAGCCGAAGTTCATCACGACGGCGAATCCGAAACCCATCACAAGGCCGCCGCGTCCGCCGAACATGTCGCCCATCACCATCAGCACACCGCTGAGGAGACCCAACAGAAGCGTCGTTTTGATTGCGTTTCCCATAAGAACACCCTTCACAGCACCAACCCGGCCGCCACACTGGATGACTCGGATCACGTCTCACGCGAAGGCCGCGGCAGCAGCGATGCCGGTGCCATTGGTCCAGTCGCCACTCTACCGCGCCAGGATCCGCGCGATCAAACCCGCCAGCAGCGCCGCCCGCCACGGCAGTTCGGACATCTCGACGCACTCGTCCAGGCTGTGAGCGCCGGCGCCAATCGCGCCGAGGCCATCTAAGGTTGGGACGTTGAGCGCCGCGGTTAAGTTTCCGTCGGACGCGCCCCCGGTCGATCCTTCGCCAAGCGTTCGCCCGAGCGACCTGGCCTCCTCCTGCGCCAATAGCAGGAGCTCCTCGACCGCTGGCGTGCGCTCGAACGGCGGCCGGTCGATGCCCCCCGTCACGGTGAGCGTCGCTCCGGCGATCTGGGGTCGAAGGCCCTGCATCGCGCGCGCCACGCGGGCGGCTTCGTCCATGCTCGCCACGCGCACGTCGATGACGGCTTCGGCCTCCTCCGGGATCACGTTGCCGCGCGTCCCTCCGCGAATCACGCCGACGCTGAGCGTGGTGCCGCTGGCGGCATCCTGGATCGCGTCGAGCGCGACGATCTGCCGTGCCAGTTCGCGAATCGCGCTGATGCCACGCTCGGGCTCGATCCCTGCGTGCGCGGGCCTGCCTTTGACGCGCAGGTAAAACTCACCGCAGCCCTTGCGTGCCGTCTTGAGCGCGCCTCCCGGGAGTGGCGGTTCGAGAACCAGCACCGCCTCGCTGTGTCGCGCCTGCTCCTGGATGAGGGTGCGCGAGTCGGCGCTTCCGGTTTCTTCGTCGCTCGTCAGGAGCACGACGAGGCGACCCTGCACACCCGACGCCGAATCCTGCAGCGCACGCACCGCCAGCAGCGCCAGCACGATGCCGGCCTTCATGTCGAAAATGCCGGGTCCGAAGAGCCGGTCGCCGTCACGCCGCAAAGGTCTCCGGGCGAGTTCGCCAATCGGCCACACGGTGTCGAAATGCCCGAGCATCAATACCTGACGCGCGCCGGAGCCGAACTCGGCGAGCACGTGATCGCCGGCACACTCGCGCGGCAGCATCCGGACGAGGCCGCCCGCCGCGGCCACCAGTCGACCGACCTCGCGGCCACACGCGTCGACGGCCGCCTTGTCGCCAGTCGGCGATTCGAGGCGTACGAGCGATTCGATCGTGTCCACCGTCCACGGCCGCGCCGCTTCACAAAACGCGAGGTGGTTGCTCATCGTCTCCGCATCACTTCGAATCGGGAATCCCCATCCCTCTCACGCAACGGCGGCTTCTCTCATCCCGCCACGCTATAATGATCCCATGTTCCGCCTTCGGTACCTACGCACTTCGACTCGCAATTACGGCCACGATCGGCGTCGGGCGCGCGTGGCCGGTGGGGCTCGCTCAGCACGAAGTCCTGAGGGCACAAATACGTCGCGGTATTTGTGCGTCGAAGGACTAACCGGCGCTCTTGTGTGCGCGGCGTGCCTGCTGCTGTCGTCGCTCGCGCACGCCCAGCCGCCGCCGGTGGCCAAGCCGCAGCCGCCCCCGCCGGTAGCCGAGGCGCCGGGAGCCAGGCCCGCGACGCCAGCGACCACGACACCGGCGACCACGACACCAGCGACCACGTCACCGGCTTCCCCGGCCGCAACAGCCAAGCCTGCGGTTGCGGTGGCGCCGGCTCACTCGCAGCCTTCGGCGCCGGCCACACCGCCGGCGTCAGCCGATCCGTCAGAGGGCAACGCCCCGACCGAGGCCCAGCTGGGCGTGCGCATCTATCCGGGTGCCCGATTCATCACGTCGTACGACGCCGGCCGAGGGCAGCGCTATTACCTGTTCGGCGCGTTGCAGACGTTTGCCGAGATGGTGACGTTCTACAAGACGGAACTCAAGGACAAGGGCGAATTGGTCTTTGACGCGCCGCCGACCCATATGTTCGAGGTCGGGAAGTTCCGCGAAGAATCGATGGCGTTTCCGCCGAGCGTGACGATCAAGGATTACACGTGGGGCGGATCGCCTGGCTACGCCAACGCTGCACCCGGTGCCACGCCGCCTGCGTTCCCGACGGTGATCCAAATCGTGCCGCCGCCGGCCGCGCCGGCTGGTCCGATTCGCTAGTCTCTGCGCTCGTCCTGCCGCGTCCCCAGCAGCCTGGCGACCCCGAGCACGGCTCCCACCAGGGGCACCGCCGAGGGCAGCGCCGTCGGAATGGCTGTGAGCAACCCCACCAGCAGGCCTTTGCCGATGGCGGCTCCCCAACTGTCGCCGAAGCTATGGCGCTGGATCAGGAGACAGGGCACGGCGAGCGCCGCGCCAACCGGTATGGAAACGGGCCACGACAGCCCGGCGGTGACGGCTTCGGCCCCGAACAGCATCCAGTCCACGGCGAACATGCCGAAGCCCACCAACGGATGGAGGCCGAACAACTGGCACGCGCGCAGGAAACGGCTCGGCTCTGTCGTCACGACGCCCCGCCCTACGCCACCTTCCGCATGATGAAGCACTTGAGGTAGTAGGTCTCCGGCACGCCCAGCAGCACGGGGTGATCGCGCGACTGCATGCGCTTTTCGAGGACGACAACGCGGGCGCGGGCGTCGATGGAGGCCTCGTACACAATCTGGCCGAAGGTGGCCTCGTCGATATTGTACGAACAACTGCAGGTGATGAGGGTGCCGCCGGGTTCGAGGATCTTGAGCGCCCGCAGGTTGATTTCCTTGTAGCCGGCGTAGGCCTTCTCCACCGCGTCCTTGCTCTTGGCGAAGGCCGGCGGATCGAGCACCACCGTGTCGTAGCGGGCTCCGGCGCGATCCAGACGCCGCAGTTCGTCGAACACGTTGACGCACTGCGCTTCGATATTGGCGATCCCGTTACGCGCCGCGTTGCGCGTGATGTGGCCCACCGCCTCCTCGGACACGTCCAGCGCCACGACGTGATCGCAGCGGTCGGCCAGTTGCAGGGCGAACGCGCCGTGGTAGCTGAAACAGTCGAGCAGCCGGCCGCGCGCATACTGCCGGGCCGCGATCCGGTTCTCCCGCTGGTCGAGGAAGAGCCCGGTCTTCTGGCCGTGCCACAGGTCCACGTCGTGCTCGATGCGCCCCTCGCGCACGCTCACCAGCGGCGGCACCTCACCGGCCAGCAGCGACACGCCTTGTTCGAGCCCCTCGAGCTGCCGCACGCGCACGTCGTGGCGCGCGAGAATGCCGGCGGGCGCCAGCGCGTCCTGCAGCATCTCGACGATCCGCGGCAGCATCCGCTCGGTCCCCTGCGACAGCGCCTGGACCACGAGGTGGCGGTCGTACTGATCGACGACGAGCGACGGCAGCAGGTCGGCTTCGCCGTGCACGAGTCGGAACGCGGTGGCGTCGAGGCCGAGTTGCCGGCGGAACGCGATCGCCGCGAGGAGTCTGGTGCGCCACAGGTCGGGCCCGGCCGGCGCCTCGCCAATGGTCAACATCCGCAGGGCAATCTGCGATTTGTCGCTGAACAGCGCATGGCCGAGGATCCGCCCGCGCGGATTCACCACCACGACGGTGTCGCCGCCGCGCGCGACGACGTCGACGACGTCGGTGCGGTAGATCCACGGATGCCCGGCGCGGGCGCGGTCTTCTCCGCGAGCGCTGACGACGACTTTAGGCTCGGCTGTTTGGCTCACAATGCAGTCCCATCCAGAGACGCCCCCATCATGACAGAAAGCGCGGGAAAGGGTTCGAATCAGGTAAGATTCCTGGTTGTGCGCATAGCGATCGGATCGGACCACGGCGGCTTCGAGCTCAAAGAACACCTCAAGGGTCTGCTCGACCAACTGCAGGTGTCGTACGAGGACGTCGGCACGTTTACCCCCGAGGCGGTCGATTACCCGGACATCGCCGTCAAGGTGGCTCGGGGCGTGGCCAGCGGGGCGTTCGAGCAGGGCATTCTGGTGTGCGGCACGGGCATCGGCATGTCGATCGCGGCGAACAAAATTGCAGGCATTCGCGCCGCGCTCGTCACCGACGTGGAGACGGCCCGTCTGAGCCGCGAGCACAACGACGCGAACATCATGACGCTGGGCGGTCGCACCACGCCGGTCGATCGTGCGTGCGCCATGGTCGTGATGTTTCTTCAGACCCAGTTCGACGGAGGCGGCCGGCACGGCCGCCGCGTCCGGAAACTCTCCGCCCTCGACTGTCAGGATGCCTAGATCATGGATACCAGCGCCATCATCGCCGCCCATCGCCGGTCGCTTCGTGACGCCGATCCCGACATCGCGCAGGCCATCGGCGACGAAGCGACGCGGCAGGCGTCCGGGCTCGAGCTGATCGCGTCCGAGAATTTCGTCAGCCACGCCGTGCTCGAGGCCGCCGGGTCGGTCTTTACCAACAAGTACGCCGAAGGCTATCCGGGGCGCAGGTACTACGGGGGCTGCGAATACGCCGACGTGGTCGAGCGGCTTGCCATCGAACGCGCCAAGGCGCTGTTCGGCGCCGAGCACGTCAACGTGCAGCCGCACTCCGGGGCGCAGGCCAACATGGCGGTGTACTTTACGCTGCTCAAGCCGGGCGATACGGTGCTCGGCATGAACCTGTCGCACGGCGGCCACCTGACGCACGGCCATCCGCTCAACTTTTCCGGCAAGCTCTACAACATCGTCGCCTACGGCGTGCGCAAGGAGGACGAGCGGCTCGATTACGAGGAACTCGAGCGGCTGGCCCTGGAACACCGTCCCAGGATGATCATGGTGGGCGCCAGCGCGTATCCCCGCGTGATCGATTTTCCGCGCATTCGCGCCATCGCGGATCGATCGGGCGCGGTGATGGTGACCGACATGGCGCACATCGCCGGCCTGGTCGCCGCCGGCGTCCATCCGAGCCCCGTGCCGTACTCGGATTTCGTGACGACCACCACGCACAAGACGCTGCGCGGTCCGCGCGGAGGCCTGGTGATCTGCAAGGAGAAGTACGCCAAGGATCTCGACCGAAGCGTGTTTCCCGGCGTGCAGGGCGGTCCGCTGGTGCACATCATCGCGGCCAAGGCGGTCTGCTTGAAGGAAGCGGCCGAGCCGGCGTTCGGCGCGTATCAGCAGCAGGTCGTGGCCAATGCGGCGCGTCTGGCCGCCGTGATCGCGTCGCACGGATTCCGGATCGTGTCGGGCGGCACCGACAACCACTTGATGCTGGTGGACGTGTTCTCGAAGGGCGTCACCGGCAAGGCGGCGACCGCTGCGCTCGGCAAGGCCGGCATCACGGTCAACCAGAATACGATTCCCTTCGATCAGAATCCGCCGCTGGTCGCCAGCGGCATTCGCATCGGCACGCCAGCCGTCACAACCCGCGGCATGGCCGAAGCCGAGATGGTGATCGTGGGCGACGTCATTGCCCGCGTGCTGGCCGCGCCCGATGACGAGCGCGTTCACGCGATGGTCCGGGCCGAAGTGGAAGCGCTGTGCAGGAAGTTCCCGCTGTACCCGGACCGACAGATCTAGCCGCCAAGGTCGATCGCGTCTTCGCCGACGACGGTCCGCTGGCCGGAGCCGTGGCCGAATTCGAGCCGCGCCAGGGACAGCGCGAAATGGCGGCGGCGGTCGCCCGCGTGTTTACGCGCGGGGGTGTGCTGCTGGCCGAGGCGGGCACCGGTACCGGCAAGACGCTGGCCTACCTGGTGCCGGCCATCCTCTCGGGCCAGCGGGTGCTCATCTCCACGGGCACCAAGAACCTCCAGGAGCAGATTTATTTCAAGGACCTGCCCGTTCTGCGGCAGGCGCTCGATCAGCCGTTTACCGCGACCTACATGAAGGGCCGGGGCAACTATCTCTGCCTGCACCGGTTCGCCACCATGCGCGACAACGTGGAGGCCGGGTCGCCAGCCGACCGCATTTATCTGAAGATGGTGGACGACTGGGCCGGGACCACCGACACCGGCGATCGCGCCGAAATCCAGGATCTTCCGGAGGATGTGGCGTTCTGGAGCGAAATCGCCGCGACCGCCGAGAATTGCATCGGCTCCAAGTGCGCCGAGTACGACGATTGCTATGTCACCCGCATGCGTCAGCGCGCCGCCCAGTCGGACGTGGTGATCGTCAACCACCACTTGATGTGCGCGGACGCGGCGGTGCGGCAGAACGACTACGGCGCGGTCGTCCCGGAATGCGCGCTCGCCATCATCGACGAGGCGCACACCCTCGAAGACGTGGCGACCCAGTATTTCGGGTTCTCGATCAGCAACTACCGATTCGATGAACTGACGCGGGATCTCGAACGACTGCTGTCCTCCCGCGAGGTGGCCGATCAGGACGGCCAACTCGGACGTGCGCTGAATCGCGTGGACGATCACGCGCGCTCGTTCTTTTCGTCGCTCGCCCTGGCCCGGCACCAGCACGCGCCGCTGGCGAAGGTGTTGTCGGGACCGGGGAACGACGACCGCGGACGACTGTCGCCGGAGATGCTCGAACCGGTGCGCGAGCCCGGCCGTCATCTTACCGACGCGCTCACGGGCCTCGAGGCGACGGTCGCATTGACACGGGAGTCGCCGGAAGACCTGCGGGCCATCGGCCGCCGAGCCGCCGAGGTGCGCGACGAGCTCCGCTTTCTGCTCGACGCCAGCGATCGCGACTATGTGTTCTACCTGGAATTCCGGGGGCGGGGCGTGTTCCTGCGGGCCTCGCCGATCGACGTCTCGACGCTGGTGCGCCACCTGCTGCTCGACCGGTTTGCCTCCACCGTGCTCACCTCGGCCACGCTCACCGTCGAGGGCCAGTTCACCTACATCCGAAGCCGCCTCGGCGTGGAAAAAGCCGAGCAACTGCAGTTCCCTTCGGAGTTCAACTACCGCCGGCAGGCGATCCTCTATCTGCCGCCGCGCATGCCGTCCCCCAAAACGCCGGCCTTCGCCCAGGCGGCCGCCCGCGAGATCGTCGGCATCCTCACGCGAACCCAGGGCCGGGCTTTCGTGCTCTTCACCAGTTACGCGATGCTGCGGGCGGTGCAGCCCGTGGTGGAATCCGCCCTCGACTATCCGATACTGGTCCAGGGCAGTGCGCCACGCTCGGCGCTGCTGAGGCACTTTCGCGAAACGCCCCACTCGGTCCTGCTGGCGACCTCGAGTTTCTGGCAAGGCGTCGACGTGGCGGGCGACGCCCTGAGTTGCGTGATCATCGACCGGCTCCCCTTCGCGTCTCCCGGGGATCCGGTGACCGCCGCCCGCATCGACGCGATCGTGCAGCGCGGCGGAGACGGGTTTGCCGACCTGCAAGTGCCTCTGGCCGTGCTGACGCTGCTTCAGGGACTCGGCCGGCTGATTCGCCATCGCCGGGACCGCGGCGTGCTCGCGATCCTCGATCCCCGCATCACGACGATGCCCTACGGTCGCCGGTTCCTGGCATCGCTTCCGCCCGCGCCGGTGACGTCATCGATCGAGGACATCACGACGTTCTTCGACGACGACGAGGAGTCGGCCTGACCCCACCCGGCGCGTTGGCGGAGAGAAAAGGTTGGGAATTCGGCGGCTTTGCTATTGGTACGCGCCGTGCAGTATTGCCAGTCAGTCTGTTTCGCGGCGCGGCGTCTTTGATGTAAACTTAACCAGATCGACGGTTGTGTTTTGGTAGTTTCAACACTCTGCACTTTTTTCCTACGGAGGAGCGCTATGCTTCGCCTCATGTCTGGCCGCCGCCTGCTGGTGTTCGCCCTCGCGGCGATGGTGGCCATCGCGTTTGCAGCCCCGGTGTCCGCGCAGACCGGGTCGGTCAAGGGCAAGGTCGTGGACTCGAAAGGGAAGATGGTCGACAAGGCCGTGATCCTGATCGAGTACGTGGACGGCATCAACTACAAGGTTGATACCAAAACGAACGGCAAGGGCGAGTTCATCCAGATCGGTCTGCGGCCGGGCAACTACAAGGTGACCGCCTCGACCAAGGAACTCGGCGTGCAGTCGTTCAACGTGCGCGTCCGAATCGGCGACCCGGCAGAGGTCAACTTCATTCTGGGTGGCGCCGGCAGCGGCCCATCGCCCGAGGATGCCGCCAAAACGACCGCCCTCAAGAAGGCGTTCGAGGACGGTGTCGCCGCCAGTAAGGCTGGCAACTTCGATGAGGCCATCGCGAAGTTCTCCGAGGCCGCCGCCATCGTGCCGAAGTGTTTCGACTGCTATTACAACATCGGCTACGCGCAGATGCAGAAGAAGGACTACGACAAGGCCGAAGAAGCCTTCGCCAAGTCGGCCGAGTTGAAGCCGGATTACGTCGAGGCCTACAACGGCCTGGCGACCGTCTATAACGCCCAGAAAAAATTCGACAAAGCCGGCGAAGCCAGTCAGAAGGCGTCGGAACTGGCGACGGCGGCGGGTCCTGCCGGCGGCGGCGGGGGCGTGGACGCGGAATACAACAATGGCGTGATCGACTGGAACGCGGGCAAAATTGCCGAAGCCGAGGTCCACTTCCAGAAGGTGATCGAGCTCAAGCCCGACCACGCCGAGGCCCACTATCAGCTGGCCATGGCATTTCTCAACCAGGGCAAGATGCCCGAAGCCATCACGATGTTCGAGAAGTACCTCACGCTGGCCCCGACAGGCCCGAACGCGGCAGCGGCGACTGGCATTCTCAAGCAGATCAAGAAGTAGAGAGAAGCAGGTGGGGTCCGTGTCGCTACACGACGCCATCGCCGCCAGTCTCGCCAGTATCCGGAATCGGCTGGCCCGCGCCACGCAGCGGGCCGGCCGACGTCCAACGGATGTTCGCCTCGTCGCCGTTTCAAAAACCTTCCCCATCACCCATGTGCTGGCCGCCGCGGCGGCCGGGCAGACGATCTTCGGCGAAAATCGCGTCCAGGAAGCCCTAGAGAAGATCAGCCTGTCGTCCGATACAACGATCGAGTGGCACCTGATTGGCCACCTGCAGTCGAACAAGGCCAGAAAAGCGGCGTCCTCGTTCGCGTGCATCCATTCCATCGACAGCGTGGACCTGCTGCGCCGGGTGGATGGGGCCGCCGAGGAAGCCGGGTGCCAGCCGGAACTGCTGGTCCAGGTCGATTTGGCAGGCGAACCAACCAAGCACGGCACGGCGGCCGACACGCTCTACGCCATTTTCGAGGCAGGTGGAACGTGCCGGGCGGCGCGCATCGCCGGGCTCATGGTGCTGCCGCCGTTGCTGGACGATCCCGAGCAGACCCGCCCGTATTTCAGGCACCTGCGCGAGATCCGCGACGAACTGGCAAGCCGTGGCGTTCCCCCGTCGATGCTCAGAGAGCTGTCGATGGGCATGAGCCACGACTTCGAGGTGGCGGTCGAGGAAGGCGCAACCCTCGTCAGGGTCGGCACCGCGATCTTCGGCGGCCGCGGGTAGGGTGAGGAACCACATGAACGTGACACCGCTCGACTTACGCCAGCAGCAGTTCCGGTCCGCGATGCGCGGGTACGATCGCGACGAGGTGACGGCGTTTCTCGCCGAGGCGGCGGCCGACTACGAGGCGGCGCTGCAGGAAGCCGACCGGATGCGGCAGGAGGTGGCGCGGCTCGAAGGCCTGGTCAACGAACACCGGGAGCACGAGCGGAATCTGCGCAACACCCTGCTCACCGCCCAGCGTCTCGCCGACGAACTCAAGGACGCGGCACACCGCCAGGCGGAGGCCATCGTGCGCGAAGCCGAGGGGCGCGCCGATCTGATTCTGGACAAGGCGCAGGCCCGGGTCGAGGACGTGCACCGCGAGATCGACGGGTTGCGGATGAAGCGGCGCGAAGTCGAGACGTCCGTCGAGTCGCTCGTCGCCTCGCTGACCAACACGCTCGACTTCATTCACGACCAGGACCGGCGCGAACGCGACGACAAAATCGCGATCCATCGACCGCGTCAGGCCGACGGGCGCGAGGGCGTGTCGATCTGGGGGCAGGACCGCCAGCAACGCCAGGACCTGCCGCGCACCGTCACCGGCACGGCCGCGGGCCCCGGCACCAGCACGGCCGGGGACACCGGCCCCGCCGCGGGTACGAGCACGGGCGCGAACGCGAGCGCCGTCGAGCGCCGAGCCTAACACACCTCGCCCTTCTCACCCTCGCCCTCCCGCCCATCGCGCCGGGGTCTTCGGGGCTCCAGGTTCGCGCTCGCCCGCGTCTCGGGATACGATGCAGGGCGTACCGGGGGTGCGCGGTGGGTTCTCTGATTGTCCGACACGCCAACACACTGTTCACGTGCGCGGGCGCGGCGCCCAAGTGCGGCCCCGACCAGGCAGACGTCCGCACGATCGCCGACGGCGCCATTGTCGCCACCGACGGCCGCATCGCGTTTGTGGGCTCGACCACGGAGTGCGACCGGCGTTTTCCCGGTGGTGACGGCGTCGAGGTGATTGACGCCTCGGGGTGCACCGTCATCCCAGGCCTGGTCGATCCGCACACCCACCTGGTGTTCGGCGGCGACCGGCGCGACGAACTGCGGCAGCGGCTCGCCGGGGCCACCTACGCCGAGATCGCGGCGTCGGGCGGGGGAATCGTGGCGACGGTCCGGGCCACACGCGAGGCCACCGAGGACGACCTGGTCGCGTCGGCGGCCGATCGCCTTGATGCCATGCTCGGGTGCGGCACCACGACGTGCGAGGCCAAGAGCGGCTACGGGCTCGAGACCGACGCCGAACTCAAGATGCTTCGGGTCATCCGGCGCCTCAATCAGCAGCACGTCGTCGATCTGGTGCCCACCTTCATGGGCGCCCACGACATCCCGGTCGAGCACCGGGCGAACAGGCGCTTCTATATCGATCAACTGGTCAGGCAGATGATTCCAGCCGCCGCACGCGACGGCCTCGCCGAATGGTGCGACGTGTTCTGCGAAGCCGGGGTCTACACGCCTGAAGAGTCGACCGAAATCCTCGATGCGGCCAAGCGCCACGGCCTCAAGGCCCGCATCCACGCCGACGAGTTGCAGGAAAGCGGAGGCTCGCTTGTTGCCGCCGCTGTGGGCGCGCGGTCCGCCGATCACCTGCTCCACATCACTGTGCGCGGCATTCGCGCGATGAAAGAAGCCGGCGTGGTCGCCACCTTGCTTCCGATTGCGGCGTTCTACCTCAAGCTCGGGAGATACGCGCCAGCCAGGGAACTGATCGAAGCCGGCGTGCCTGTCGCGTTGGCCACCGACCTGAATCCGGGCGGCGGATTCTCGCCCTCGATGCCGTTCGCGATGTCGCTGGCGTGCTTCTCGATGCGGATGACGCTCGAGGAGGCCCTCGTCGCTTCCACCATCAACGCGGCCTACGCCATCGATCGGCAGGATCGGGTCGGCAGTCTCGAGGTTGGCAAGCAGGCCGATCTGGTGGTGGTGCGTGGTGAGGCGGCTGATTTGCTGAAGGTGGGCGTGCCGGCCATCCGCATGGTCGTCAAGAACGGCGACGTGGTCGCCGGCCCCGGGTAGTGGTTACCTGATTCGACCGCCTGGCACGTACCAATTCTGAACCGCGAGGTCGAGCTTCCACGGGTAGCGGTACCACGGCAACACCTGCACCTGCCGCACGTAGTTGACGTCGATAAAGATGCGATCGCCCGCTTTTCGGACGCGCACCTGGTCGGGCGTCAGCGCAATGTCCAGCTTGGCGGCTTCCGCCACCACCCGGGCCCGGATCTCGTCGTCGGCGCGTTCGGCCTGGAACTCCGCGAGTTGTCGCACCGCGTCGGTCAACTGGAAGTGATCCCACCTGGCCGCGGCGGCCTGCCACCCGCCGTAGAGCACGACTGCGACGATGGCGAACCTGATGAGTTTGCCCATCTCAGTGGATCTGGTGCAGCAGGCGGCCCCAACGTGTACTGGTGATGACGCTGAACAGGCCGGTCACGTCCGGATCGTAGGACCAGTAAATCATCAGCGCCTGGCCCTTGATATTATCGCGGGGCAGAAACCCCCAATATCGCGAATCCTGCGAATTGTCGCGATTATCGCCCATCACGAACAACGACCCGGCCGGCACGGTCTCGGGTCCGTAGTGTTCGCGAACGTCTTCGGAGGTCAGCTCGCCCATCGCGACCGCGTCGGGGCGCGGCAGGTAGTGGGCGTACGGCTCGTCGAGCGGCCGCCCGTTGATGTAGATGCGACGGGTCCTCAGCTCGACGGTCTCGCCGGGCAACCCGATGACGCGTTTGATGAAATCGCGTTCCGGATCGGTCGGGAACTTGAAGACGACGATGTCGCCGCGCCGGACCTCTCGGGCTGGCAGCAGCGCGCGTTCGAGCGCCGAATTGGTCGGCGAGAAGACGAATTTGTTGACCAGCAAATGATCACCGACCAGCAGGTTGGGCTCCATCGAACCGGTCGGAATCTTGAAGGCCTGGACGACGAAGGTGCGGATAAACAGCGCCAGGATGACGGCGATGACGATCGACTCGAAGTACTCCCGGGCCACCGATTTCCTGAACTCGAGCACCTAGTCCTCCGTTCCCATCTTGAGCACGGCCAGAAAGGCTTCCTGCGGGATTTCCACGCGGCCGACGCGCTTCATCCGCTTCTTGCCTTCCTTCTGCTTCTCGAGCAGTTTGCGCTTGCGCGAGATGTCGCCGCCGTAGCACTTGGCGAGCACGTTTTTCCGCATGGCCTTGACCGACTCGCGGGCGACGATCCGGCCCCCGATGGCTGCCTGGATGGCCACCTCGAACATCTGGCGCGGGATCAGTTCTCGCATCTTCTGTGCCAGCGCCTTGCCCCGCTGAAACGACGCGTCCCGGTGGACGATGGTCGAGAGCGCGTCGATCGGGTCGCCGTTGACCAGGATGTCGAGTTTGACCAGCGGCGAGTCCCAGTAGCCGCTGACGTGATAGTCGAGCGACGCATACCCGCGCGAGATGGTCTTGAGCCGGTCGTAGAAATCGAGCACGACTTCATTGAACGGCAGGTCGTAGGTGATCAGGACGCGGTCGCTCGACAGGTACTCGAGCGACTTCTGCACGCCGCGCTTGTCCTGACACAGGCTCAGGATGCCGCCGACGTGTTCGGCCGGGGTGAGGACCATCGCCTTGATCACGGGCTCCTCGAACTTCACGATGCGTCCGACGTCGGGCAGTTTGGCCGGGCTGTCGATCTCGTGCACGTCGCCGTCGGTGGTGGTCACCCGATACAAGACGCCCGGGGCGGTGGTCACCAGGTCCTGGTCGAACTCGCGTTCGAGCCGTTCCTGCACGATCTCCATGTGCAGCAGGCCGAGGAACCCGCATCGAAATCCAAACCCCAGCGCCGCCGACGTTTCGGGTTCGTAGAAGAACGACGCGTCGTTGAGGCGCAGTTTTTCGAGCGCGTCCCGCAGTTCGGTGTACTGGTGCCCTTCGACCGGGTAGAGCCCGGCGAACACCATGGGCTTGAGTTCGCGGAAGCCCGGAAACGCCTGGACCGCCGGGCGGGCGACTTCGGTGATGGTGTCGCCGAGTTTCGCGTCGCTGACTTTCTTGATCCCGGCGGTGATGAATCCGACTTCGCCGACGCCGAGTTCGGCCATCTCCACCGGCTTGGGTGTGAAGGCGCCCACCTGCTCGATCTCGTACTCCTGCCCGAGCGCCATCAGCCGGATTTTCATCCGCGACCGCAGCACGCCGTCGATCACGCGGACCACGATCACCACGCCGCGGTACGGGTCGTACCACGAATCGAAAATCAGGGCCTTGAGGGGCGCGGCCGCGTCGCCTGCAGGCTCGGGGAGCCGCGTGACAATGGCTTCGAGCACCTCGTGCACGCCGGTGCCGGCCTTGGCGCTTGCCAGGATGGCGTGCGACGGGTCGAGGCCGATGATGTCGGCCAGTTGCCGGCGCGACTCCTCGGGTTGCGCGCTCGGCAGATCGATCTTGTTGATGACGGGAATGATCTCGAGGTTGTTCTCGACCGCCAGATACGCGTTGGCGAGCGTCTGCGCCTCGACGCCCTGTGACGCGTCGACGATCAGCACGGCGCCCTCGCACGCGGCGAGCGAGCGGGTGACCTCGTAGGAGAAATCGACGTGTCCCGGCGTATCGATCAGATTGAGGACGTAGGCATGGCCATCGTCGGCCTGATAGACGAGCCGGACCGGGTGCGCCTTGATGGTGATGCCACGCTCGCGCTCGAGATCCATCGAGTCGAGCACCTGGGCCTCGGTCATCTCGCGCGGCTGCAAGGCGCCTGTGAACTCCAGGAACCGGTCGGCCAGCGTCGACTTGCCGTGGTCGATGTGGGCGATGATCGAGAAATTGCGGATGTAGTGCTGGTCCATGTCGTCAGGCGGCTTCTTCCGATGATACCCCGAAGGGCGGGAGTGTTCAGCGCCGCCCGGCAATCGGCTTGTAGATGACGCCGACGATTGCGCCGTACGCGGCCATCTCGATGATGGTGTCGATGACGAGCGCGGTGGCCAGCGCCGCAGACACGGGGCTCACCACGTAAACCCAGACGCCGGCGAATGCCGCCAGCATCAACCCGACGAGCACGCCGTACCGCAGCCCTTCGACCACGCCGGCGCCGCCTTCGTACCCCTTGGTGTACCCGTACGCGAAGACGAAGAACCCGAACAGCGATGCGCCGTAGCCGAGCACCAGGTCCATGTCGCCCGGCGCCCGCACGATGGCGGCGTGCTGGCGCAGCACATCCGAGAGCAGCGTCCCCCAGACCAGCCCGCTGACGACCAGATGCGTCAGCCAGCTCACCACGGCCGCTGCGGCCAGTCGCCCGAAATTCATCGGAGGCTGCCTACTTGCTGCGGGCCACCTGCGTGCTCAGCACGACGCCACCGCCGCCGAACTGCTGGACCACCGACATGAGGCCGGTGTAGAGGAAGCCGACCTGGAACAGCACCAGAAACGGCAGCGTGCCGTAAATGCCATTGGCGAGCGCGTAGAACACCGTCATGGTGAAGTAGAGCCCGAGCGCCACCTCGACCAGTGGCTGAATCGCCACCACCTGGCGGTACTTCTTGGTGCCCCAGTCGTCGGTCGATCCGCGCTCGATGCCGTACTTGGGCGTGCGCGCAAACGGCGACTGGTGGCCCATCAGGGCTTCGATGACCGCGCGGGTGTTGTTGACGGCCAGGCCGATGCCAATCGACATCAGGAACGGAATGTAGCGCAGCCGCGCCTTCCAGTCGGGATACAGCTCGCGCTGGGACACGACGTAGAAGTTGGCCACCGACGCGGTCGCCGCGAAAAACAGCGGCACGTCGATCAGCAGCATCTCGTACCAGCCCATGTTGTAGCGGATCACCATCGACGGGAACATCAGGATCGATAGCAGCGACATGAGCAGATAATTGAAATTCGCCGTGAGGTGAAAGAACGCCTCCGCCTTGACGCCGAACGGCAGGTCCGACTGCAGGATGCGGGGGAGCACCTTGAGGCAGACCTGAATCGAGCCCTTGGCCCAGCGGTGCTGCTGCGACTTGAAGGCGTTCATTTCGACCGGCACTTCGGCCGGCGCCACCAGGTTGGGTAGAAAGAGGAACTTCCATCCGAGCAACTGCGCCCGATAGCTGAGGTCGAGGTCCTCGGTGAGCGTGTCGTGCTGCCAGCCGCCGGCGGCGGGAATCACCTCGCGGCGCCAGACTCCCGCGGTGCCGTTGAAGTTGAAGAAGTGGCCGGCGCGGTTCCGCCCGCCGTGTTCCAGCACGAAGTGTCCGTCGAGCAGGATGGCCTGCGCCTTGGTGAGCAGCGAGTAGTCGGCGTTGACGTGGCCCCAGCGCGCCTGCACCAGACCGATTTTCTGGTCCTGGAAATACGGAATCGTCTTCTGCAGGAAGTCGACGCTCGGGATGAAGTCGGCGTCAAAAATCGCCACGAACTCGCCGCGCGCCACATTCAGGCCGGCATCGAGTGCGCCGGCCTTGTACCCGGTTCGGTTGCTGCGATGAATGAGCGTGATGTCGTACCCATCGGCCGCGAGCCGTTCGATGACCCGCCGGGCCACCTCGGTGGTTTCGTCGGTCGAGTCGTCGAGCACCTGGATTTCCATCAACTCGCGCGGATAGTCGAGCAGAGCGGTCGCCTGGAGCAGGCGATCGACGACGTACATTTCGTTGAACAGCGGCAGCTGAATCGTCACCACGGGCAACGGCCCATCCCAGGCCGGAGGTGGCCCGGGGACCTTGTCCTTGTTCTTCATGTAGGCGTAGACCAGATAGTAGCGGTGCCACCCGTACATCCCGAGGATGACCAGGATGAAGAAGTACAAGCCGAGGATGAGAGTTTCAAATGGGCTCATGAATGTCTCGCCAGTCTGATGTTGTGCCGCCGGACACAATCAGCCATTATAGCCGCTATGTGCGGCCCACCCAAATGAATCCGCCCGTCATCCGCGACCTCCTCGCCCAACTCCAGGATGGTTCGCTGTCGCTCGAGGCCGCCGAGGCCCGACTGGCGGACTTTTTGCGCGCCCTGCCCTTCGAGGATCTGGGCTTTGCCCGCGTCGATCATCACCGGGCCATCCGGCTCGGCATGCCCGAAGTGATCTTCGGCCTGGGGAAGACCCCGGCCCAGATCGCGGCCATCGCCGAACGCATCGCGAGCCGAGGCCAGACGCTTCTGGTGACCCGGGCGAGCCGGGAGGCGTACGAGGCGGTGGCGGCGATGCTGCCGGATGCCGCGTATCACGAGGTGGCCAGAATCATCGCACGCCGGCAGGACGATCTCGAACGGGGCGTGGGCACCATCGTCATCGCGTCGGCGGGCACTTCCGATCAGCCCGTCGCCGAGGAGGCGGCGGTGGCGGCCGAGGTGATGAACAACGCGGTGGACCGGCTCTACGACGTCGGGGTGGCCGGCCTCCACCGGCTGCTCAGCGCCCGCGACCGTCTCGACGCCGCGCGCGCCATCATCGTCGTCGCAGGCATGGAAGGGGCGTTGCCAAGCGTGGTGGGAGGCCTGGTCCGGGTGCCGGTGATTGCCGTGCCGACCAGCGTCGGCTACGGCGCCAGCTTTGGCGGCGTGGCGGCCCTGCTCGGCATGCTGAATTCCTGCGCGCCAGGGGTGGCGGTGGTCAACATCGACAACGGGTTCGGCGCCGCCTGTATCGCCAGCCAAATCAATCACTTATAGCCGGATCGCCCGTGACGTGCGCGTCCCCGCATCCGGCATTTGACGGTTGCTGGTGGCTCGCTCGCTGTGCTATTGTTAAGGGCTTTCCTCCGGCCCAAGGCGGTCGGCCGCGTACAGGGGGTGTCCCCTGCGTGTAAGCCCAGGTGTCTTTGACCGATCATGCATCCAGCCGTCCTGCAGGCGCTCGAATTCACACGCATCGTGGATGTGGTGTGCGGATTCGCCGCCACCCCGCTTGGGGCGGCGCGGTTGGCCAATCTGCGCCCCTCGCCCGATCCCAGGCGTGTGGCGCAGTGGCAGGCGGCCACCTCCGAAGGGGTGCGGTTCAACGAACAATTCGGCGGGTTCGCCCTCACCGCGCCGAAAGACCTGGGGGCGATTCTCGGGAGCCTCGCCATCGAAGGGCGCGCCCTCGAACCGCTGCGCCTGATCGCGCTGGCCGATTTTCTCGAATCGGCCGAGGCCACCCGTGCGGCCATCAAGCGCGCCGACGGGCCGTTTCCCACGCTCAAGTCGCTGGCCGAGTCGGGCGCCTCGTTCCGCGCCGAAACCGCCGAGGCGCGGCACAAAATCGACCCGTCCGGGGATGTGGTCGATGACGCCTCGCCCGAACTGCGAACCGTCCGCGAGCGGCTCCGGCGGCAGCGCGCCCGGCTGCGAACCACCTTCGAGTCGTTCCTGCGCAACAAGGACACGGCCAAATACCTGCAGGAGCAGATCGTCACCGATCGCAACGGCCGCTTCGTGCTGGTGGTGCGCGCCGAACACCGGTCGTCGATTCCGGGCATCATCCACGGCAGTTCGGCCAGCGGCGCCAGCCTGTTCCTCGAGCCGCTCAGCACGGTGGAGATCAACAACGACATCGTCGCGCTCGAGCAGCAGGAGGCGGAGGAGGTCCGGCGCATCCTGCTTCAACTGACGGATCAATTCCGCCGGCGCGCGCTCGATCTCCAGCGGACCATCGAGTCGGCCACCGAACTGGATTGCATTCAGGCGAAAGCGCGATTGTCGGCGGTGATCAACGGGGTCGAACCCGCGCTCTCGACCGACGGCGCGTTCGAATTGCTGGCGGCGCGGCATCCGCTGCTGATGCCCGCCATCACCAGTCGCCTGGCCGAACGGCGTCAGGCCAGTTCGGGCGCCGGCAGCGACGGCAGCGATTCGGCCGAGACGGGTGCGGCGCGGACCACCGATCCGGTGCCGGTGGATATCCGGATGGTCGCGCCCACCACCGCGCTGGTGATCACCGGACCCAACACGGGCGGCAAGACCGTGGCGTTGAAGACCGCCGGCCTGCTCGCGCTGATGGCGCAAGCCGGCCTGCACGTGCCCGCAGCGGGCGGGTCGCGGCTGCCGGTGTTCAGATCCGTGTTCGCCGACATCGGCGACCAACAGTCGATTGCCAACAGCCTGAGCACGTTTTCGTGGCACATCAGCAACATCGTGCAGACCGACCGCCTGCTCGCGCTGCCCGCCCTGGTGTTGCTCGACGAAGTCGGCGTCGGTACCGATCCGATTGAAGGCGGCGCGCTCGGCCTCGCCATCGTCGACCATCTCCGGCAGCGCGGTGCCCACCTGGTGGCGACCACGCATTACGAGCAGTTGAAGACGTATGCGGCGACCACCGAGGGCGTGTCGGGGGCGGCATTCGGATTCGAGGCCGAGACCTTTGCGCCGACGTACCGGTTGATCTACGGGACGCCGGGGCGCAGTCTGGCCCTCGAGATTGCCGGGCGACTGGGGCTGCATCCGACGATTCTCGACGAGGCGCGACGCAACATCAGCGCGCGAGAGGCGCAACTGGCCGAGCACCTGGCCAAGATCGACGCGGATATCCGGACGCTGGAACACGAGCAGCGCCTGGTGACCCGCGAGCGGGAAGCGCAGGCGGACGCGGAAGTGCGGCTACGGACGCGCGAACAGGCCTTGAAGGACAAAGAGGATCGCGCTCGTCAGCGGGTCGACGAGGATTTCGAGACGCGGGTGCGAACGGCGCGGCAGGAAATCGACCGGGTGGTGGACGAGTTGCGCAGGCAGGTGGAGCGGCTCAACGCCGAGGCGGCGCGGCGCGCCCAGCACGGCGCCCAACTCTCCACCAGCGACGTCGGCGCGGCCAGGGCGGATGCGCGCGCGGCTCTGGATCAACTGGCGGAGCGGATTCGCGTCAGTGCGGGTCGAGACGCCGGGACCAGGGCCGTCGACACGGGAGCGGCCGCCGTGGTCGGCGACCGCGTCACGCTGGCCGGACTCGGGCTGGAAGGCCGCGTGGTGGCCCTCCACGGAATCGAAGCCGAAATCGACGTGCGCGGCAAGCGCTTGCGCGCACGCGCCAACGAGCTTCACGTGGTTGGAGGCGGGGCCCCGGCTCCGGCCGCCGCACCCCGCGTCAGCGTCACCGTGCAGGTGCAGGCCCGCGGCGCGATCGGCACCGATCTCAACGTGATCGGCTGCCGGGTCGACGAGGCGCTGGGCCGGGTCGAGCGGTTCCTGGACGACCTGCTGATGAGCGACGAACGGTCGGTCCGCATCATCCACGGCCACGGCACCGGGCAGTTGCGTCGTGCCATCGGCGAGTTTCTTCAACGCCACCCGCTGGTGGCGCGTCATCAACCGGCGCCTCCAGAACAGGGCGGCGACGGGGTGACGGTGGCGGAGCTGAAAGACTAGTGGCCCTGTTTCCTTCCGCCTTCATCGACGACCTGCGAACCCGCGCGGACATCGTGCAGGTGATCCAGGAATACGTGTCGCTCAAGAAGGCCGGGACCAGCTTCAAGGGCCTGTGCCCGTTCCATGGCGAGAAGACGCCGTCGTTCAACGTCAACGCCGAGAAAGGGTTCTTCCACTGCTTCGGCTGCGGGGTCGGCGGCGATGTGATCAAGTTCGTGGAGATGCACGAGAAGATCGGATTTGCCGAAGCCGTCCGCGTGCTGGCGCGCAAGGTCGGCCTGACGGTCCCGGAGTCGGGGCCCGACGCCAACGAGGTTGATTCGAGAGAGCGCGAGACGCTGCTCAAGATCCACGAAGTGGCGGCGGCCTATTTCCGCGAGCAACTGGAGGGCCCTGGCGGCGCACGGGCGCGGCAGCAGTTGACCTCGCGCGGCCTGACGCCCGAGACCATGGCCACGCTGGGACATGGCTACGCGACCTCGGCGCGGGACGCACTGAAGAACCGGCTGGTCGAGCAGGGGTTCTCGCTGCCGCTGCTGCTGCGGTCGGGACTGGTCGTCGAACGCGACAACGGCCAGGTCGTAGACCGGTTCCGCAACCGCCTGATGATTCCGATTGCGCGCGATTCGGGTTCGGTGGTCGCGTTTGGCGGCCGGGCGATGGACGCCGACCAGGTGCCGAAGTACCTGAACTCGCCCGAGACGCCCATCTACACGAAGGGGCGGACGCTGTACGGGCTGACCCACACGAAATCGCTGCTCAGAACGACGGGCTTCGTGGTGCTGGTCGAGGGCTACTTCGACTTCGCCCAGGTGATGCAGGAATGCAAGCTGCCGGTGGTGGCCTCGTGCGGCACGGCACTGACGATCCAGCAGGCGCAGTTGCTTCGACGGTTCGTGTCGAAAGTCGTGTTGAGCTTCGACCCCGACGCGGCGGGCCAGGGCGCGGCGGCCCGATCGTGCGAGATGCTCGTGGCGGAGGGCTTTCAGGTGAACGTGGCCATCCTGCCGGGCGGCGACGATCCCGACACGTTCGTCCAGAAGCGCGGCGGCGCCCAGTACACGGCGCAACTTCAGCAGTCGAAACCGTATCTCGACTACCTGCTCGACCGGGCCGTCACCGCGCACGATCCGCGCAGCGACGATGGCCGGCGCGAGTTCCTGCACGAGATGCTCGGCGTGGCGGCGCGGATACCGGATGCGGCCTCCCGCGATCAGTTCGCCGATCGGATTGCGCATCGTGCCCGCATCACCGAATCGGTGGTGCGCGACGAGATTCGCAAGGCAGCGGTCGAGCGGCGGACCACGGTCGGGGTTCGCGAGATGCCGTCGCTGGGCCAGTTCAAGCCGGCCGAACGCGGCCTGATCTGGGCGCTGCTCAACAGGCCAGAAGAGGGCGCCGAGGGTCTGGCCACGCTCGAACCGGAGGACGTCGATACGCTCGCGGCGGCCCCCATCTTGCAGCAAGCGCTGGATTTGGCGCGATCGGGCGGCGATGTCTCACCAGCCGCCCTGCTGGAGCGTCTAAGTACTCAGGAAGCTCAGGTGGCGACGGGCATCGCCGCCGAACCCACCGCCTTCGCGCCGGCTCTGGCCTGCGCGCAGGCCATCCGGCGACTGCGCTTCGAGCGCCAGAACGCCGCCGTGCAGCGCGAAATCGATCGGCTCCAGGAATCGGGTGGCGATTCCGGGATCGATCAGTTGTGGCAACAAAAACGTGATCTGCTCCAGCGCATCGCGGCGCTGGAGGTATCCGGCACCTAACGGGAGGACGCCTTGTCAATCGAGGACAAGTTCGACGAAGTTCAGCAGCTCATCACCATCGGCAAAGAGAAGGGATACCTGCTCTATGACGAGGTCAACGACCTGCTGCGGGCCGACATCACCTCGTCGGACGATCTGGACGATTTGTTCAGCACGTTCGGCAACGCCGGAATCGAGGTGGTCGATTCCGATCACAAATTCCGGGAGGAGAAGCCGGATGCCGACGACCTCGAGCTCGACCTGACGCCAGGCGCGCTCGACAAAACCAACGACCCGGTCCGGATGTACCTCCGGGAGATGGGCACCGTGCCGCTGCTGACGCGCGAGGGCGAAGTCGAGATCGCCAAGCGCATCGAGCGCGGCAAGCTGGCCGTGATCAAATCGATCTCGCGCACCCCGACCGTGGCCGCCCGCGTGATCGAAATGGGCGACAAGCTCAAGCTGGGCGAGCGCACGATTCGGGAGCTGGTGATCTTCAATGACGAGGAGATCACCGACGAACGGCTCGAGGAGCGCGCCCGCGAGGTGCTGCGGCAGACCGATGCCGTCAAGAAGGCCCGCGTGTTCTACGACAAGGCGCAGGAGAAGCTCGACGCCACGCCGAAGAAGGACAAGCGCAAGTACCGCCGGGTCCGCTGGAAGGCGATGCGGGCTCGCATCCAGGTGTCGAAGCTCATCCGCGTGATCGAGTTCACCGAGGGCGTCAAGCGCCGGTTGATCGAGGACATCAAGGAGGCCGTCGAACGCGTGCAGCGGGTGCAGCGCGACGCCGACCAGCTCGACAAGCAGCTGACCGCCAAGAGCCGTCGGACCAAGCTCAAGGAAGAAGACCGCAAGGCGGTGGCCGCCAAGCATCGCGAGCTCCGGGGCGAGGTGAAGCGCCTGGCCGACGACCTGGGCGAGACGCCGATCTACCTGCGCCAGACGCTCGACACGATCCGCCGCGGCGAGGCTCAGGCCGAACAGGCCAAGAAGGAACTGGTTGAGGCCAACCTCCGCCTCGTCGTCTCGATCGCGAAGAAGTACACGAACCGCGGCCTGCAGTTCCTGGATTTGATTCAGGAAGGCAACATCGGCCTGATGAAGGCGGTCGACAAGTTCGAGTACCGCCGAGGCTACAAGTTCTCCACCTACGCGACGTGGTGGATCCGCCAGGCGATCACGCGCGCCATCGCCGATCAGGCCCGGACCATCCGCATCCCGGTCCACATGATCGAGACGATCAACAAGCTCATCCGGACCTCGCGGTCGCTGGTGCAGGAACTGGGGCGCGAACCCACCTCCGAGGAAATCGCGGTGCGGATGGACATCCCCGTGTCGAAGGTGCGCAAGGTGCTGAAGATCGCACAGGAGCCCATCTCGCTCGAGACCCCGATCGGCGAGGAGGAAGATTCGCATCTGGGCGACTTCATCGAGGACCGCAACGTGGTATCGCCGGCCGACGCGGTGATCAACCTCAACCTCAAGGAGCAGACCGACTCGGTGCTCAAGACGCTCACGCCGCGCGAGGAGAAGGTGATCAAGATGCGGTTCGGTGTCGGCGACGGCTCCGAACACACCCTCGAAGAAGTGGGGCAGAATTTTGCCGTCACCCGCGAGCGCATCCGCCAGATCGAGGCCAAAGCGCTGCGCAAACTTCGTCACCCGTCGCGCAGCCGGAAATTGCGCGCGTTCCTCGAAGGACGGTCGGAATAGGCGATACACTACCGTTGGGGCCCATAGCTCAGTGGTTAGAGCCGCCGGCTCATAACCGGCCTGTCCCAGGTTCGAATCCTGGTGGGCCCACCAGAACCGATATGCATCCTGATCTCGAACGCGTCATACGCCTGCAGAAACTCGAGGACGCCGCCGACGTGGCCCGGCGGACGGTGGCCGACGACCCGGTCCGCCATCAGGAACTCGACGCGAAGCGATCCTCGGCGCAGCAGGCGCTCGACGGCGAGCGGCAGCGGCTCGCCGCCAATCAGTCGGCGCGGCGCGAGATCGAAAAGGCGCTGGCCGAACAGCAGGCCCGCCTGTCCAAGTTCAAGAATCAGCTGATGGAGGTCAAGACCAACCGCGAATACCAGGCGATGCAGAAGGAAATCGAGGTCGCCCAGCACGAAAGCCAGCAACTCGAAGATCGGCTGCTGGAGAAGATGCTCGAGTTCGACGAATTGGCGCGGCTGGTCAAGGCCGCCGAAAAGGCGTTCGCCGATCAACAGGCAGAGATCGAAGCCGAGCGAACCGACCTGGCGGCCAAACTCGCAGCGGCGCAGACCGCGTCGGTGGGCCTGGCCGCCGACCGCGCAGCCGTGATGGCCGAGATGAGCCGGTCGGTGGTCACGATTTTCGAAAAGGTCATGAAGTACCGCGGCATCACCGCGATCGCCACTGTGGAAGAAGGCCGGTGCAGCGTCTGCGGCGTGCGGATGCGGCCGCAGGCCTACAACGACCTGCGCCGCAACGAAATGATCTTCCAGTGCGAGAGCTGCCAGCGGATTCTCTACTTCAC
>JBAXOX010000048.1:0-30502 GCA_037133015.1 Acidobacteriota bacterium
CTAGCCCCGCTTTCCCGCCTTCCGCGGAGGCGTGGGCGGATCGGCGTGTCCGGCTCCTTCGCTCTCTGTGAGCACAGGATAGTCGTGGGGGCCGGCCCCCCCGGCGATGCCCGTGAAAATGCTGAACGTCACTTCGATCGGCTGGGTCGGACAGCACCCGGCATCCTTCTCGGCCCAGCGTTTTCCCTGCACCACCACGCGGCCTTTGCTGATCTTGGCGGTCTCCCACGCCAAGGTTCGAGTCCATCGGCTGCCGATCATTGCCGTCGCGACCAGATGGTACGGGCGCTCCGTTGGTCCCCCGACATCGGACAAGTCTCGACCCTGCCCTTGGGAGAAGATGGCGATGTATTCGAAGTGGACGTTCGACAGATCCATTTCGACCGTTCGGAAAAAGGCCACCGCGTCCTGCCTGCCCGTGTCGAACAGCGATCCGAAGACGACGTGTCGTGCCTTCGGACTGTTGTACCCGAAGCCATCGGAGTAGAGCGCTAGAAGTTTGGTGATTTCCTTGTCGATGAACACGGCCGGAGCGACCGGTGCGGCAGGTGCGGCAGGTGCGGCAGGTGCGCTGAGCGAACCGAACACAACAAGGCCTAAGAGCAGCAGTTTCATAGCGAGAAACGGTACTACACACGCCCGCTTCAGCCAACCGACCGTCGCTCGACGATCGACCGCGCCAGGCCATGCACGGGCCAGCCGCTGTCGGCGCCTTCCTACTCAGACCCGCCGCGCTCCCCCCCGTCCAGAGCCCGCCGCACCGCCGCCGCGAGGTTCTCGATCGCATAGGGCTTCTGGATGAAGTTCAACCCTGCGTCCAGCACACCCTGATGCGCGATCACGTCGGCCGTGTAGCCCGACATGAAGAGCCACTTGAGACCCGGCCGGCTGGCGATCAACCGCTCCGCCAGGACGCGCCCATTCATGTCGGGCATCACGACGTCCGTCATCAGCAGGTGGATCGGTCCGGAGTAGTGCTCGGCCAGCCGAATCGCCTCGGCAGGCGTGCTGGCGGCGATCACGTCGTAACCGCGCCGTTCAAGAACCAGCCTCGTCAGATTGAGGATCGAGAGTTCGTCTTCGACCAACAGGATGGTCTCGCACCCCTTCGCGACCGGTCCCCTCGCGGGTACCGGCGCCGACGACGCGGCCGACTCGCCGGTCCGCGGCAGACAGATCGTAAACGTCGTGCCGGCGTCCACGTTACTCGCCACGCTCACGAAGCCGCCGTTCTGCTTGACGGCGCCGTACACGCTCGCCAGCCCGAGGCCCGTCCCCTTGCCAGCGTCTTTCGTCGTGAAGAAGGGTTCGAAGATGTGGTTGATGGTCTCGCTATCGATGCCGCAGCCGTCGTCGCTGACTGTCAATGTGACGAACTCGCCAGGCGCCATCCCCGGAAAGCCGGCGCAGTCGGTTTCGTTGAAGACGCTGTTGGCTGTGGCGATCGTGATCGTGCCGACGCCGGCGATGGCATCCCGTGCGTTGACGCACAGGTTGGCCAACATCTGGTCGATTTGTGTCGGGTCGATTCGAAGCGGCCACAAGTTGGCCGCTGGCAGCCAACCAAGGCGAACATCTTCGCCGATCAACCGCGCCAGCATCGTCAGCATCCCGGCCACGACCTCGTTCAGATCGAGCACCCTCGGCGCAACCGGTTGCTTGCGTGCGAACGCCAACAACTGCCGGGTCAGGTCGGCGGACCGCTTGGCGGCGGCGCGGACTTCTACCAGGCTGGTATGGAGCGGATTTGACGGGTCCACTCCGTCGAGGGCGATCTCGGCGTGGCCCAGGATCACGCCCAGCATGTTGTTGAAGTCGTGGGCGACGCCGCCCGCGAGGCGCCCCACCGATTCCATCTTCTGACTCTGCTGCAGTTGTGCTTCGAGTGCGGCCTTCTCCTGCTCGGCCCGTTTGCGTGCGCTGATGTCGCGAATGATCGCGGTAAAGAAATTGCCTTCGGCGATTTCCCATTGAGAGAGAGACAGGTCGACAGGAATTTGGCTGCCGTCCTTGCGCAGGCCGCTCACTTCGACAGTGTGTCCCATCACGTGGGCCTCGCCGCCGGCCAGCACCCGCGCGAGGCCGTCCCGGTGAGAGTCGTGGAATTCGCGGGGAATGATCAACGAGACCGGTTGCCCGACCACCTCGGCTTCTTCATAACCGAACATCCGCTGAGCGCTGAGGTTCCACGCCGCAATCGTCCCGTCGCCGCCGATCGTGATGATGGCGTCCGGCGCCGACTCGGTCACCGTCCGATACCGGGCTTCGCTCGCCCGCAACGCCGATTCGGCCAGCTTTTGATCGGTGACGTCGACAGTGTAGCCAGCCAGCAGGGTGCGGTCTCCCGCGACCAGAGGGAACTTGAAGGTGGTGTAATATCGGCCGTTCAGCTCCTCGGCCAGCATCAGCGTCCGACCGCTTGAGGCGACGTTCCAGTCTTCGGCCGTGATTTTCTCGGCGAACTCGACTGGAAACAAGTCCGCCATCGTCTTGCCCGTAATGTCGGCGCCGCCGATACCGACCAGTTGGGAAAAGTTGTCGCTCGCATGCAACACGCGGCTGCTCGACGGCGTGACCTCCTTGATATACACGTAGATTGGGGAGTGTCGAACAAACGCCGAGAACAAGTCGTTGTTATTCCGCAGGTCGTTTTCCGCCCGCTTGCGCGCTGAGATGTCGCTCAGGGTCATCCGACATTCCGGTTCGCCAGTCGAGGACTGGGCGACGACGGCTTCGAGATGCACCCAGATGACCTCGGTGCGGTTCGCCAGCCGCAGGTCGTAGGCCTGTGGCGCGCCGGTTTCGAAGAGCCGTTTGTGGTGTGAGGTATAGAGGCGCTCGTCGTCGACAAAGACGAACTGGAAGAACGACCGGCGGGCCATTTCGGCCCGCGGAAACCCCAGCAGTGCTGCGGCACGAAGATTGGTTTCGAGGATCAGCCCCCGCTCGTTGAGGTCGAGATAGCCTACTGGCGCAAGCTCGTAGAGGTCGAAATAACGATCTCGCGAAGCCTCGAGCGTGGCCTGCGTCCGAAGCAGTTCCTCGTTCTGCAGTTCCAGTTCGATCTGATGCACGCGCAACTCGTGGACCACCCGTTCGAGTTGCTCTGGCGACGGCGGCCCGGCGGCGCCCGTGAGAAGCCCATTGCGCGCCGAGGCCATCGCCTCCGCCCGGCTGCGCAAGTCCTTCGCAGACTCCTTGCGTTCCATTGGCTGCCCCGCTTCTGATCGGTTGTCCCTTGTCGCGCTAGCCTATCGGAACGACCCAGGTCCCGCAAGGGGTGCCAGAACAGCCCGCCCGCCGGCACCCGACCGGCTCCCGATCGGCACCCGACTCGTCTAGAACGCGATCACGTTCAGGCGTTTGAGCTCGAAAAAGCAGCGTGCGCACGCCCGCACATCGGCGAGCGCCTGGTGCGAACCCTCGAAGGGCGTGCCGAACAGTTTCATGTGGAGTTCGGGGAGGGTCGGCCACTTGTAGCCGTATCGCCCCGGCAACTCGCAGTACTGCGTGGCCTCCAGCATGGTGCACCGCCTCGGCTTCGTCTCGACAGGATTGCGGTGAGCGGCGCGCAGGAATTCGGCGCCAAGAATCTTCTCGTCGAACGACATGTTGTGCGCGACCAGGACATCGGCCTTGGGAATATCCAGGGCGATGGCAGCCAGGACGCCTCCGAGGTCGGCGCCGTCCCGCACCGCCCTCTCGGTGGTGATCCCGTGAATCCGTGAGGCGTCTGCCGGAATCGGAAACCCCTCGGGCTTGACGATAAACTCGGCCGCGGTGATTTCCCGCGCGTCATCGTCGGCCAGCACCCACGCCAGTTGCACGAGCCTCGGCCAGTTCGCCCCGTCGGATGCGGGAGCCTTGTAGTTGCGCGGGATGCCGGTGGTCTCGGTGTCGAAGAACAGATACATGCGTGTCCTCAATCCGGCCGCAGGATTCACACGGGCAGTTCGGCTCGATCACCACCCACCGCGTCGCAGCGACCGCGTCGTCTACAGCGCGAACGTGAAAAATGCCCCGGGCAGCTCGGCGTTGGTCGCGGGCTTGGTCATCGTGGGGGTGTGCCCGAACGCATACACGAACCGCTGATTCGCGACAAAGCACGCCGCACGCCATCCCTTGAATCGGGCCATGGCGCGCCCCATGCCGGCGTAGAGGTCGAGCAGCGCCGCCTCTCCCCGTTCTCCGCCAATACGCACGCCGTACGGCGGATTGAAACAAAACACGCCGGGTTTCATGTCGGCGGCGGCCGGGAGTTGTTCGACGATGAACTCCGGGGTCAGCGATCGCATGTCCTTCTGGCCAATGACGATCGCCTGTTCGTAGGACGCGCCGGTCAGCCCCGCCGCGCGGAGGTTCCCCACCATCGTGCCGATACGCTCCTCATCCAGATCGAGCGACAGAATGCGCGGCACGGTGCCCGGAAACAGCTTCGGGGATGCAGTCGGCAGGCCGTCGAATGCGGCAAGATGCCGGAACGGCAGATCGGAGGGATGACGAATCGCGGCGCCAACCGCCAGCCCGGCCGCTTCGATGGGAATCGTGCCGCCACCTGCCATCGGATCGACCAGCGGCTCGGTTCTGGCATCCCATCGCGACAGCATGATGAGCTGCGCCGCCAGGGTCTCGCGCAGCGGAGCGGGCCCAGCCGCGACGCGCGCGCCACGGCGGTGACGCGCCCCGAGGCCGATATCGATGCCCACCACGGTGCGGCGGCGATCGGGCGTGCCGGCGCGCCTCGCGACGAACACGATGTCGGGCGCCTCGGCGTCCACCTCCGCCGTCACGCCGCGCGATTTCAACGCCTCAATCACCGCGTTCTTCACGACGCCACGCAACTGCAGCGGTCCCGCCTCGAAATCGTGCGCCGATCCGAGCTCGACCGAAAAGCGCAGGGCCTTGGCCGCGGGCAATCGCGTGTCCGATTCCAGCGCGGGCAGGAGTTCGGCGAACAGCGGCTCCAACCTCACGGCCTCGCTCGAAAACAAATCCCACGAAATCCGCGACGAGGTCCGGTGGTAACAGGCGGCAACCCAGGCCACCCGGGCGTCGAACGGATACAGCAGCGCGCCTTCGCCTTCGCGTTTGGGCGTCGGGACTCGGATCTCGAACGGCGATCGCGTCACGAGACGCTTCACTTCGGCTTCCATGACGCGGTTGGATCCGCCCGACCCGGTTAACCGAAGTTCGTCGCACCTCATCACCGAAGTATAGCGGGTTGCCGACCCCGGGCGCCCCGCTCAAACCCGCGTATACTTTGCGAAGCCCGCCTCACCCGGGGCACATCAACAGGCCTGTGGACGTGGAAAGGCCGTTCTTGACCCGCGGCGTCGATTGTCGGCCCGGCGGGCACATCGCGAGGGAATACCCGTCCAATGAGCGCCTGGCGCGGCCCCGAAGATCCGCCCGCCAGGCGCCATCACACGCCTCATCGCGATGAGGGACCGCGATGAGGTGCCCCGGCCGAGACTTCCGCCCCGCGAACCTTATCGATGGGGCTTGGAGCCGCCGATCACGCGGTGCTCATGCTCGCCCGGCGTGCTCGCCACGAGATACCCGTCGTTGTTGCCAATCCAGATCTCGGCCAGCACGAACGATTCCTTCACCTTGTCGAAGACCAACTCGGTGTCGGTGTCGGTGTCGTGGCGTCCAAGTCGCGTGATGACCATCATGACGATCTGGGTCCCCTTCCCGTCTTTCGGCTGCAGGGTCACCTTGGGGCCATTGATCTCGATGTTGTAATCGCCGGCCGCGCACTGTTTCGACCCCGCCATGAACGGGAAATCGACAGTGGCCCTGGCGATCGACTGAGCGCTGGCTGTGACGGCGGTGCCGATCAGGAGCATGCCGATCGCGAACGCCGCCGCGCGGGTGATGGAAGAGAGACGCCGCTGTCCGATGGACCGAATCTTCATACTGACCTCCATGGAGGGTAAATGGTGGAACCTTTTTTAACCCTACCATAATAGTCGGTGATTATCCATCACCCGGACGGGTGAGAGAGCGCGGATGGGCGTGTGGCTGTGGAAACGTCGCGCAACGCGGACTCAGGCTGCGTGCGCCGCCTGAGTCGGTTATCGAATTCGCCGGGCGGGGACGCCGCCCCACACCTCGCCCGCACCGACGCTGGTGCCCTTGGTCAGCACGGCGTGCGCTCCAATGGTGGCCCCGTCGCCGATCGTCACGCCGGGAAACACCACCGACAGCAACCCGACGGTGACACGGCTCCCGATCTTGACCGGCGCGATCACGAGTCGCCCGTGTTCCGCCGCGTGCGCCACCAGCGTCACGTCTCCGCCGATCACGGTGTCGTCGCCGATCTCAATCAGGTTGGCGTCGCCGACGATCGTGGTATTGATCTGAACCCGGCGGCCAATGCGCATCCCCATCATCCGGTGAAAGAGCGTCAGGAACGGCGTCACCCGGATGAAGTCCATGGAGGTGTAGCGGACCATCAGAATGAGCGCGTTGTAGCTGGCCCATCGAAACGCCTGAAACGAATAGTAGGGAAACGTGCCGACCGGCGAGCCGGCACGCGTCACGACACGAAAGGCGCCCACCACAAAGATCACGCAGATGGCGTACGAGAAGAAGACGGCCCAGCCAAGACAACAGCCGGCCGCCACCCGCGCGAATGGCGCCCACCCGGCAGTGGCATCCCACGCCATGAGGGCGAGATACATGCCGGGCGCGGTGGCCACGCCGCCCAGGACAGCGATCTGGACGTAGAGCCCGATCGTGATGACCACCTGGATCGGCGTCGCGAAACGTTCGAACAGCAAAGACATGCGCCCTCTCTGTGACTCCTCGATCTGGGAGGTGTCGGGTCGGCACTCACCGACCATCAACCGTCTGCAGCGCTCGGGCTGAGCTGGCGGCGCGCCCCGCACCGACCCCGGGTCGGGGTTAGGGCCGATCGAGCACGTCCCGCACTTTCCTCGCGAGCGCCGGCGGCGAATACGGCTTGGCAATAAACGCGGAGCGATCGGGGCCCGTGCCGTCGTGCACGATGATGTTCTCCGTGTAACCGGAGGTAAACAGGACACGCAACCCGGGCATCTGCGTGGTCAGCCGATCGGCCAACTGGTGGCCGTTGATGCCGGGCATCACCACGTCGGTCATCAGCAGGTCTATCGGGCCTGTGCGCAGCTCCGCCAGCATCTGCGCCTGGCCGCCATCCGACGCGACCAGCACGGTATACCCCCAGCGCTTGAGAAGGCGTGTGGCCAGTTCCCGCACCATCGCCTCGTCTTCGACCAGCAGGACGGTCTCTGTGCCACCGGGCATGTCCGAACGCCGACGTTCGGTGTCCAGCCTTTCGGCCTTGGTCTCGGCCCTCGGCAGGAAGATCTTGAACGACGTGCCATGCCCGACCTCCGAATAGACGTCGATCGCGCCGCCGGCCTGCTGGACCACGCCGAAGATGGTCGCCAGGCCCAATCCGGTCCCGCGGCCTCTGGCCTTGGTGGTGAAGAACGGTTCAAAGAGGTGCGCCTTCACCTCGGGCGACATGCCGTGTCCCGTGTCGCTCACCGCCAGCATCACGAACCGACCCGGCCGCAGATGCCTGTGAATCGCGCAGTGTGGTTCGTCCAGGTCCACATTGGCGGTTTCCACCACCAGTTGACCCCCGTCTGGCATCGCGTCCTTGGCGTTGACGGCGAGGTTGACGAGCACCTGTTCGAACTGGCCGGCATCAATCTTGACGGCGCCCAACTGCGCCGCCAGCGTCACCTGCAGATCGATGTCTTCGCCGATCAGCCGCCGCATCATCTTGTGCAGGTTGCTGACCAGTTCGTTGAGGTCCAGCACCCGCGGCTCGATAATCTGCTTGCGCGAAAACGCCAGCAACTGCCTGGTGAGCGAGGCCGCGCTGGCCGCCGCCTTGTCCACCTCGGACAAGATGGCCGCCAACGGGTCGTCGGAACGCAGATCCATCAGCGCCAACGACACGTTGCCGGTAATGGTGGTCAGGAGGTTGTTGAAGTCGTGCGCCACGCCGCCCGCCAGTCGGCCGATGGCCTCCATCTTCATCGCCTGCTGCAGCTGTCCTTCGAGCCGGTCGCGCTCCCGCTCGGCCATCTTCGACTCGGTGACGTCCTGCACGACGCCGGAAATCCGAACCGCGCGTCCCGCCTCGTCGAGTTCGCAGTGCCCAGGGAACGCTCTGAGGTGCCGGGTCGTCCCGTCGGGCCGAATCACGCGATAGTCAAAGGCGTCGGGATGGATCAGGTCGCGGACCGACGCCACCGCCGCCGCCACGCGCTCGCGGTCGTCGGGATGCACCGACGACAAGCCCATCGCCTGCGACGATCCTGGATCGGGGCTGCCGGACACGCCGAAGATTTTCTGCATTTCGTCGGACCATTGGGTGGCGTCCGATGCGCAATCCCAGACCCAATGGCCGATCTGCGCAATCTCCAGCGAACGTCGAATCTCGAGGGTCTGTTCCTTCAACGCGTGCAGGCTCTGCTGGCGCGACGAGATATCGCGCACCAGCGACAGCGCTCGCGGCGCACCTCCCGACTCGAACACCGACGCGGTCACTTCCACCGGCAGCGCCGTGCCGTCCTTGCGCCGGTGCGTCGACTCGAAGGTGATCGGGCCGTGGTGGGTCAACGCCTCAAAATTCGCGGCGAACCCGGCGCGCGTGATCTGCGGATCGACGTCGAACACGGTCAGGGCCAGCATCTCGGCTTTGGTGTAGCCGAGGCTGGTGAGGGCGGCGGTGTTGACGTCGATGTACCGGCCGTCGGCATCAAGGACTTCGATGGCGTCGCCGGCCTGCTCGACCAGTTGCCGGAATCGGCGTTCGCTCTGGTTGAACTGCTCCAGGATCTCAAGCTGCCGCTTCCGCTGCAGCCCGAGTTCGGCGATCACCTGGGCCAGTTGCGCCAGAAAGAGAAGCGCCGGCCGAAACCGACCGAGCGGCAAGACGGGGACTTCCCGAAAGGCGGCGAGGTACGTCTCTTCGTCCAGACCGAACCGGCGTGCCTGCTGCCGAAACCGCTCTTCGGTCTCCGCGTCGGGCGGTTCAAGGAGAAATTGTCCGGCGAACGCGTTCGCCACGTGCTCGCCTTCAATGACGACGGGAATGGACGCGTCGGTCAGGCCCATCGGGCAGGTGTACATGGCGAAAGGATCGCCGGCCCGCATCCGCTCACGGATGGAGGTGTCGCTGGCGACGCAGTCGGCCGCAATCTGCGGATGCATGCGGTGGAATTCGGAGCAGATGCGTTGCCATCCCGACGCGGTCAGCACCTCCCCGTCCTGCGTGATGATCGCGGACGGGATACCGGCGGCCTGATAGAGGCTGTCGGTCAATTCCTGCAGGCGGGGAATCTCGACCAGATCTTTGAGCGCGTACTTCATAGGTCTCGGATCACCGAAGCACCACGACGTGTCGGAACCGGGCGTGTGCATTATCGTCGAGTCTGGCCGTCAGGGACAATGCTTCGACTGCCGCATGCGTCGGTTGCCGACGCTGCCGCTCGAACGGTTGCGCCCAAGCCCGACGCCGCAGGCGAGCATGATAGGATGCGCTAATCCGGGCTGCGCAAGCGGCCGGGATCACGACGAGTCCCCCTCGGATTCTCTCGGAACAGCCGACGGCGCGCGCCCGGCTCCCCCAGCACTCAGCAGGGTGCCGTGCGGCGCCAGTCAGAGGGCGGTATGGATTCGCGACCTTCCGAGCCCCGGACACCCGCTCCCATTGCTCACGCATCCCTGAATGTCGGGGCACTTTACACGATGCTCGCGATCGCGACGGGCGTGTGCCTGGCCGCCGTGGTTGGCATCGCGCTGACGCGGGAATCGGGCCGCATCGCCTCGGTCTGGATGGCCAACGGCATCGTCGTCACCGTCCTGCTGAAGACGCCACGCGCGTCGTGGCCGGCCTGGATGGCCGCCGGCCTGGCCGGCAATCTCGCCGCCGACTTGCTGGTGGGAGATTCGTCGTGGACGGCGATGGCGCTCAGCCTCTGCAACTCCGTGGAAATCGTGGTGGCGGGCTGGGTCACCTCGCATTGGGTGCGCGCCGATCGCGTCGAGTTGACGCGGTCGGTCCCGCTCACCAAGTTCATCGTGGCGGGAGGCCTCTTCGCGCCGATGGTGTCGGCCCTGCTCGCCGGAGCGTCGCTCTACGCGCTGCAGGGTGATCCGCTGTGGCCGGTGGTGGAAAGCTGGTTCGCCGCCGACGCGCTCGGATTGGTCATCGTCGTGCCGCTGCTGGCGGAAACGACGTGGCACGACGTCCAGTCGGTCTTTCGGTGGCCGACCTGGATCGAGACACTGGTTCTGCTGGCCGTGGTCGTCGCCGCTCCGGTGGGCGCGATCTGGTGGAACCTGCAGATCTGGGCCTTTCTGCTGTGCCCGGTGATGACCGCGATCGCGATGCGCCTGGGTTTCGCCGGCGCAGCGCTGGCGAACGGGCTGGTCACCGTCGCGGGGATCGCCACGGTGTTGGCGGCCTCGCAGGCGGGGCACGCTGACACGGTGCGCGACCAGATCCTGTTGCTCCAGTGTTTTCTGGCGGCCAACGTGCTCATCACGCTGCCGGTGGCGACGCTGCTGCGCGACGTCAGGGCCAGCGAGTCGCGGTTCCGGGACGCCCTCGATCACCTCCCGATCCCGATTGGCGTGGCAACCGACAGCGGCCGTATCCTCCAGTACAACCGGGCGTTCACCAGCCAGTACGGCTTCACCCAGGACGACATCCCGACGATCGGCGATTGGTTTCCGGCGGCGTTTCCCGACCCGGAGTATCGGGAGGTCATTCGGGGACTGTGGACCGACCTGCCGCTGCGGATGGGACGCGGCGGGCGGTCGCAGTCGATGGAGTTGAAAGTCAGTACGAAGAGCGGATCGATCCGCGACGTCGATGTCACCATCTGCCGGTCCGAAGGCCTGTATATTTCGGCGTTCCTGGATATCACCGCGCGCAAACTCGCCGAAGCCGAACTGCAGGACAGCGAAGCGAAATACCGGATTCTGTTCGACAATCAGATCTACGCCGTCTGCATTTTCGAAATCCCGTCGCTCCGGCTGCTCGACGTCAACCAGGCCTGCGAACAACTCTACGGGTACACGCGCGCCGAACTGCTGTCGGGCCTGACGGTTCGCGACCTGTCCACCGAGCCCGAGTCATTGGATCAGGTGATGAGCCAGGCAGCCGCGCAGCACACCAGTTTCGTGCCGCTCCGCCACCACCGGCGCAAGGACGGCACGGTGGTCCCGGTCGAGATCGTCGGCGGCCCCTACACGTGGATGGGACGGCGCGTGATGTTCGCGCTTGTCCACGATATCTCGGCTCGAACACGGGCAGAAGCTGAGGCCAAGCGGCTGGTTCGGGAACTCGAGACGATTCTCGACGCGGCGCCGGTTGGCATCTGGTTCGTCAGGGATCGGCGGATTGTGTGGGCCAACACGACGCACGACGTGATTTTCGGGTACAGCCCCGGCAGCACGACCGGCGCGAGCACGGCGCAGTTCTATCCCGACCACGGGAGCTACCAGCGCATCGGGGCGGAGGGCTACGCCGCCATGGCTCAGGGCGGGGTGTATCGCACCGACATCGAGATGGTGCGAAAAGACGGCCAACGCTTCTGGTGCTTCCTCTCCGGGCGCCTGATCGACACGGCCCAGCCGGAGGAAGGTTCCATCTGGACGCTGTCCGACACGTCGGACCGCCACCTGGCCGAGGCCCAACTGCGGCGGTACGCCGAAACCCAGCGCGTCCTGGTACGCGAGGTGAACCACCGCGTCAAGAACAACCTGGCGGCGATGATCGCGATCCTGCACATGGAAGAGGACCGGGCGCCGGTGGCGGCGCGAACGGTGCTGCGTGACGTCGGGTCCAGGCTGCGGGCGCTCGACGCCGTGCATTCGCTGCTGTCGCGATCCGACTGGCAGCCGCTGCGCCTGCAGGATCTGTGCGAACAAGTCTGCGCGGTCGCCACCTCGTCGGCGATCGGCGGCAGGCCTCGCATCGCGGTGACCGCATCCGACGTCCGGATCAGCGCCGCGCAGGCGCATCACGTGGCGCTGATTGTGAGCGAACTGGCGACCAACGCGGCCAAGTACGGCGCCCTGTCGGATCACCATCCGCTCCACGTGGTCATTGCCGAATCAGACGGTCACATCGCGATCACGGTTCGCGACTCGGGACCGGGGTTCCCGCCCGACGTGCTCGGCAACGGACCCACGCCGGCATCGGTGGGACTCGATCTGGTGCGCGGCATGGTGGGCCACAACCTCCACGGCACCTTGGCATTCGCCAACGACGGGGGTGCGGTGGTGACCGTCCGCTTCCCTGCCGAACCCGACCTCCCGCCAACGCCGGCCGGCCTGGACGGCGAGCCATAGTCGGGGGGCGAGGGTCTCTGGTACAAGGGTGTCGATCGCCCCGACTCATCGGCCAACGGTCGGGCTGCACACCGAAGACCATTCGGACGGTTGCACACGAAGTTCCGGGGCCGTACCCGATCGCGATGCCCAGCCGTGTGACGGGTGGTAGGCTTTTTCCGACGCGGGGCAAGGTTCCCGCGGAAGGAGGACCACCATGCGGCGCAGCCTCGATCTCCCGTCAACATTGCAGGACGCCCGCACATTTCGCCGCCTCTCGCTCTACCAGTTCGTCTATTCTCTGTGTGGACTGGCGCTGGGCCTGGCCTGCGGGATGGGCGGGGTGGCGCTGTTTCTCAACGGCGTGGCGGGGAACACGAACTGGACCGCGCGGGCGCTGGGCGTCGAAAGCCAGATCTCGGACGCCGCGCCAGGCGCGATCCTGTTTGTCGTCGGGTTGCTGGTGATCGTCGCGACGCGCTTTACCGTGCGGGTGCAGCCCGCCTCACGGGGCCGGGCGGGTGGCTGAATCCGAATCCCCGAGGCCTGTGCCCGCGGCCTGGCCGCGGCCCGCGGGAGACCAGGAAACACGGTCACCGTGGCCGCGCCATGGAGTTGAAGCATGCCGATAGATCTGCGTGTCGACGCTGCGCGTTTGCAGCGGCGTCTTGACGAACTGGCGGGAATCGGCGCCCTGCCGCAGGGCGGCGTGTGCCGGCTCGCCTTCAGCCCGGAGGACAAACGCGGCAGGGACTACGTCGAGGCTCGGATGCTGGCGCTCGGCCTCGCCGTGCGCATCGATCGCATCGGCAACATCCTTGGCGTCAGAGCGGGCCGGGCCGAGGACCCGCTGGTGCTCGCCGGATCGCACGTCGATACGGTCGGATCGGCCGGTTGCCTGGATGGCAGCCTCGGCGTCCTCGGCGCGTTGGAAGCCATTGAAACGCTCAACGACGCCGACGTGACGACCCGACGCCCCATCGGCGTCATCGCGTTTGCCAATGAGGAGGGCGCCCGATTCGTGCCCGACATGATGGGCAGCCTGGTGTTTTGCGGCCGCCTGCGGGTCGACCAGGCGCGGCGGCAGCGCGACCGCGAAGGCGTGTCGGTCGGAGAGGCCATCGACCGCACCGGCTACGGCGGCACCGACGATCTGAGGAACGTGGCGGTGGGCGCGTACCTCGAACTTCACATCGAACAAGGTCCGATCCTCGAGCGCGCGGGCGCGACCATCGGCGTGGTCGATCGGGTTCAGGGGCTGACCTGGATCACCTTCACGCTCTCGGGTGCCACCGCGCACGCCGGCGCCACGCCCATCGACATGCGGCAGGACGCCGGCTATGTGGCGGCGGCCATCGTCCAGTTCGCGCGCACCTTGTCGCGAGACATCGAAGGACAGCGCGCCACGGTCGGCTCGCTCTCGCTGCTTCCGAACATCGTCAACGTGGTCGCCGGGCACGCGACGGTCGTGGTGGATCTGCGAAACCCCGATGCACACCGCCTGGCGGCTGCCGAGGCGAGGCTCCACGAATTCGTGGCGAGTGTGGCGGGAGCCGAACGCGTGACCGTGTCGTTTGCGACCGATGTTCGGGTGGCCCCGGTGAGCTTCGATCCGGGGATGGTCGCCTGCGTCAAGGAGGCGGCCGACACGCTCGGGTATAGCTGCATGCCGATGATGAGCGGCGCGGGACACGACGCGCAGATCCTGGCTGCGACGTGTCCTGCCGCGATGATTTTCGTGCCAAGCCGCGGCGGCATCAGCCACAACGTGACCGAGTTCACGTCCACCGGCGACCTCGCCGCCGGCGCCAACGTGCTTCTGCACGCCCTGCTCTCCCTCTCCCGCTAACAAATGGGGTCAGATCCGAAACACAGCATTCTCCATGTGTTTGGATCGCGAGGGCGAAGTTGTCTCGGGCTTGGCATCAATAGATCCGGCGGTCTCACCTGCCGACCACAACGCCCGAATTGCCGAATTGCTCGACCCCCGCGTGATCAACACCGTTCACATGCTGACAGGCAGTGTTGCGTCGATCACATGAGACCGCCTCTCTTTCGTTGGACGAATGCTGCGTTTGGTGTCTGACCCCAAGGGTGTAGCATGGGCTGTTCGGATTCGAGGAGGAGAGGAAGATATATGTCCACGATTCGACGGATCGCCGTGAGCGTCTGCATCGGTGCCGGATTGGCGGCGACCGCGTTCGGCTTGGCACCGGTGCTGGCCCAGCAGCCTGCTTCCCAGCAGGTGATTGCCTCTTTGAAGTGGCGCCTGGTCGGACCGTTTCGCGGGGGCCGCATCAACGCGGTGAGCGGCGTGCCTGGGCAACCCAACATCTTCTTCTACGGATCGGTGGGAGGCGGGGTGTGGAAGTCGGGTAACGCGGGCCGCACATGGAAGCCGGTCTTCGACCGCGAGCCCGCGGCCTCCATCGGCGCGATCGCCGTCGCCGCATCGGCCAGCAACGTCGTGTACGTCGGCACCGGCGAATCGGACATGCGGGATTCGATCGGATACGGCAACGGTGTCTACAAGTCGGTCGATGGCGGCGAGACGTGGAAGCACATCGGTCTTGACGACACGAAGCAGATCGCGCGGGTGGCGGTCGATCCCAGAAATGCCAACGTCGTCTTCGTGGCCGCGTTGGGCCATGCCTACGGGCCCAGCCCCAACCGCGGCATTTACCGATCGCTCGACGGCGGCACCACGTGGAAGAACGTGCTCTACCAGAACGACGCGGTCGGCGCGGCTGACGTGGCCATCGATCCCTCGAACGGCAAGGTCGTTTACGCCGCTCTGTGGGCAACACGCCGTCCGCCGTGGTACGTCTACGGGCCGTCGAACGGCCCTGGCGGGGGCCTCTTCAAATCGTCTGATGGCGGGACCACGTGGCGCATGCTGGCGAGCGGTCTCCCGACCGAGGGCATCGGCCGCATCGGTCTGGCGATTTCGCCCACCAATCCCCGGCGGATCTACGCGATCGTCGATGCCAAGGATGGCGGGCTCTACCGGTCCGAGGACGCCGGGGAGAAGTGGGTCAAGGTCTCAGGCGACACCCGCATCTGGAGCCGCGGCTGGTATTTCGAAAAAGTGAGCGTCGATCCCCGGAATGCCGACACGGTCTACGTGTCGAACACGTCGCTCTACAAGTCGACCGATGGCGGCAAGAGCTGGACGCCCATCAAGGGCGCGCCAGGCGGCGACGATTACCATCAGTTGTGGATTTCGCCTGACGACTCCAAGCGGATGATCCTGGCGAGCGATCAGGGCGCGATCGTGACGGTCGACGGAGCGGAGACCTGGAGTTCCTGGTACAACCAGTCCACCGCCCAGCTCTATCACGTGGCGGCCGACAACCGTTTTCCGTACTGGATCTCTGGCGCCCAGCAGGACAGCGGTGCGGTTGCGGTGCCGTCGCGCGGGCCCCACGCCGTGATTTCGATGCACGAGTGGACCGGCACGTGCGCGGGCGGCGAGAGTGGCTACACGGCGCCTGACCCCTTGCATCCGGAGATGTTGTACGGCGGCACGGTGTCGCGCTGCAACCTCACCACGGGCCTCACCGAGAACGTGTCTCCCGAACGGGGGGCGCCGGGCGGCCCGTTCCGCCACGCCTGGACGCAGCCTCTCGTGTTTTCGGCATCCAATCCGCACAAGCTCTACTTCGCGAACCAGTACCTTTATCACACGGTGAACGGCGGCGAGAGCTGGACGCGCATCAGCCCCGATCTCACGCGCGACGATCCCGGCGTGCCGGCCAATCTCGACGCGGCAGCCGCGGCGGATGCGCCCGCCGACAAGCGCCGTGGCGTCATCTACACGATCGCCCCCTCCCCCGTGCGCGACTATCTCGTCTGGGTGGGCACCGATGATGGCTTCATCCACGTGACGGGAGACGATGGAAAGACGTGGCGCAACGTGACGCCGCCTTCGCTCACATCGTGGAGCAAGGTCACGATGATGGAGGCGTCGCACACCGACGAACTGGAGGCCTACGCGTCGGTGGAGCGGCATCAACTGCAGGATGACGAGCCGTACATCTACCGGACGCGCGACGGCGGCAAGACCTGGCAGTCGATCACGCGCGGGCTGCCGCCAGGCGTGTACGTCCAGACGGTGAAGGAGGATCCGGTGCGTCGCGGTTTGCTCTTTGCGGGCACCGAGCGCGGGGTGTTCGTGTCGTTGAATGACGGCGACGACTGGCAGTCGCTGCAGCTGAATCTTCCGGCGACGTCGATGCGCGACCTGGTGGTCAAGGATGACGATCTGATCGTGGCCACGCACGGACGCGGATTCTGGATTCTCGACGACATCGGACCGCTGCGCCAGCTTGGCGACGGGGTGGCCAGGGCCGACGCGTACCTGTTCAAGCCGGCCGACACCATCATCATTCCCGCGCCGAGCGAGCAGGGCACGCCGCTGCCGAAGGATGAGCCGTTCGCCGAGAACCCGCCGTTCGGCGCGGTCCTGGATTACTACCTGAAGGCGGCTGCGACCGGTCCGGTCACCCTCGAGATTGTCGACGCCGCGGGGCAGGTGCTTCGCCGGTTTTCGAGCGATGATCGCGCCACACCGCGCGATCCCAACACGCTGAACATTCCGGCGCACTGGGCGCCGACGCCAGAGCCGCTATCGGCGGCGGCTGGCGCGCATCGCTGGGTCTGGGATCTGCGGACCGTCTCGCCCGGCGCGTCCGCGGGGCGTGGCGCAGGACGTGGGGCTGGTGCTGGTACCGGCGGGGGGGGCGGGGGCGGAGGCGGCCGAGGAGGTGCCCCGCTCGCGCAGCCGGGAACCTACACGGCTAAATTGACGGTTGACGGGAAAACCTACACGCAGCCGTTGATCGTCAAGCCGGACCCTCGATTGACGTCGCGGTGACTGGATGCGGCTGGCGCCGCAGTGCCGGACCGGGCGGTCGGTGTTCGGCGGCGTGATGCCGCGCCGCCATCGCGCCGCCGAAACTACGTCGGGCGTCGCGTTCTACTTCCGCTTGAGCGCGAGCGTGTGGGTCTGGCCCTCCAGCGACGCCGACAGCGTCATGGTTCCGCAATCGGCGGAGATCGGCCCCTGGAACAGCATCTGACCGTCCGGGCGTGTCGCCGTAATTCGCACGTTGAAGCCCAGTTTCGATCCGGTCACCGTCAGCGTGTCGGTGACGTTGACCGACAACTGCCTGATCGTCATCGAGCCGTCGAGGTTCGGCCCGGTCTGCTTCAGCATCACGGTGAACAGTGCGCCGTCCGAGGTCGCCGCCCAGGTGCCGCCGGCCGTGCAATTCTCCAATGACGTCGACTTGGTCGTCGGTTCCGGCACGGCTGTCGTCGCGACGCGCTCCCGGTTAGGGCCGTCCGGGGCGGTGGTCGAGGCGGCCGGGGCCGAGACCAGCGTGATGCCATGGATTTCAACGACGCCGAACGTGCCGGCGCTCCAGGATGGCGCGTCCAGCAGATCCACCGACACCCGGGTGACAGGCATCGACGCGAAGTCGAAGACGTTGACGAACCACCGGCGAGACGGACCTGACACGTTGGTGTTGATGTGCATCGAGGGGGCCGCGGCCGTGATGGCGCCGCCATTCCACTCGGCAATGTGCGAGCCGACCACCAGGTCGTACGTCTGGCGCGCGCCGCCGGCGCCTTCGACCGTCAGTCGCACCACTGCGCGCCCCACCAGCTTTTCGCCCCACCACGACAGGTTCGCCGACAGCATGATGCGGTTTGCCGAGTAGCCGGACACGTCCCAGGCGAAGTGCGTCGGATAGCAAACACCGTCGCCACCCGGCGACGTGCATTTGGTCAGCCACACGATGGGCGACGGGGCCCCGTTGTATCCCGAGATGGGGATGCCGTTTTCGAGCACCTGGCCGTCTGCCCTCTTGTGGGAGTGATGCGCCGGGAAATCCAACTGCAGGTAGCCGGGCTTCCCGCTGTCGGCCTTCGTCTCCGCCTGAGCTGTCTGTGTGGCCTGGGTGACCGGCGTCGTCTGCGTCGTCTGAGTCGTCTGCTTCTTCGTCATGCTGCTGCGGAGATTCGCCAGATTGCGCGCGGCGACTTCGTTCTGCGGATTCAGACTGACCGCCTGCTCGTAGTCGGCCAGCGCGCCGTTGAGGTCGCCGAGCCGCTGCTTGGCGGCGCCGCGATTGTCGGAAGCGGCGCTGGCATTCACCCGGCTGTTGGCCGCCGCCGGGGACGAGAGGAATCGGTCGTAGTCGGCGATGGCGCCGGCATTGTCCTTGGTGTTGAGCCGCACCCGCCCCCGGTAGAAGTACGACATCGCGTCGTTCGGGTTGACGGCAATGGCGCGATCGAAGTCGGCCAGGGCTCCGACCGGGTCTTTCAACGCCTCGCGAGTCAGGCCGCGTGTCAGGTGGGCGCGATGATTGGTGGGGGCCAGTTCGACCGACCGGGTCGCGTCGGCCAGGGCCGCGTTGAGGTCTCCCTGCGCGCGTTCGACCATGCTGCGAGCGCGATAGGCGTCGGCGTTGCGCGGATCCAGCTCCAGCGCCCGATTGGCATCGGCGAGCGCCCCGGTGTTGTCGTTGATGCCGCGTCTGGCCGCCGCGCGACACGCGTACGCCTCGGCCGAACCGGGATTCTGGTCGATGGCTTTCGTGCACGTCGCGGCCGACGCCGCGTAGTCGCTCCGGTCGTATTCGTCCTTCCCCTGCGCGACCAGCGGCGAGCCCGCCGCCTTGGCGATGGCCTGGTCCCGAAGCTTGTAGTAATAGGGAGGCTCCGGATCGCTGGAGGCCCAGAGGTTCTCCGAATTGGCGAAGCCCAACTCGAACGCCTTGACGGCGCCGGCGTAGTCGCCGCGCTTCATCTTCTCTTCGGCGCCTTTCAAAAACTGCCGCTTCTGCTCCTTCTCGGCCTCCGATCGTCGCGCCCAGCCTTCCTGTTCGGACAGCGACTGTTCGTACGGGCCAATCTTGCCCTCTGCGCGGCGCGCCGCGGCCAGGTCGGTCGCCCGCTTGAACTCGCGGCGGCCGTTGGCGTCGCGAATCTGCCCGATGTCGCTCTGGATCTTCGAATCCCAGGCCTTCCACTCGCCGTTCAGTTGCGCCTCCGCATCGGCCACGGGCCTGTACAGCGGGTGCAGGTTCTTGGCCGGCACCATGGCATCCGACGCCTCGCGGTATTGTCCAGCGGCCATCAACTGCCGCGCCTGCGCGATCTGCGTCCGACATCTCTCGCGTTCCTGTTTCCACCGCACGGCCAGCGTCTGGGCTTCGGTGTTGGTGGGATCAGCCTTCGCCGCACTGTCGACCAGCGCGATCGCTTCGTCGAGCTGCCCCTGGCGCACGATGGTCTTGGCCTTCGCGACGTTGGCGGCCGCCGTCTTCTTGTTGCTGCCGCCGCTCATCATCTCGTCGGTCACCGTCACGCCGAACGAGCCGGTGCCGCGCCCCAGTTCCAGGCCATTCTGATCCCGCACGATCACGGTGGCCTCGCACATGCCCGCCTGACTTCGAGTGATGCGCACCTGGTTGGACAGCGACCCGCTCGTGATGTGCGAATCCTCGTTGACGCTCCATTCGTAGCGGAACTGCACGTCTGGAACCTTCGGCGAAACGTCGGCGCGCAAGTCGACGTTCTGGTGGACGGCGATCGCGTTCTCCACGGTGACCAGGCCGACGCCTTCCCTCCACACCTGCGGTTTGGGGCCGACCGCACCCAGCACAACCACCTGCACCTCGAAGCGCTGCGCGGTGAAGGCCGCTGTGGCATTGCCGAGATCCTCGCCGGTGACCGGAACTCGCGCTCGAACCGTCACCGAAACGGGAGCGGTGTCCCTGGCGGAGAACGAGAGTTGGCGCCCGTCCTGCGACTGGTCGAGCACTTGTCCGTTCGACCCCACCTCCCAGCGGAAATCAATGTCCTTGATGTCGGCGGGCGTCGTCGTGACCGACGCGGCAACCTTGGCACCAACCACGGCCGATTCCGGCGAAAACGCGATCTTCAGAACCGGCATGGCCACGTCGAGTTCGATGCGGTCGGATTCGGCGACCGACGACAGGACGTCGCCGTTCTTCTCGAGCACGACCACCCACACCTTGGTCTTCCCGGGAGTAGTCAACGTGGCACGCGACTGATTCGCGGCGCCTTCGGCCGGCATCCACTTCAGTTCCGTGGACGGCTCCCAGCGGTAGACGAACGACCCGCTGGCGGGCGCACCATCGACGGTCAGCGTGGCCTTGAACTCGCCATTGCTGCCGACGGTGAGCGGCGTGGCCGCGCCCACCCGATCGAGCTTCACTTTGTAATCGGCCACCGTGTAGGAGAGGCCGGCCGACCCCAGCCCGAATCGCGCGCCGTCCACCGACACATTGAGCGTGTACTTGCCCGGCTTGGTGGGCTTGAGTCGGACGGTGCTGTTCTTCTTCGCGGCCTCAGCGGTCCCGTCGAACGTGCCGCCCCAGTTGTATGTGAAGGGCGCGTCCTCCGGTTTCGCGTTCTCGACAACGGCCTCCACCTTGATGGTCTCGCCGACCTTCACGCGGTCGAGCGTTGCCGGAACCAGCGTCACCTTCGGCTGGTCCGATCCGTCGTACTTCGGTCCGTTGTAGGGCGTCGAGGTGAGCAGCCCCTGGTCGTCCATCCGCAGCGACGTGAGAATGGCGCGCGCTTCTTCCTGCGCCGCGGCGCCCTGACTCACCAGGTAACCGCGGTCGCTGTTGTCCCAGCAGCCGCCGCCGCTGACCGAATAGGTGACGGTAATCACGCCGCCCGTTTTGACCGCGTGTCCCACGCCGTTGGAACTGAACGACGAGCCGGTATAGCCGGCATCGCTCCAGCTGCCGCGGCGCATCCACAGCGCATGGTCGACGATCCCGCCCTGGTAGTCGCCGATGCTGAACCCGCTGGCGCCTTCGCGACCTCCGATCATGATGAGACCCACGGCCGCGTCGTTGGTCTTGGCGCCCTGACGCCGCGACTTGAATGCCGCAGCGGCATCCGCCAGTGCCGCAGCGGCATCCTTCGGGGTGGACGCCCTGCCGAACGTCGCCTCGAGCGTGGCGCCGACGCTGGCGTCCCACCCGCACGGCCCCTTGATCTTGGCCGGCTTCCGAGTCAACCGGAGTCCCTGCGGCGTATTGCCACCGGTCCAGTTGGCGGGCGCGGTACCCGAGAACTTGACCGATCCTCCCGCCGGCGTCTGAGTCGGATCGCTCTTCTTCGTTTTGTCGTCTGGCTTGTCGGCCTTGGTCGGCGTGTCGGTCTTCGCCGTCTTGTCAACCGCCTCGACAACCTTGACCGACCACGTGGCCTCGCCGACCACGCGCGACACGGGCTTGCCCGCCACGAGCCCCGCCTGGGTGACCCGTACGCCGAAGACGTGCGTGCCGGGCGTATCCAGCCGGTAGGTCTTGGAGGCGTCGGCACCTTCGCCCAGACTCGCCCGCCCCGACGTCCATGCGTACGTGAACTGCGCGGCGATGTCGCCCGCCACCGGCTGCACGCCCGACGCATTCTTGACACTGACCGCCGCCACCAGTCTGGCGTCCGACCCGGACGGGATCTCGGCCGGGCCGGAGAGCGACACGACAAACTCTCCGGACATTGCGTAGTGGGCCCGGAATTCCTCCTGCAGCGCCTCGTCCTGCTTCTGCAGATCGGTAAACTCGGCGTTCCACTTCGCCCCCTGGTTGACCAGAGCCTGCTTGTCGAACACTTCAATGGCCCAATGCAGCTGCTGCGCGTCGATGGCGGCTTTCGTCATGGCCGTCGCGTACGCCTGCTTGAAGCGGACGGCATAGATCCGTTTGAACATGTCTTCGTCGTAGGCGCCTGCCAGCTTGGCCTTCTTGATCCCTTCGAGCGTGGAGACGATCGCGGCCGAGATCCGGCCGACGTTCGCCAGATAGGCGCTGGCGATCTGGACATCGATCTCCGGGCTGGCCGTGAGGGGAAGCGACCCGGTGAGCGGGCGCGGAGACGGCGTGAACGCCTCTCCCAGATGGCTGTGCGCGGCCTCCTCGGCGCGGGCGCGTGTTCGGAGCACGGTCAGGTAGGCGTCGGCGAAGCGCTGCACCGTCTTCATGGCCGTCACCTGTTTTTCGCGAAGTGAGGTCGCCCAATTCGTGTAGAGGTTGTAGGGCGCGCCTTCGGCATCGAGCGCCTGGCGCCCTTGTTTGGCGATGCCCAGCTGCTCGAAGATCGCCATGAGGGCCGTGTAGGCTTCCATGGCCTTGCCGCTGTCGAGCGTCACCTCGGCGCGGCTCCGCTCCAGAAACGTTCGCACGATGGCATCACTCAGCGCCGCGCGCGCCTCCTGGCGGGCGGCTTCCCGCGCCTTCATCAGCGTGACCAGCGCCTGGGTCTGGCCGCGATCCAGGCCGCCCGGCAGGTCGCCCGCCCTCGCCGCCGACAGCGCCACCTCAACGCCCCAGACGCTGGCACAGTCGGTGATGTCCTGCGTCACGCGGAGGATTGCGGCTGCGGCCTTTTGCAGCGCGCCATCCTGCTTGTAGACGAGCACGTTCCCGTTGTCGACGGTGCTGCGGATAGCCTGACCGACGGCCCTTACGGCGACCGCCTCGAGGCCGCGGCCCGCGTCGGTGGCCTTCGCCCGGTTGACCATCTGCTGTGCGACTTCCTCTGGCATCCCGTCGCACATCGCATCGACGAAATACCGGGCCCCTGCGACGCCGGCCATGCCCAGACCGGCGAAGTCCTTGATGTCCCCGTCTTTGATGGTGGATGCCGTGTAGACGCTCTCCATCTGCGCGTCGAACAACGTCTGCGCGCCGGCGCGAATCGCCGTGTTGCCGAGCGCCTCCACCAGGGCCGGCAGCGCGGCTTCCGGAACCAGCATGTACATCACGGCCTTGGCCAGCGCCTGGTTGTCGCCCAAGACGATGCCCGCGTAGGCGGAATTGAGCACCATGCCGAAGAAGGTGTTGTTGATGAGCGTCTTGCTGAGCGCGACCGCCAGATCCGCGTTGCTCTTGGCGGTTCGCGCGCTGTCGAAGACTTCGGCCCACATCGCGGCCGAGCCAAGCAGTTCGACGGTCTTCAATCCCCCGGCGCGCGACGATTCGACGAGGCCATTGACGAACTCCGCGGCACCGGACCGGTACTGCCCCTCGGCGGGCGCGATCACCGGAGTTTTTCCGTACTCAAGCAGCTTTCCCGCCTTCTCGAGCATCTTGCGGCCAAGTTCGGTCTGCTTGAGAAAGTCGACGACCGAGGACACGAGCCCGCGCTCGGCGTTGCGAATCTTCTCGAGCGACTGATAGTGCTCGCGAATCTGATCGATGGTGCCGGCCTCGTTGGCCTCCTGCATCTTTCCGATTTGATCGACCGCCGCCCGCGCCATCTCGCCGTACTCCCCGCCTTCTTCGGCGATGATGCGGAAGTCGTCGGTCAGTTTGTCGAGCGCCTCCTTGCGGCCTGCCTTGTCGGCCACATCGAGAACGATGCGGTCCATCTCGGCCTGGAACGTCACTTCGGACATTCTGAGGATGGCCCGTCGCGCACGGGTGCCGAGTTCCGCCAAGCCGGCGTCGGGCATGTCACCGAAGCGTTCCTTGATCAGCGAGTTCACCTGGGCGGCATTGGCGCGCGAGACGAGGCCCGCCAGGTCCACCACGTCTCGATACACCGGATCGCTCAGCAGAGGATCGGCGGCGAGAATCTTCTCGAGGCCGGGGACGCCGCGCGAAATGTTGTCGGCTCGCGACACGTACTTCAGCGTCTTCTTGAGCCTCGCGTCGGAGGCGTGCTTCTTGGTGAGGACCTCTTCCTGGAGGTGCTTGGCCATGTCGAGGCACCCCCCGGTCGCGGTGGCGGACCGGCTTCGATAGAAATCCACCCCGAAATCCGACAGCATATCCATGTACCGGTTCCAGAGCGTCTGGGCCGCGGCATTGTTCGGATCGGCAAATACGTCGGTCCGCAGGAATCCCCGCGCATCGAACAGGGCGTCGTAGTCACCACCCTTGGACGCCAGCTCGCGGAACCTCGCCATGTGTTCCGCCTGGGCCATTTCGGCGATCGGATCGCCGGCGAGACGGTCCGAGGCCAGCCTGTTGTCGCCGGCTCCTGTGATCCTGAAGGGCTTGGTAAAGTCGTACGTGGTAGTGGTGCCGTCGGGTTGAACGATGGTGACGCGCTTCATGTTGCGCTTCGCCCAGTCGATGCCGCCCGTGGTTTCGAACACCCCCGCGGCCCTTTCGTGGCCCTCCGCGGTGATCACCACGTCGAAGTCAGCCAGTGTCAGGCCCGAGTTCTCGCCGGCCAGATCGTTCAGCAGGTCCGTCTTGCACGCGTCGCGCAGGCCCGCGGTCACGGCCGGGTCCGTGCCAAACACCGTCCAGTCGATGTCCATCGAGGCGTTGGGATCGGAGGCCGTGGGCCAGGATCCGATGTCGCCGCTGCCGTAGACCGATCGAAACGCCTCGGGATTGCCGTCGCGGTACCGGAGGTAGGTGCCGTTTCGCGTGGCCAGCACGCGCTCTCGAACGGTCCGCTGCGCGGCCTTCTGTTTGTTGATGAGGGCCTGGGCCTTCTCGAGCAGCGGCGCCGGCAGCGCTTTGTCCTCGATGGCCTTGTTCAGTTCCCGCATCGACACGATGGCGGACTTCTCCGGATTGGCCGCCTTGATCGCCTTGAAGAGATCGCCGACCGGTTGACCCTCCTGCCAGGCCTCGATGGCGGCCGCCACGCGTTCGTGCGCCGTCTGCGCCTGCTCAGTCACGCGCATCGTGAACAGCACCCGATCGCGCGCGTCCACGGGAGTCGCACACACGATGAGAGCCGTGACAATCGTCAGGGCGAGAGGGAGTCGGTGCAGGGTCATGGATGTCGGCCGCCTCATCGGTCGGATACGTGCCGCGCGACTCACGGAATCACGCGGACTCCGGGTCGAGCCGTCGATTGGATTGTGGTGGATCCTAGCGCCGGAAGAGCGGCGAGTAAAGCGACACCTCTTGCGTGGGGCAGCCGCCGTAGATGCGGTCGGGCAGCAGGCGCTCGTGCTTCATGATCACGCTGTGCGGCAGCACGCACGTGCCCTCGCCGACGTCGGCGCCATACAGCAGCACGCCCGCATCGCCGACGGTCGCATCGCGACGAATGCGGACGTGACCGATCTTCAACACGCGATCCTCGAAGGTGTGCGCCTGGAACTGGCAGCAGACCGTCGCCCCATCGTCGAACTGCAGCATGTCGGGATCGACCACCTGCGAGTAGCCGCCGCCGAGCACGACGCCGTGACCGATCCGCATGCCCATGGCCCGCAAATACCACGGCAGCAGCAGCGTGCCCTCGAGGTACGACAACGGATACCGCGCGTACACCTGCCACGCGACGAAGAAAAAGTCCCAGCGGCTGCACCAGCACGACCAGAGGGGATGCACACCCGGCCGCACGCGACCGAGCAGTCCCCACTTGAGGGCAAGCACCAGCAGGCAGAACGCCGCGCCGGTGGCCAGCGTTGCCAGCGGCATCACGCCCCACCACAACAGCCATGGCGGCACCGCATCGTCGGCGGCCGCCAGCATGGCGAACCAGCCGAACACCACAATCGCGGATCCCAGCGGCAACGCCGATCTCGCCGCTTCCCAGATCATCCGATTGAGATAGCGCATCCACGACGGCTCGTGCGTCAAGCCGCGATCGACTTCGACGATCTCCCGCCTGACCAACTCAAACGGCGGATGGCCGAACCACGCCGTGTGCGGGCGCATCAACGTGTCGTCAGCCCGCGTGCTGACGCCCACCAGGATGCCGTCGGGCAGGCGCTGCCCTGAGGGGAACACCGCGTGATTGCCCGCAAACGAATCGGCGCCCACGTGCGTTCGGGCGAGCGTGACCGTGCCGCGGTGCACGAACGGCCCGCCGAGATAGATGCCATCGGCGAAGAACGTCTCCGGGCCAATCTCGATCAACTCCGGCACGGAGTCGAGGATGGTGCTGATTTCGCAGTCGCGCCCGATGGTCATCCCGGCCAGCCGAAGCCACGACGGCCAGAACAGTGTGCCGCTCAACCACTCTCCAGCCTGGTGCACGAGACCGGTCTTGAGCCAGACGCGCAGGTAGGCCGGACTCCACCGGCTGATCGTGCCCTCGGGCACCGGTCCCAAGGCGCGCATCAGCGCGATCTCGAGTGCGAGCGTGAGCGGCGAGGCGGCCAGCACGACACACACGAGCGGGACGAGCCAGGAGGTCTGCACCGTCGGTGCGTTCAGCCACGCCACCATGTGCCGGCCGTCGACGCCGGCGAGGCGGGCAGCCATCGCGCTCAGCAGCGCCAGCGGCAGGACGCGCAGCGAAGCCACCGCCTCGTGGGCCGCGATCATCAGGAGCCCGTGCAGGGCCGGCGACCAGTCCACCGCAGGCCCCGGGACGGCAGGCCGCGGCGCGGAAACACCGGCAGGCCCCGCCGGCACGCCGTCCCATCGCTCGCCGCGCGGCACGGTCGCCCCGCGCGAGAGAAACGACAGCGCCGCGAGTTGACTGTCCGGCGCCATCGACGCCCCGCCCGCCACGCCGGCGCGGGTCTCGAGCGTCACGCCAGACCCGAGCGACACCGGCGCCAGCACGATGTGCCCGTCCTCGTACTCCACGACGTTGATCGCCGCGTCTTGAGCCAAGGTGACATCGTCGCCAATCTCAAGAAGGTCCCAGCCGCCGCTCAGCAGGTTGACGCCGCGATGAATGTGGACGCGGCTGCCGATGCGGGCCCCGAGTGCGCGCAACACGATCTGCTGGAACACGGTGCCTCCCAGCACGCGCCAGGGCACCGCGCGCACCGCCCGCTGTACCATCCAGTTGCGCACGTAGAAACCGCCCCACGCCGGCGCGCGCCGCGGCACGTACGTCCCGATCAAGACGCGCTTCGCCACGACCGCCGCCAGCACCGCGAGGGGTGTGTACAGCGCGACCCAGACGATCGACAGGACTGGCAGCAGCGCCATGGTGATGACCAGCCCGAGACGTTCGATCGCCGCCGGCATCAGTGTGAACGCGGCCAGGTAGATCGCGGGCGACACCACGAACAGGCCCCCAAGCAGCCAACTGGCCTGCGCGAGTGTGGCGATCACGGGATGGCCGGCATCGCGCGTGCCAGACGCATCGTGGGTCACCTTCTGATGGGGAGCCGCCGCAGCGATCGTAACCGCAAGCCCCGCGATGGTTGGCGCACGGTAGATGTCGCGCACCGCCACGTGGGCCGTCACCGGATCGTCGCGCAACAGCGACACCAGCATGGCGGCGTGCAGCGAGTCGCCTCCCAGATCCGCAAAGAAATCGTCGTGGATGCCGACAGGGTCTTTCCGTTTCAAGATGTCGCGAATCGCCGCGTCGATCCGGATTTCCAGTGGCGTTCGCGGCGACACCGCTTCCCGACTCGATGCGCCGCCGGCTCTGGAACTGGCAACGGCGCCCGCCTCGATCACGGGTAGCGCCTTCCGGTCCAGCTTGCCGCCCACGGTCCGCGGCAACGTCGTCAGCATGCCGAAGCGACCGGGAACCATGTAGGCGGGCAGCACCTTCCGAAGGGCTTCCTTGAGGTCGTCTGCCGCGGGAGCGGCGTCCGCACGCATCGGCACGACGCACGCGACGAGCACCGGCCCGGCATCTTCGTCCTGTATCCGGCACGCCGCTTCGCGCACGCCCGACAGCTCCGACAGTCTCGTCTCAATCGCCTCGAGCTCGACTCGGTAGCCCCGGATCTTGACCTGGCCGTCGATGCGCCCGTGATAAAAGAAGCGGCCCTCCGGATCGCGCGTCGCCAGGTCTCCCGTCCTGTAGATGCGACCCAGCGTGGGATGCGCCGGAAACCGCTCCGCGGTCAGCGCGTCCCGATGCCGGTAGCCGCGCGCCAGCCCGATGCCCGACACGCACAGCTCCCCGGCGACGCCATCGGGAACCTGTTCGAGTCGCTCGTCGAGGACACACGCCGACAATCCGGGCACCGGGCGGCCGATCGCAATCGGATCGCCTGCCGCGATGTCGATCCGAATGGCCGTCACGGTGCACTCGGTTGGTCCCCACCCGTTGGTCAGCCGGCGGCCGGGCGCCCAGCTGTCGGCCACATCCCTGGGCAAGGCTTCCCCGCCGACGTAGACACATTTCAAATCGGGCAACGCCGTCGCGGGATCTGCGCAGCCCATCGCACGCAGCATGGTGGGCGGCGGACACAACACGGTGATGCGCTCCTGCCGGAGCCACCGCACCAGATCGGGACCGAGCCGCGCGGTGTCGTCGTCCATCACGACCAGCGTGGCGCCGACCGCCAGCCCAAGCCAGATCTCCTCAACCGACGAATCGTAGGCCGCCGACGAATTCTGGGCCACCCGATCGGCAGGCGACAGGCCGAACTCGTCGATATCCGAGGCCACCAGATTCGCGATGCTGGCGTGTTCGATCATCACGCCCTTGGGCCGGCCGGTGGTGCCCGAGGTGTAAATCACGTAGGCGAGGTTGTGCTGCGTCAACCAGATCGGCGCCTCTTGCCGGTCCCCCGCCGCGGTTGCGTCGGGCGCCGGGCCGTCCACGATGTCGATGGCCAGCCCCACGTCGAGTCCACAGGCCGAGGCGCGCGCAACCCCGTTCCGGTCGGTCAGCAGCGCAACCGCGTTGGCGTCATGCAGGATGTCCTGGAACTGCGCGTCGGGAAATGACGGGTCGATGCATGCGTAGGCGGCACCCGCTTTCAGAACGGCCAACTGGGCCACGTAGAGGTGCTCCGAGGTCCGCGGCAGATGCACGCCGACCACCGCGTCAGCCGAGACGCGTTCGCGCAAGACCGCCGCCAGCGCGCTGGCGCGAGCGTCGAGCTGGGCGTACGTGACGCTGCGGCGTTGCGGGCGCCCCACCGCGGGCGGGATCTCGACGGCGACCCGGTCGGGCCAACACACCACCGCCCGCTCGAAAAACTGATGAAGCAGAACGGGATGAGGGGGCCGCGCGGCGTTCGAACCCGCGACCGTCACGAACGCAGGATCGCTGTGGACTCGATGACTCATGAAGGCGGCTCGATTATACGGCAATCGCCGACGACTCGAACGGTCCGATGTGCTACCATTCGCGGCGTTTCCTCCGTCTCGGTTGATGGCCCCTCGGTGATTCCGCTTCAACATCGGCCTCGCGCCAGCCGTTTTCTTGGGAGCGTTGATATGAGAAGACTGTTACTGCTCACCGTCCTTGCGGTCGGGATGGTCGCCACGGTTGTGATCGCGGCTGGCCAGGGCCCCGGCAGCGGGTCGGATCGGCTGACCAGCGACCTGCTCAAGGGCATCGAACTGCGCAGCATCGGCCCGGGCCTTTCGACAGGGCGGATTGCCGACATCGCGATCGATGCGAAGAACCCGTCGGTGTGGTACATCGCTTCGGCCTTCGGCGGCCTGTGGAAGACGACGAACCGCGGCGTGACGTTCAACCCGATTTTTGACGACGGCGGCTCCTTCACCCTCTGCTGCGTGGTGATCGATCCCAAAGACTCGAACGTGATCTGGCTGGGCACCGGCGAGCACAACAGCCAGCGCAGCGCACATTTCGGCGACGGTGTGTACAAGTCGGTGGACGCGGGCAAAACGTGGAAGCGGATGGGGCTGGCCAGTTCCGAGCACATCGGGCGCATCGCCATCGATCCGCGGAACACCAACGTCGTCTATGTCGCGTCTCAGGGACCGCTCTGGTCCTCGGGCGGAGAGCGCGGGCTCTACAAGACGATCGACGGCGGAACCACATGGACCGCGGTCCTCACCATCAGCCCCGACACCGGCGTCAGCGACGTGATTCTCGACACCAAGAACCCCGACGTCGTGATCGCCTCGGCGTATCAGCGACGGCGCGCCGTCGGTCAGATGCTTGGCGGCGGACCCGAAGGCGGCATTTTCAGATCGACCAACGCCGGCAAGACCTTCACCAAACTGACCAAGGGCCTGCCGACATCCGACATGGGCCGAGTGGGCCTGGCCATTGACGGCCGCAAGAATCCGGCGACCCTGTTCGCGATCGTCGACGCGAAGCGAGACGAGGCCGGCTTCTATCGGTCTGACGATCTGGGTATGACGTGGGCGCGTATCGGGCACATGACGCCACCGGCCGGCAGGGGCGGCCGCGGTGGTGCAGCGGGGGGGGCGGCAGGCGCCGCACAGCCACCCGCGGCGACGCCATCGGCCCCGGCAGGCGCCGCACAGCCACCCGCGGC
>JBAXOX010000049.1:0-29725 GCA_037133015.1 Acidobacteriota bacterium
GCTGAAGCCATTCCTGAAGAGGCGGAAGTCCTGAGCGAAGTCGAAGGGCTGAAGCGATTCCTGAAGAGGCGGAAGTCCTGAGCGCAGCCGAAGGACGGAGACGAAGCGAGAGGGGGTCGGCGGTGCCGGCCCCCTCTTCGCGTACCCGGGAAAGCGCTTAAAATCTGGTGACGTAGCTGAACGACACACTGCGCCCAGGCGCGTCCAATCCCCACGCAATGCCCCGATAATTCGTGTCGGTCAGGTTCTCGGCGTCCACGCTAATCTCCCGGTTCTTGCTGAACCGAAAGCCCGCACGCACCGACAGCGTGGTGTAGCCGTGCACTGACGTGTACAGCGGGGCCGAACTGGCGGTCCCCAGTACGCGGGTCTGCACCTGAGCGAGCGTTTCGCCTGTCACCGTCAACACATCGTCGGCCGTGCCCGCCACCCCATCCGGCCCCGGCGACACCCAGCCCCGGGCCGTCGCCCCGTTGTAGAAGAAACTCCTGATGCTGGCGAGGGTCCGTGTCGCGCCCGTTCGGCGATCCTCCAGGTCGAGCGTTGACAACCGCGTCTGTTCGCCGACCACGTGCAGGATCGGCTCGACCCAGTAGCGCCCACTCCGCGCCGAGTAGCGCAGCTTGAGGTAGAAGTCGGGACCCGGCGTCCCCCCTTCGATGTTGGGCGCCAGACCAGTGGCGGTGTCCTTGGCGTGAAGAAGCGTGAGCACCGTCCCCACAGACCACCCAGGCGCCACGCTCCAGTCGAGCCGGTGCTCGAAGCCCGTGATCCGCGCGTTTCCGTAATTCACGCGCACCAACACCGGCGACGATGAGGCTGGCACGTAGACCACGCCACTGGCGCCCTGCGAGGCAATCACCTGGTCGCCAAGCGGCCGGCCAACCGCACCCGCGGGCAGAATAAGCGCCTGGTAGACGATGTTGTCGAAAATGTTATTGAGAAAGACGGACGCTTCGGTCGACACACGCCGGCTGCGGTAACTGAACCCGGCTTCGTAGTTGAGACTGGTCTCGGGACCGGCCGCGGTGACGGCCCGACCGGTGTTGGCCGCAGTCGCGCCGGCTGTGGACCCGATCGTGGCGCCCAGACCAGCCAGTTCGGCGGCCGACACGGTGAACCCGGAACCGGTGAGGCCGAGCGTGCCGAGATCGGTGATGTGCGGCGCGCGAAATCCGCGGCTCACGTTCGCCGTGACGCCCCAACCCGCCTTCGGCGTCATCACCAGGCCCGCGCGGAACGTCACGCTCGAGGTATCAAGTGCATCGTCTGGCCACAACGCCTTGCCTCCGACAAGCGGACTGTCGGCCGCACGCGATCGGTAGTGCGCCCCGCTGTACCGGAGGTCGCCGACTGCCCTGAACAAGCCGGGAACCACGTCGTACGCGTCCTGCACGTAGATGCCTTCGCTGCGATAGGTGGCCCCGTCCGGCACGCGCCCTCGGCGCACCGTCGTCGCCCCGTTCGCCGGGTTGAAGGCAAACGACGGCGCCTTGATGCGCTCGGGATAGAGTTCGCCGCCGATGAGCAGTTCGTGCCGATCGCCCAGCCTCGTCACCGCTTTGATTTGGGCGCCATGCACGTACATCCGTTCGAATTCGTGCGTGATCGACGCGAACCGATTCCCGTTGCCGCCCTGGTTGACCCGTTCTTCGCGTTGCGTGTTGAAGGAGTAGGTGGCGGTCACCTGGTCGAAGATGCCGAACCCGGCGCGGTGGTACTTGATGTACGCGGCATCCATCATCAGGTTTTGCAGATCGGCGATCAGATTGCCGTCACCGCCCAGAAGTTGGTCGTACCGCTTCCCGCCGTCCTGCTGGCTTCTGGCGTAGCTGAACACGAACTGGTCGCTGGAACTGGGCGTCCAATTGAGCTTCAGCGACCCGCCATACTGCGTAAACCCGGTGTCTGGCAGCCTGGCATCCATCAGCCTGTCTGACGACACGCCAAGAAAACGGGTGACGGCGGCGTGAGAGTCGAGACCCTCTCCGGCGCGAATCCTGTTCATCTTGCGGGCGGCCATCGTGGCAAGCACGCCGAACCGATCGGCGGAATATCCGACCGACAGATTCGTGCCCAGGCTCTGATCGGCCGTGTTGGCCCTGAGGGCCGCCGCTCCTCGCCACACGGGACCGCCAGGCGACAACAGGCTTGGCGTCTGCGAGAGAAACTGGACGCTGCCACCCATCGCATCGCTGCCGTATTGCGCGCTGTTGGGCCCGCGCAGAATCTCGATGGATTGCAGGCTGGTGGGTTCGACCAGGTCGAGAAACGTGTTGACGCCGCCGCGCTGCGCCGAGTTGGAATAGCGGACGCCATCGACAAAGATGTTGACCTTGTTGCCGGTCAAGCCGCGGATGTAAATCCCAGCCATCGTCGGGCTGGTGCGCAACAGGTTCACACCGGGTTCTTCGAGAACGGCCTGAGCCACCACGGCCTTGGCGCGCTCGTGAATGGCCCCGCTCCCAATGACATTGACCGGCTGCGACACCGCCTGGACGTCCTGAGCCACGCCGGGCGTGGCCGTCACCGTGACCTCGGCTTCGACCGGCGTCGGAAAGAGCGACACGTCGGCAAGCGCCGGCCTGGTTGCCGTCACCGAGACGGGCACGCGCACGTCGCTGAATCCGGGAAACGACACGATGAGCAGGTAGCGCCCCGCCGCGAGACGGTCGAAGGCAAAACGGCCGTCTTTGTCGGAGCGGATGCTCATCACGCTGGTCTGTTCGCCGGTGACCAGCGCGATTTCGGCGTTGGCGATCACCGCGCCACTCGAGTCCCTGACCGTGCCAGTCACTCGCCCTGGACCATCGGCGGCGACGGCCGACACCGCGGCCACCGCCATCACCACGACGATCGCGGCGACCAGACACGCGTTCCCCGCATAGCGTCGCAGCTTGTCCATGGTCAATCCTGCCTTGAACGTAATGAAGGCGCGGACCCGCCACAGCGGGTCCGCGAATGGGGCGTTGCGACGATGCTAGCTGCGTCTATCGACTACTACCAGCGGTCGTAGTTGCTATCCGTTCTTCTTCTCGAACTCCCGCATAAACTGCACGAGCGCCTCAACGCCTGCCTCGGGAAACGCGTTGTAAATCGACGCGCGCATGCCGCCGACAGACCGGTGTCCCTTGAGGCCGTCGAGGCCCGCCGCCTTCGCCTCTTTCGCGAACTTCGCCTCGAGTTCCTCGCTCGGCAGGCGGAACGTCACGTTCATCAGCGACCGGCAGTCCTTCTGGGCGTGCCCCTTGTAGTAGCCGGTGCGGTCGATTTCGGCGTAGAGCATCGCCGCTTTCCGTTGATTGATCGCGTGGATCCCCTCCAGCCCGCCAATCGAGAGCAGCCACTTCATCACCAGGCCCATGATGTAAATCGCGAAACACGGCGGCGTGTTGTACATCGACGTGTTGTCGGCATGGATTGCGTAGTTGAGCATCGTCGGCAGCTTGGGGTCGTCGACGCGTTGCTTGAGCCACTCGTCTTTGACGATGACGAGCACCACGCCGGAAGGCCCGATGTTTTTCTGGGCCCCCGCGTAAATCAACGCGTGCTTCGAGACGTCGAGCGGGCGGCTGAACATGTCCGACGAGGTGTCGCACACCAACGGCACCTGGCCGGTCTCTGGCACGTACTTGAATTCGACGCCGTGAATCGTCTCGTTCGAGGTGAACGACACGAACGCCGCCTTCGGATCCAGGCTGAGGGCGTTCTGCGCGGGCACGCCGTTGAAATTAGTCGCCTCGCCCGTGTAGGCGATCTTGACGCCGCCCACCTTCTTGGCCTCTTTGACCGCCTTCTGCGACCAGGCGCCCGTGACGATGTAGTCGGCCGAGCCGTCGCGGGGCAGAAAATTGAGCGGCACCATCGAAAACTGCAGGCTGGCGCCCCCGGGCAGAAACAGCACCTTGTAGTCGTCGGGCACACCGGCCAGTTTGCGGATGTCAGCTTCGGTCTGCTGGAGCACGCCCTCGAAGTACTTGCCGCGATGGCTCATTTCGAGAATCGACATGCCGACGCCCGGCATGCTGATCAAATCGCGCTGGGCCTCTTCGAGGACCGGGAGCGGAAGCACGGCCGGACCGGCCGCAAAATTGAAGACGCGCGCTGTCGCCATGATGGATTCCTCCAGAATTGGTCTCGACCGTCTCAACTGATGGCTACGACCTGCACATCGAGCACGTCGGGGTTCCCCGCCTTGATCCGCGCGATGACGTCGGCCGACGGCTCGCCGTCGACATTGAGCCGCGCGACGGCCGCCTCGGCGTCGGCGAAGATGATGTTCTCTGTTTCTTCGACGTTCAACCCGGCCTCGCGGAGCAGGTCGAACACATGCGCCAGCACGCCCGGACGGTCCTTCTGCCGGACGACCAGGACGTGCGTCGCCGGCGTCTTGCGCGCCAGATTGAGGACGTTGGGCACGCGGCCCGTCTGTGTGAACACCTGAATGATGCGAACGGTTTCGGCGGCAATCGCCTCCTGCGCCTGATCGGTGGACGCGCCGATATGGTGCGTGCCGTAGACATTCGGCAATTGCACCAGCGGATCCACGAATTCGCCGGCCGGGGTGGCCGGTTCCTTGCCGTACACGTCGATGGCGACGCGCAGGTTCTTCTCTTTGACGGCCGCCTCCAGCGCCTTGTAATCGACCACTTCGCCGCGTGCCGTGTTGACGAAGAACGAACCCGGCTTCAGCTGACTGAGCACCTCGGCGCTGACCACGCCCCGCGTCTTGTCGTTGAGCGCCAGATGGACGCTCAAAATGTCGCAGTGGGCCGCGACCTCGGCCGGCGTGGCGCAGACCCTGACGTTGGGCTCCATCGGGACTCCCGACGCCGGGCGCAGGCGCACCAGCAACGGCAGGTCCACCGGCAGGCCATCGGTGCCCACCGTGATGCCCATCTCGCTCCAGATGGCCAACTTCATGCCGAACGCCTGGGCGCGCTTGGCCATCTCCTGCCCGATGCTGCCGAATCCGAGCAAGCCCAGCGTCTGGCCGTAGAGGCCTCTGGCTTTGGAGTACTCCTTCTTGTTCCATTTGCCGGCGCGCAACTCCGCGACATTGTCCGGAATGCGCCGGTCCAGCGACAGGATGAGCCCGAACGCCAACTCCGCCACCGCAATCGAATTGCGCCCGGGGCAGTTGGACACGTAGATCCCTCGTCGAGATGCGGCCTTGACGTCGATCGTGTCGAAGCCCGCCCCCGCACGCACGACCAGCGATAGCGCGCTGGTCTCGAGAATCGGTTCGGTCACCTTCGTCGACCGCACCACCAGCACGTCGGCTTTCGACGAGGCGAGCGCCTCGCCAAGCGCCGCATCTTTCAGATCGGGTTGGTAGAGCACCTCGACACCGAGGGCGTGCAGGGCTTCGAGTCCGCTCTTTTCGAATTTGTCGGCTATCAGGATCTTCATGGTGTACCTCTTCCGGATCGGGAATTCGGGACGCGGGGGCGGTGGTCAGGATCGAGGACGCTCGCGTACCGGCCAGCCCCTCGTCTCCCACCCGCCGTTGCTAGATCGTGTGAATCAACAACGCGTCTCTCAGTTTCGGCTCGAACCACGTCGACTTGGGCGGCATGATCTGGCCGGCGTCGGCAATCCCGATCAGGTCGGTCACGCTGACGGGGAACAGCGAAAAGCCCACCGCCGCCTTGCCGCCTGCCACCAGTGTCTCGATCTCGCCGGTGCCGCGAATGCCTCCGACAAAATCGATGCGTTTGTCGGTTCGGACGTCGGCAATCTTGAGCACCGGATCGAGCAACTGATCCTGAAGGATGCTGACGTCGAGACGGCTCATCACGTCGGCGCCGGCCCGTGCGCCGACATCGAGCGTGTACCACGCGCCGCCCAGATACATCGCCACGTCGCCTTTCTTCGCGGGAGTCGCCGGCCCGCCCGATCGTACGGCGAACCTGCCCTTGACGGCCTGAAGAAACGCCTCTGGCGTCAGGCCGGCCAGGTCTTTCACGGTGCGGTTGTACGGCAGAATCTGCGTCTGGTTGTCGGGAAACGCCACCGCGAGGAACCAGTCGGCTTCGACCACGCCGTCTCTTCCGGTCTCGCGGGCGATCGCTTTACGTGCCCGCGCCGCGCTGGCAGCCCGGTGGTGGCCGTCGGCGATATACACCGCCGGCAGCGCGCCAAATGCCGTCACGACGGCAGCCAGGTCGGTGCCGGTCACTTTCCACACGGTGTGGCTGACGCCATCCGGCGCCACCAGGTCGTAGATCGGCGGCGTCGCTGCAACGCGGACTGCCACCGCGTCAACATCCGCCGACGCGCGATAGGTCAGAAACACGGGCCCGGTCTGCGCGCGCAGGTCGGTGATGTGGCGCGTGCGATCGTCTTCCTTGTCGCGACGCGTCCGCTCGTGCTTCTTGACCAGATCGGCGTCGTACTCGTCAACCGAGTAGCACGCCGCAAGGCCCGTCTGCGTGTGGTTCCCCATGCGCAGACGATAGAAATACACCGCCGGAACATCCTCTTCGACCATGTGCGACCGCATCCCGGCGAACCGGCTGGCCGCGGTCTTGTAGACGATGTCTGCGTAGGGGTTCGTGTCGGGCGGCAGATCGATCTCGGCGCGCGACACGTGGAGAAAACTCAGATCGTTGCCCGACGCGAGGGCGCGCGCTTCGTCGGTGTTGACCACGTCGTACGGCACCGCGGCGATACGGGAGGCCAGCGCCGGTGCAGGCCTCAGGGCTCGAAAGGGACGGATGACAGACATGTAATCTCGCGATCCGCGACAGCGCGTCCCCACTTGGGCGCGAAGCCGCCTGAAGAAGAAAAGAAGGAGGGGCCTGCACGATGTCCCGGCCGATGGTGAGCGGTCCGCAACCGTCCGCTCGTCGAGCCGAAACGACTGTCGCCCGGGACGCCCCGCGAAACGGCATCCCGACCCCACTAGTGAAGCAAGAAGCGGCGCGCCTGTCAACCGGCGGGGTTCGGTGTCGGGAATCTGGCGGGGGTGTCACGGTATCGAGGCCGGACGACTTTCGCCGGCAGGTGCAGCCGGCAGGACGACCTTGCGGATCGACCCGATTTTATCGCCCCGAGGCGGCGCTGGGCGAAACGGCCGCTGGGGGTGCCGGCGCGAGGAGCGCCGCCTGCCGGTCGCGTTCGGCCTCGAAGGCCGCCAGCAAGGCGGGCGCGATGGGTTCGCCCGGCGGCATGCGGCGGCGCTCGACCAGTGGGTTGACGTAGACGCCGTTCTTGCGGATGCGGTAGTCCAGATGGGGGCCGGTCGCCAGCCCCGACTCGCCAACCCGCCCGACCATCTCGCCCTGGCTGATGCGTTGGCCCACGCGCACGGCAATCGACGACAAATGCATGTACAGCGTTTCGTAGCCGCTGCTGTGACGCACGGCCACCAGGCGTCCGGCCTCTCCCGAAAATCCCGCCTGCGTCACCACGCCATTCGCCACCGACACGACGGGCGCCCCGACCGGCGCGGCGAAATCGACGCCCAGGTGCGCCCGGGTGATGTTGAGGACGGGGTGTTTCCGGTTGTACGAGAATCCTGACGTGACTCTGGGTTCGAACTTGAGGGGCGACCACAACATGAATCGCTTCAACGATCGTCCGTGTTCGTCGTAGTAGCCAACCGTCCCGTCCGGTTGGGCGAAACGGAACGCCTTCAACACACGTCCTTCGTTGACAAATTCGGCGGCGTAGATGGCGCCGTACGACACCGTGCCGGTCTCGCGGGTCACTTTCCAGACCGCGACCCGAAACGCATCACCGGGCTGGAGGCCGCTGTGGAAATCCACTTCTCCCGAGAAAATCGCCGCCAGTTCGACCGACAGGTCGTCTGTCTCTCCCGACGCGTGCATCGCCTCGAAGAGTGACGGCGACTGCCTGTCGATGCGGCCCGTCACCGCAGCGGTGGCCTCCTGCCGTTTGTAGGCGACGATCTCGGCGCGAAGGTTTCTCGGGTTCTCCGGAGTGCCAGGCGCCACACTCAGGTGGCGATCCACGTCGACCTCGTACTCGAATCCCCGCAGCCACCCATCGGTGGTTCGCGTCAAGGTAAAGCGCTGCCCGGCCCTCAGTTTTCGAGGGTCGAACTGTTGCGACACCAACCGCACGGCGGCATCGGCTTTGTCGGGTGAGACGTACGCCCGAAAGAGTTTCGCGAGCGTCGTGGCGGTCGGAACGGTGGCGGAGATCTCTTCGGTGTCCGGAGACAGAAGGATGTCGGCGGCGGTCCCCGCGGATCTGGGCGGGCCGGTCTCTCGGGCACACCCGGCCGAAACGGCCAGTGCGAGCATGCCAGAGGCCAACGCCAGCGCCAGATCGCGGGGCACAGTCGCCACCAGGTCGGGTTATTTGCGGACCTGCTGCGCGCGCTCGGTCGAGGGCGGCACCATGCCTTTGAGGCGCATCATCGTGACCAGATTGCCGTAGTGCTCGTTGAGATGCGCGGTGTTTCCGAACAGACGGCTCGCGCGCGGCGTTTCGTTCTGTCCCACCTTGATCAGTTCCAGCGCCTTTGCGTCGGTCAGCGTGAGATACGCTGCGTCGCAATACGCGAAGGAGTCGGCCAGGGCCTTGACCACGGCGGCCTTGGTCGTCGCCGTTTTCTCGAAGTCGTCCTTGTTGGGATTCGGCTCGCCCTTGGCGGACGCGCAGTAGCTGAACTGCGAGTTGGCGATGTGATCAAACATCTGGGCAAAGTTGCGGACGTCCTTGGTGGGCTGGAAGGCGTAGTCGGCTTCCGACACCTTGTCGGCCGAGTCGGTGAGGTTGCGTTTGATGCCGTTGTAGCCATTGAAGATCGCCCGGCTCAGCGGTTCGGTGGGCCCGACCGGAGCAGCCGGAGCGGCCTGAGGCGAAGTCGAGGGCATAGCGGGCGAAGCGGCCGGCGCGGTCTGGGCCGCGACGGGCAGGGCAATCAACAGGACAAGCGCGAGAACAGCAAACAGGCGTTTCATGGGCATACTCCTTCTATCAATGAGATTGGACGCAGCATGGTCTCGGAAAGTCTGAGTGACCATCCGATCGTAACACAGCGTCCCTCCCTGGCCGGGGAGGACGGAACCGGCGGCGCGGGGCCCTCGTGCGTGGCTTCCGGGTTCGGCTTCGCCGCCCTGGAATGACGAATGCGAAGGCGCCGTCACGTGGGTCGGGCTCCGGACGAGCAGACGGGTCGACCCCATGGCCGCCGCGCCGGCGATGTCGGGGTTCACAGCAGCCGGTTGTGGCGGATGCTCAGCGTCTTGAGCACGGCGCTGCGCGATCGGGCTTCCGGTTGAGCAGCAAATTGATCGACGGCCCAGGGCAGCGTCCAGGTCCAATTGATGTCGTCGACCAGGCCAGGCACGTTGACCCGATCGGTCCAACCGAACACATCCTGGATCGGCAGCACGAGAAGGTCCGATCCGGATGCAAACAGCGTCTCGAGCAGACAATCGAGCACGTCGGGGAGAAATGCCGCGTCCGCACCGAGCGTGGCGACGCCAGTCGCAGCGAGCGCCGCGGTTCGCTCGATCGCGTCACTCGCGTTCCACCAGGCTGCGAGCGTCTCGGTATCGTGGGTGCCCGAGGTCGCCAGCGAACAGGCCGGGTAGGCGCGCGGGTCTCGAAAGGGCTGTCCCTTCGTGTCCCATTCGCGCTCCCACCGCAGCACCCGGTAACCGGGAACGTCAAGCGCGCGCAGCGCCGCGCGCACGAAATCCGGGATCGTGCCAAGGTCCTCGGCGACCACGTCGGCGCCGGTGGCGAGCAACGTGCTCAACACGGCCCGGCCCTGGCGGTCCTGGGCCACCTGATCGGCCGGCACGAAATGCGGCGGCCGGTCGTCGACCGGAAACGCCCACGTCCGAAACAGGCCCACGAGGTGGTCGACGCGAAAGCCGTCGAACAGGTCGGCCACACGGCGCGCGCGGCGCGCGAACCACTCGAACTGTCCGGCCGCCATCAGGTCCCAGCGATACATCGGAAGCCGCCAGTTCTGGCCCTCGTCGCTGAAGGCGTCGGGCGGCGCGCCGATCGTGCTGTCGAACGAAAACAATTCCTGATTGGCCCACGCATCGGCACTGTCGGCAGCGACGCCGAATGGAAAATCGCCGTACAGCCTTACGCCGTGGGCTGCGGCCCTGGCGTCCAGCCACTGACCGTGCGCGATCCACTGCACGTACTGACGGAACAACACCTCGTCTTCCAGTTCGCGCCGCACGCGCGCCAGAGCCTCGGGATCGCGGTCGCGGATCCCGGCCGGCCAATCCTGCCACGCTCCGCCGCCTGTCGTGTGGTGCAGGGCCCTGAAGACGGCGTAGTCGTCGAGCCACCATCGCTGCTGGTCGGCGAACCGGCCGAAGTCGCGAGCCCGATCCGATCGGGCCAGCCACTCCTTGTCGACAAATCGGCGGAACGAGGCCCTGAGAACGGCGGTCTTGATCTCGCGCACCCCGACGTAGTCGACGCCACACACAGATCTGAGGTGGGCAAGCGTCTGGCGGTCCCTGGCATCGAGCGCCCCTTCTCCTCCCAGTGCCTGGAAATCGGGGACCGCGTCGACCGAGATGTAGATGGGATCCAGCGCCATCGCGCTGGTGGCGGAGTACGGCGATCGCTGGCCGGCCGCCATCTCGTTGAGCGGCAGCAGTTGCAGCAACCGCAGGCCAGCCTCGCGCATCCAGGCCGCAAGGATGGGCAGGTCGGCGAACTCGCCGATGCCCCAGCCTCGTGTCGATCGGCAGGAAAATAATGGGACGAGCAGACCGGCCAGGCGTCGACCCGAGGTGCCGCCACCGGTCACTCGTTGGCCTCCACTCGCGCGAGCACACGGGCGATTGCCCGGTCGAACACGTCGGGCCGCGGCAGAAGGCTGACAATGAGAAATGCCTCGCGCGGAAAATCGAAAAAGTAGCCGGGATGCACCAGCACGTGGTCGCGCTCGAGAATCTGCAGCACCAGCGACTCCTCCGACTGCATCGCCGGCACCTGCAGCACGGCGTACCATCCGCCTTCGGACGCAAGGACGCCCACCGAGGGGTGATCGGCGGCCCGCGCCATCACACTCCGATAGTTGCGCGTGACGCGGTCCCGAATTTGAGAGCGAATGGCCGCCCCGTCGACCAGCAACGACGGAAGCGCCTCCTGGACCGGCGTGGCGACCGACAGGTAGGTGTCGCAGATCAGTTCCAGACGTTCGAGCGACGCCTTCACCAGCGCGTCCGGGCCATTGACCACCATCCAGCCAAGCTTCAACTGCGGCAGGCCCAGCGACTTCGACAGCCCGCCCAGGCCGAACGTCAGCGCCTCGCGCTGCGCAAGCACCGACGACACGCGCGGCAGTTCGGCGTCGAGGACGTACTCGGCGAACACTTCGTCGCCGATAATCGCCAGGTCGTTCGCCCGGCAGTGCGCGGCAAGCGGGGCGAGATGGTAACTCGACAAGTAGGTGCCGGTCGGGTTGTTGGGGCTCACGATGACCACCGCCCGTGTCCGCGGGGTCGTGGCCCTCTTGATCGCGTCGACGTCATACGCCCAGCGGCCGTGGAAATCGAGCGGGTAGGGCCGCACCTGCACGGCGTCGAGCGACGCGAGAAACTCGAACAGCGGATAACTCGGCACCGGCACCAGCACTTCGTCGCCGGGGTCGCAGAGCAGTTTGAACAGCAGTGAGTAGGCGTCGCTCGTGCTGGCCGTCAGCACGACGCGATCGCGCGACACGGCGAAGCCGCGGCGTCGATAATCGTCCACCACGGCCTGCCTGGCAGCGGAGCGGCCAAACGGCTGGGGCTGATAACTGAGCGACGCCGGAGTGGCGAGTGCGTCGAGCAGGCGCGGCGGGTACGTCAGTCCGACCGCCGTGGGATTCGATTCGGTGAGATCGTCAATCTCGACACGTGCACCACGCAGACGCGCGAGTGCCGCGGACAGCCTGTTGGGCGTAAGGTCGAATGAGAGCCTGGAAGAAAACACGTGTAGTGTCGGCTACTTTACACCGACATACGCCCGGAGGCGAGAGAACATTCGAGTCTCGGTTGTCACGAGTCGCGAACCGGCTCCGACTCGGTCAGGCTCAGCAGCATCCCGACCACCACGACCACGACCGCGCCGACAACGTTGTGCCACAGAAACGCCACCGTGGTGAACGTGGCGACCAGGGCGACGGCGGCCATCCCGGCCAGCAGGCCCCAGAACGCGCCTCGGCTCGTGGCCCGCTTCGTACCAATCGCCAGGACGAACACGCCGAGCAGCGATCCGTAGAAGAACGACCCGAACCGGTTCACCACTTCGATCAGCGATCCGAGGCTCGCCGCGTAGATCGCCACCGCGCACGCCACCAGTCCCCAGAACCCGGTCGCCAGTTTCGACACAAACAGGTAGTGCGCGTCGGACGCCGTCTTCCGGATGTGCCGTCGGTACACGTCGATCACGGTGGCCGTCGCCAGCGCATTCATCTCGCCGGCGCTCGCCGACATGGCCGCCGCGAAAATCGCCGCGATGATCAGCCCGACCAGGCCAATCGGCAGCCTGGTGGTGACAAAGGTCGGAAACACGTAGTTGACGTCGTTGTACTTGGCATCGCCGCTCACGTCCTTGACGAGCGCGATCGCCTTGGTCCGCGTGTCCTTCACCCGCGCTTCCGACGCGACAAACGCCCGGCGCGCGTGTTCGGCTCGCGCGCGATCGTCGCCGCGTTGCGCCTCGGCGAACGCCATCGCGGCCTGGCGGCGATCGGTAAACGCGGCCGAGAAATCCCGTTCGAGGCCCGCGTATTCGGCAGAGCGGGCGCTGGCCTCCACCTTCGTTTTGAAGACGGGGTTGAACAGCATCGGCGGCTGGTTGAACAGGTAGAACACGAACACCAGCACGCCCATGATGAGAATCAGCGCCTGCAGCGGAATCTTGACGTAGGCGCTGATCATCAGCGAACTGCGCGCCTCATCGACCGACTTGGCCGTCAGATACCGCTGCACCTGGCTCTGGTCGCACCCGAAGTACGACAGCATCAGAAACAGCCCGGCGATCATGCCCGACCAGAACGTGTACTGCTCGTGCAGGGTGAACGTGAAATCGATCGTGCGGAGCCGGCCCACTGCGCCCGCCAGATGCATGGCCTCGCCCAGCGACACGTCGTGCGGAAGGCCGATGATCAGGGCGACGACCGCCGCCAGCACGCCGGCGATCACGACCACCATCTGCTTGACATCGGTCCACGCCACCGCCTGCACGCCGCCGAACATCGTGTAGAGCGCTGTCGGCACGCCAATCGCCAGCACGGTGAGGTACAGGTTCCATCCGAGCACAATCGACAGGATGACGGCGGGCGCCGAGATGATGACGCCGGTCGACAGGCTGCGAGAGGCGAGGAACAGCAGGCTCGCCAGCGCGCGGGTCTTGGCGTCGAATCGCCGCTCGAGATATTCGTACGCCGTGTAGACGTGCGCACGGTAGAAGAACGGCACGATGGTCACCGACAGGATGATCATCGCGATGGGCAGCCCGAGGTAGAACTGCACGAATCGCATGCCGTCGGCGTAGGCCTGCCCCGTCGTCCCGACCAGGGTGATGGCGCTCATCTGCGTGGCCATCACCGACAGGCCCGCCGCCCACCACGGCAGGCTCCGGTTGGCGAGGAAATACCCTTCGACCTGATCGGAGGCCTTGGTCCGCTTGAGCCCGTCGTAGACGATCCAGACGAGGTAGCCGGCGATGATGGCCCAGTCGAGCGCGCTCATAGACTTCCGAAATAGCGCCCGAAGGCCCAGAGCGCGGCGACCACCACCACTTCGAGAAGCACCACCGCCAGGTAGGTCCCGCGACGATTGATTTCGCCGGCCTCGGGCGTGTCGCCCAGGTCGCCCCGGGGCGTCACAGTCGTGCGCTCCGTTCTTGCAGATCGGCCGCGGCGGCAGACAGCCGCGACCGGGTCGCTCGCATCCACTCGCGGTCGCGTTCCAGCAGGGTCCGGGACGCGGCCAGCGCCCTGGTGGTTTCGGCCGGGGCCGGCCCTCCCAGCGTCGTCCTCACCTCGACGAAGTGCCTGGGCGACAGGATGTCGGCGAGACGCTCCTCCGTATAGGCGAGCGGCGCGCCCAGCAACGCCTGCGACGTGGCCGCGACAATCGCGCTGATGCGCGCGGTCGGATCCGCGGCGCGCCCCTGCACGACCTGGCGTGCGATCGCGTGGGCGGTGTCGAAGGCCAGCCCATGCTCGCGCGCCAGTGTGTCGGCCAATTCGGTAATCGTGATCCAGCCGGAGCCGGCGCGGTCCTCGAGGCGGGCCGCGTCGAACTCGGCGGTGGCCATCGCCGCCGACACCAGCGTGATCGCCCTGGCGCCGTCGTGAAACAGCCGATCGACCAGCGGCTGCAAGTCGTCCTCGGTGTCGACGATGTCGCCAAACGGCGTGTTGTGGATGCAGCTGACAATCGCGTTGGCTTCGCCGAACGCCCGGCTGCAGATGGCCCTGGCGTGTTCGAGCGCCACCGGATTCCGCTTCTGCGGCATGATGCTGCTGCCCTGCACGAACCCGTCGCCCAGCCGGAGGTAGGCGAACTCCGCGGTGCACCACAACAGCATGTCCTGCACGAAGCGCCCGAGGCCCGTCAGCAGCACCAGCGTGGCCGTCACGTTTTCGAGCAGGTAGTCGGTGGTCGCGATGCTGCCGTAGGTGTTGCCGGTCGGCGCCGAAAAGCCCAGCAGGTCGCTGGTCATCTGGCGGTCGATCGGAAAGGCCGTCCCGGTGATCGCGCACGCGCCGAGCGGGCAGCGATTGGTCGTCTCGTAGGCCGCCTCGAGCCGCGTGGCGTCCCGCTCGAGTTGCTCGATCATCGCCAGCAGGTAATGGGCCACCGTCGAAGGCTGCGCCGGCTGCGTGTGCGTATGCAGCGCGAGAATGGTGTGCCTGTGGCGGTCGGCGACATCGACGAGCGCCGCGCGCAGTCCGACCGCCGACGCCAGCATGTCGAGCACGTAGTGCCGCTGGCGCATCCGATAGAGCGTCATGTCGATGTCGTTGCGGCTCCGGGCGGTATGCAGACGGCCGCCGACATCGGTCCCGCACGACGCGGTCACCAACTGTTCGACGTAGTAGAAGAGATCCTCGCACGTTCCGTCGTAGCGAACGCGCCTGACCGCCTCGAGGTCGATCTGGTCGAGCGCCACGCGAATGGCGTGCGCGTCGGCATCGCTGATGATGCGCCGCGAGGCCAGCATCACCAGATGCGCGTAGTGCATCGCCATCATCGGCTCGAGGAACAGCGCTTTGGCGTCCTCGAAATTCTCGTTGAGGACGCAGGCAACGTATTCGGGTGCAAACCTCATGGTGCGGTCGGTTCCTGGGGCGCAGGCGGATGTGGCACTGACAGGGGCGCGATGAGCCTCAGTCTAGCAGAAAGACGAGGCAACCAAGCAGGCGGGGGCGGGGGCTGGGGCCGTACGACCGATCCATGATCTTCCGATCGCCTCAAGCCGGCGCGGCAACGTTGGCCGCAGAAATCGGCGTTCGGGGCAACCACGGTCGCGCCGGATGAGGCCGGTTGCAAGCACGTGGACGCGGGATGGGAAAAATCGAGCAGGAAAGGTATAAATTAGGCGTTCACCACCCAGGAGGAACGACCCATGATCATCTCCCGCTTGCCCGGCCTCGCCGTTGTCGCTCTTGTGCTCGCGCTGGCCGTGCCCGCTTTCGCTCAAGAAACCACGGCCACCATCACGGGTGTGGTGACCGACGCCACGGGCGCCGTGCTGCCCGGCGTCTCCATCGTGGCCAAACACGTCCCGACGGGACGGACCTTTGACGTCGTATCGACGAGCACGGGCGCGTACAACGCGACGCTGCTGCCGATTGGCGCCTACGAAGTCACGTTCAACCTGGCTGGCTTCCAGTCACTCACCATCAAGGGCATTGTCCTCAGCGTCAACGACCGCATCGAGGTCAATGGCAGCCTGAAGGTGGGTGGACTCGCCGAGGTCGTTGAGGTCCGGGTCGAGCGCATGATGGTGCAGCCCACGCCGGCGGTGCAAAACCTGGTCGATTCCAGACAGGTCCAGGAGTTACCGCTCAACAACCGCAACTTCGTGCAGTTGGCGACGCTGGCCGCGGGTGTCGCGAGCGACCTGCCCGACGAGGTCGGCATCGGCCTGACGAGCACGGTCAGCATCTCGGTGAACGGCTCCCGCCGTAACTCGGTCAATTGGCTCGTGGACGGCGTGTCGAACGTCGATGTGGGATCCAACATCACGCTGCTGTCGACCCCAACGCTCGAGTCGATCGCAGAGGTCAAGATCATCACGAGCAGCTACGCAGCCGAATGGCCCCGGAGCGGCGGCGGCGTGGTGAGCGTGGTGACCAAGTCGGGTTCGAAGAAATATACGGGCGCGGCGTACGACTTCATCCGCAGCGACACGTTGAATGCGAACTCCTGGATTCGCAACCGGAGCACCGATCCCACGGTGGCAGGCCACCCGCCCGCGCTCGACTACAAGAACTTCGGCTACACGATTGGCGGCCCGGTGCCGAAGGCCAGCGACAAGTTGTTCTTCTTCTGGTCGCAGGAATGGCGCCGCGTCGCGCGGGCGCCGGCTTCGCTCGTGGCCACCGTGCCGGATCCGACGTGGCTCACCGACCCGACCAACGTCAACTACGTGGATCCGGCCCTTCGCGATCCGAACGCGGTCAAGTTGCTCGCGGCCTATCCGGCGCCCAACGTCCCGGGCAAGAACCAGTACCTGGTGTCGTCGCCCAACATCAACAACACCAGGCAGGAAGTGGTTCGGATGGACTACGACCTGTCGGCGCGGTGGCGGCTGACCGGCCGGTACACGCACGACCTGAGCCAGACCCGGGAACTGGGAGGCCTGTTCAACGGCATCGCCATCCCGAACGTGGCGACGACCGACACCAGCGTGCCCGGGCAGGTCTTTTCGGCCCAGGTGAAGACCATCCTCAGCAATAACGCGTTGAACGAGTTCTCGTACCAGAAGTCGGGCAACGTGATCTCGACGACCAACCCGTCCGGCACGAAGGGGACGCGCGCCGACTACGGGATCAACATTCCGGAGCTCTTCCCGGAAAACCTGACCAACCGCATTCCGAGCATCGCCGTCAGCGGGCTGTCGACGTTCAACTCGATGCAGCTCTATCACATCGAGTACATCAATCACACCATCACCGACACCTTCTCTGTGCAGCGTGGCAATCACGCGTTCAAGGCCGGCGTCCTGTTGACCTTCGAGCAGAAAAACGAGAACGCGGCCAACGTGACGCAGGGGAGTTTCTCGTTCGGGGCGGGCGGGGGCTATACCGCGTTCCAGAACTTCCTGATGGGTAATGCGACCGGTGCGTGCGCGTCCTGCAGCTACACAGAAGCGGAGCGTGACGTCACCAACCACCTGCGCTTCAATCGGTACGAAATGTACGCGCAGGACACCTGGCGCGCACGGAGGAACGTCACCGTCGATTTGGGCGTGCGCTACTCGCTCTATCCGCCCATCACCGACGCGAACAACATGCTGGTGACGTTTGATCCGTCGTTTTACAAGGCGGCCACGGCGCCGCAGTTCACGTCCGCAGCCGGGACGCTGGTCGATCTGTCAACGGGCGACTGGCTCGACGGCCTCGTCATCGCCGGCAAGAACTCCCCGTACGGCAATGCGATTTACGCATTTCAGAAGAACAGCATCCAGCCGCGTGTCGGCTTCTCCTGGGATCCGGCCAGCAGCGGCAACACCATCGTCCGCAGCGCGTTCGGCATCTACTACGATCAGCCGCTGGTCGGCATTTTCGAACAGAACTCGTTTACCAGCCCGCCGTTCGTCAACAACGTCACCCTCACCGGCATGAAGCTCAGCAACCCGGGCGCCGGCGTGACCGGGACGACGACCGGGATGCGGGCGATCCAGGCGACCTCGCTCGACTTCAAGAATCCGCGGACGATGGGGTGGAACGTCGGGGTGACGCGGCGTCTGTTCAGCAAAGCCACCATCGAGGTGAGCTACGTCGGAACGCGCGGCGACAATCTGATTCGACCGACCAATCCGAATTTCCCGCAACCTGCCGACGTGGTGGCGTTGCAGAACACCGTGGCCAGCGCGGTAAACCCGGCCCGTCCGTTCCGGTCGTACGGCACGATTACGATGCGGGAGACGACGGCCAAGAGCCGGTATCACGGGCTGTTGTCCTCGTTCCGGTGGCAGTTCGGCCGCAGCGGCACGCTCTCGGCCAACTACACGTTGAGCCGTGCGCGGACCGACTCGACCAACGACCGGGATTCGATCGACATCCCGCAGAACCCGGCGAACCCCGGGGCCGAGTACGCCGACGCCCGCACCGATCGCCGGCACAACTTCTCGGCCTCGTATGTCTATGAACTGCCGTTCTATCGCGACTCGCCGAACGCGTTCCTGAGACACGCGCTGGGCGGGTGGCAGATCATGGGGATCACCTACGTGGTGTCCGGCCAGCCCGTTCCGCGCATCTCGGTGGATACCTTTAACTTCCGCCGCGGCGGATTCGCCGATCTGGTCGGCGACCCGATGGTCGGGGTGCTGCCCGCCAACGGCACGCCACCCATGTGGTTCAATCCGGCGGCGTTCGCGCCGCCGGCCGATGGCACGTTCGGCAACTCGGGCCGCGCGCCGTTCCGCCAGCCCGGTTTCTACAAGTGGGACATCACGCTGTCGAAGAACTTCTACCTGACCAAAGACGTCAGGCTGCAGTTCCGCGCGGAGCTCTTCAACGCGTTCAACCAGGTCAATTGGGCATCGGATCCGTCGGCCACCGGCCTCGACAACACCTGCACGACCAGCATCACGTCGTGCACGGTGTCCACCGACACGTTCGGCCAGTTGATCGCGGTGCGCGCGCCACGGGAGATCCAGCTCGGGGTGAAGCTGTACTGGTAGCAGGCTGAGACCCCGTCTGCGGGGTCGGCGTTCGGAACGCCGGGGCTGGGGATCGCGAGATTCCCGGCCCCGAAGTGTGTTCGGGACCGGTCGGAGATTGTGCGCGGGCGGCGCGTCTGCCGGCCGGACGCACGGACGCTGGACTCGTCGCCTACTCGAAAGCGCCGACGACCGCTTCGACGTCGGTGAGCAACTCGCCAGACTTCACCAGCGCCTTCATGGCGTTGTGGTCGTTGAACAACGGCCGATCGACGCCCAGATGCTCGACGTGCCGGCGGATCACTTCGCGCGCCTTCCTGGTGCCGACACCAGGCGTGAACGCGCGGAAATCCAGCGCCTGGGCCGCCGCCATCAGTTCGATGCCGAGCACGCCGTACGCGTTGTCGAGAATCTGGCCGTTCTTGAGCGCGGTATTCATGCCCATCGACACGAAATCTTCCTGATCGGCCGCGGCGGGAATCGACTGAATCGACGCCGGCGCCGAGAGGATCCGCTGTTCGACGATCAGGTGATCGGCGGTGTACTGACTGAGCATCAGCCCCGAGTAGAAACCGGGCTCGTGGGCGAGGAAGTCGGGCAACCCCTGGGACAGCGCCGGGTTGGTGAGCCGGTTGAGGCGGCGCTCGGAAAGCACCGACACCATGGTGATGGCGACGCCGGCCATGTCCATCGGCAGCGCCACGGGCGATCCCTGGAAGTTGGCGCCGGTGAGCGTGAGCCGCTGCTCGGGGATGAAGATGGGATTGTCGCCCACCCCATTGAGCTCGATCTCCACCTGGGCTCGGGCAAACGCGATGGCGTCGCGGGCCGCGCCAATCACCTGGGGCGTGGATCGCATCGAGTAGGCGTCCTGGACCTTGGTCTTCATTTTCCCGGTGGCCAGGTCCGACCCCTCGATCATCTTGAGAATGTTCCTCGCCGACATCACGGCGCCCTTGAACCCGCGCAGTTCGTGCAGCGTCGTGTTGTACGGCTTGAGGTTGCCCAGCAGCGCCTCAATCGACATCGCGGCCGCAATCTCGGCCTGCCGGATCCAGCGCTGCATGTCGTAAATGTGGAGCGCGGACATCCCGGTGAGCACGTTCGAGCCGTTGATGGTGGCCAGACCGTCCCGCGCATGCAGGCCCGGCACCGCAATCCCGGCCCGCCGCATCGCCTCGGCCCCGTCCAGTCGCTCGCCCTGGAAGAACGCCTCGCCTTCTCCCAGCAGCAACAGCGCGGCCTGCGCCATCGGCGCCAGATCGCCGCACGCACCCACCGACCCTTTCTGGCACACCACCGGCGTGACGCCGCGGTTGAGCATGTCGACCAGTGTGAGCGTGATCTCGGGACGGCATCCGGAATTGCCGTGCGCGTGCACGTTGATGCGTCCGGCCAGCGCGGCGCGCACGTGTTCGACCGGCGCAGGGTCGCCGATGCCGGCGGCGTGGTTGTACACGAGGTACCGCTGAAACTGCCTCACCTGATCGCCACTGAGGATTTTTTCCGAGAACTCGCCGATGCCCGTGTTGGTGCCGTACATGATCTCGCCGGCCGCCAACTTTTCTTCGAGCATCAGCCGGCACACCTTGATCCGGTCCAGCGCGGCTGGAGCCAACTGCACCTGTTCGCCATGCCTCGCGACCGCCACGACCTTCTCGATTGTCAGATGCGAACCGTCGATCACAACCATGGACACGTTTCCCCTAGATCTTGAAGAGATCATCAAAAGCGCTGCGCGAGGTGGTCTGCCGGACCGATCCGGTTTCGCGCTCGACGGTGGTGCGCGCGGCAAACAACCCGCAGGCGTTGAACGCGTCCTTGGGCGCCACCCGGACGCTAATCGACTGCATGCATTCGAACCGGGCGGCGGGATTGAACGACTCGCACTGCGCGCAGCAGTGGAGCGGCGATGCGCATTTCGCGCACGTCGCGGCCGACAGGATGGCGCCGTCGGTCACATGGCCGCAGCGATGGCAGCGGACCACCGTCCGAAAGCCGGGCATGTTGGGCGTGCGCGGGCCTTCGGGACGATCGTGGGTTCGCGGTTTGTCCCCGCCGGCGTCACCGGGTTTCGCACGCGCCTGATCCCGTTCGCGCGCGCCAGCGTCCTGATAGCCGCGTTGTCGGTATTTTCGGTCACTCATGACGCCTACTCCCGGTCGGTCGCCAGGACGATGGGAAGTCGCGCGCAACGACGTGCGAGAAGGATTGGGGCGATATCGGGGGCGGCGCGACAGCGGGAGGCACCCGAGCCGATGCCTCCGTGGCGGCTCACTGTATCACAAGGAATTGCGAGACGGTTGCGGCCGGCCCGGCCACCGGGTTACTGGCCGCCGTGGACGAGCATCATCAGATAACTCACGCCGGCCACCACCATCGACGTGGTAGCCACCGCCCGGTGCACCATCCGCTGGTGGTAGTAGTTGTCGACGCCCCCGCGGAGGCTGGGCCGCATGGCGCCGGAAATGGCGAAACCGGCGTCGGCGGCGAGCATCGTAAGCCCGTGCAGCATCCGCCGTCCCCGATGGTTCGGATCCTTGCGGCCGTCCCAGAGATTCCAGACGCCGGTGACCGTGTTGACGGCAAACAAGCCGCCGAGCGAGATCCCGAGCGCGCGATGGGTCGACTGCAATGCCGGCGTAATACTGACCGGATTCGCATACATGTACGCGCCAGCCCAGTACTCCGCCGCAAACAGCGGGAGGGTGGCGTAACTGGCGATCTTGTGGATCTTGTTTCTCAGCTTGTACGCATCGCTGTACTCGACGGCCACCACACGCCGCCGGCCGGTGGTGGCCTGGTCGGCCGCCTGGTTCGGCGCCTGGCTGGATGCCTGGCCGGCCTCGTGGTCCACCGGGGACTGGAGCGGGATCGACAACCGCAGCGGCGAACCGACATCGGCAGGCGCATCAAGACCCACCGTTGCCCAGTTTACGGCCCAGGGGTCGGCGTGCGCCGGCGCGTCGACGCCAGACAGCCATGGCGGTCGGGTGAAGCCGTCGTCGGCGAAGGCGGGCGCGACAGCCCCGCACACGGCGGCGATCAGGATGGCAAGCCGAAACACGTGACGCATGTGTGCCTCCGATGTGAGACCAAGGGGCCCCAGCCCCGTGTTTATCGATTCTGCAGGGCGCCGCCAACAACCCAGTTCCGGATCGTCGAGGACTTGGTCGCCCGGTCGCCGCTCAACAGGCCATACATCGACCCCCCGGACCGGGTGGCGATCACCAGCCGCGAGTTGGTGCTGCCGACGACAACGGCCCGCATCACCGACGCATAGGACGACAGATCGTATCCCGCCGAGGCGCTTCTGCTGCCATGACAGCGGATACAGTCGGCGTCGAGAATGGGTTTGACGTCCTGAGTGTAGGCCGGAGTTGTCCCGGCCGGGGGCGCAACGATGGTGGTGGGCGAGGTCGGAGACCCCGAGGAATCGAAGGTCCCGGCGGCGCACGCGGAGGTGAGCGCACCTGCCAACAGGGACGCAGCAAGACATGGCAGCAGCGATCGTGTCTTCATTGGAGGCCTTCCGAACATCGACGACTGATCAGGTTGCCCGAAACCGATGCAAAGCGGATGCCTGCCGGGCCCGGGACCACAATCGCAGACGATGGCCCAATAATAGCGCATCGGCTGGGCCGGCCTCCGGCCCCGACCGCGCTCTCCAGATGACGCTGTGTGATCATTTGAGGACAAAGGCAGTCCCGAATACAATGGCGTCAAGCTGATTCACCCGAGTGCGTGAACCGTCGTTCGCCCGCACGGCCGCCGCGAAGGTCTTGGGCGAAGGTTTTGGGCACACACCTTCGGCGGGCTTGTAGTAATCTACACACTTGGGTTTGGGCCCGATTATTTAGCCAATGTCTCAGATTTTCCATCCGAGCGCGAACAGTCTCGCCCGGATCGCGATCACGATCGTCGCCGTGCTGGCCGCAACCGGCGGCTACCTGGTGTACGAACTCGGCCGCTCACCCTACGTGACGCGGGCCTTCCAGGCGCGTCAGCAGCCCATCCAGTTCAGTCACGAACGGCACGTCGCCGGCAACGGCTTGGACTGCCGCTACTGCCACACCAGTGTCGAGAAGGCCGCCGTGGCGGGCATTCCTCCGACCAAAGTGTGCATGAACTGCCACTCGCAGATTCTGGCCACCAGCCCGTATCTTGAGCCGGTGCGCGCCAGTTTCCGCTCGGATCAGTCGCTCCAGTGGGTCAAGGTGCACGACTTGCCGGATTTCGTGTACTTCAACCACAGCATTCACGTGAACAAGGGCGTTGGATGCACGACGTGTCACGGTCGGGTGGATCAGATGCCGTTGATGTGGACGGTCAACACGCTCCAGATGGAGTGGTGCCTGGGCTGCCACCGCAACCCCGAACTGTACGTGCGTCCGCGCAGCGCCGTGTTTCGCGTCGACTATCAGCCGCCGACCGACCAGGTGGCGCTTGGCCGGAGACTGGTGCGGGAATACAAGATCCGATCGCTCACCAGTTGTTCCACTTGTCATCGGTAGGACCATTTCGATTAGACGCATGAGCCAATTGCACGATCACCACCGCTTGCCGCAGACCATCGGCTCCGCTTCCGGCGGCCGCCAGGCCTACTGGCGAAGCCTGGAAGAACTGGCTGATACCGAGGAGTTCCAGCGGTGGCTCCATCGGGAGTTTCCGGAACAGGCATCGGAATTCGCCGACCCGGTGGGCCGCAGGCAATTCCTCAGGTTGATGGGCGCGTCGCTCGCGCTTGCGGGCGTGTCGGCCTGCACCAGACAACCGGCCGAGGCCATCGTGCCGTACGTGCGTCCTCCAGAAGGGTTCGTGCCGGGCAAGCCGCTGATGTTTGCGACCGCCGTGACGCTGGGGGGGATCGCGACCGGCGTGCTTGTCGAGAGCCACGAGGGACGGCCGACCAAGATCGAGGGCAATCCCGAGCACCCGGCCTCGTTGGGTGCGACCGACCTGTTTACCCAGGCGTCGATTCTCTCGCTCTACGATCCGGATCGATCGCAGACGCTGACGTACCGGGGCGACATCCGGACGTGGAGCGCGTTTCTCGGAGCGGTACGGGGCGCGCTCGAATCGGTACGGCCGGTACGCGGCGCCGGCCTGCGCATTCTCACCGACACGTGCACCTCGCCCACGCTGGCCCGCCAGGTGCGCGACCTGCTGACGGAATTCCCGGCCGCCCGCTGGCATCAATACGAACCGGTGGGCCGCGATCAGGTTCGCGCCGGAGCCAGGCTGGCATTCGGGTCGGTGGTCGAGACGCGCTACCAGTTCGACAAGGCCCGGGTGATCGTGGCGCTCGATGCCGACTTTCTCGGCCTGATGCCGGGAATGGTGCGGTACACGCGCGATTTTTCGGCGGCGCGGCGCGTGCGAGGAACCCACGTCGAGATGAGCCGGCTGTATGCCGTGGAAAGCGCGCCCACAAATACGGGAGCCAAGGCCGATCATCGTCTGGCGCTTGGCCCAAACGCTGTCGGCGAGGTTGCGCGCGCACTGGCGGCATCGCTGGGTGTGGCCGGTATTTCGGGAGCGTCGTTGTCGCCGGCGGCGCAACGCCTGGTCGACGCGGCCGCGCGGGATCTGGCCGCCAACAAAGGCGCGTCGCTGGTGGTGGCCGGAGAAGAACAACCCGCCGCGGTGCACGCGCTGGCGCATGCGATCAACCACGCGCTGGGCAACGTCGGCCAGACCGTGCTGTATACCGATCCGATCGAGACCAACCCCATCGATCAGGCCGCCTCCCTTCGCGAACTGGTGGCCGACATGCGGGCCGGCAGCGTCGGAGGCCTTCTGATTCTCGGCGGCAATCCGGTGTACACCGCGCCTGCCGATCTGCAATTGGGCGAGGCCCTGCAGCGCGTCGCCTTCTCCGCACACCTGAGCCTCTACGAGGACGAAACCTCGGCGGCCTGCCAGTGGCACATCCCCGAGGCGCACGCGCTCGAAGCCTGGAGCGACGCCAGGGCCTGGGACGGCACGGCCACGATTCTGCAGCCGCTCATCGCGCCGCTCTACAACGGCAAGTCGGCGCACGACGTGCTCGCTGGTCTCTCGGCGCTGCAGGGACGTGGTGGATACGAGCAGGTGCGCGACACGTGGAAGGCCTATGCCGAATCGGCGGGCATCGTTGACTTCGAGGCCTTCTGGAGAAGATCGGTGCACGACGGCGTGGTGGCCCAGAGCGCGTACGCGCCCAGGGCGACCACGTTGCAAGACGTCGCGAAAGCCGTCGGGAAACCGGCTGTGCGGACAAACGGGTTGGAATTGGTGTTTCGGGCGGATCCGACCGTCTACGATGGCCGTTTCGCCAACTCGGGCTGGCTGCAGGAACTGCCCAAGCCGTTTACGAAGATCACGTGGGAGAACACGGTCCAACTGAGTCCGGCCACGGCCGCCAGCCTCGGCATTCGCAACGAAGATGTTGTGGATCTGACCGCGAACGCGCGCACCGTGCGGGGGCCGGCGTGGATCGTTCCGGGACAGGCCGATGGCGTGGTGACGGTGCACCTGGGTTACGGCCGCACGCACGCCGGGCGCGTCGGAACCGGCGCCGGGTTCGACGCCTACCAACTGCGAACCGGCGACGCGACGTGGATCTCGAGCGGCGTCACGCTGGTCAAGACCGGTCGGCGCGCCGCGGTGGCGAGCACGCAACTGCACCACGACATGGCGGGCCGGCCGTTGATCCGGACGGCCTCGCTGGAGCAATTCCGAGAGAACCCCGGCGTGGTGCAGGCCGAAGAACCGGCGCCGCCCAAGACGCTCACGATGTATCCCGATCACGAGTACAAAGGCTACGCCTGGGGCCTGGCCATCGACATCAACGCCTGCACCGGGTGCAACGCGTGCGTGGTGGCGTGCCAGGCAGAAAACAACATCCCTGTGGTCGGCAAAGATCAGGTGGCCAAGGGCCGGGAGATGCACTGGATCCGCATCGACACCTACTACAAGGGCGATCCGAACGAGAGCCCCGAGGCCTATCACCAGCCCGTCATGTGCCAGCACTGCGAGAACGCGCCGTGCGAGGTCGTCTGCCCGGTCGGCGCGACGGTGCACAGCGACGAAGGCCTCAACGACATGATCTACAACCGGTGCGTCGGCACACGGTATTGCTCGAACAACTGCCCCTACAAGGTGCGGCGCTTCAACTTCCTGCTCTACCAGGACTGGGACACGCCCACGCTCAAGATGCAGCGCAATCCCGAAGTGTCGGTGCGCAGCCGGGGCGTGATGGAAAAATGCACGTACTGCGTGCAGCGCATCTCGAAGGCCAAGATCGACAGCCAGAAGGAAGACCGCAAGGTCCGCGACGGCGAGATTGCGACCGCGTGCGAACAGTCGTGCCCGGCCCAGGCCATCGTGTTCGGCGACATCAACGATCCGCAGAGCCGCGTCGCCGCGCTGCGGGCCGACGCGCGCAGTTATTCGCTGCTGGGTGAGCTGAATACGCGGCCGCGGACGACGTACCTGGCGGCGTTGAAGAACACGAATGCCGCGCTGGGCGCGGAGGGCGACGTACGGGAGAAGAAGTAAGACGCATGTCCGACACCCATGTGACGCCCAACCAGGGCGCGGCGCGTTCCGAGTCGGGTCCCGCGTACATCGCGCCGGGCCACTCGTTCGCGACGGTCACCGACAAGATCAGCGCGATCGTCCTGACGCAGAAGTTCTCTGTCGGCTGGATGGCGGGACTGGCCGCTTCGTCGATGCTCGCCGGATTGCTGCTCGTGTCGGTCGGCTACCTGTTTACCAAGGGCATCGGCATCTGGGGCAACAACATCCCGGTCGGCTGGGCGTTCGACATCACCAATTTCGTCTGGTGGATCGGCATCGGCCACGCGGGCACGCTCATCTCGGCCATCCTGCTGCTGCTGCGGCAGCAATGGCGGACCTCGATCAACCGGTTCGCCGAGGCGATGACGCTGTTCGCCGTCGCCTGCGCAGGCATGTTCCCGTTGATTCACGTCGGACGGCCATGGCTGGCGTACTGGCTGCTCCCCATCCCGAACACGATGACGGTGTGGCCGCAATTCCGTAGCCCGCTCATCTGGGACGTGTTCGCCGTATCGACCTACGCGACCGTGTCGCTGCTGTTCTGGTACGTGGGTCTGGTGCCCGACCTCGCGACGCTGCGCGATCGCACGACCTCGAAGCTGGGCCGGGTCGTCTACGGAATCTTTGCGCTGGGCTGGCGCGGATCGGCGATGCACTGGCACCGCTACGAAACCGCCTACCTGCTGCTGGCCGGCCTGGCCACGCCGCTCGTGGTCTCGGTGCACACGGTGGTCAGTTTCGACTTCGCCGTGTCGCTCGTTCCGGGCTGGCACACCACGGTGTTTCCGCCGTACTTCGTCGCCGGCGCCATCTACTCGGGCTTCGCGATGGTGTTGACGCTGGCGATTCCCATCAGGGCGGTCTACGGCCTCGGCGATTTCATCACCAGGCGCCATCTCGACGTGATGGCCAAGGTGATGCTCTCGACCGGGCTGATCGTGGCCTACGGCTACGCGATCGAGGCGTTCATCTCCTGGTACAGCGGCAACGTCTACGAACGCGCGATGATGTGGAACCGCATGACGGGGCCGTACTGGTGGGCGTATTGGGGACTGATCCTCACCAACATCGCCATCCCGCAGGCGCTCTGGTCCTCCCGTGTGCGCGCCAACGTGGTCGCGCTCTGGATGCTCTCGATTGTGATCAACATCGGGATGTGGCTCGAGCGGTTCGTCATCATCGTCACGAGCCTGCACCGCGACTTTCTACCCTCGTCGTGGGGCATGTACCGGCCGACGGTCTGGGACTGGTCGACGTTTCTCGGCACGATTGGACTGTTCCTGACGCTGCTGTTCCTGTTTATCCGCTTCCTGCCGATGATCTCGATTTTCGAGATGCGCACGATGGTGCCGGGCGCGCGGGTGGAGAAGCATGGCGAGTAGGCATTGGAGTCCGGCGTACTGGAATCGGGATTCGGACGTGGCGGGGGCCGCGTCGTGCAGGCCGGGTCTTCCCCGGCCTGAGCGTGTCGCCCCTCGACGCTGCTCGGGGCGACCCTGAGTTCGTCGAAGCATCGAAGGCGGACCTGGCAATGAGCCGAGACGACGAATATGGCTGAGCAACCACTCTACGGATTGATGGCGGAGTTCGAGAGCCCGACGGCGCTGGTCGCCGCCGCGAACAAGGCTCGCGAAGCCGGCTACAAAAAGATGGATGCGTACTCCCCGATCCCGATCGAGCAACTGCACGAGGCTCTCGGATTTCCAACCACCAAACTCCCGATGCTGGTCGCGGGAGGCGCGTTGGTGGGCGCGATGACGGGGTTCGGGCTGCAGGTGTGGGCGTCGACGGTGGCGTACCCGATCAATGTCGGCGGCAGACCGCTGTTGAGCTGGCCGTCGTTTATTCCGCCGACCTTCGAGACCGCGATCCTGTTTGCCGCGTTCGCCGCCGTGTTCGGGATGTTTGCCCTCAACGGGCTGCCCATGCCGTACCACCCGGTGTTCAACGCCGCGAGGTTCGTGATGGCGAGCCGCGATCGGTTCTTTCTCTGCATCGAGGCGCGCGATCCGAAATTCGACCGCGCGGCGACACGCCAGTTTCTCCAGGATCTGGCCCCGCGCGAGGTGTGCGACGTTGAGAACTAGCACGCGGCTGGCGATCGGCGTGATGGCGGCGGGAGTGTTCGCCGCAGGCTGTCGGCAGGACATGCACGATCAGCCGAAGTTCAAGCCGTACGCGAAAAGCGACTTCTACGCCGATCAACGGTCGGCGCGACCGGCGATCGAGGGCACCATCGCTCGCGGCCATTTGCGGGATGATGACCTGCTTGAAACGGGCAAGGTGGCGGGCACGCTCTCAGATGTGTTTCCGTTTCCCGTGACGGCTACGGTGCTGGCGCGCGGTCGCGACCGGTACGACATCTATTGTTCGCCGTGCCATGGCCGGACGGGCCTGGGCGACGGCATGATCGTGCGGCGAGGGTTCCGGCGACCTCCGTCGTTTCATCTGGATCGCTTGAGGCAGGCCTCGCCCGGCTACCTGTTCGACGTGACGACTCGCGGGTTCGGGTTGATGCCGGACTATGCGACACAGGTGCCGCCCGTTGATCGGTGGGCCATCATCGCGTACCTCCGGGTGCTGCAGCGAAGCCAGCGCGCCACGCTCGCCGACGTGCCGGCGGCCGCACGGCCGCAACTCGACGCCACGGGCCCCAGCCAGCCTCGGAAGCCGGAGTGAGCGCGCACGCGGCGCAGGACCCAGGAATCGGATCGTAACGACATGCACGACGCGATGTACACACCGCCCGCCAGTCTCGACGCGCTGCGCCGGCGATCGCTGGTGATTGGAATCGTCGGCCTCGCGGCATCCGGGGCCGGGGCGCTGATCAACCCGACGCAGTTTCTGCACTCGTATCTGCTGGCATTCCTGTTGTGGTTGGCGGCCGCGCTCGGCGGCCTGGCGCTGCTGATGCTGCAACACATGAGCGGCGGCGGCTGGGGCGTGGTCCTTCGGCGCATCTTCGAGGCGTCGGCCCGGACGCTGCCCTGGATGGCCGTGCTGTTTCTGCCCATCGCGATCGGCGCGTCGCGCCTGTACCCGTGGACCGACGCGGCACGGGTCGCAGCCGATCCGGTGCTGGCCGAAAAGGCGCTGTACCTGAATCTGCCGTTCTTCTACGTTCGCGCAGCGCTGTATTTCGCGATCTGGTGCGGCCTGGCCTGGTTCCTCGCCAACTGGTCCGCCCGGCAGGACGCCACAGGCGATCCCGACCTGGCGCGGCGCATGCGCGCGGCAAGCGCGGTCGGGTTGGTGGTGTACGCGCTCACCATGACGTTTGCCTCGATCGACTGGGGCATGTCGCTCGAGCCGCACTGGT
>JBAXOX010000050.1:0-28999 GCA_037133015.1 Acidobacteriota bacterium
TCGCCCCGCTCCCTTCGACTGCGCTCAGGGCAGGCGGGGCAGGCCCCTCGACATTGGTGGAGACTGTGCGATGAGCCTCGCCCCAGGAACCAGGCTCGGGCCGTATGAGGTGCTGGCGAAGCTGGGCGAAGGCGGAATGGGGGAGGTGTATCGGGCGCACGACGCGACGCTCAACCGGGACGTCGCCATCAAGGTGCTGCCCGATGCCTTCGTGCACGATGCCGATCGGGTCGCCCGTTTCACGCGTGAGGCCCAGATGCTGGCGGCCCTCAATCACCCCAACATCGCGCACATCTACGGGATCGTGGACGCCCCGGCGGCGGATGCCGGCGAGGCTGGCGCCGCGCATCTCCACGCGCTGGTGATGGAACTGGTCGAGGGCGAGGATCTCTCGACGATCATCTCGCGAGGAGCCCTGCCGCTTGCCGAGGCGCTGCCGATGGCCAGGCAGATGGCCGACGCGCTCGAGGCGGCTCACGAGCAGGGCATCATCCATCGCGACCTGAAGCCCGCCAATATCAAGGTACGGGCGGACGGCACCGTCAAAATCCTGGACTTCGGCTTGGCAAAGGCGCTCGACCCGGTGGCCAGCGGCCCGGGCACGGTGGACCTGGCGCACTCGCCGACAATGACGGCGCTGGCGCCCTTCGACATTGGCTCAGGGCGCCCCGAGCATGGTCGAGTGGCGACGCAGATGGGAATGATCATCGGCACCGCCGCCTACATGGCGCCCGAGCAAGCCAAGGGCCGGGCGGTCGGCCGACGCGCCGACATCTGGGCGTTTGGCGCCGTGCTGTACGAAATGCTCACCGGGCGTCCCGCGTTTTCGGGCAACGACGTGTCCGAGGTCCTCGCGTCGGTGCTCAAGACCAATCCCGAATGGAGCGTCGTGCCCGCCGACGTGCCGCCGGGTGTGCGGCGACTGCTGCGCCGGTGTCTCGAGAAGGATCCCCACAAGCGATTGAGTGCGATCGGCGATGCGCGACTCGAGTTGGACGACGTCGGCTCGCCGGCCGAGGGCGAGCTTGCCCAGAGAATCGCGTTGCCCACCGTTGTGCCGCGGTTCTGGCGCCGCGCACTGCCATGGGTGGCGGTCGTTGGACTCGTGGCCGTCACGACCGTGGCCGGTTGGCTGTGGTTCCAGTTGCGGCATCTTCCGCACGCCAACGTGACGCGCCTCTCGGTTGTCGCCCCGCCCGGGAAGGACATCTACCCCGATTCGGCAGGCGTGGCCATTTCGCCCGACGGCACGATGGTCGCGTTTATCGTGGGAAGCGTCAGCCAGTCGGAGACACAACTCTGGGTCCGCCCCCTGGACTCGACGACGGCCCGCCGGATCGACGACGGTGACGGCGCCATCCTGCCGTTCTGGGCTCCCGACAGCCGCCGGATCGGGTTCTTCACGAACAGCAAACTCAAGACGGTCGCCGTGACCGGCGGACGCGCGGATGTGTTGTGCGACGCGGCCAGCGGGAGGGGCGCCGCCTGGAGTCGGTCCAATGTGATCGTCTTCGCGCCAGACGCCAGCGGTCCGTTGTATCGCATCTCGGCCAGCGGCGGCGAGAAGGCGCGACTCACGACGATCGACTCGGCGCGCCACGAGGATGGCCACCGGTTTCCCACGTTTCTGCCGGACCAGGATCACTTCCTCTACGCGTCTCTTCCGAGCCGGAACGGAACCTTTGAGATATCCGTCGGTTCTCTCACCGACGGATCGCGCACGCTGGTGGGGTCGATGGAAAGCGCGCCGGTCTATGCGGAGCCTGGCTGGTTGCTCTACGTCAGGCAGGGCGCGCTGGTGGCCCAACCGTTCGACGCGGGCACGCGTCAACTGGCCGGCGGCCCGGTGCCGCTCCCGGACGAACCGACCAGTGTGCTCGATCCTGCGTACTCGTTTACCGCCGGCAAGGCCGTCTCGGTATCAACCGGCGGATCGCTGGCGTACTTCTCGGCTCCGTCGATCAACACCACGGCCACGTGGTTCGATCAGACGGGCAAGAACCTTGGCGCGCTGAATCTGCCCCCGGGACACTACGAATCTTCCGCCATCGCTCCAGACGGATCGCACGCCGTGCTGGTCCGCTCGACCTCGCCGTCAGAGTCCTCTCTTTGGCTGGTGGATCTGGCCCGTGGGGGAGCCGCACCCATTTCCTCTGGCCGGGGCCGGAACGATGCGCCAGTCTGGTCGCCGGACCGATTGCGTATCGTGTTCTCGACCGACCGCGACGGCCCGCAGGATCTCTTCGTCAAGACGGTCGGCGACGGTTCGCCTGAACAACCGCTGTATCGTTCGCAAGCGCTCTTCAAGAACCCGGCCGCCTGGTCTCCCGACGGCCAGTCCATCATCGTCACCCAGTTGGACTCGGGCACCGCGCAGGATGTGTGGCTGCTGCGATTGCCGAGCGCGCACGATTTTACCGAACTGGTGCGGGGGCCCTCGCGTGATACCGGCGGCCCGATTTCGCCTGATGGGCGCTGGATGGCGTATTCGTCAGACGTGACCGGCCGATTCGAGGTCTATCTGCAGTCGTTCCCCGAACGCGGCCGGACGGTGCAGGTGTCTCAGGAGGGCGCATTGCTGTCGTGGTGGACGCACGACGGCCGGCAGTTGCTGTTCCTGGGCGACGACCAGCGCAGTCTCTGGCGTGTGGACGTGGAGCCTGGATCGGCCTTGACGGTGGGTGCGCCGCGCAAGATTGGGACGTTCCCTCCGAATATCGTCTCGATGGACGCGATGCCGGACCGGCAGCGGTTTCTCGCCATCGCACCCGAACGCACCGGCACCTCGGCCATCACGGTGGTTCAGAACTGGCGGGCAGGAATCGAGCAGCCGCGCTGACGCGATGCGCCTCGAGACGCGGGTCAGGACGCGGTTCCCACTGAATAGCCGTCGCTATTGAGCAGGACCGATCACGAGAAGGTCTGCCGCCTTTGCTCCCAGCACGGGCGAGATGGGAATCGTCCGGTCGAACGTCGCCAGGCGTCCGCCGTGGCTGCGGGCCAGCCCGAGCAGGTACACATCTGTGAGCTGTCGATAGCCGGCGACGGCCGCCGTGTCAAACCGCGTCGCCTCGCGCAGCGACACGGTATCCGGCCAGAACACGTGCCCGGCGCTCTCGCAAAACCTCCGCAAACGCGCCGCCAGGTCTGAGGCTCGCGTCACCGAACTGGCGTAGGCAGGATTGGCGAGCACCCTGATGAACCCGTTCTCGGTCACCGGGCAGGTGGCCCATCCCGATGGTCGGTGATCGCCAAACCAGTCGTGCGCCAGTTCGTGGTGCACGTGGTCGGGATCAAACAGCGCCACCAGCACGTTGACGTCGAGCAGCGCCACCCGGCTCACGGCTCGTCCCTCAGTTGATTGACCTGTTTCATCGTCGGCCGTGCTCCGCCAGGGGCTCGACGGGGCAATACCGGAACTCCGTTTCGCATGCGGTGCATCGTGACGGGCGTCAGCCCCGCTCGCGCGAGCGTTGACAGCATCTGGCCGGCGGTCTTGCGATGTGCGGAGGCGAGTTCCTTCGCCGCCTGCAGTACGTCGTCGTCGATGTCGAGCGTGGTGCGCATGGGCCGAGCATCTCGCATCACGCATCAGATGTCAACGCCTCGGCGGGGCTCGGCGCGGCGAATCTGCGCGACGACTTTCACGTTGCCAACCAGCTGCGTCGCACGCGACTTCTGGTGTGTGACGGCCGACGTACCGGCGCGGCCGGTCTTGCATCCGGCCGGATCCTTCGAGGAGGTCCCCTCCGCGGCGAGACATCGCCCTGGGGCTCCGCCCGCGTGCTCCGACACCATCGGCCGTGCCGGTGTAAAATGCCCGGCATGCCCGACGTGAACATTGCGCTTATTGGGTACGCCTTCATGGGGAAGGCGCACAGCAACGCCTGGCGGCAGGTGTCGTCGTTTTGCCGACCCCGGTTTACGCCCCGTTTGAAGGTGCTGTGCGGTCGCGACCGCGCCAAGGCCGAAGCGGCGGCACGCGCCTACGGCTGGGAAGAAGTCGCCACCGACTGGCGAGCGGTCGTCCAACGGCCCGATATCCACATTGTCGACATCAGCACGCCGGGCGATAGCCATGCCGAGATCGCCATCGCCGCGGCGCGGGCCGGCAAGGCGGTGCTGTGCGAGAAACCTCTCGCCAACACGGTCAAGGATGCGGAGCGGATGCTGGCGGCCGCGCAACGGGCGGGCGTGCCGCACATGGTCTGCCACAACTACCGGCGCGTGCCCGCCGTCCTGCTGGCGCAGCAGTTGATCACCGAGGGGCGCATCGGGAAGATTCGCCACTTCCGCGGTGTCTACCTGCAGGACTGGCTGACCGACCCGGCGTTTCCGCTCGTCTGGCGTCTCGACAAGCGGCACGCCGGATCCGGGGCGCTCGGCGACATCGGCTCGCACGTGATCGATCTGGCGCGGATGCTGGTCGGCGAGATTGTCGACGTGTCGGGCCTCACCGAGACGTTCATCAAGACGCGGCCGCTTCCCGGCGACCCGGCTCGCAAGGGCCGCGTCACCGTCGACGATGCCGCGATCGCAACCGTGCGATTTCCCAACGGCGCGATCGGATCGATCGAGGCCACCAGGTTCGCGCCCGGGCGCAAGAACTACAACCGGTTCGAGATCAACGGCAGCCTGGGCAGCCTCGCTTTCAACCTCGAACGCCTGAACGAACTCGAGGTCTATTTCGATGCCGACCCGCCCTCCGCGCGCGGATTCAGAACGGTGCTGGTCACCGATCGCACCCATCCGCAGATGGCTGCGTGGTGGCCGCCAGGGCACATCATCGGATGGGAGCACACCTTTACCCACATGGTGGCTGCGCTGCTCGAGGCCATCGACAACGGGAAGATGCCGTCGCCCAATTTCGCCGACGGCGTGATGAACCAGCGCGTGATCGACGCCATCGAACGGTCGGCGCGAACGCGGCGGTGGACGCGCGTGAAAGGGATCGCATGAAGATCGGAGTGTTCGCCGTCCTGTTCGGCAAGAAGCCGTTCGAAGAAACGCTCGACTGCATCGTGAATCTGGGCATCGAGGCCGTCGAAATCGGCACGGGCGGCTATCCCGGCAACGCGCACGCCAATCCCGCCGTGCTGCTGGCCAGCGATCGGCGGCTCAAGGCGTTCCGCGAAGCGGTCGACCGCCGCGGGTTGATCATCAGCGCGCTCAGTTGCCACGGAAACCCGGTGCATCCCCAGGCGGCGATCGCCAAGGCCCACAACCTCGCCTTCGAACAGACCGTTGAGCTCGCCTCGAAGCTCGGCGTGGAAACCGTCGTCACCTTCAGCGGCTGCCCCGGCTCGGATGCGCGGGCGACCACGCCGAATTGGATCGTGGCGCCCTGGCCTCCCGAGTATGCCGATGCGCTCGAGTGGCAGTGGCGCGAGCGCCTCGTCCCGTACTGGAAGCAGGCGGCCTCGCTCTGCCGGAAGGCGGGCGTTCGCGTGGCGATCGAGATGCATCCGAACTTTTCGGTCTACAACCCGGAAACGCTCAACCGGCTGCGAAGCCTGTCGCCGGCGGTGATCGGGTGCAACTTCGATCCGTCACACCTCTTCTGGCAAGGCGCCGATCCGGTGGCCGCGATTCGCGCGGTTGGCGACGGCATCTTCCACTTCCATGCGAAGGACTGCAAGCTGGATGCCGCCAACATCAGCGTCAACGGCGTCCTCGACACCAAGCCCTACACCCGCGAACTCGAACGCTCGTGGGTCTTCCGGACGGTCGGGTACGGCAACGGGGCGCCGGTGTGGAAGGCCATGGTGAGCGCGCTGAGGCTGGCGAAGTACGATCATGTGCTCAGCATCGAGCACGAAGACAGTCTGATGTCGGGAGCCGAAGGCCTGAAGAAGGCGGTGGCGTTCCTCAAGGATGTGGTCATCGCGGATCCCGCAGGGGAGGCCTATTGGGCGTAACACCCGCGTGGCCCGGCCGCCAGCCGGCCCTGATGCGTATCTGAAGCCGACCCCATGACGACTGAATCGGGACGAGGTCTCCAGCGATCGGAACACCGCCTGTTGCTGCTGGCCGGCGACGCGGTGGTCGGCTGCCTCGCGCTGGTCGTCGCGCTCTGGTCGTGGAGCCTGACGACGGGCTTCGGCTTCGATGTGGCGTTTCTGGCGCGCTGGGCGGTGTTGGCCGCGCTGGTCCCGGTCTGGGTACTCTTGCTTGCGCCCGCCCGCCAGTTGCGGCTCGCGCTGTCGTTCAGGCAGACGTGGCGTGCGTTGCTCGGCGCGGTCGGCACCGTGGCCGTCGGCTATCTGCTGGTCTACTTCTACGCGCCGCGGGCCATCCTGCCCCGGCTTCCGGCTTTGTACTTCCTGTGGGAGGCCGCGTTGCTGACGCTGGCGTGGCGAGCCTGCTACCTGTACGCCGCGTGGCGAGGTGTGCTCCGGCGTCGCGCCGTCTTTATCGGCGACCAGACGGCCTTCGCGCGGATGTCCGAGCTGTTCCGCCACCACGCGCCGGATGTCGAGATCGTCGCCACCATCGACCCGGGCGCACTAGCCGGCGGCACGCAGCCGCGCCAGACCGATACCGGTTCGCTCCTCGATCAGGCCATCAGCCGGCACGGCGTGTCGGAAATCGTGCTCGCCTCCCGGACCTCGATGGCCCCGGATCTGGTGCAGGCCCTGGTGCGTTGGCAGGAGCAGGGGATCGACGTGGTGCCGATGACGGCGGAATACGAGCATCTGCTGCGGCGGGTGCCCATCGCCGATCTCGAGCCGGATTGGATGTTTACCTCGCTGCCGGAGTGGGTGCGCGCGCGTGACGCCTCGCGAGCCGCCAAACGAGCGGTCGATGTCTGCTGCGGTCTGGTCGGCGTGGCGCTGCTGGTGGTGGTGACGCCGGTCGTCGCCGCGGTGATCGCGCTCGACTCGCGCGGGCCGGTCTTCTATCGACAGCGTCGGCTGGGCGCAGGCGGACGCACGTTCGAGGTGCTCAAGTACCGGACGATGAGGCCCGGCGCCGAACCGGATGGCCCCAGGTGGGCGGCGCAAGACGACGAGCGGGTGACGCGGGCGGGTCGATGGTTGCGGCGAACGCGTCTCGACGAACTGCCGCAGATGCTCGCCGTGTTGTGGGGCGAGATGAGCACCGTCGGTCCTCGGCCCGAACGGCCCGAAATTGCCTCGACACTCGAAGGCCAGATCCCGTTCTACCGCACGCGGTTGATGGTGCGGCCCGGCCTGACCGGCTGGGCGCAGGTCAATACCTCGTACGGCGATTCGGTTGAGGGCGCGGCGTTGAAGCTCGAGTACGACCTGTACTACATCAAGCACCGGTCGCTGTTGTTCGACGCGTGGATTATGGTGCGAACCATCGCCACCGTCTTCGCGATGGGAGGGCGGTAGGTGAGCGGACGCAGACTGGCGGCGATTCTCGCGGCGGTGGTCGTGCTGGCGCTGATGCTGCCGCCGCTGGCCGCGCAGCAGCTCCACGCCCGCAGGATCGCGCGCGCCAGCGCGGCGGTCGAACGGCTGGCGACGGCGCTGCAGCGTGCGGGAGGCGCAGGGCTCGCGCAGCACGCCGGCATCGCGGGCCGCGCGCCGGTGGTGCTGGCAGGCGCAGGGGCCGCGCCGGTCCTGTCGGCCGAGTCGGGGTGGCCGGCCGACCGGGCGGTGTCACTGGCGGTGGTGCTGCGGCGGCTGGCGCTCGCGCCCCAGGCCGACGGCGAGGCCCGGAGTTTCGATGAACCTGACCCGTGGGGAAATCAATACCTCGTCGTGATTGACGGCGATGGCCTGCGCGCCTCAGTGATGGCGCTGTCGGCGGGGCCCAACGGGATTGTCGACACGCCGTTCGGGCTGGCAGCTTCGCCCCGCGGTGACGACATCGTGGTCCGTCGGTAACCGACGCGGCACGCGGTCGCCTGCGCGCGGCGCGGCGGATCAGGCCTTGGGCTTGAAGGCGAGCGCGAACAGCACCAGCACGACGGCCGCTCCCGCGGCCGGGACGATCCAGATCTGCGGCCACGCGTGCGTCGCGACCCCGGTGGCGCGCGTCACGGCGTACGCCTGCACGACCTGGCCCGACGCCCATGCGCCGATGAACATGCCCACGCCCAGCGTGACGAAGGCGATCAGCCCCTGGGCGGCGGCGCGGATGCGGACGTCGGCCTGCTGATCGACGTAGATCTGACCGGTGACAAAGAAGAAGTCGTAGCAGATGCCGTGCAGCAGAATGCCGGTGTAGAGCATCCAGGCCAGCGTGTCGGGTGTGCCCCACGCGAACAGCAGGTACCGCGTCGTCCACGCCGCCATGCCGATGAGCATCATCCGTTTGACGCCGAGCCGCACCAGCATCCACGGCATGATCAGCATGAAGCCGATTTCCGACATCTGCCCGAACGTCATCGTGCTGGCCGGCTCCGCCATCCCGATCTCGTTGAGGAACAGATTGGTGAAGGCATAGTAGAACTGCAGCGGGATGCACAGCAGAAACGATCCGATCACGAAGACGGCAAACGACCGGTCCTTGAGCAACGCGAGCGCGTCGAGGCCGAGAATCGCCCGCACCGTCACCGGCGATCCCGCCATCTTGGGCGGCGTGTGCGGCAGCAGCAGGGCGTACAGGCCCATCGCCACCGACGCGACCGCGGCCAGCTTCAACGGCACGGCCGACGCCTCGTAGCCGAGTCGGCCAATCACCAGTCCGGCGGCAATCCAGCCGATCGTGCCGAGCACCCGCACGCGCGGAAACTCGCGGGCCGGATCGTCCATGTGGTGGAACGACAGCGAATTGGTGAGCGCCAGCGTCGGCATGTAGCAGAGCGTGTAACCGAGCAGCACCGGATAGAATCCGGCGAACGTCGTCTGGCTCGACGCGGCCCACATCAACGCCGCCCCCGCCAGATGCAGGACCGCCAGAATGCGTTCGGTGGCAAAGAACCGGTCGGCCACCATCCCGACGAAAAACGGCGAGATCATCGCGGCCAAAGCCGTCGTGCCGTAGGCCAGCCCGATCTGGGTGCCGTCGAACTTCAGGGCGGTGCTGAGGTACGTCCCCATCGTGACGGACCACACGCCCCAGATGAAGTACTGGACGAACATCATCACCGACAGCTTCGCGCGAATCATGAACGCTCCCTGTTGCCGGGTCTGAAGACCCGGCCTCCATCAAACCAACGCCCCGGCCTCCATCAGACTGCTTCCGGCCTTCCAGCAATCGGTTGTTCCGGTGGAGCCCGGGGTCTTCAGACCCCGGGTCGCGCTTACAGCGGCCGAATCTTGATATTCCTGTAGCTCACCTTGTCGCCGTGATCCTGAATGGCGATGTGTCCACGCTGGGCCTTGCCGAATTGCGCGTAGGGCTTGAATTTGCTCTGGTCGACGCGCGTGGCAAAGTCCGGGCTGTCCAGTTCGAGTTCGACGATCTTGACGCCGTTGAGCCAGTGCTCGACGTGCGTGCCCTTCATGACGATCTTGCCCTGGTTCCACTGGCCCAACGCGCGCGTCACATCCTTCACGGGTGCGTAGAGGGCATACGCCGATCCGGCCGAGGTCTCGGGCTTCTTGCCGTCGGCGTGGCCGTTGTTGTCGAGGATCTGGTATTCGAGCGCGCTGTGCCACACCGAGGTGGAGTCTTCCGTCACGCGGCCAAACACGCCGCTGTTGCCTGCTGGTGTCACCATCCAGTCGAAGGCGAGCTCGAAGTTCTCGAACTGCTCCACCGTCACGATATCCCCGGCTTGCGCCGTGCGCGTCAGCACGCCGGCGTCCACGGTCCACCCGGCCGGCATCTCGGTTTTACGGAAGCCCCGCCACCCGGTCGTCGTCGTGCCATCAAACAGCAGGCGCCAGCCCGCACCTTGCTCGGCCTGCGTCAGCGTATTGGGTGTGGCCGCCGCCGGGGCGGGTCGCGCCGACGTGTCTGGCCGGACCGATTGCGCCAGGACGGCAACCGACAGCCATCCAGCGCACAGGGCAATCAGCAGTGAAACGGGTCGCACGCGTGTCATGTTGAGTTCTCCAGTGTCGCCGTAAAATGTCACCCCTCGCGAAGGTGTGTCAAGCCGTTCGCTCGGGCTGGAACTGCGCCGCCGCGACCAATCGCGCGCGGGGCGCGGGAATCGCGGGGATCGGCTCGATCGAGGTCGAACAGCTGCGGGCGTCCTGGCACACGGTGTGGATGCACGAACGCGCACGCGTCAGGCGGGCTTCTGAGGCGTCGGCTCGCTCGGCTCGACAAGCGGGGCCGCCGATCCGGCCAACGTCGCGGCGGCCGTGGCGTGCGCCAGCGGGAGTCTGGCCACGAACACGCTCCCGCCGCCGGGGTTGGACGCCACATCGAGTGTCCCGCCGTACCGCCCGGCGATGGCCCGCGCGATCGACAGTCCCAGGCCGAACCCAGGCACCGCATCCGATCGTGCCTCATCCACGCGGAAGAACCGCTCGAAGATTTTCGACCGTTGCGCGTCGGGAATCCCCGGCCCGTTATCGGCGACCGAGACGACGGCCTCGCCGTGGTCGACCGCGACCGCGGCCACCACCCGTCCGCCCCCCGCCGAGAACTTGACCGCGTTCTGCAGCAGGTTGCCGAGGAGCAGGCCGAGCAGGCCCGGCGGGACGTCCACCGCCAGATTCGGCGATGGCGACACGACGATCTCGACGGTGCGCTGCGCCGCTTCGGCCGCCAGCCTTCCGCGCACCGTTTCGAGGACGTCGGAAATCTCGGCGATGGCGCCGGGTTCGGTCCCATCGACCTCGTCGGCGTCGAGACGCGCCAGCGTCAGCAACGCTTCGGTGAGCGCGGTGAGGCGATCGGTTTCTTCGAGACCCGACCGGAGCACGTCCTGATACCATTCGGCGCTTCTGGGACGACGCAACGCGATCTCGATTTCCGAGCGCAAATGCGACAGGGGCGTGCGCAGTTCGTGCGCCGCGTCGGCGGTGAAGCGGCGGTGTGCGTCGACGTTCTTCTCCAGCCGGTCGAGCATCGCGTTGAGCGTCGCCACCAGCCGCCCAATTTCGTCGTCGGTGCCCGGGTGGGGCAGCCGGCGCCCGCCAATGCCCATCCCAATCTGGCCGGCCATTTCCAACGCCCGCGACACGGGCCGCAATGCGCTTCGCGTCAGGAGCGTGCCGGTCGCCAACACGACCGCCAGCACGGCGAGCGAGGTCACCACCCAGAGCGCGCGGGCCGTCGCCAGGAATGCATAGGTCGGCTGCAGCGGCGTGCCGACCTGGACCGCGTAGGGATAGGCACCGCCCACCGCAATCGGGATCGTCAGCAGCCGGACGGGTTCGCCATCGTGCCAGGGCGCCGTCTCAATCACCGTCTCGCCGCGTTGCGTCCGCTGGACCAGGTACGGAGGGGCCGGCAAGTCGGTGTGCCCGAGCGTCGCGCTTCGCAACAACACCTTGCCGCGGTCGTCGATGATCTGCACAAGCTTGTCCAGCTTGTGCGGGCGAAGGCTCGCGGAATTGGGGAGCGTGTCCAGTTCGTGCAGATGGATGCCGATGGGACTGTCCAGCGCCGACCCCGCCTCTGTTTCTGCGATGACCAGAAGCGCCGCGTCGAGTTGCCCGATCACGGTGCGCGTCAGGAGCCAGTCGGCGGCCAGGCCGACGGCCACCAGAATAACTGTGGTGGTGACCGCGTGCCAGAGCGTGAGGCGCGTGCGAAGCCCCAGCCGTTTCACGTCGACGCCCCGCCGATCGAGAAGCCACGGCCCCGCACGGTGCGAATCAGAACCGTTCCGCTGCCGACCTCCAGCTTCTTGCGGAGATGGCTGACGTAGACATCGACCAGATTGGACGCCGACTCGGCGTCGTCCTGGCCGACGATGCGGGCGAGTTCGGGCCGGGTGACGATCTGGCCTGGCACCTGCGCCAGCGCATTGAGGATGGCGTACTCCTTGCGCGTCAGGTCGATCGGCTGGCCGGCGCGCGTCACGTCGTGGGTGACCGGGTCGATGGTGACGTCGGCGATGCGAATCACCGGCGGACGAGCGTGCTTCGACCGTCGCAGCAGCGCGCGCACTCTCGCCAGCAGCTCCCAAAACGCGTACGGCTTGGTCAGGTAGTCGTCGGCGCCCATGTTGAGGCCGGCCACCCGGTCCGAGAGCGCGTCCTTCGCGGTCAAAATCAGGATCGGGAGCGACGCGTCACGCTGGCGCAATTCCCGGCAGATCTCGATGCCCTGCTTGCCCGGAAGCATCCAGTCCAGAATGACCAGCGCGTAGGGTCTGGCCGCCAGGGCCTCCTCGGCCTGCTGGTCGTTCTCCACGTGATCGACAGTGAAGCCTTCCTCCTCGAGTCCTTTCCTGAGGATGTACGCGCCTTTCCGGTCGTCTTCGACGAGGAGGATTCTCATGTGAGGAGCGCCTTCAATCCGGCCAGTGATTCGCGGGTGCAGGCCATGGGCGACTTGCCGTCGGGATAGACTTCCTGTTCGAGGACGAACCACTCGGTCGCGCCCGCCGAGGCGCACGCGTCGATGACGGCCCGCCAATCCACCGAGTCCTGACCGAGGATGGCCCGCTTGCCGGCGTCCGCCTGGCGAACCGTGGGCTTGAAATGCGTCGTCTTCGTGCGGTTCGGATACTTGCGCACGTAGGCGGCCGGGTCGAACCCGGCAGCCATCGTCCAGCCGCAGTCCTGCTGCAGAATCACGTCCGGTGTGGTCCGTTCGGCGAACAGATCCCAGTAGGTCTTCTCGCCGTCCTTTTTGAACTCCGCCACGTGATTGTGGTACCCGCACCACATGCCGAGCGGCTTGAGCGTGGCCGCCAACTGATTGAACGTCTCGGCGAGCGCCTTGCTCTTCTCGGGGTCGGTAAAGGCGGGATGGCCGGGCACGATGAGAAACCGGCAGCCGAGGGTCTGGTGAAAGGCAATCGTGGTCTTGAGCGCATCGCCCTGCAGCCGGTCCAGGCCGATGTGCGTGCCCGCCGCTTTCAACCGCAGGGCATCCAGCCGCTGCTTCAGGCCCGCGGCGTTGTCCGCGTAGCGGTAGTAGCCGGCGAACTCGACGCCCTCGAACCCCATGGCGGCGACCTGGTCGAGTGCCGCGTCGACGTCCGTTGCGCAGTCGGTCCGCACCGAATAAAGCTGAAGCGCGATCGGGATGCGGCCCGCCGCGTCGGCCCGGACATGCCTGGCGAGCGCCCACCCGAGCGACGCGGCGCCGGTGGCGCCGAGAAACGACCGGCGGGTCACACCGAACCCTTCGTCGGCAGCGGGAGTGGGGAGCGGGTGTTTCGTAGCCTGCATCAACGCCTCCTCGGTCCCCGAATCCTACTACGCAACGGCGCTCTCGAGCATCGTGATCGTGCCGGCGTCGGCGTCGATCTCCACCTGGATGCCGAGCGGGAGCGTGAACTGACGCTCGATGTGTCCGATCATCGCCCCTGAGAATGCCGGGACGCCAAGCGGTCTGACGTGATCGGCCAGCACATCCGGAATCGTCAGCGACCCGAAGCCGGCGCTGGGGACGCACTTGTCGCAGGTGCCCCACACCACGCCCTTGACCTCGCCCAGGATTCCGGCCAGTTTCAACTGCGTCATCATCCGATCGAGGCTGTAGGGTTCTTCTTCAACATCCTCGAGAAAGAGGATGGCGTCGCGAAAATCCGGCAGGTATCCCGATCCGATAATCGTCGTGAAGACCGTGAGATTGCCGCCGAGCAATCGCCCCCGGGCTTTGCCGCCGGTGATGGTGCGCGTGCGGTTCTTGACCGGCACGAGCGTGTCGTTGGTTTCCTTGAGGTTGGCGAAGCTGGCCGCCTCGCCGTTCCACAGCACGCGTTTCATCCACTCGACGTTGAAGCTGTTCCACGACGATGAGCCCATCGGTCCGTGGAACGTCACCAGTCCCGTTTTTGCGTAGAGCGAGAGCAGCAGGGCCGTGATGTCGCTGTAGCCGATCAGGATTTTGGGCGATTTGGCGATCGCGGCCCAGTCGAGCAACGGCAGCAGGCGCGCCGCGCCCCAGCCGCCGCGGATGCAGTGGATCGCGTTGACCGCCGGGTCGGCGAACATCGCGTTCAGATCGGCCGCGCGATCTTCGTCGCGCCCGCCCAGATAGCCGCGACGATCAAAAACGTGTGTCCCGAGTTGCCCCTTGAGGCCCAGCACCGTCAGCGATTCCAGAAGCACGTCGACGGCCACCGGGTCCCATTGCGCGCTCGAGGGAATGACGAGGCCGACGGTGTCTCCGGCCTTGAGGCGCGCCGGCTTGACGGGGCTGCGCACCGCGACCGGCCCGGGTCCTGGCGTCGGGGTGTGCGGCACGCGCGGTGCGGCCTGCGCGGGCAGGTGGGCCTCGGCCATCAGCGATCCGAACATGGCCAGCGAGGCGGTTCTCAGCAGGTCGCGTCGAGTGGGCATGTTCGGCATGCTACGTCGTCGGCGGAACGGGTGTAAAGCCGGCCGGGCCAACGCCGCCCCACCACTGGCGGCGATAACGTGTGGTCGGCGCGGACCGGGTCCGGGCATATAATGCGCGAGGTTCAGGACGACCGACCGCCTGACCAGGGAGGCCACCGACAAATGAACACGAACACCCTCGTCTGTACGATGCTGTCGGCGCTGCTTCTGTCGCCGGTGGCGGCGCAGGCGCAGGCCAAGGAAGAGCTGAAGCTCCAGCTGCCCAAGCCGATGTTTATCGGGACGCCGACCAACCTCAAGAGCCCCAACCTCGAAGCGATCACCGGCAAGCCGCGCGGCCCCTTCCTGGTGCCGGTGGGCACGACGCTGGTGTCGCTCAAGAAGTCCGTCACCTCGAGCGACCGCCAGCCGGTGATCGGCGAACTCGAGATGGTGACCGACGGCGAAAAGGACGGCGGCGACGGGTACTTCGTCGAACTCGGGCCGGGCAGGCAGTGGGTCCAGATTGACCTTGGCGCGTCGTTGACCCTGCACGCGATGCTCGCGTGGCACTATCACAGCCAGGCTCGCGTCTATCGCGACGTCATCGTGCAGGTGTCCGACGACAGGAACTTCCAGAAGGGCGTCACCACCGTCTTCAACAACGACCACGACAACTCGTCGGGGATGGGAGTGGGCCACGACAAGGAATACATCGAGGTGGCCGAAGGCAAACTGTTCGACGCCAGAGGCGCACAAGGCCGCTACGTGCGTCTCTATTCGAACGGCAACACCGCCAACGACTTGAATCATTACGTCGAAGTCGAGGTCTACGGCACGCCCGCCAAATGAACAGGGCCGCGTTCGGATGCGTGGTGGCCGGGGCGCTGCTGGCGGCGCTGACGTGCCGGCTCGCCGGGCTGGATCTGCGGCCCATGCATCACGACGAGGCCAACCAGGCCGTCAAATTCGGCACGTTGCTCGAATCCGGCGACTACCGCTACGACCGCGACGAGCATCACGGGCCGACGCTCTACTACCTGACACTTCCGATGGCGTGGGTGCGTGGCCAAACCACGCTGGCGTCGCTTGACGAGCACACGCTGCGGGCGGTCCCCGCGGTCTTTGGCGCAGCCCTGATTCTGCTGCTGGTGCCGCTGGCTGCTGGCCTCGGGCGAGGCGCAATGGCGGGGGCCGCGGTGCTGACGGCGCTGTCTCCGGCCTTGACGTACTACAGCCGCTTCTACATCCAGGAATCGCTGCTGGCGTTTTTCGCGCTCGGCTTCGTCGTGCTCCTCGGACGATATCTGCAGCGTCCGGGCGTGGCCGCCGCCTGCGGGGCCGGGGCCTTCGCGGGACTGGCGTTCGCCACCAAGGAGACCGCGCTTATCGTGCTGCCGGCTGCGCTCGCGGCCGCGATCGTGGCCCAACGCGCGACGCGGCCCCCAGGACCAACGGCCAGGCCGTGGGCCCGGCACGGGTGCGCCGCGGTCGCGACGGCGGTCGGCATCGCGGTCGTGTTGTACTCTTCGTTCTTCAGGCATCCTCGCGGCGTGCTCGAATCGGTTCTGGCGTTGTCGACCTATGCCGGCCGCGGCATCGCCGTGGGACCGCATACCCAGCCGTGGAACTACTACCTCGGCGTGTTGTCGTACTCGCGGTCCGGTGGTCTGGTCTGGAGCGAGGGACTGGTGCTGGTCCTGGCGGCGTGCGGCCTGGCGGCGACGGTGCGACGGTCGGATGCGGGATTCTGGCCGAGGTATGTGGCCCTCTATTCGGTCCTGGTGCTGGTCGCGTATTCGGCCATCGGGTACAAGACGCCGTGGAATCTGCTGCCGTTCTACGTGGGCCTGGTGGTGCTGGCGGGGTACGGTGCCGCGGCGATGATGGGTGCTGCACGATCACGGACCGTGCGCACCGCGGTGGCGCTGGCGTTGATGGCGGCGGCGTGTCAGTTGGGCGCGCAGAACTGGCGGGCGAACTTCGGCTACCCGGCCGACACGCGCAATCCGTACGTCTACGCCCAGACCAGCTCCGACCTGCTGCGGCTGACGCGGCGCATCACGGCGCTGGCCGCCGTGCACCCGGACCGCGACCGGATGCTGATCAAGGTGATTGCCGATCCACATCAGCAGTGGCCGCTGCCGTGGTACCTTCGCCGCATGACCCGCGTCGGCTATTGGACGCGCGCCCAGGATGCCGGCCCGCTGGCCGACGCACCCGTGATTGTCGCCTCGCAGGAGAACGCCGACCAGGTCGGCGCAGCGGTTGGCGACCAGGACGTGTCCGAGTTTTACGGCTTGAGGCCCGACATCCTCCTCACGCTCTACGTCGACCGCGCGCTCTGGGCTCGCCTCGTCAAGTAAGGATATGCCGCCACCTGTTCTTGTGCTCGTCGTGCCGTGTTACAACGAGGCCGCGCGCCTCCGGCCGCAGGCGTGGCTCGATTTCGTCGCCTCGCACCCATCGGTCTCGTTGATGTGCATCGACGACGGCAGTGGTGACGGCACCTTCGAACTGCTCGAACGGATGCGATCGGCCTCGCCTGGCTCGATTGACGTCCTCCGCCTCAGTTCGCATCAGGGCAAAGCCGAGGCGGTGCGTGCCGGGATCGTCGAGGCGCTTGGCCGCGCGCCGGCGTTGGTGGGTTTCTGGGACGCCGACCTGTCGACCCCGCTGGCGGCCGTCGACGACGTGCTGGCCCTTGCAAACCGTCGCCCCGGGATGGATCTGATCATCGGATCGCGCGTGATGCTGATGGGACGCGACATCCGCCGCCTGGCCTGGCGCCACTACCTGGGGCGGGTCTTCGCGACGCTGGTCTCCCTCGCGCTGGATCTGCCGGTGTACGACACGCAATGCGGTGCGAAGGTGTTTCGCGCGAGTCCGGCCATCGCCGCGATCTTCGCGTCGCCCTTCCAAAGCCGCTGGATCTTCGATGTCGAGCTCCTCGCGCGCTATCTGGCGCTGCCGGTCGAACCCGGCGGCGCGCCGCGCCGCGCCCGCATCTACGAACTCGCCTTGCCGGCGTGGCATCACTGCCCGGGATCGAAACTGCGCTGGACCGATTTCGTCCGATCGGCATTCGATCTGGTGCGCATCTGGCGCGTGCGGGCGGCCCGACCCGGTGTTGCCAACCCGGAGTCTCCGCGTTAGAGTAAGCCGATCCGAACCGCTGCTCTCGGCGTCGGCCATGGCCTCCCGCCGCACACTGGCGTAGGTGACTGCACAACATGGATTCGAACGGCGTACCCACCCGCATCGCTCGACGTGATTTCCTCAAGACGACGGCCGCCGCCGGTCTCGCATTGGGCGCGCGGTCGGTGGGCGCGTCTGCCGGCGGCTCCAATGATCTGCGGGTCGCGCTGGTGGGCGCCGGCAACCAGGGAATGGTGCTGCTCGAGTCGTGTCAGAAAATCCTTAATGTCCGCATCACCGCGCTCTGCGACATCTGGAAGGAATATCGCCAGAAGTATGTGTCGGGTCGGCTCAGGACGTACGGCCACGATCACACCGCCTATGTCGACATCCGCGAGATGCTCGACAAGGAAAAGGGCCGGCTCGACGCCGCGATCATCGCCACGCCCGACTTCTGGCACGCCGACCATGCGATCGCGTGCCTCGAGGCGGGTCTGCACGTCTATTGCGAGAAGGAGATGTCCAACACGCTGGCCGACGCGCGACGCATCGTCGTGGCAGCGCGGGCGTCGGGCAAACTGCTCCAGGTCGGCCATCAGCGGCGCAGCAATCCGCGCTATCGCTTCACCTATCAGAAACTGCTGCGCGAGGCGTCGCTGCTCGGGCGCATCACCACGGCGAGCGGCCAGTGGAACCGGTCGCGTCAGGATCCGTTGACGATGCCCGCGAAGTACAACATGGCGCCGGCCACGCTCGAAAAATACGGCTACCGGTCGATGGAGCAATTCCTGAATTGGCGATGGTACCGGGGCCTGGGCGGCGGGCCGATCGTGGATTTGGGTTCGCACCAGATCGACATCTTCAACTGGTTTCTTGGCGCCAGACCGTCGGCGGTGATGGCCAGCGGCGGCACCGACTACTACAGCGGCGAGACCCACGAATGGTACGACACCGTCATGGCGGTGTATGAGTACGCGACGCCGGCCGGGATTGTGCGGGCGCATTATCAGACCATCACCACCAACGGGTTCGGCGGGTACTACGAACTGTTTCTCGGGGACCAGGGGTCGCTCGAAATTTCCGAATCGGGGGCCCGCGCCAAGGTGTACCGCGACGTCGCCAACGCGCCCGACTGGGGGTCGCTGGTCAAGCGCGGCCTCCTGATGGCCCCCACCGACGATCCGAAACCCCAGACCCCGCCTGGCGTCGTCCTCGATGTGCGAGAGACCGCGCCGCCGCCAAGTTTTGCCCTGCCCGTGCAGTCGCTCAAGCTGTATCACCAGCCGCATCTGGAGAACTTCTTCGATGCGGTGCGCGGGCGCGCCAGGCTCAACTGTCCGGCCGAGGTCGGGTACGAGACCGCCGTCACCGTGCTCAAGGTCAACGAAGCGGTCGAAGCCGGACGGCGTGTCGTGTTCGACCCCAAGGATTTCGAGATCTGAGACGCATGACCGCGACGCGCGCCCTGTGCGGATCGATCGTCGTGCTGATGCTGGCGACGGCGGTGCCGGCCCAGCAGCGACCGCCAGTGGCCGGGGCCCGGGGGGCCGCCTCGTTTATCGGCGACCAGACCGACGGCAGCCGCGCACGGCCGGTCCATCGGATTCCGGTGCGCGATAGCGAGGGCGAGGTGATTCGGCCCACCGATCGCCCGCTGCTGCCGTTTTCGCCCAGTCAAACCTGTGGCGCCGAGTGCCACGATGTCGCCGCGATGGGCAAGGGCTGGCATTTCGCGACGACCCGGCCCGCCGCGCCTGCCGGACGGCCCGGCGAGCCCTGGATCCTGGTTGACGCCGAGACCGCGACGCAGTTGCCGTTGTCGTACCACGCCTGGCCCGGGACATACCGCCCCGACCCGGTGGGCCTCTCGCCGTGGGCGTTCGCAAAAATGTTCGGCGGGCGCACGCCCGGCGGCCAATTCGGCGAGGGTGAGCCGAGTTCGAACCTGCAGACCAGATGGGCCGTGTCGGGAGCCCTAGAGCCGAACTGCTTGGCGTGTCACGACGCGTCGCCAGCTTACGACCACGCGGAGTACGCGCGCCAGATTGCGCTTGAGAATTTTCGCTGGGCTGCTGCCGGCGCCAGCGGACTTGCCGCGGTCACGGGCGCCGCCAGGGACATGCCCAATACCTTCGACCACCTGCTTCCGGTGGTCGACGACGACCTGCGGCCGCGTATGCCCGCCACCGCCTACGCCCAGGAGCGCTTTCTTCCCGGCGCCAAGGTCGTGTTCGACATCGTCAGGGACGTTCCCGATCATCGCTGCTATTTCTGCCACACCAGCGTCGAGGTGGCGCACACCGGCCAGGGCAGGTGGAACGCCGACCAGGACATTCATCTGGCACGCGGCATGCGGTGCGTCGACTGCCACCGCAGCGGACTCGATCATGAGATGACACGCGGGTATGAGAGCGATGCGGCGCCGCGCGCCTCAGCCCCGGCGGCCGCCGCCTTGACGTGTCGAGGATGCCATCTGGCCTCGGAGCCCGAGCGCGTGTTCGCGCGGGGCCGCGTGGGCGCACCGTACCCGCGGCACGCAGGGCTCCCTCCGATCCACCTGAAGAAGCTGTCGTGCACGGCGTGTCATTCGGGCCCGGCGCCCGAGAGGACCGTCCGCCGAATCAAGACTAGCCAGGCGCACCGGCTCGGAGGCCAGAACGTCAACAAGGCCAACGAGGCGCTGCCGCACCTGTTCTCGCCCGTCTTCGTGCGGCAAGCCGACGGAGCCATCACGCCGAATCGTCTGATGTGGCCCGCGTTCTGGGGGCGTCTTGCCGGCGGATCGGTTGCCCCGATCTCGCCGGACCGCGTCAAAGCGGTGATGGCACACGCCAAGATCACGCTGCCGCGATCGCCGGTGGGCAGTTGGCCCCAGATCGACAGTGCGACGGTGGCGAAGATGCTCGCGCTGCTCGATGCCGACGTCGATGCCGGTGCGACTTCCGGTGCGACATCAGGAGCAACATCTGGTGCGACCTCCGGCGCCGCCTCTGGCGCCACGTCGGTCTATGTGGGAGGCGGACAACTGTATCGGTTGGACCGGCCGGGCCACCTCGTCAGCGCAGAGCATCGGGCGGCGCAACCGTACGTGTGGCCCATCGCGCACGACGTGCGCCAGGCCTCGCTCGCGCTCGGGGCGCGGGGCTGCCAGGACTGTCACGAGAGTCAGGCGCCCATCTTTTTCGGGCAGGTTGCCGTTGATGGCCCGATGGTGTCGTCGCCCACCGAGGCGTGGAGCATGGCGCGGTTCCAGCCCGGCCTCGACACCGCCGTGGTGATCGATCTGGCTCGGGCGTTCCGGTATCGCGCGTGGATGAAGACCTCGGTGGTCGGAGGCGCCCTTGTCTTGTGCGGGTTCGTGCTGGCGTTCGCGTTGCCGGCGCTGGGCCGGCTTTCGGCGGCGACCCGGAGGGCCCGCTGGACGCGTGTCGCGGCACATGTGACCGGCGTCGGATGTTGCAGTGCGACGGTGCTGAGCGGCATACCGGCGCTGCTGTCGGGCGCCCCGCTCACCGGCGACCGGCTGATGCTGCACGCCGGCGGCGCGCCGCTGTTCGCCATCGGCGCCATTATCGTGGCGCTGTACTGGTCGCACCGGAATCGGTTCGGCCGCGCCGACTGGAACCGTCTGCGCACCCCGCTGGGCGCCGCCAGTGCGCTCGGCGCCAACGCCTACGTCGTGCTGGTGCGCAAAGCGTCATTCTGGACGGCGCTGGTCGCGGCCGCCATTGCCGTGGCGTCTCCCGCCCTCGCGATGTATCCGCTGCTGGCCTCGGTGCGCCAGCCGGCGTTGTTCCAGATCCATCGCGCCGCGGTGTGGGTGCTGGTGGCATCCGCGTCGCTCTTCGCCTGTTGCGCGGTTGTGGCGTGGTTGCGCCGATCGACCGAAGCGGCCGACCCGGACCGGGCTCCTGGCATCCGCCCCGTCACGTGAACCCACATGGTGCACCGTTTTCAACACGTCGCGATGGCCACGCAGTTCGAGATCCGTTGCACCGGTCCCGACGTCCGCTACGCGAGGCAGGCGGCGAGAGCGGCGTTCGCCGAGGTCGATCGCCTCGAACAGCAGTTGAGCCGGTTTCTCGAGAATAGCGATATCACGCGCATCAACCACTTGACCCCCGGCGACGCCACCATCGTCGGCTACGAGACGATGCAGTGCCTTCGGCTAGCCTGCCTGATTCACGAGGCGACCGACGGGGCGTTCGATCCGGCGCTTGGAGCAGGATTCGAGCGGGTGAGGCTCGACCCCGAAGCGTTTATCGTGTCGGTGGTGCCCGGGCCTGAATCCGATCCCGCTGACGGCGAGGCGCCCGCATCTCAAGACGCGGCGGGCCCCCTCCAGATCGACCTGGGCGCCATTGGCAAGGGCTTCGCGATTGATCGAGTGGCCGAGGTACTGGAGGATTGGGAGATGCCGCGCGCGCTCATCGACGCCGGATCGAGCTCCGTGCTGGCGCTCGATCCGCCGGAAGGCGATGACGGCTGGCCCCTGACGATCAGCGAACCGGGTTCGAACGGCCCGGTCCTCGCCACGGTTTGCGTCTGCCAGGTGGCGCTCGGAGCGTCCGGCATCCGGAAACCCGATCACATCGTGGACCCGCGCAGCCGCACACCCGTCCGGTCGCGCGCCGCCGCGTGGGTATCGGCGCCGCGGTCGGTGCTGGCAGGCATCGGACGCAGGGCGGAGGTCGAGGGCGCGTCCGCCGCGGTGGCCGACGCGCTGTCGACCGCGTTCATGATTGCACCGGTCGAGTGCATTCGAGACTGGTGCGGCCGCTACCCGGGGCTGGAGGCCTGGATTCTGGAAGACCGATTGACACATTTTCCTGCCGCGGTGGCGTCCGGCAACAGGTAACATCTGCCGAAGCGCATCATCGCGCCCCACGCTGGAGTCACTGCCATGAGCGACGAACAGACCGGATCGCGCCTTGTGTCCCGCCGCCGTTTCGTCGGCACCGTCGCGGCTGCCGCCGGCTTCATGATCGTGCCGCGCCGCGTGCTCGGGGGCGTCGGTTTCCAGGCCCCGAGCGATACCCTGAACATCGCCACCGTGGGCTGCATGCACGGCATGGGCGCGAGCAACGCCAAGGCCTGCCGCCTCCAGAACATGGTGGCGCTCTGCGATGTGGACGACGGCGCCGCGGCCATGGCCGCGGCGGCACGTTCGAAGCTGCTCGACATCTTTCCGAAGGCCGCACGGTACAAGGATTACCGCGTGATGCTCGAGAAGCAGAAAGACATCGACGCGGTCATCGTGGCCACTCCCGATCACGCGCATGCCGTCGTCGCGATGGCGGCGATGCAGATGGGCAAGCACGTCTACGTCCAGAAGCCGCTGACCCATACCGTGTCGGAAGCGCGTGCGCTCACCGAGGCGGCCCGCAAGTACAAGGTCATCACACAGATGGGCAATCAGGGCCGGTCGGGCGAAGGCGTCCGGTTGATCGAGGAGTGGATTGCCGACGGCGCCATTGGTGCGGTGCGCGAGGTGCACTGCTGGACCAACCGGCCGATCTGGCCGCAGGGCATGCCGCGGCCGGCCGAGACGCCGGCGGTGCCAGCCGGGCTGGACTGGGATCTGTGGATCGGGCCGGCGCCGATGCGCCCGTACCATCCCGCGTATCATCCGTTCAGCTGGCGGTCGTGGTTCGACTTCGGCTGCGGCGCGCTGGGCGACATGGCGTGCCATGTGATGGACGCAGCCTACAGCGTGCTGAAACTGGGCTATCCCACCTCCGTCACGACGTATCTGGCCTACCAGGTCGTTGATGTGCCAGGCAAGGGGGGCAGCTTCCCGTACGAGCGGCTGAAGTACCAGGACAGCTATCCGCCCGCCTCTATCGTGCACTACACGTTCCCGGCGCGAGGCCGGAAGTACCCCGAGGTCAAGCTGCATTGGTACGATGGCGGCTTGCAGCCGGAACGCCCGGCCGAACTCGAGCCCGGCCGGCGGCTGCCCGAAAGCGGCACGATTTTCGTCGGCGACAAGGGCAAATTGATGTGCGAGACGTATTCGGAGAGTCCGCGGCTGATCCCAGAAACCCGGATGCAGGACTACGAGCGGCCTGCCAGGAAGCTGCCGCGCGTCATCGGCACGCACGAGCAGAACTGGATCGACGCGATCAAGGGCAAGGCGAAGGCGACGTCCCCGTTCGACTACGCAGGCCCGTTTACCGAGACGGTGCTACTGGGAAATCTCGGCGTGTGGTTTCCCGATACCAAGCTGATGTGGGATGGGCCCAACATGAAGGTGACCAACCTGGCTGAGGCGAACGACCTGGTCCAGCACCACTACCGCGCGGGGTGGTCCCTGTAGCGCCGGTACGCCGGGCCGGCCGACCTGCGGCCGGCCGTTTCGTGCCATAATCGAAGACGTTCGGGATCCTGATGCGCGGGGAGATGGCGTGAAACCAGTACGTATGTTGAGGATGGCGGCGGCCGTGGCCGCGATCGCGGTGAGCGGCACGGCGGTGGCCGGATGCAAGAATACCGTGACCGCCCCGTCGGCGGCGGCAGTCTACAGCCAGACCGATTTGCGCGTCGGAACGGGGGCAACCGCCGTCAAGGGCAGCTCGGCGACCGTCCAGTACACCGGCTGGTTCTTCGACGCTTCGCAGCCCAATCAAAAAGGCCTGCAATTCGACTCGTCGGCAGGCGGAACCGGATTCACGTTTGTGGTGGGTGCCGGGTCGGTGATCCCCGGCTGGGACCAAGGCGTGCTGGGCATGAAGGAAGGCGGATTGCGTCGGCTCGTCATTCCGCCGTCGCTCGGGTACGGCTCGACGCGCAATGGCCCGATTCCGCCGAACGCCACGCTGGTGTTCGAAGTCGAGATGGTGACGGTGCAGTAGTCCGCCGGTTGGTGACGGTGCAGTCGCGGGCCGCCGCCGCCGAAGCCCCCTCCGCGTCATCCCCGCATCGGTCCGGGCCGCGGCACCCGCCGCGTGTCGATCGGGTTGCGCCGCGCGGTCAGCGGCCGATGAGCCGCAGCAGCAAGCCGATTCGAATCGACGTCATCTGGTCGTTCATCTTCCCGGGATCGCCATCGCGCGACGGCCCTTTCAGCTTTGCCTGTTCGCCCTCGACGTACAGGCCCACCCGGGACCCCAGCCACACTTCCATGCCGCCGCCGAACGACAGCGCCCAGCCCGCTGTCCGCAGCACGAATTTCTGCGTGCCGCCGGTCACCGACTGCGTGGCGCCATCGGCGGTGACATAGGAACGATCGTCAATGGTCTGCGTCGTGGTGGACGTGGATTGATGACGATCGGCTCCGGCCTTGGCGTAGAAGCGCACCGCGCCCAGCGGAATGCCGACCTTGGCGGCCGCCGTTACCAGATTGGTGCTGGTCGTGTTGGCGAAGTGCAAGTACGCGTCGCTGCCCGTGACGGTTGCGTTGGCCGACTTGGCGTAGCTGCCTTCGACTCCGAGGAACGATGTCAGCCAGATCGTCGCGCCGCCCACGTAGCCCAACTGTGAGGTCTTGCCGCTGCAGGTGGCCACGCCCCCGCATTCGTTGGTCGTCACGTTGCCCAGGCTGCCCATGCCGCCGCCGCCAGACAGAATCAGCCCGGTCGGCGATGGGCGGTGCAGTTGCTTGGAACTGATGCTGCTCGATTCTTCGCCCAGCCATTCGATGGGGACCGGCCCCTGGCGGACCCAGACAGCCGGGGCCGAGGCCGCGACCTCGACCACCAGGGTCGTCACCGATCGCATCAGGAACACGCCGGGCAACTCGCGTCGCGAGCAGTCGACGGTTGGCGGTTGCGCCTGCAGTCCGGGCTCGACCAGCACGACGCGCCGCGTATTCCCGCACACGTCGACGAAGACCTGGACATCGGCTTCGGTTCGCGTGCCGCGGGCCGACAGATTCACAGGAAGCGTGGCTTTCCCGGTGGCATCGGCCGTCGCCGTGCCAATCGCGTTCGCGTTCAGGGCGAGCTCGATGGTTCCCCCCCGCGGTGCCTTCGTCACCATCACGGTTTGGGCCGTCGTGATGCCGACAACCACGGTCATGTTGAGTGCGGCTGCCAGTGCCAGCGGCCGCCAGGGTGCCATCATGCTTGCCTCCGTCTTGGATTGCGTTCCGGATCCGAAGACCCGTCTCCGTATGTTACCCCATGAGCGTTTTAAGATTGGCATGGCGTCTGCTTCGACGCGCCTCTCGGCCTGGCATCGGGATTGCTGTGATCTTTGGCATTCTGATATCCGAAGGCGTAAACGGATGGGTTTGGAATGCCGGAACACGACCAGTTCGACGGAAATCCTGATGCCCTCAGCGCGCGGCCTCCATTCGAGAAACGCGATGTTTTCGTCCGAAATTGCGGCGTTATGGGTGGATGGCCTGTCGCAGTCGGATTCGACCACCCGGCCCAAATCGGCCGGGTGGCGAGCCCTGGGCGCGCAACGCGTGCGGCGCGCAACTGTGGCCGAACTGTGTAAGCAATGCCAAATAGTGTCAAAATTGGAACACGGTGACCCGTTGCCGGCAACCGAACTCCGGGCCGCTGGCCCGGTTCGGAATCACTGGGCGCTGGCGTGTTGCCGCGCGTGGTCCAAGGAGGTTTAGCGTGTCAGCACACGGCCGCGTGTTGCCCGAGACGACCAATCCGAACGCGTCGGAACGCGATGAAATTGTGCGGTTTCATCTGTCCGAGCGGCAGATGCACTGGGCGGTGGCGATTCCGTTCATGGTGTGCTACGCGACCGCCGCGGTTTTGATCCTGTTCTACAATCCGCATCCCCAGCGACCGTACCGCGCCGTCTTGTCGTGGATACATCGCGGGTCTGGCGTGGCGCTCTTTGCGCTGCCCGTGATCACCTTCATCCAGCACTGGCGCGATTTTCGTCTCCACCGGCGCAATGTGGGAGACGTGTGGAAATGGACGCTGGCCGATATCAAGTGGCTGCTGCTGATCGGGCCATCGACGGTGAACAAGAACATCGTCCTTCCCGAGCAGGGCAAGTTCAACGCCGCCGAGAAGATCAACTTCATGGTGTTGATCGGCAGCTGGCCGCTGTATGTGTGCAGTGGCCTGTTGATTTGGTATCACCAGTACGTCTTCGTCGCCTGGGTCATGCATTTGTCTCTGGCCGCCGCGGCGACCACGCTGCTGTTCGGGCACATCTTCATGGCGACCGTCAATCCCGACACCCGCGTCGGGTTGTCCGGGATGGTGACCGGTTTAGTGGATCGCCACTGGGCGTGGCATCACTACGGCGGGTGGTACAAGGAACACTACGGGGACCTGCACGCGCCGGCCCACGGTTCGACCGGCGGTTCGGCCATCGACCCTGGCGCGAGTGCTGCAGTGTTCGACGCATCCGCGTTGGTGGCAACGCACAACGACCTGGCTCTGGGTTCGAGCGCCGAGGCGCAAGGGTCGTCCACGTTGCGAGAGCGGCTCTACGGTAGCTCGAGCGGTGGAGTGACACCGGGCACTCCGGCTGGCCACGAGCATCGCCATGGTGTCAGTGCCCGAGACGCCAGAGACGCCCGAGACGCCCGCGGTCGCGCAGACGATATCGACGCCGCCGACGTGGCGGCCGAGGTTGATTCGGCACTCAACGCCGCCCGGAGTCACCGCGGAGACGATCCGGCCAACCCTGGCATCCCCCCGTTTCGGGTGAGCCGCTCGGCCGGTTACTAGGGGCGATTCTTCGATTTCAATACCGCGCTGGTCCGCCAGGCACACCAATGGCCGCTCGGTCGACATCCCCATGTCGGCCGACCGGCCACTGGTTTAGATAGCCAGAATTCTTCAATAAATCGCGGGTTTGGCCGTTGGACGGCGTCCCGACGCACGTGGGGCCCGACGCAGCCCCGTCTTTGTCCTTGACGATTCCTTCATCATTTCATTCGGAGCCACACTCCGCGCCGCCTGGCCGCGCCGGGCGCGATCCTGAGGCAGTTCTGCAGGTCGGCTCCGGACATTCTCAATAATCGCCCAAATTCCATCGATCACCGCCCGGTAATCCCAGGTCGTCGCACGATCATGGCGAAATGTCACTTTGCAAGACTCGTGCAGAGCACCGGTGTCCTATTTCTTTACAACGCGGCATCGGATTTGCTCTTCCATAGGTGACGCTCATTCGGGTGTTGCTCGACATCGACAATTTGGAGTTTCGGTTCCTTGGGGCTTGTCTAACGACGGCCCGGCTCATCTCGCGTTGCAGTTCGGCAATGGCCGATGCCTGAGACGCTCGAGCCGGTGGCTCTCAAGGGGATGGGGATCGTGGGAGCGAGATTCGCGCTGAGCCGCGGACCGCGATTCCCGAGGGTGAGGAGGACCGATGCAAAGACGATGGCTCTGGATCATGCCCTTGGTGCTGCTGCTCGTGCGGCCCGTGTCCGCGAGCGGTCAGTCCGATTACGAGCATCGCCGAATCTCGAAGACCGATCGCGCGGTCGAGGACGCCGTCACGACCGGCGCGGCCCGCACGCGGGTGATCGTCCGCGTCAAGCCGGGTCTTCGCCATGCGTGGGCCGAGAGCCTCCGCAGTTCGGGCGTGCGGGTGCGAGCCGAACACGACGTCGTCGACTCGGTGTCGCTCGACCTGTCGGCCTCCGAAATCGATGCGGTGGCGCGGGCGCCGTGGATCGAGTCGGTGTCGTCGGACGCCGACGTCCGTGCCCACGGTGACGGCGAATCCTCTTCGAAGTCGCGCTCGCTCAACGGCGCCGTGATGGCGACGCTGGGCGTGCCGCAGATGCCCTATGGCAGTGCGCCTGTGGGCGTGGCGGTGATCGATTCCGGGATTCAGGCGAGCGCCGACATCCCACGGTCGCGCATCATCCGGTTCGTGGATTTCACCGGCAACCCGGCCGGGGTCGAAACCGACCCGTACGACGACTACGGCCACGGCACGCACGTGGCGGGGTTGATCGGCGGGTCCGGAGACGTGTCGGACGGCGCCTATCCAGGCGTGGCGCCCAACGTCAACTTTGTCGGGCTCAAGGTGCTCGACGATTCTGGCACCGGCTCGACCAGCGCGGTGATTGCGGCCATTCAGTACGCGATTGACCACCACGACGAACTCGACATCCGGATCATCAATCTCTCGCTGGGCCATCCCATTCTCGAGCCGGCGGCGACCGATCCGCTTGTGCAGGCGGTTGAGGCAGCCGTGCGCGCCGGGATTGTCGTCGTCGTGTCGGCAGGCAACTACGGCAAGAACGGGGCGAACGGGACGCCTGGGTACGCCGGCATCGTGAGCCCGGCCAACGCGCCGTCGGCACTCACGGTTGGCGCCACCGATACCGCCGATACCGTATCGCGTCTCGACGACGACGTGGCCTCGTTCAGTTCGCGCGGGCCGACGTGGTACGACGGCTACGCAAAGCCGGACGTCGTGGCGCCCGGCAATCGACTGGTCGCGGCCGCCGCGCAGGGCAGCACCATCGTCGGAAAGAATCCGGGGCTGCGAGTCGGACGCACGCTGCTCAGGCTGAGCGGCACCAGCATGGCGGCTGGCATCGTCAGCGGGGCCGTTGCGTTGATGCTCGAAGCCCACGACGCCGTGGTGCCGCAGGCCACGCTGAC
>JBAXOX010000051.1:0-28074 GCA_037133015.1 Acidobacteriota bacterium
AGGCAGTGGCGGCGGTGGCGGGGGGTCGAACTGGTAGGCATCAGTCGGGCTGACCGCGCACGACCGCACCGGTGGCATCAACACATTCGATAGGTGGGCCGACATCATGAAACGATTCTTCATCAACGCGTGCTTGGTCCTGGCGGCGTGTGCGCTCTCAGGATGCTCGTACAACACCTTCGTCAGCCAGGACGAGGCGATCAAAGGGCAGTGGGCGCAGGTCGAGAACCAGCTGCAGCGCCGGAGCGACCTGATTCCAAACCTGGTCAACACCGTCAAGGGTTACGCCAGTCACGAGAGCGAAGTGTTCGAGGCGGTCGCCAAGTCGCGGGAGAAGATGGCGGGCGCCAGCACCCCCGAGGCCAAAATCGCCGCCGCCAACGAACAGTCGTCGGCCCTGGCGCGGTTGTTGATGGTGGTCGAAAACTATCCGCAGCTCAAGGCCAACGAATCGTTCAACCGGCTGATGGACGAACTGGCCGGCACCGAGAACCGCATCGCGGTGGAGCGCAAACGGTACAACGACAAGGTGCAGGAGTACAACACCAAGCGCCGCGCGTTCCCGTCCAACATCACGGCGTCGATCTTCAAGTTCCAGGAACATCCGTACTTCGAGGCGCCGGCCGAAGCGAAAAAGGCCCCAACCGTCAACTTCGGCAAGTGAGCATCCGCGCCTGGCCCGGCCGTCCCCATCCGCTCGGCGCGACGTGGGACGGTCTGGGCGTCAACTTCGCCCTGTTTTCGGAGCACGCGACCGCGGTCGATCTCTGCCTGTTCGACTCGGCGGCCGACACGCGCGAATCGGCGCGCATCCGGCTGCCGGAGCGGACCGACCACGTGTGGCACGGGTACCTGCCGGATGTCCGGCCTGGCCAGCTCTACGGCTACCGCGTTGACGGCCCGTACGCGCCGGAGCAGGGCCATCGGTTCAACGCCGCCAAGGTGCTGCTCGACCCGTACGCCAAAGCGGTTGGCCGCACGTTGCAGTGGGACGATGCGAATTTCGGGTTCGTGCGGAACGGCACGGCGGCAGACCTGACGCCCGATGCGCGCGACAACGCGATGGTGGCGCCGCTGGGCGCGGTGATCGACCCCGCGTTTACCTGGGGCGACGATCGCCGGCCCGCGACGCCCTGGCACGAGACGATCATCTACGAACTGCACGTGAAAGGGTTCACGTGGACGCACCCGGGCGTACCCGAGGCGCTGCGGGGCACGTATCTGGGCGTCTCGTCGGACGCCGCGCTCCGCCACATCAAGGAATTGGGCGTCACCGCGGTGGAGTTGATGCCGGTGCATCTGCACGCCGCCGACCGCCATCTCGTCGCGCGCGGCCTCGCCAATTATTGGGGCTACAACTCGCTCGCGTATTTCTCGCCCGACGTGCGCTACGCGTCGGCGCGGGGCCGCATGGCGGCGGTGCGCGAGTTCAAGATGATGGTCCGGGCGCTGCACGAGGCGGGTCTCGAAGTGATTCTCGACGTGGTGTACAACCACACCGCCGAAGGGGATCACCTCGGGCCCACGCTCTCGATGCGGGGCGTGGACAATGCGTCGTACTACCGGCTGATGCCAGGGCATCCCAGGCTGTACCAGGACTTCACCGGCTGCGGCAACACGCTCAACATGCGGCATCCGCGCGTGCTGCAGCTCATCATGGACAGCCTGCGCTACTGGGTCGTCGACATGCACGTCGACGGCTTCCGGTTCGACCTGGCGAGCGCGCTGGCGCGCGAACTGTTCGAGGTCGATAAGCTCGGGTCGTTTTTCGACATCATTCAGCAGGATCCCGTGCTCTCGCAGGTCAAGCTGATCGCCGAACCGTGGGATCTGGGCGAAGGCGGCTACCAGGTCGGCAACTTCCCGACCGGCTGGACGGAATGGAACGGACGCTACCGCGATCTGGTGCGGCGGTTCTGGCGGGGCGATGGAGGCCAGGTGCCCGAATTGGCCAGCCGGCTGGCGGGCAGCAGCGACCTGTACGCGCAGGGCGGCCGGCGGCCGTATGCGAGCATCAACTTCGTCACCGCCCACGACGGGTTCACGCTGCGCGATCTGGTGAGTTACCAGACCAAGCGCAACGAGGCGAACGGCGAAGGCAATCGCGACGGCGAAAGCAACAACCTCAGTTGGAACTGCGGGATCGAGGGGCCGACCGCCAGCGCCGCCGTGGCCGCGCTGCGCGCCCGGCAGATGCGCAACCTGATGGCCACGCTGCTGCTGTCGCAGGGGGTGCCCATGCTGTGCGCGGGCGACGAATTCGGCCGGACCCAGCAGGGCAACAACAACGCCTATTGCCAGGATAACCAGGTCAGCTGGATCGACTGGGCCCTGACACCCGAGCAAGCCAACCTGCTGGCGTTTGTCCGACGGGTGCTCCGGACCCGCGTCGCACACCCCGGGCTGCACCGCCGCACCTTCTTCCAGGGGCGCAATCAGAAGGGCAGCGACATTGTGTGGCTGGACGCGCGGGGCCGCGAGATGACCGACGCGACGTGGAACGCCCCGCAGGGCCGAACCCTTGGCGCCTTGCTGGCTGGAGACGCGATCGCCGAACTCGACGACCGCGGCGTCCCGGTGCGCGACGACACGCTGCTGATCCTGCTCAACGCGGATAGCGCGCCGTCGGTGTTTGCGCTTCCGCTTCCGGGGGACGGGCAGGCCTGGACGTGCGTGTTCGATACCAGCGACGCCGCCCCGTCAATCCGCCTGGCGGGCGGTGCGGCGGCGTACCCGCTTGGCGCACAGTCGCTGGTGCTGTTGCGCCTGGGATAGCGCCGTGCCTTGGCATCCAGCGCTGGTGGCCGGGATGCCGGGTCTTCAGACGCGGCCTGGATCCGACGTTCTTGCCGCGGCGACGCATTCGGCGACGACGCGGGATGCGACCTCGGCGACGGCCGGTTCGACGGCCACCGACAACCCGACGCCGTCTCCGAACGACTCGCTCTCGATGCCGTAGACGATGAGCGTCGACGGAAGCTGGCCCAGCACACGCCCCAGCGCGATGGCCTCGCCCAGACCGATCTGGTGAGAGGTCCCGCGGAACACGCTGGCGGGCGGCAGGTCGGTGGCCAGATCGAAGCGGTACAGGGTCCCGGCGGGCGCCCCTGACCTGACGGCATCAATCGCCACGACGAACCCCCGGTCGCACCACGACGCGATCAGGTCGGTGCCCTCGCCGCATCGTTCCATCACGTCGACGCCGGCGGGGGCGAGCGCCTTCACCGCGCGGGCGACGGCAATTCCGACGCCGTCGTCGCGACGGTACTCGTTGCCGATGCCGATCACCAGGGCGTTCAGGATCCGCCCTCCGTCACAACCACATTTCGGCCGACGCCAACTGGGGATCGTCGGTCCTGCGAATCGTGATGCCGAGTTTCTCGCACATGCGGTGCATGTCGACGTTCTCGGCAAGCACGTCGGCCCGGATGCGCGACAAGCCTTCGCCGCGCGCGATTTCGATCAGCCGCCGCATCAGTTCCGATCCCAGACGCTGCCGCTGGTAGCGATCCACCAGCAGGATCGAGAACTCGCCGTCGTTGGATCCGTGGATCTTGTGGAGGCGCGCCACGCCGATGATCTCGCGCTCGCCGGTCTGCGGATCGCGCAACTCGGCCACCAGTGCCATCTCGCGGTCGTAGTCGATAAAGCAGATGCGGGTGAGCCGTTCGTGGGTGACGCGGCTCCCGAGCTTGAGCATCTGGAAGTAGCGGAGGTAGACGCTGCGTTCCGACACGCCCTGGTGGAACGTCACCATCAACGGCTCGTCTTCGGGCCTGATCGGCCTGATGGTGACGGCCGCGCCGGATTTCAGGATGGCGCCACGCACGTACTGCCGCGGGTACGGCCGAATCGCCAGACGCGGCAACGCCTCCGGCTTCACGTCGGCGCCGTGGAGCACCACCCGCGCGTCGAGCGCAACGAACCGATCGGCCGACACCTTCAGCGGATTGATGTCGATCTCCTTGATATAGCGCTGCTCCACCACGAGCTGGCTGAAGCGCACGAGCAACTCGTCGAGGGCGGCCAGATCCACCGGGGCCCGGCCTCGAACCCCCTTCAGCGCTCCGTAGATCTGCGTGCGCTCCAGCATGCGGCGCGCCAGCGTACTGGTGAGCGGCGGCAGCGCCAGCGATCGGTCCTTGAACACTTCCACCAGCTGGCCGCCCGCGCCCACCAGCAACACCGGCCCGAACTGCGCATCCACGCTGCAGCCGACGATCAGTTCGTAGCCCTCGAACTGCACCATCGGTTGCACGGTGACGCCGAGGAAATGCGACGCACCGGCCTTCTCGGTGACCGACGCCCTGATCGCCTCGAACGCGCGACGCACCGCGTCGGCATCTCGCAGGTTCAGGTGCACGCCGCCGACATCCGTTTTGTGCGTGACCGTCTCCGAGTACAGCTTGACCACCACCGGATAGCCGAACTGGTCCGCCTGCTGCACGGCCTGGTCGATCGACGTCGCGGTCAGCGTCGGCACCGTCGGGATGCCGTACGACGAGAGCAACTGCTTCGATTCGTGCTCGGCCAGCAGCGTACGCCCCGTGGCGTGAGCGTGGGCGATGATCCGCGCGGCCGCCTCCCGGTCGGGAATTCCCTCGATGTCCTCCGGCAGCGCCGGCGTCTCGTAGAGCCCCCGGAGGTTGTCGCTGTACTTCCACATGTACGAAAACGTCTTGGCCGCGGTGTCCGGATACGGAAAGGTGGGAATCCCGGCCTTGTTGAGAATCGACTCCCCGGCCGCCACGTCCGCGCCGCCCATCCAGCTGGCCAGCACCGGCTTGTGGTACTGGCGCGCGCGGGCCTTGAGCGCCTCTGCGGTCTGCGTCGGATCGGTCATCGCCTGGGGCGTCAGAATCACGAGCATCCCGTCGGCGTTGGCGTCGTTGGCCGCGATGTCGAGCGCCTTGGCATACCGCTCGGGCTCGGCGTCCCCGAGAATATCCACCGGGTTGTTGTGGCTCCAGTGCGCCGGCAGCAGATCGTTGTACGCGGCCATCGCCTCATCGGAGAGCGCCGTCAGTTCGCCGCCGTGGCTGATGAGCGAGTCGCACGCGAGCACGCCGGGACCGCCGGCGTTGGTCAGAATCGTCAGCCTCGGGCCCTTCGGGCGCGGCTGCTTGGCGAGCACCTCGGCCATGTAGAACAGTTCGGCAATCGTCTTGACGCGCAGCACGCCCGACCGCCGGAACGCCGCATCGAGCACCTCGTCGCTGCCAGCCAGCGCACCGGTGTGCGAGGCGGCCGCCTTGGCCGCCGCCTGCGTCTTGCCCGCCTTGATGACGATGATCGGCTTGGTGAGCGCCACTTCGCGGGCCGCCGACAGAAACGATCGGGCGTCGCCAATCGATTCCATGTAGAGCACGATGCTCCGGGTGCGGGCGTCGTGCCCCAGGTACCCGATCAGGTCGCCCCAGTCCACGTCCACCATCGATCCGATGGACACAAACGCGCTGAAGCCCACCGACATTTTGTGGCTCCAGTCGAGCACCGCCGTGCAGAGGGCGCCGCTCTGGCTGATGAAACCGACCGACCCGCTGCGCGCCATGCTGCTGCCAAACGTCGCGTTGAGGCCGGAGACCGGACTCATCACGCCCAGGCAGTTCGGGCCAATCACCCGCATGTCGCCCTTGGCGGCTTCTTCGAGAATCCGGCGCTCCAGTGCCACGCCGGCCGGGCCCGTTTCCTTGAAGCCCGCCGAGATCACGATGGTCGACTTGATACCCGCGTCCACACCCTCGCGAATCACGTCGGGCGTCGCCTCCGCCGGCGTCACCACGACGGCCAGATCCACCGGCTCCGGCACGTCCTTGAGCGAGGCGTACGCCTTGATGCCCAGAATGCTGGACCGCTTCGGATTGACCGGGAACACGGTGCCGCCGAACGGGTTGGTGATGAGGTTCCACAGAATCGTCCGCCCGACGCTGCCAACCTTCTCGGTCGCCCCGACCACCGCCACCGTGCGCGGCGAAAAGAAGGCCTCGAGCGGGTGGCGCTCGATCCCCAGCACGTGGCTGGGCGGCTTGAATGGCGGCTTCAGCAGGGCGGCGTCCCGATCCGAAGGCATGCAGCGAGACTCCTTCTACACGTGCTCGATGTTGAGCGTGAGAAAATGCGTGGCGCACGAAATGCACGGGTCGAAGTTTCGAATCACCTGCTCGCACTGCCAGGTGAGCGCCTCGACCGGCGTCGCCAGGCGCGGCGTGACGTACTCGCGCAGGTCGGCTTCCATCATCTTCAGGTTCTGCGACGTCGGCGGCACGATCTTCGCGTCGAGCACGTGCCCCCGCGGATTGAGGCGGTACCGGTGGAACAGGGTCCCGCGCGGCGCCTCGGTACAGGCGTAGCCGACGCCCGGGGATGGCCGGAAATCGACCGCCGCGGCGGCAGGCTTCTGATACGACTCGATGATCCGGATCGCCTCGTCGCACGCGTACACGGTCTCGACCGCCCGGACGATGATGCTCTTGAAGGGATTGTGGCAGGTGGGTCCGAGGCCGGCCCGGGTGGCGGCGTCGCGTGCGAGCGGCGACAGCCGGTCGTAATTGAGGTTGTACCGCGCGAGCGGCCCGACCAGATACGCCCCTTTGCCCGTGTGGACCGAGTGCAGCGCGTTCGAGTGGGCCACGTGCTGCTCTTCGAAGTGCTGGTCGTATTCGCGGACCGCAATGTCGAGTCCGGTGCTCGACACCAGCCGCCCCTCGTTAAACGGATAGTCGTGCGGGTGGCGAAGCGACACGTATTCGTAGTCGCGTTCGAACTCCGGGAACGGCAGGCCGGCCGTGAAGGCGACCGCCTCGACCGCCGCGTCGCGCGCCCACTTGAGCTTCTCGGCCAGCGTCATCAGGTCGGCCTTCGACGGCACCTTGTAGAAGCCGCCGACCCGGACGCTGATCGGATGAATCTCGCGCCCTCCGACCAACGCCACCAGTTCGTTGCCGGTCTTCTTGAGTCTCAGCGCCTTCTGCACCACCGGCCCGTGGTCCTTCGCCATCGCGATGGCGTCCTGGTAGCCCAGAAAATCCGGCGCGTGCAGGAAGAAGATGTGGAGCGCGTGGCTTTCGATCCACTCGCCGCAGTAGAGCAGGCGACGCAACTGCCGCAGCTCTTCCGACACGATGACGCCGAAGGCGTCTTCGATGGCGTGCGCCGCGCTCATCTGGTAGGCGACCGGGCAGATGCCGCAGATGCGGGCGACGATGTCCACAACCTCGTCGTAGGAGCGGCCCCGCAGGAACGCCTCGAAAAACCGCGGCGGCTCGAAGACGGTGAACTTGACGTCGGTCACCTTGTCGTCCTTGACCTTCACCGTCAATCCGCCCTCGCCTTCGACCCGGGCGAGCATGTCGACCTTGATCGTCTTACTTTTCATTGGCTTCGCTCTCCTTGCGGAACGCCTCCGCGTAGGCATTGAAGCCGCGGAACTGCCGCACGAGCTGTTCGCTCGTCACCCACTGCGCCCGCCACGCCGCCGTCAGCGACGCGGTGTTGGCCGACTCCTTGGGTCCGAAGCAGCCGAAGCAGCCGCGGTGGTAACTCGGACACAGCGCGCCGCACCCGGCCTGCGTCACCGGGCCCAGGCACGTCGGCCCGAACGCCACCAGGCCGCAGACGTTCCCGTTGAGCTTGCACTCCACGCACACGCTGTAGTTCGGGATGTTCGGCTTGCGCCGGTTGAGGTGCGCGCTGAGCACTTCGATGAGCTGCGCCTTGCTGATCGGGCACCCGCGCAGTTCGAAATCCACGAACACATGGTCGCGGATCGCGGTCGACTTATTGAGCGTCTCGATGTAGGACGGCGTCGCATACACAATCGAGATGAAGTCTTTGACGTCCTTGAAATTGCGCAGCGCCTGGATGCCGCCCGCCGTGGCGCAGGCGCCGATCGTGATCAGCACCTGGGAGGCGCGCCGGATCTTGTGAATGCGTTCGGCGTCGTGCGGCGTGGTGATCGATCCCTCGACCAGCGAAATGTCATACGGCCCTTTGGCGACAGCCCGGGAGGCCTCGGGGAAATTCGCAATCTCCACGGCGCCCGCCACCTCGAGCAGTTCGTCCTCGCAATCGAGCAGTGACAGCTGGCAGCCGTCGCACGAGGCGAACTTCCACACCGCCAGGGTTGGCTTGGATCTGCCTGCCATGTCAGATCTCCCGCTGGGACAGCAGTCCCTGGATCGCGTCGTACCGGAACACCGGCCCGTCCTTGCAGATGAAGGTCGATCCGCACTGACAGTGCCCGCACAGGCCGATGCCGCACTTCATGTTGCGTTCCATCGACAGATAAATGTGGTCGGTGCCGACGCCGCGTTTCTCGAGTTCGAGCGCCGTGAAGCGCATCATGATTTCCGGCCCGCAGATCATCGCCACGGTCCGGGTACGGTCGAACGGCGCCTTCGGAATCAGCCTGGTCACCACGCCGACGTTGCCGTGCCAGCCTTCGGTGGCCCGGTCCACGGTGACGTAGACCTCGATGTCGAGCCGCGCCCGCCACGCTTCGACCTCTTTGCGGAACAGGATGTCGGCCGGCGTGCGCGTCCCATAGAGAATCACGACCTTGCCGTAGCGATCGCGGTTGGCGATCAGCTGGTAGATGGTCGGCCGCAGCGGCGCCAGCCCGATGCCGCCCGCCACCACCAGGACGTCGTGGCCGACCGCCTCCTCCACGGGCCAGCCGATCCCGAAGGGCCCGCGCACCCCGAGCGTGTCGCCCTTCTTGAGCGTCCGCATCGCCCGCGTCACCGCGCCGACCGCGCGCGTGGTGTGCACCAGCATCCCGGGACGTCCCGGATCCCCGCTAATCGAGATGGGCACTTCGCCAATGCCGTGCACGTAGAGCATGTTGAACTGCCCTGCCGAAAACCGGAACGGCTGCCGCCCGGCGGTCGGCCCCAGTTCCAGCGTAAAGGTGTCGTCGGTCTCCCGGCGGACCAGCTGCACCTTGTAGAGATCCGGCAGCATGGGGCTCTGCACCATTCCGTTCATCACGGCTCCCCTGTCACGCACGTACGCCGTACACGTCCAGCAGCTGCCATCGGGTCGCGTCGAGGCGCTGTTCGATGATCTTGGCGAACCGCTTCATCAGCTCGTAGCCGAGATCGTGATCGTTTTCGCACTTGGTCCGCATGCACTTGGCGTCGAGCGCGATGGCCCGCGTCGGCTCGATGGCCCGCGCGTCGAACCGCCAGTGATACGGCGGAATCAGCCACGACCACCCGAGCACATCGCCTTCGCCGTACGTGTCGATGGCGACCGCGCCTTTCTGAGGCGCGAACAATTCCACCGCCACCTTCCCGTCGCGCAGGATGTAGAAGTGATTGGCTTCCTGCCCCTGCCGGAACACGAAGGCGCCGGCGTCGAACCGGATATTCGACGCGCAGCCGGTCAGCAATTCCAGATGTTCCTGTTTGAGCCCCTTCAGGAAGGGATGCTCGGCGAGGATCGGTTCCAGCGTATGCATCATCGTCTCCTTGCTAGTCGGCCGCGGGCAGATCGGCCGAAAGGTCGCCGGCCAGCACCCGCACTTCTTCGGTCACGTCGATCCCCACCGGGCACCAGGTGATGCAGCGCCCGCATCCCACGCAGCCGAACGTGCCGAACTGATCCACCCAGGTGCTGAACTTGTGGGTGAGCCACTGCCGGTACCGGGCATAGGGCGAGGGACGGACACTGCCCCCGTGGATATACGAGAAGTCGAGATTGAAGCAGGAGTCCCACGTGCGCACGCGCGAGGCATGCGCCCCGGACAGGTCGGTGTGGTCGTCGATGGTCGTGCAGAAACACGTCGGACACACCATCGTGCAGTTGCCGCACGTGAGGCAGCGCTCCCCGACGCGATCCCATCGCGGATGCTCGACATTGACGGCCAGACGCGCGGGCAGGCCCTCGGTGGCCACCGTGCGGCCCATCCGCCCGGCCGCGTTGGCGACCACCGCGTCGGCGGCGTCCATCTCCGCGGCCGACGCCGGGCGCGTGGAGACTCGGCCCAGCACCGCCCTTCCGCGATCGGTCCCGACCTCAACGACAAAGTAATGACGATCGGGATCGACGATTTCGGTGAGCGCGAGGTCGAACCCGCCGTCGGCGCGGGGGCCGGTCCCCATCGACGCGCAGAAACAGGTGCCGCCCGGCTCGCCGCACTGCACGGCCACCACGAACGCCCGCTCGCGGTGGCGCCGGTAGACCGGGTCGGCGTGGGGACCCTGCAACAGCACACGATCGTGGATCTGCAGGGCCACGATGTCGCACGCCCGCACGCCGAGCAACGCCAGCGGCGGCGCATCCTCGGTTTCGGCGACCAGTTCGAAGCCCGACCCCTGGCGCGTCGCCCGCCACAGCGTCGTCACCGGCGGATAACAGAATCGCTTCCAGCTCGACGGGCTCGCGGCGTACCCGAACCAGGCGCCCGACGCATCGGGCAGGAGCCGGTACGAGCCCGGCATCTGCCGATCGGTGTGTCCGGCCGGCAGTTGATCGGTGGATTGCACATCGTCGTACACGATGGCGCCGTTGCCCAGGACCGGTCCGATCACGCGGTACCCGTCCTCGCGCAGCGTGTCGATGATGTGCTGAAGTGCGGGCGGATCGACACTCACCCGCTCCCGGCAATCTCTGGTCGCGTCGTTCATGGGCATTTCCGACCGGGGACGTTCGATCTCGACGCGCGGCTTCAGGCGCACGCGTCGGTGAGAAGATCCCGTCCGAGGGATCGCGCTGCGGGGGCGTGAACTGACGAGCGTGCCGACACGGAGGGGGAACGTCGAAGACCAATGGCATCGCGCGGCGAAGCGCCGTTTTTCCGGCACGTCGTTCCGCTACGGCGAAACTGCACTCTACCATAGCAAGGCGGCTGCCACCGGCAGGGCAGGGCCGAGTCGCTTGATTCAAAAGGTGTTACAGGTGGAGCGTTCTGATACACGATCGCTGTCCGCCGGATATCCGTCGCCGCATCATTCGCCACGAATCCGCCAGCCCGGATAGAATTGATGGCAGACACTCAGGTGCAGGAACACGGGCGTGAGAACACTGTGACATTCCGGACATTGGGCGCGTGGGCGACGGCGGGCGCCGCACTGTGGATATCGGTTGGCGTGCTCGACGTGGTCGAAGGCGCGTCGGCCACCGTCCGCATCGCCATGTTACCGGGTCTGGCCCAACTCGCCGGGAGCGTCGCGCTGGCGCTCCTGATCGGCGTGGTGTTCGAGTGGCGCGATGCCGGGGGCGCGTCGAGCGCCGACGCGGTCTTGCCGTTGTACGGATTGAGCGCGCTGCTGCTTCCGTACCTGCCATGGCTACCCGATGTTCTGCCGGTCCTGCGTGTGTTTGCCGGCCCCGGTCGGTACCTGGTATGGCTCATCGTGATCGCCCAGGTGGTATGGGCCGCGCTCGGGTCCGGAAGCGGGCGGCGGGTGGCGGCGACGTTTCACGATCTGCCTTCGGCCCGCGCGTTGTTCATCATCTTCGCCGCCGCCGCGACGTTGCTGGTCGGCGCGTCCCGTCTGATCGCACCCTCGCGCCTGCTCGCCGACACCGATGCCCCGCACTATCTGGTCGCCACACAAAGCCTGATTCGCGATGGCGACCTCAACGTCGACAACAACTATCGACAGCACGCCTACGCGGCCTACTCCGACAACGACGTCGAGGCGCGTGCGACGTCGTCTGGCCGGACGCTGATGCCAATCGGGCTGCCCCTGATCCTGGCACCGGCATTCTGGGTCGCCGGGTACACGGGAAGCGCAACGTGGCTGGCGCTGCTGGCGGCCCTCGCCGCCGCGCTCGCCTGGTTCTGGGCGAGGCGGGTGACCGAATCGGTGTCGGCTGCGACCTTTGCCGCGGCGGCGACGACCCTCTCGGTGCCGGCCGTTGTGGCCAGCGCCACCATCGCGCCCGATGTGCCGGCGGCGGTGCTCCTGGTGCTGGCCGGTTCGTGCGCGCTCTGGCACACACCCCTGCCAGTCGCGAGCGGTGTGGACCACGCCCCGGCGCTGGGCCCGTGGCGCGGACTTCTGCTGGGCCTGACCGCAGGGGGCCTGCCATGGCTCCATCCAAGCTACGCGCCCGCCGCGCTCGTGCTGATCGCGCTTGGCGTCGCGCGGTGCTGGCCGTGGAGCCGCACGGGCGGATCACGCCGAGTGGCGACCGGCCTGATGCTCGCCGTGACGCCGGCGTTGGTGAGCCTCGCCTTCTGGCTGTTGACCAACCGCGCCGCGACCGGCGCGTGGTGGCTGACGCCGGCCTCGTGGGGCGGACCGCCAACGCCTCCCGGCTTCAACCTGGTGGGCCGGCATGCCTTTGCGCTGCTGGTCGATCAGAGGTACGGCGCGTTCAGCTACGCGCCAACCTTCGCCATCGCCCTGATCGGTCTCTGGGCGCTGTGGCGAGACACGAGCCAGACCCGGAGATGGGCCGTCGAGTTGAGTCTGCTGCTCGCCGCGATCGTGGTGCCCGCCGCGGTCGTGGTGGCGTGGCGCGGCACGGCCTTGCGGCCCGGGGAATTGATCCTGCCCGCCCTGCTGCTGGCGACCATGCCGATCGCCTGGGAGTACCGGCGTGCGGGTCGGCAGCCCGAACGACGCGCGATCTACCGCCTGATGCTTCTGATGGGCCTGGGCGCCAGTGCCGCCGTCGTCGCGGTGGACGGCGGCGCGCTGGCCGCGCTGAGGCCGGACGGCGTGTCACGCCTCGCCGAATGGCTGGCGCCCGACTGGCACCTGTGGCTGTACGCGCCCGACCTGGTTGCCCAGTCGGCGTGGCTGGGCCTGGTGCAGACTGTCATCTGGCTGGGCGCGGTGGTGGTCGGCGTGGCCCTGGCCAACTGGCTCGCCGCCCGGGCGGGACAGCGCGCCCCATCGCGCACCGGGCGCGGACTCGCGTTTGTGCGCGCCGACGCCGGCGCGATGGTCGCGCTGCTGCTGGCGACCGGGTCGATGCCGCTGCTGATTGGATCGTGGCTCAAGCCGCTGCCCGATGCACGCAACCGGCGCCACATCGAGATGCTCGACAGTTTCGATCCGCGGGCCCGGCCCATCGCGCTGCGCATGGATCCGCTGTCGGTGATCGAGGCCCGAACCGTGCCCGGCCTGTTTACGTTGACCGCCAGACCGGCCGGCCCGGCACCCGACGCGCAGGGCGCCGTCGAGTTCAATGCCAATTTCGCCTTGCCCGCCGGGCGCTATCGCGTCCAGGTCGTCGGGCGGGCCACCTCGTCGACCGAGGGTCCGCTCTCCGGGCGCCTGTCGCTGCAGGCCGGCACGTGGGGCGGGTCGATGGTCGAATGGGGGATCGAAGGGACCGATTCCCGCCAGTGGACCGATGCGTTCGACCTGCCGGCCGACATGGGCCAGATTCGTTTCGCCACGTCCGGCAAGCTCGGGCAGCAGGTACGAGAGCTTCGCCTGGTGCCGTACCGCGTCGTGCCGTTTCTCGATCGGATCGCCGCCGAAGACGTGCGCGCGGCGGCCCCATTCGATCGACTGTTGTTCCTCTTCCACGACGAGGAGGCCTATCCGGATGCCACCGGCTTCTGGGTGCGCGGCGGCAGCCAGTCGCGCGTGTCGGTGGTGTCGCGCTCGGGCCTGTTGATTTCGGATGTGCGGCTGGTGTTGCGCAGCCGTGTCCCCAATACCATTCATCTCGAGATGCCTGACCGCGTGTGGACCGAAGAGCTGGCCGCCGACCAGGAGCGGGCCATCCTGATCAAGCCCACGCTGCTGGACGGCACGGTGCGCTTGCGCATCACACCCGAACGAGGGTTCTATCCGGCTGACACCGATCCAGGAAGCACCGACAGGCGGCACCTCGGCTGCTACGTGAGGATCCTCGAATAACCACGCGTCGCCGCACGCGTACGCCCACAGGAGTTGACGATGGCCATGAAGGACGCACTGCTCCCCGAGTTCGATCACGAAGTCGCCGTCACGCGCACGGTCCTCGAGCGGATTGCCGAAGACCGGTTCGCCTTTCAGCCTCACGAAAAATCCATGACGCTCGGGCGGCTCGCCGCCCACCTGGCCGACCTCACATCGTGGGGGCAGACGATTCTGCACGACCCGGAGTTCAACATGGTCACCGGGGCGCCGCCGCGCCCCACGCCGTCGACCCGCGCGGAGATTCTGCAGATGCTCGACGAGAACGCGAAGAAAGTCCGCGCGCTTCTGGCCAACATCTCGGACGCCGAGCTGATGAACCCGTGGGCGCTGAAGCACGACGGGAAGGAACTGTTCTCGATGCCACGCGCCGCGGCCTGGCGCGCGTGGGTGATGAGCCACATGATTCATCACCGCGGTCAGCTGAGCGTCTACCTCCGGCTCACCGGATCGAAGGTGCCCAGCATCTACGGTCCGAGCGCCGACCAGTCCTGACCCCAGCGTCTGGTGAGGCCCGCGGCAACCACGAGTGGCCGCGGGCGACACCGGCACCATCCTGATGCGTTCGCCGTTCTTCCTGCTTTGTGCCGCTGTTGTTGCGGTGGCGTTCTGCCTGGTGGCCACGCTCAACAGCGGCGGCTACCGCTTCGGGGTGGGCGACCAGGCGTTCTACCTGCCGGCGATTCAACGGCATCTGGCACTCGACTCGTTTCCCCGCGATCGCGACCTGATCGCGCAGCAGGACCGGCTTATCGTCGTCGCTCGAGCGGCGGCCGGCGTGGTGTCGCGAACCGGGCTGAGCGTCGAAGCGCTGGCGTTTCTGGCGTACGTGTTTGCGCTGGTGCTGCTGCTGGCGGCAACCCTCAGTGTCGCGCACCAGATGGGGCTGTCGTGGTGGGCGCAGGCCGCGCTCGCCGCGGCCATCACGCTGCGCCACCGTGTCGGCCTGACCGGCGTCAACACGCTCGAGGGCTACACGCACCCGAGGATGCTGGCGTTCGGCGTCGGGATGGCAGCCGTCAGCGTCTACTTGCGGGGCAGGCCCTGGTGGACGATCGGCTTGGTGGCCATGGCCGCCGTCGTGCATCCCACCACCGCGGTCTGGTTTGCCGTGTGGCTGGGCACGGCTATCTTCGTCAGCCAGCGCCGGTGGCGCATACCGCTCGCGGCCTCCGCCGTGGTGACGGCGACCGGACTCGGATGGGCGCTCGGATGGGGGCCGCTGGCCGATCGCACCGCGCGGATGGACGCCGACTGGCTTGCCGTGCTGGGCACCAAAGACTATCTGTTCGCCAACGCCTGGCCGGTGAGCATGTGGCTGGTCGCCGGACTCTACGTGGCCGTGGTGGTCGCGGGATTCCGACTGCGCCGGACGGCCGGTTGCGCGCACGCGGGCGAAGCCGGGCTGGTGGCGGGCGCGCTGGCGCTGGCCGCAATCTTTGCGGTCACGCTCCCGTGGGTCGCTCGCGCGACGGCCCTGGCCATCCAGTTACAGATCTCCCGGATGTTCTGGATGCTCGACGCGTTCGGCACGATCTATCTGGCGTGGGCGGTGGCCGACGGCTTCGGGCGTGCCGCCAGCTCGACGTCGCCCGAGAGGATGCTCGCCAGGCGCGCGCGAATGGTCGCCGTCGTCGTCGCGCTCGCCGCCGTGGGTCGCGGGGCCTATGTGACGTGGATTGAGCATCCCGGCCGGGCGGTGGTCGAGTGGGCCTTGCCGCACACCGACTGGCAGGATGCCATGGACTGGCTCAGAGCGACGCCCGTGTCCACGCATGTACTGGCCGACCCGGGTCACGCGTGGCGCTACGGTTCGAGCGTCCGGGTGGCCGCCGCGCGGGACGTCTATCTGGAAGAGGTCAAGGACGCGGCGATCGCGATGTATGGACGGCCGGTCGCGGCGCGTGTGGCGGAACGGACCAGCGCCCTGGGCGCCTTCGACGCGCTGACGCCGGACTCGGCGCGGAGCCTGGCGAGACGCTTCGACCTCGACTACCTGGTCACGGAACGAACCCTCGACTTGCCCCTCGCCTACCGCAACGCGAGGTTCTCGATCTACCGCCTCAAGTAAGGGCTCGGTTAGGAATACACGTGTCATCGTGGGTGCCGAGGCGCCCGGATCGCAAGGCGCGAAACGCGAGAATACCGGGAGTATTTGAGCGTTGAGCAACGCCGCGAGGCGGGATGCATCGACGGCCAAGATGGTATGGTTATGCCTTACCGGGCCCTCAGGGCGTGATGAACCGCCCGCCCGAAGAACCGATGCACGAATTCGCCCCACCGCTCTGGTTGCGAGGCGGCCATCGAATGACCATTTACGCGTGGGCCCGCCGCCGCGTGCATGGTCTGCCGACCGCGGTGCCGCGGTTGTTCGACGTCGAGCCACGCACGCGCGTTCTGGCGCACTGTCACTGGCAGGCGGCGCCACGCGAGCATCCGACGCTCGTCACGCTGCACGGGCTCGAGGGGTCGAGCGATTCCCACTACATGCTGGGGATTGCCGACAAAGCGGTGCGCCGAGGCTTCAACGTGGTCCGCCTCAACCAACGCAATTGCGGCGGCACCGAACATCTCTCGGAGGGGCTGTACCATTCGGGCCTCACGCAAGACGTCGTCGCGGTGCTGACCGAACTGGCCGAACACGACGGCCTCCCTTCCATCGCGGTGGCAGGCTATTCGCTCGGCGGCAATCTCGCCCTTCGTCTGGCGGGCCTGCGCGGCGACACGCCGCCGCCGTGGCTGAGCGCGGTCTGCGCGGTGTCGCCGACGCTGGAACTTGGCGCGTGCATCGACGCCATCGAACGTCGTCGGAATCGACTCTACGAACGCGAATTCATGAACGGGCTGCGGGCACGAATCCGCCTGAAGGCCACGCTGCAGCCCGATCGGTACGACATCACCGGCCTCGAGCACGTCCGGAGCATCCGCGCGTTCGACGATCGGTATACCGCGCCGCACTTCGGGTTCGCCGACGCAGCCGACTACTACTATCACATGGCGGCCATGCGCGTGGTCGATCGAATTCGGATCCCGACGCTGGTCATCACCGCCGAGGACGATCCCTTTATTCCGGTCGAGCCGTTTCGGGACGAGCGCGTAACAGGAAACCCGCATATTCACCTGCGCATCACGCGCCACGGCGGGCACTGCGGGTACATCGAGAACGCACGCGGCGACTACGACGGCTACTGGGCCGAACAGCAGATTGTCGAGTTCGCCGCGACGCACGCGTCTGCGACGGATCGCCGGGACTGAAGACCCGGTCTTCAACACGGCAAGGATGGAGCCCCGGGGTCGCCGAAGGCACACGGGACGTGCGCCGACGAGTGCTCCCGCGCTTTACGTTCGGTTCGGCGTCACGCTAGAGTGATGCCCATGATACCCGCACGATTCGCACTCATGCTGATTCCCGCGTTGCTGCTCTCGGCCTGCTCGGGCGGCACGCCTGCCAACGCCCGTGAGTATCCACTCCAGGGCGAAGTGCTCGCCATCAAGGGGGACCGCACCGAGATCACCATCAAGCACGGCGACATCAAAGGGTTCATGCCCGCGATGACGATGCCGTTCCCGATCAAGCGCGCGGGGCTGCTGGACGGGCTGGCGGTGGGCGATCTGGTGACGGCGACGCTGGTGGTCACCGACCAGGAGTCGTTCCTCTCGACCCTGGAGAAGACAGGCAGTCTGCCCCCGGACCGGCGCAGCACGGGCCAGCCGATGCTGTCCGACTCGCTCCGGCCTGGCGCGATCATCCCCGACATCGGACTCACCGATCAGACCGGGCACAAGTTCACCCTGGCCGCCTATCGGGGCCAGTACGTCGTGTTCACCTTCGTCTATACGCGATGCCCGCTGCCGGATTACTGCCCCCGGATGAGCACGCATTTCGCCGCGATTCAGCGTGCCTTCGCCGATCGTCCGTCCTTGCGCATGGGCACTCGGCTCCTGTCGATTTCCTTCGATCCCGACTTCGACACGTCGGACATCCTCGCCGCGTACGCCAAACGCGTCGGGGCCGACGACGCGGTCTGGCGCTTTGCGACGGCGCCGCGCGCGCCGCTCGACGCCTTCGGGCTCGCGCTCGGATTGACCGTCATGCGCGAGGGGATGGCCGGCGACGACATCACGCACAACCTGCGAACCGTCCTGATGGACCGCGAAGGCAAACTTGTGAAAATATACAATGGTAACGACTGGTCGCCTGACGATGTGGTCAGGGACCTGGAGGCATTGATCAAGTAGCCCCGCCTCTTCCGACACCTGACACCGCACGCGTGGCGTTCCGGGATTCGCCCGACGTCTCCGCCCGTGCGCAGGAGTTTTCCATGAGTGAGATGGTTCTGCTGGGCGACGAAGCCGTCGCGCTCGGCGCGGTTCACGCGGGCCTGACCGCCGCGTACGCGTACCCGGGCACGCCGTCGACCGAGATCACCGAATACCTGATCCGCTATCAACGCACGCACCAGCGGCCGATCGCCCAGTGGTGCGCGAACGAAAAGACGGCGTACGAAGAAGCCCTGGGCGTGTCGTATGCCGGACGACGGACGCTGGTGTCGATGAAGCACGTGGGACTTAATGTCGCGGCCGACCCGTTCATGAACTCGGCGCTCATCTCCATCAACGGCGGCCTCGTGGTGGCCGTGGCCGACGACCCGGGCATGCACAGCTCGCAAAACGAACAGGACACCAGACTGTTCGCCGACTTCGCGCGGGTGATCTGCCTGGAGCCGGCCTCACACCAGCAGGCGTACGACATGACGCGCGAGGCATTCGACCTGTCCGAGCGCTTTCACATTCCGATCGTGCTGCGGCTGGTGACGCGGCTTGCGCACAGCCGCGGCAACGTCATGGTGACACAGGCGCGCGCCGAAAACCCGCTGTCGACGTCCTCCGACCCGGCGTCGTGGATCCTGCTGCCGGCCAACGCGCGGCGCCAGTGGCGGGCCCTGCTCGATCGGCAGCCCGACCTGCAGCGCTACACGGCGACCACGCCGCACAACACGGTGAGCGGCACCGGATCCGGCACCGACGTCGGGGTGATCACGACCGGGCTGGCGCGCAACTACTACCTCGAAAATCTCGACGACCTGTCGGCGCCGCCCGCGCACCTGCACATCGGGGCCTATCCCTTTCCCGCCGACCTCATTCGGTCGTTTGTCGGCGGTCTGCGCCGGGTCCTGGTGCTCGAAGAAGGCTATCCCTATCTCGAGCGCGCCTTGCGCGGCATCGTCGCGCCGTCGTTCGAGATCCAGGGACGCGAGTCTGGTCATGTGCCGCCCGACGGCGAACTCAATCCGGATATCGTGCGCGCGTCCCTGGGTCTTCCCGTCCGGCAAGGCCTCGCGATCGAGAGCCTGAAGCTGCCACCGCGGCCGCCGCAATTGTGCGCCGGCTGCCCACATGGCGACAGTTTCCATGCCGTCACCGCCGCGCTGGCCGGGTTCCCCGACGCGGTGGTCACCTCCGATATCGGCTGCTACACGCTCGGCGCGCTGCCGCCCTACAACGCCATCCAGTCGTGCGTCTGCATGGGGGCGTCGATCGGAATGGCCAAGGGGGCCGCCGAGGCTGGGATGCATCCGGTGGTCGCCGTGATCGGTGACAGCACGTTCCTGCACTCGGGGATGACGCCGCTGCTCGACGCCGTCACCCAGGACACGCCGATGACGCTGCTCATCCTCGACAACAAGACGGTCGGGATGACTGGCGGCCAGCCCACCATCCGTCCGTCGTCGGAGTTGGAGGGACTGGTCCGCGCGCTGGGCGTCCCAGACGGCCACCTGCACGTGGTGGAGGCGCACCCCAGACACGACGCGCGCAACACGGATCTGCTTCGGCGCGAACTCGAGCACCGGGGACTCTCGGTGATCATTGCCGTGCGCGAGTGTCTCGAGACCATCAAGCGGAGCAAGCAGGAGCAGGCCGCCGCGGTCGCCGTCTGATCTGGCCGTTGCGGCCGCCGCAGGCCACGTCACCAAGGAACACGCTATGAAGTTCGACATCATTGTGGCAGGCGTCGGCGGACAGGGCGTCCTGTCGGTCTCCTCCATCATCGCGTCGAGCGCGATGCACGAGGGCCTGTCGGTCAAGCAGTCCGAAGTGCACGGCATGTCGCAGCGCGGCGGCGAGGTGCAAGCCAATCTGCGGCTGTCCGACAAGCCGATCGCCAGCGACCTGATTCCGCGCGCGACCGCGTCGCTCGTGCTCAGCATGGAGCCGCTCGAAAGCCTTCGGTACCTGCCCTACCTGTCGGCCACCGGCACGGTGCTCACGGCCACCGACGCGGTCACCAACTTCGCCGATTATCCCGACCTCGAAGGCCTGTTGGTCCGGATCCGCGCGCTCCCGCGCGCCATCCTGATCGATGCGGAACGTCTCGCCAAGCAGGCGGGATCGGCGCGTGCGACCAACATGGTGATGGTCGGGGCGGCGTCCGGCCTGCTGCCGATCCGGTTCGACACCATCGAGCACTTCGTGCGCACGCTGTTCGCCGCCAAGGGTGCCAAAGTGGTCGAGACCAATCTGAAGGCGCTGGCGGCTGGCCGCGACGCGGCGGCCGCATCCTGACCGGGTGAAGGGCGTATGGATCCCACACTGATCGCGCAGGTGTTCGACGGCGCCCGACGCGGCGGACGCGACGTCCTGCTCGAAACCGAAGGCTTGCAGTTGCTCGCGGCCCTGGGAGTGGCCGCCCCCGCCCACATGGTTGTCCGGGCCGCAGACGATCTCGCGCCTGCCGCGCTCGACTGCCTCAACGGAACCCGGGTGGCCGTCAAGGTCGTGTCGCCGCAGATCCTCCACAAGAGCGATGTTGGCGGAGTCGCCATCGTCGACAAGACGCACCCGCAGGTGACCGCCGCGATAGCCGACATGCACGCCCGACTGGGCGCGCGCGGCGTGGTGGGCTACTTGATCAGCCAGTTCGTGCCGCACGCCACCGGACTGGGTCACGAATTCCTGATCGGCCTGCGATGGACCGACGATGTCGGCGCGGTGGTGACGGTGGGCGCGGGGGGGATCTACACCGAGTTCCTCGCCGATCACTTCAAGGTCGGCCGCGATGTCGCCGTGCTGTCGCCGGCGCTCGCCACGCGGGACAGCGTGCGCCGCGCGCTCGAAGAGGTGGCGGTGGTGCAACTGGCCACCCGGCCGCTGCGCGGCCAGCCTGCGAGAGTGTCGATCGAGCCGATCGTGGACGCGGTCGAGATCTTTCTCGGCCTGGCCCGGACCTTCGGCGATCAGATCGCGGAGTGCGAGGTCAATCCGTTCGTGCTGGCGGCCGACCGGAGGCTCGTGGCGCTCGACATTCTGGTCACGCTGCGCGCCGCCGGCGATCGATCGAGGGTGGCGGTTCCTCCCCGGCCGCTCGACAAGTTGAAGCGCCTGCTCGAACCCCGGTCTGCGGCCATCATGGGCGTGTCGGAACGGCTCAATCCCGGCCACATCATCGTCAACAACCTGATTCGCGAAGGATTCGATCGCGACCGCATCTTCGTCGTCAAACCGGGCAGCGAACGCCTCGAAGGATGCCGGTGTGTGCCCGACATCGCCTCGATCCCCGAGCGGGTGGACATGTTCGTGATGTGCATCGACGCCGCCCAGGCGTCGGCGGCGATCGTCGAGATCGTCGAGCGGCAGGCGGCCGAAAGCGTGGTGTTGATTCCGGGAGGGCTGGAGGAAAAAGAAGGCAGCGAAGCCATCGTTCAGCGCATGCGCGACGCGATGGCGCAGGCCCGGCGCAGCGAGTGGGGCGGGCCGGTGATCAACGGCGGCAACTGCCTCGGCATCCGGTCGAGGCCGGGCCGGTACGACACCACGTTCATTCCGGAATACAAGCTGCCGGTGCCGACCGGCGCGCCTTCGCCGCTCGCCATCGTCTCGCAGAGCGGCGCCTTCGCGGTGGCGCGCGCCAGCAAGTTGGACACGCTCAATCCCAAGTACGCCATCACGCTCGGCAATCAGATGGACCTCACGGTCGGCGACTATCTGACGTATCTCAAAGACGACCGCGAGATCGAGGTGTTCGCCGTGTACGTCGAGGGCTTCCGCCCGCTCGACGGACTCAGGTTTCTGGAGGCGGCGCGCCAGATTACCGAGTCGGGCAGGACCGTCGTGCTGTATCGGGCGGGGCGGACCCCGGCCGGCGCCAAGGCGTCGGCGAGCCACACCGCCTCGATTGCCGGCGATTACGCCGTCATCCGGACGCTGGCGAGGCAGGCGGGCGTGCTGGTGGCCGATTCGCTCGAGGACTTCGACGATCTCACGCAGATGTGTACGCTGCTCGGCAGAGCGCGGGTCCAGGGATGGAATCTGGCGGCCGTGTCGAACGCCGGCTTCGAGTGCGTCGCCATCGCCGACAACCTCGGGGCGTTCCAGTTGCCGCCCTACAGCCCGGCGACCGAGCGCACGCTGGGCGAGATCTTCGCCAAGAGCCGCATCGATCAAGTCGTGGACGTCCACAATCCGATCGATCTGACGCCGATGGCCGGCGACGCCGCGTACGCCGAGGTGGTGACGGCGGTGCTGGCCGACGATCGCTTCGACGCGGCGGTGATCGGCTGTGTGCCGATGACCGGCGCACTCAATTCGTTGCCCGCCGGCAGCGGCCACGCCGAAGACTTCCGACGGCCCGACAGTCTCGTCAGCCGCCTCGCCGCCATGAGCAGCCAGCGGCGCATCCCGTGGATTGCGGTGGTGGACGCAGGACCGCTCTACGACGCGATGGCCCGACACCTGGCCGCGGCCGGTATTCCGACGTTTCGCGCAGCCGACCGGGCGATGAGGTTGTTCAACGTGTACTGCGCCGCGCGGATGGGGCACGACGTGCGGGAGGCTGGTAAGAAGTGAAAAGCCACAGCGGCAAGAAGCGTGGCGTCAGGAGATCGCGGTGACGGCCTCGGCTCCACCACTCGACGTCTTCGCGCCCGCCGAACGCCGCCTCATCAGGCGCCTCTCCACGCCTCAGCTCGTGCAGGGCTTTCTCAACCAGTTGCCCTACAACAACGAGCCGGCGCCGGTCGGAGAGACCCTGAGGAGCTTCCGGGGTGTGCTGCGGCACCGGACCGCGCATTGCCTCGAAGCCTCCCTGGCGGCCGCCGTCATCCTCGAGCAACACGGCTATCCCCCGCTCGTGCTCAGCTTCGAGTCGGTCGACAAGCTGGACCACGTGCTGTTCGTCTACCGGCAGGAGGGTCGATGGGGCTCGATTGCACGGTCGCGCGACCCCGGTCTGCACGGCCGCAAACCCGTCTTTCGATCGGCCCGAGCGCTCGCACAGAGCTACTTCGACGCGTATATCGATCTGAGCGGGTGCGTGACGGCCTTTGCCGTCGTGAATCTGCAGCAGGTGCTGGGAGGGTACGACTGGCGGCTATCCGCCAAGAATATCTGGAAAGCGGAACAGGTGCTGATTGACTTCCCGCACACGCGCCTTCCGTACGACCGCGGCCGCGAGCGCCGTCTCCGCGCACGCTACGTCGCGTTTCGGCAGCGCTATCCAGATCGCAAGCCGCTCGACTACCCGGGGCGCGACACGTGGACCCCGCTCCCACTGCCGTACGCGGGTCGCGGGTACTTCCGACCTTGGGTCGACCCTTCGACGCAGGTGCGTTGAATACGTGTCCTCGATGCGAGCCAGGCGAGGGTGCCCGACTGGCTGTGGGACGACCGATCCGGCTCAAGTGCGCTCAGGGTCTCGCGATCGAGCGCGGGCAGCAGCTGCCAGAGGCGGTCAGCGCTGGCTGCCCAGCAACCCGATGATGTCGTCGCCACCCGGCTTGAACACGTTCAGCCGGAACGGCGTCTCCACTTTTCCGTTGGCGCCGGCCGACAAGACAATGACAGGATCACCGGTTCCAAAGACGCCGATATTGGCCGCGTACCGGTGTCCCCACGGGTCGATGGGTACCGCTTCCAGGTAGGGACCGCCCCAGCCTTTCGAAAACCCGACGCCTTCGCGCCTGGGGTAGCCGGCTTCGTTGGTCACCAGGTGCTCATCCATCAACTGCACGTTGGTCCCATCCAGGGCGGCCGCCCATTCGGCCGAACCGGCGACCGCCGGTTCCACGGTGTCCCCGGGCCCGACGAGGAGCTTGGGGGTCTGTCCGGTGGCCGCCGACTTGAGGTGTGACACGTCGAACAGCAGCCGCGCCAGCGTGGTGGTCAGCACCTGCACGTCGCCGCTGGCCTTGATAGTGCGCGCCTGGGACACGTAGTCCATGATGGAGGGCGCGGCGGTGGCCGTCAGAACGGTCATCGTGGCGAGCATGATCGTGGTTTCGGTCAGCGAAAATCCGCGTTGCCGTCCCGCCCGATGGAGCACGCGCGCGACGCCGACTCGCGCCACCGATTCACAGACCTGTTTCATCGCACTCCTCCGTTACAACAATCCGCGACGGCGCCACGCGACCGCGCCAACCACGCCCGATCCAATCGCCCACGCCGCCATGCTGCCCAGCGAGGCCAGAGTCGCGCCCACGCCTTCGCCGCGAATAATCGCGCCCTGCAACACATCGACCAGCGCGGTCGACGGCAGCAGCGCCGATGCGGGCCGCAGCCAGTCGGGCAGCATCACGACCGGCAACGCCGCGCCACTCAAGACGAGCATCGGCACAAAGACCATGTTGGCGTACGCGTTGGCCCGGTGGCTGGCCTTGGCCAGACCCGCGAGAGCAAACCCGATGCCGCAGAATGCCGCCGAGCCCACCGCAATCCCGACCAGCCACGTCGCGACGCCGCCCGGCCACCTCACCCCGAAGCACACCCGCACCACCACAATCTGGATCGCCGCCGACGAACAGGCGACGATCCACCGCCACAGCACCGCGGCCCACAAGAAGCGCGAGGCCGGCACCGGAAACATCGAGAGCCGCCGATAGATCCCGCGGTCCCTGGCCGCGCTCATCCCGATTCCCACGCTGAACAGCGCGGTGCCCATGATGCCGGTGGTGACGATGCCGCTCACCAGAATCACGCGCACGGACGGGTCCCGGCCCAGCGCCCCGACAAACAGCAGCAGGAGCACCAGAAAGAACGCGTAGTTCCAGAACATCAACTGACCGTCGCGGCAATGCGTCCGCAGGCCGTCGAGCGTGAGCCGCATGATCTGACGCAGCGCGACCACGAACTCCTCCTTCATCACTGCCCCGACCCGACGACCCGACTATCCGCGTCCGATTCCACACCCGCCGCGTCGGCGCTCCCCTTCGACTCAGTCGAGTTGAGGGCGTGTGGTCGACGTGAATTCGGGGTCTACAGTTGGCTGGCCCGCATCATCTCCACGAATCGATCTTCGAGCGTCGCCTGCGCCAGCCGAAGACTTCGCACCTGCAATCCCGCCCCGACCAGCGCCCCGGCCACCGACTGCAGCGCGGGACCGGGATCGGTAATCTCCACCCGCACCACCGATCCTTCGCGGGAGATGTCGCCCACCCCCGCCAGGCCCTTGAGCATCTCGGCGGGAATCGGGACGGTGGTTTCGAGCACCATCCGTCCCCGCGATCCGCCGGCCGAAACCAGACGTTCCGGCGTGTCAACCGCGAGGACTCGGCGATTGCCCAGAATCGCCACGCGGTCGCACAATCGTTCGGCTTCGTCCATCTGGTTGGTGGACAGCACGATGGCCATGCCCCGGTCGCGCCTGCCGCGCAAGACGTCCCACAGGTCCTGCCGTCCGCCGGGGTCGAGCTCCCGGGTCGGCTCGTCGGCAAAGAGCACTTTGGGGTCCGACACCAGCCCCATGGCCAGCGAGAGCCGCGCCAGTTCGTGCGGCGCCAGTTGCTCGCGATACGTCGCCTGCAGTTTCGCCAGTCCGACATCGCGCATCAACGCGTCGACGTCCGTCTGGTGATCGTAGAGGCTGGCGCTCAGCCGCAACACCTCGGCCACCGTGGTCCGCCGCTCGACAGTCGATGGACGCAGCGACGAACCGACGTGCTGCCGAATCTCGAGCGAGGCGGGACGGGTGCTTCCCAGCAGGCGTACGACGCCAGCCAGCGGCGCCCGCAGGCCGATCAGGGTCTCGAGCAGGGCCGTCTTGCCGGAACGGGCCTGCCCGACAATGCCAAAAATTTCGCCGGCACGGATCTCAAGGTCGACCCCCTCGAGCACGACCGTGTCGCCGCGCCCGACGCGAAGCCCTTCCGCGCTCAGCACGATGTCGGCGCGGGCAGCGAAATCTGTGGCCATGGGCGGATGATCCTGACTGATCGGAGCGGTGGTCCCCGGCGACGCCCCGTGAGGCCTTCTGTTCGCCAGGTCTGCCACCCGAATCGGAAGCACGTTGCGTGCCGACGTCAGCGGTCCAAAAACACGGGTAAATCCGGCACCGATGGGCCCGATCCTACATTTTTTCAGGGAAACAACGCGAGGCGTCCCCGAATGTGTCGTTTCCGGCCCCTCGCCGGCACCCTCAATCGAGGTCGAAATCCCGCTTCGGCTTCGAAATCGGTTCCTCGCGCGCCGCCCGCAACGCTTCCTCGAACCGCTTCGACAACGCGTCGCCGCGGGTCTTCTGGGTCTGGACGGATTGCTCGAACGCCGCTTCCCGCCGCGCCTTTTCGTCGGCCACCAGTTTGGCGGCGAAATCCAGATCGGGCGTGTCGGATCGGGGCGGCTCCCGATGCGAGATCACCTGGTCGAGGTTCTTGTCCACCACGATGACGGCCGAACAGCACGGGCACGTGATTTCGAATTCCGACTTGAGTTTCGCCACGACGCACTCCTCTGGTCCCGACATCGAGCCACTCGCGGCCTCAGGCGGCGTCTCGATGCACACCTGCCCGGCCGCCCACGTCAAACCCGTCACCTGCCGCCGCGGTGACCGGACAGCCGTCACGGTCGAATCCCATGATAGTGCCTCTTGACCGTAGATTTCATAGTGATATCATATAGGTATCGTCCAGGAGGACACACATGGTAAGAGAAACTGAACGTCTGGCAGCGTCTGGTTGGGTCGTGTTGCCGGTATTGCTGGTCGTGCTGATGGCGGGCGCCCTGGGATTTGCCGCAGGCGTCCGCGATCCCCAGTCGCCCTGGCTGGTGGTGGCCTGCGTGCTGGTCTGGATCGTCGACATCACGATGATGGCCGGCCTGTTCGTCGTCAATCCCAACGAGGCCAAGGTGCTGCAGTTGTTCGGGCGCTACGCCGGCACGGTCAAGGCCCCTGGGCTGCGATGGGCCAATCCGTTCTACACCAAGCGGCAGATTTCGCAGCGCATCCGAAACTTCGAAACCACGCGCCTCAAGGTCAACGACCACGAGGGCAACCCGATCGACATCGCGGCGGTGGTCGTCTGGAGAGTGGTGGAAACCGCCGAGGCCTGTTTCGAAGTCGACGATTACAACAACTACGTCCACGTGCAGAGCGAAGCGGCGCTTCGCAACCTGACCACCAGTTATCCGTACGACACCCACCTCGAAGGCCAGATGTCGCTGCGCGGCAATACGGCCGAGGTGGCGGCCCATCTCAAAACCGAGATCCAGGATCGGCTGTCGAAAGCCGGCGTCGAGGTGATCGAGGCGCGATTCAGCCACCTGGCCTACGCCGCCGAAATTGCGGCCGCGATGCTGCAGCGTCAGCAGGCCGGCGCGATTATCGCGGCGCGCCAGCGGATCGTGGAAGGGGCGGTCGGCATGGTGGAGATGGCCCTCGAAATGCTCAGCAAGAAGGCCATTGTGACGCTCGACGAAGAGCGAAAAGCGGCGATGGTCAGCAACCTGCTGGTCGTGCTGTGCGGTGAGCGGGCCGCGCAGCCGGTGGTCAACGCCGGGACGATCTACCAATAGCGATGGCCGACCGTCGCGCGTTTCTGCTTCGTGTCGATCCGGACGTGCTCGAGGCCGTCCAGCGGTGGGCGAACGACGATCTGCGCAGCCTGAATGCGCAGATCGAGTTCCTGCTCCGACGCGCGCTCAGGGATGCGGGCCGGGCGCGCCCGGCGCCGGAGACGAAAGCCAGCCGCCGGAGCGACACAGATTGATGGGATTCACACCCCACTCACGCAGGTGGAGAGACTGACGACGGACCGGTTTCAAAACCCGTTCTGATGCGCGCAAACTGTGGCATGCACGCAAACTGTGGCATGCACGCAGGTGGAGAGACTGACGACGGACCGGTTTCAAAACCCGTTCTCGCGGCGCTGGTCGCTCGCCGCTCACGCAGGTGGAGAGACTGACGACGGACCGGTTTCAAAACCCGTTCTCGCGGCGC
>JBAXOX010000052.1:0-27699 GCA_037133015.1 Acidobacteriota bacterium
CGTCTCCCTCGCGGATGTCGATCGCGCGCCGCGTGTTCCCCTCGAGGCTCGAGTTGAACAGGCGCGCGGGGTCCTTCAGCGCGGCGCCCTTCGCGAAGGTCAGTTTCACGGCGTTCTTGTAGGCCTCGCCGGTGCAGATGATGCCGCCGCGCGACCACACCGGCACGTTCCACTTCCACTCCTCGACGATGGCCGAATCGGCGGCGAGGATGACGGCTCGCACGCGGGCGAGGGTGTCGCCGCGCCAGCCTCCGAGTTCGACGATTCGCTGGCCGATGAGCCTGGAGGCTTCGGATGCGCCCGCCAGAGCCGTCGGCCCGCGCTTCGCGGGCGGCGTGGTGGATGTGCTGGATGAGGCGGCCGCCTTCTTCGGCTGCGGCTCCACCGAGCCCCACCCGGGCATGGCGGCCGCCTGCCGGATCCACGACGCCAGTTGCGCCTCGTCGAAATCGCCCTCGTGGATGTCGATCGAGCGCGCGTCCTTGGCCGTGCCGGCCGGGGGCTCCGGCCTGAGCGAGACGCCTTTGAAGAAGGTCACCTTTACATAGTGGGTGAAGACGTGGAACGACACGAACCACCCCTGTCCCTCGATGCCGTACATCGGCGAGTTCCACTTCACGGCCTTGCAGGCGCGTGGGACGGTGCGCGCAATCAACGCGTCGAGACGCTGCCCAACGTCGCGCTTCCAGCTGGGCATCGCCGCGATGTAGGCCTGTACCGGCCCGTCACCATCGGCTTTCGCCACCTGCGGATTGCCTCCGGCCAGCAGTGTCACCTTTGTCGGCGGCGCCGTGCGAGCGGGGGCGGTTCTGGCGCGCGTGGCCTTGCGTGTGGACGTGCTCGCGCTCGCTTTGCGCGGCTTTGCAGTGCGTGTAGCCACCCTGTGCTCCTGTGAGCTCTGACATCCTCGCCCGCGGAATCAGCCGGCGGACGATTGGACTCAGGCGACTTCAGCGGTCACCGAAACGCATAGGTCTCGAAGCGGTTTGAGAACCCGTCCGGGCCCCACCACACCGCGAGGCGGGCCGGATCTTGGATGGCGGCGAAGATAGCGAAGGCTGCGCGGGCAGGTGCCGCGTGGCGACGAAGGCAGTCATGGGAGCTCCTGCCGGATAGTCTATCGCGCCTGGCGGCCTCGCCGGCGCGATTCCGCATGCCGCGGCTTTGCTGCACATGGCCTTTGCATCCGCTTCGGCTTGTTGCGCGGATTGGCGGCGCCGGTCGACTGCGGTGCTACCTTCAACGGGATCAGAATCTTCGGTGAGAACAAGACCTACCGCGGCATCGTGTGCGTAGCGGTCGGTACGGCCGTGGGCTTCGTCCTGATTCGGCCGAGCGTGGTCCCGCCGAATCTGCAGGGAGGGCTATCGCTGGTCAGTCTGGCTCTTCTGGGCTTCGCCGTCGGAACTGCGGCGATGTTGGCGGAACTCCCCAATAGCCCGCTGAAGCGTCAACTCGGCATCGGGCCTGGCAGACAAGCCCGAGGTCTCAAGGGCGCCTCGCAAACCGACCGGCGCGGCCCTTGCGGGTCATCCGCGCGTTAGGCCGACGTACCTCCGAGGTACAGGAGACCACCATGCCCGCCCGCAAGACAGACAAGACCTCCAAGCCCGCGCTCCGAACACCTGCAAAGCACACGGTGGCACAAGCCACAACTGCCACGACGCTGCCGGACACGATGATCACCGGCAAAGCAAGCTCCGCGAAGGCGGCGGACGGTGACAAGCCCGTCTTCGCCTACATCGCCAGCTTGCCGCAACCGCAGCGCGGCATCGCCGAAAGAGTCGATGTCCCGGCGGCCAAGACGCTGCCCGGCCTGCAGCGCTCCGTGAAGTGGGGCATGTCGTACTACGGCGTCGGCGATGGCTGGTGCTTCTGTTGCGGTGGCTTCGCGAAACACGTCAAGCTCATGTTCATGAACGGCGTGACGCTCACGCCGGTACCGCCAGTTACGCCGGTGGCGATGGGCAAGTCCACGCGAGGCGTGGAACTTGAATCCGTGGACGACCTCGACGAACGCCAGATCGCGGCGTGGATGAAACAAGTCGCGGCCGCGCCCGGTGTCGGGGGGAAGAAACGATAGGCCCGAGGTCGGCCGCGAAGGTGAAGGTCACGTCGGAACGCGTGTCCGGCGCGCGGCCAGAGGCGGGTTCTGACCCCTCCGAATCCCGTCGCCGGATCGTGGAACACGGAGCAGTCAGCTAGGTTGTGGAACGGACGTCGATCGCGTTGGTGTCAGACCGGTGCTGCCGCTGGACAGAGAGGGCAGAAGCAACATGCCGCCGGATACGCCCCTCTACTTCCGACTGCTGACGCGGTTGCTCCGCCCGTTCCCCGACTTCGATTTCGGCTTCATCAAGCCGGTGCGGGCCCGAGCGGTTGCCTCGCTTCGTCTCCACGAGGGCAACCGCGTCTTAGACCTCGGCTGCGGTCCAGGGGGGAGTCTGCCGTTCCTGCGCGCGTCGGTCGGCGCCACAGGCGACGTGGTCGGCGTCGAGATCAGCGCGCGAGTCGCCGCACTGGCCGAGCAACGCATCGCCCGACACGGGTGGACGAACGTGCGGATGGTGGTCGCGCCCGCGGAGCGCGTGGAACTGCCGGGGGTGTTCGACGGTGCATTGATGTTCGCGGCGCCCGACGTGTACGCCTCCGGCCCGGCCTTGGCGAACCTTCGGCGGGTCCCGCGTCCGGGTGCCCGAGTCGCGTTGTTTGGGGCGAAGACGTCCCGGCGCCGGAGCGGGTGGGTTCTAAACGGCCTGCTGCGCGCGGCGATGCCCCGCCTGTCGTTCTCAACCACTCCGGCGCCCTCGGATGCGCCGTGGACGGACGTGGAACCCAGTCTGCAGGACCTGCGGGTCCACGAGTACTTCTTCGGCTGGATGTTCCTCGCGACGGGGACGTGGGCGCCTGACGAGGCAGGTGACGCCGGTGGGGAACAAAAGGATGCGGCCTAACACGCCGAGCGGCGCAGACAAGTGAAGCCCCTCGCGGCTGAGCGGCATCGTTCGACGCACAGGACGGCGACCTAAGGAGTGGGTGAAGTGGCACAGAAGGCTGCAGCCAGCATCGACGAATACATCTCAGCCTTCCCGGTGCAGACCAGAGTCGTGCTCGAGCAGTTTCGCACCCTGATTCACGAGTCGGCATCCGACGCCGTTGAGACCATCAGCTACGCGATCCCGACCTTTGACCTCAACGGCAAACACGTCGTCAGTTTCGCAGGCTACCCGCACCACGTCGGGCTCTATCCCGCCCCTCTCGGTGCAGCCGGCTTCGACGACCTTGCGCCCTACGCCAGCGGCAAGGCCACGGCGCGGTTTCCGCTCGGTAGGCCGCTGCCGGAGGAACTGATCCGCCGCTGCGTGCGCCATCAGGTCGAGCGCATAACCTCGGGCGCGTAACCCGCGCCACCGACCGGCGGCTGGCGTCGAACAGGCGCATCAAACGGACGTCGTGAGCGCTATCCTGATGTCAGCGTCGGAGCGCAGCGCATGCGCAGCACGTTCGACGGACTTTGCGAGGGAGGCGAGAGAGCCGTGAAGTACGCGATGAAACGACGGATGGTTACGAGTCGTCATCTGGCCGTGGTGCGTGATCGCCGCTCATGGTCGCAGTTGGGTGGGCAACTCCTTCCGCTGCTCGACCGCGTGTACGCCGCCGTCAACGCTGGCAGGATCGCCAAGGGTGGCCACAACGTGTTCGTCTATCTGGATGGCACGAAAGATGGTGTCACCGTGGAGATCGGCATCGAGGTGGCGGCTCCATTCGATGCACTTGGTCCACTATAACTGACCGAGGGTCTGGTTCAAGGGTTCGTCCGTCGGGCAGCGCGGAAGGCGGGCCTCGTCAACAATGGTCCGCACATGCTGCGACACTCGTTCTGTTCGCACCTGGCGATGCTTGGCGCACCGGCGCGGGCTATCCAGGAACTGGCCGGACACCAGGACTTGATCACGACGCAGCGGTACATGCACTTGAGTCCCGCGGCGCTCGGAACGGCCGTTCAGTTACTCGATTCCCGTCGCGAACGTGGAGACATTTTGGAGACGGCGACGGGCGCATCCGTTAAGTTGCTTCGGTAGAACAGGTTAATTGGCGGAGAGAGAGGGATTCGAACCCTCGGTAGAGTTTCCCCTACACACGCTTTCCAAGCGTGCGCCTTCAACCACTCGGCCATCTCTCCGTTCGAGTGGAATCAACAGTTTACCGGAGGGCGGCGATCCCTGCAAAAGCAAACTGTGACGTGACTGTGACGTGAGGTCGTCGGAGACCTCCACGATTGTCTCGATCTCGGCGTCGTTTGCCGGCCTTCCGTTGCCGTTGGCGGGGTCGCCGGCTCGCCGCAGGTTGTCCAGGGCATCAAGCGCCTGCCGCTTCGCGTCGATCCGGATGTGGGAGTAGTGCTCCAACATGCGCCGCGACAGGTGACCGCTGATCGATTCGAGCACGTGATCGGCCACGCCCATCTCGGCAAGCTCGGTGATGACCGTGTGCCGGAGGTCGTGGAACCGCAGCCCTTGTAGGCCCGCCTCGTCACGCAGCGCCCGCCAGGCGGTGTCCCACTTCAGCATGGGCTTCGTGGCGTCGTAGCGGCCCCACTGACACGCCGGCCAGAGGTAGTGCTCCGGCTCGGTGTGTCCGAGCAGGTCGGCGCGCTCGAACATTCGTGCCGCAGCCTCGATACCGGATGCATTGAGCGGGATGACCCGGTGGCTGGTCTCGTTCTTGCTGCGCCGGACGTGCAGGAGCTTCTTGACGAGATCCACGTCGCATCGCCGAAGGTGCTTCACCTCCACAGGCCGCATCGACGTGTTGGCGGCGACGATCGCCGCGCAGTACACGTGCTCCCATTCCGGATTCGACGCGGCTGCATAGAAGAGTCGCTTCCGTTCCTCTGCGGTCAAGGCGCGTCCGACTGGATGCTGTCGTTCCGGGAGATTGTGGACGCGGTCTGCGAGCGCACGCCACCGGCCGCAAGACTTGAGCACGCGCGAAAGCACACCGACGTCCATGTTGATCGTGCGGTTCGCGATGCCGGCCTCGTGACGCGTGCGCTGGAACGCCGCAATCGCCGTCGCCGTGATCGCCGAGAGCGCCACGTCACCGAAGTGCCTCTTGACGAGGCTCAGCCGTTCTTCTTCGAGCTCGATCGTCCGAGGTGAGCACCGGATCTGCTTGGCAGCCAGATAGGCGTCGGTCGCATCCGAGAGCCGCTTCGGCCCTTGCTCGTCGGCTGCCAGCCGGCCGTGTCCAGCTTCTTCTACGAGCTCGCGTTCTCGACGCGTCGCCGTTCGCAGGTTCGTCGTGCCCAGCCGCTTCCGGTATCGACGGCCGGCAACGGTGAAGTCTGTCCAGTACTGACGACCGCGTTTCCAGAGACTCATAGCCGCGACTCCAGAAGCTCCGCTCCACCATCAGACGAGGAAGCTGCCCTCGTGTCAACTGCACTCGCCCGAACGAAGTCAGCCACGTCGGCTGGCAGGTACCGAACTGAACGTCCGAGCCTCAGGAAGCGAGGGCCCTTCCCTCTGTGCCTCCACGCACGCAGCGTGGCGACGGAGAGCCCCAGCATCTCGGCCACCTCACATTCGGTCAGCGCTCGGGTCGTCCCCGACATCTGACCACGTTCCGTGGTCGTCGCCCGCGCGTTCATGACGCCGCTCCGTTCACGGTGTCGGCGATGCGACGGCGGTCTTGAACGTCTGGCGCGTGTCGTTCCAGCCAGGCGTCGATCCATGCCGGCCGAAGCCGAATGGCGCGTCTTCCGCTGATCCGCGCGCTTCGCAGCTCGCCCCGCTCGCACGCGGTGTAAATCGTGTCCCGACTCACGTTCGCGTATTCGGCGCCTTCACCCACCGTCAACCAAGGCTTCATGGTGCACCTCGCTTGACGCGTTTCCGCGTCCTCGCAACTGTTGCCGAACGTCCATGGACTGGCGCGCTCGGGCGCGCTGACCTATGGCCAGCGCGCCGGGAACAGTGGCGCGAGATGCGGGCGAATCCGCCGACATCGAAGACCGGGACGCTAGGCGCCGCGGTCGTCGCACGACACGTGGTCATGCGGTCCGAAGCGGTGGGTCACGCTGGCCGCCGTGTTCTCTCGATTGGCCAGGTGATACAGCGCCGCTCCGGTGGGGCACCGCAACGGCATGCCCTGAGGGTAATGCGTGTGCGGCTGCGAGTCTCTGATCTCGAAACGGCACTGCGTGCGGTCTCGATTCGGAACCGTGCTGGAGTCAGGAAGTAGGCTGTCGGTCGTGGCCTTTGCGGCGGCGGCCTTCAGCAATCCGCGCGGAGTGTTCCTCTCGCGGAGGGTGTGCAGTGAGCACGGAAGATATCGACAGATTACGCCCGGTCCGCGACGCCGTCAACAGTAAAGATCGGTCAAAAAGTGACATCACACCGCCGGCCATCACGTAATCGCCAAGACGCGATCTGCGCGCAGGCACCGTCAAGGCCCGCAGGCCGCGCCGGTGCGCGGGCGGAGCGAAGCGACGAGCCTTGCACGGTGCCGAGCACAGATCGAACATCAATTGCGTGATGGCCATCGCATCCAATATGGACATGATTGTTGACAAGACGCTCACGGCGAAGCGAGTCAATGATCGTCACGCGACGCACACCGCATCCGGCTACGTCACGACGTGGGGAACGAGTGCAGTTCGGGGGCCAGCACCTACCACCGCACGAGCACGGCCGGATTGTCCGGGAGATCTGCGTTCGGTTCCGCGTGCGCATGGGGAGCTGATTCGCGGCGATTCCGAGACTGACCACAGACGCCAAGACCACCGAGACAGAACACCGACAGCGTGGCGTGAGCGACCCCTCCGGACACGCGCGGGGCCATTTCCACCGCGCGCACCGGGGTCGCTCACGCCACGGTTTCCTGCGCTGATCGCGGCATCGGTGGCGGCAGCGGGCGGCAAAGAGCGCCGCCCATTATGCGGAGACTCCGAGCGCTCGGTGTGGAAACTGCGGCAATAGAGCCGGTTATTGGCGGGACTGGCGGACGCTCCGTCGCTTGTATGGTTGCTTCCGAAAGAATAGCGCTCGAACGCGCCAGGGGGACGACCTCACTTTCCGAGGTCGTCCCCTACGTCGTCCCCTGCTGTTGGTATCAGGCGACGTCAACCAAGGGAGAGAGATGCAGGTACTGCCGCGAGAGTTCGACGCACTCGACGCGGCCATGATTGCGAGCCATGGCGTCGGCCACGATGGGCGACCCGGCCATCCAGAGCGTGTTCCGGGGATCGTCCAACCACTGCCGGTAGAGAGCTCGATACCGCGGTGTGTGATAGGCGCTGGAGGTTTGGAGGTAGCGGGCGTCAGCAGGCGCGTCGCCCGGCTCGGCGAGCCGCTTCCGTTCCGGAAACACCCACTCCAACGTCTCCACCATCGAGGGGTGCAAGGGTGTCGCGAGGTGCTCCCGGGCAGCGTTCAGGTAGGCCAGTCTCGCCTTCGAAAGTTGACGAGGCAGCAGCAGCCGGACCGTCCAGCGGACCAGCTCTCGTAGCAGTGGCACGTGCCGCAGCAGGAAGAGCCGGAAGTCCATCGGCGAGGGATGCGTCACGAGGTAGACGAAGACGTGGTTGTCTGCGTGCGGCTGCATTCCGATCGGCAGCTTGTCGGGGAAGTGACGGACCGCTTTCTCAGGGCCTTCACCGAACAGCAGGTGTGGGTATTCCCGAACCTCCAGCCGATTGCCGAGGTGCCGCGAGAAGTGACGACGCTTGTCCGTTGATGGGCCGAGCCAGACGAACTCGCGATCGTCGAGCACGGCATCGAGCAGCATCACGCGCTCGATCATGCGTCCCTGTGCGGTGGGCTTTCGGAAGCGGTTGTCCGGCTCGCCGATGGCCGCCCAGAGCGGTTTGTAATGGACGTGAAACATCCGACCGCGATGGAGCTTCCCCGTCGTGATCGGCGTTGCGAATCGCCGCTCGACGAGCGTGTTGGTGAAATCCGTACTCTTCTGGCCGTGGACGATTCCAGCGAAGCTGCAGTACTGGCGCTCGACGAACACGCCCGAGTGCAGGAGCACGTTCAATAAGAAGCGTGCCTGACGCTCGGTGAAGCCGAACGCGGCGACGGCTTCCAGGCGTTCGGCGTTCGCCTGGTCGATGGTCCACCGGTCTGGTGCGGACGGCAGGTTCATCGGAGCAACTCCTCTGCGATTCGCGGGTGCGCCGTTCGACGTCCGCCGCCGCCGCGACCGCCGACGGAGCCTCCAATCGAGAGATAGCAGGTGAAGCCTGACTTCGCGGCGGCGCCGGCGTGGGCGCCGCGATAGTGGGCAGTGACGACCTCAAGATCCTCATGCCGCGAGCGGCCGTCTCGGTCCTCGTACTCAATCCGCGCATCTGGGAACCGGACGTGCCCATCGTCGTACGGCAGCTCATGCTCCCGCGCCCACCGGGCAATCTCCGCCGGATCGCGGTCCGGCCGGCCGTCGCAGTCCTTCTTGCCACGATTGCGCTCTTGGAGGAACCGCTGATAGTCGCGCTTCAGTTCGTAGTCGAGGACGACGCGCCGGACCCGGCCGCCCTGACCGCGGAGGCGCTCCTCGGTGCGGCGATACGCGGGATAGACCTTCGTGTCGTGGGTCAGCTCGCGCGGCTTCCTGAGCCCAGCGTAGAAGGTCTGTCGGGGCTCGTGCGGGCGGTCGTGGCGTTCGTATCGGTTGGCTTCGAGCAGGTCTCGCCCGCGGTCCGTCAGGACAACGGCGCGATCGCCGGAACTGACCGGGCTCGTCCGAATCAGTCCTTCGCGTTCGAGATGTCGAGCGCTCCGACGCCCACCATCGGGATCGTCGCGCAAGTCGTAAAGATCGCGCTCGGCGACCACGCGGAACGTGCCGACCGTTGCCAACATCCGGCTCTCGGCACCGTCGAGTTCGTACACGCGGTCACGGTCGCGGACCTGCTCTCGGTTCGGCCCGCGAGGAAGGTCGAGCGCCCGCGTGAACACGTCACTCTGGTCCCATGCCTCGTTTCGATCGCGGTCGCGCGTGCAGCCGCGGCCACCGAGGCTGCGGTCCGAGGCACTGCCGCGATCGCGGTTGTCCTGCCGCGGATCATACCTAGCCCACATGGTTCCTCCCGTTGGCTACAGCGCGGAACCGGCCACGAGCACGGTTCGCGCGACGGGCCAGCTTTCAAAGTGGCTCGAGTATGAGCAGATGTATGGAGAGGCCGCAATTCATCCTCGGGCCTCGTTGGGTGGTATCTGGTGCAGTCGGCAACCGTGTGTCGCGTGCCGGCCTCACTCCTGACCATCTATTCATTTGACAGCATTATTCTGTCTAGCCTATTATTTGTTCGTGGCATGGGACATTGAGTTTACCGACGAGTTCGGCTCATGGTGGGACGGCCTCACGGCTGATGAGCAGGAATCGGTCGACTTCGGTGTCGGGCTTCTGATCGAACGCGGCCCGACCTTGCCCTTCCCCTATAGTTCACAGGTCAAGGGGTCCAAGTTCGGCGAAATGCGCGAATTGCGCGTGCAGCATCAGGGAAGCCCCTACCGCGTGCTGTACGCCTTCGACCCGCGCCGCGTCGGTTTGCTGCTGCTAGGAGGCGACAAGACAGGAGACGTCGGCTGGTATGACCGGATGGTGCCGCTTGCTGACAAGTTGTTCGCCGCGCATCTCGCAGACGTGAAGAAGAAGTAGAAGCAGTAGAAGAAGACGGAGACGAAGAGGAGACCGAGATGGCCCGCAAGTTTTCCGAACTCCGCTCGAAGATGAGTCCAGAGTCTCGCACGCGCGTCGATGCACGTGTCATTGCCGCGCTCGACCAACTGCCCTTGCTTGAACTTAGGAAGGCCCGTCACCTGTCGCAGGAAAAGCTTGCGCAGGCGCTCGAGACCACGCAGGGAGAGATCTCGAAGATCGAACACCGCACCGATTTATATCTCAGCACATTGCGGAATTACATCGAAGCAATGGGGGGAGAACTCGACATCATCGCTCGGTTCAAGGACGGCGCCGTTCGTATTTCGACGTTCCAAGACGTCAACGAACGCGGGCTGTCTGCGTAGGAGAACACGATGCCTGATACCACTCGGCGATTCGCCCTAGCGAATCGCTCTCGAGCTCTCCGGAGCAATGCGAATGCGCTGATGGACGGTCTCCAGGATAACGGCCTTAAGTCGATGGTACGAGTGTCGGTGCTTCATCCTCTCGATGACATCGATGGTCTCTTCTTAGGTGATCCGGAAAACAGGCCCAGCATGCCTGTGAACGAAGACATGTGGCTGAACAACGTGGAGTTCGTTTTGGCCCTCGCCGAGCGAGAGTACGAACGACTCGACAAGACCATCGCTGAGTATGGAGGCCCGAAGAACGTCCGGACCATTGGATGATTTGAGAGTATCGTCGCACGGCTCGCCACCGCCCCTGGGTTTATGAGCCCAATTGCACGTGATCCTATCGCTTCGCCTTCGGGTGCCTCCGTTGCATCTTCTGGACGTGCTCACTGTGGTCCTGCGGCGCCCAGAGCAGACGCTCGATCTGCCCTTCCGTCCAGCGCAGCGGCCGCGGGTTCGCCGGCGGCATCGGGAAGTCCGGCTCCTTGATCGCGCGGCGCAAGGCCGACGGCGTGGTGCGCAGGATCGCGGCAACCTTGTCGACGCCGAGCGCTGGCTTCTCGCCTTCAATCGGCGTCACGCGATAGCGCTCACCATGCGGCGGCGCGAACTTCCACCACGGAGGGCGGCTGCGCCCGCGCTTGCCCTTCGCCAGCTCCTCCAGCGGCGACTGGAAGCTGCGGTAGTACTCGCGTGAGTCCTGCGCGAGGAACCAGGCGACAACGCAGGCGCTCACCCGGATCTGCCGGTCCAGCATCGGAAGCGGCGGGAACGGGATGAACTCCGGGAACTTCCGCCACAGGCGCATTTCGCGGCTCGTCAGCCTGAAGATGGCGATGAGGTCGTCCTCAAGGCACACGGCCGGAATCTCGTCGACGGACTTTAGGACTCCTGCCGTCACTGGTTCCACCATCGCGTTCGGCTTCGCGCGGCAGGGGAGTGTGGCACCCCATGTGTGGACCCCAGAATGACGGGTAGGAACAGCACGTCCCCGAGCACTGTTCTGGCGTGTCAGTTCGGTTCATTTCGTTCGGACAGCGGCCACGGCCGGGAGAACCGCGACCAGGAAGCTCCCGCCCCCGAGAACCAGAAGGGTTGCGATGACCGCCATCATGTCTATCGCCGGAAGACCATAGAACAAGCCAGAGGCGCCGCGTCCTAGGGTGGTGCCAAGACCCAGTCCTACGGCCGTGCCGACGCCGATGAGGGCGACGAGGCGCCAAACCAGCTGCTTGGCCACGTCCCAGGGTGTCGCACCAAGGGCGGCGCGGATCGAACTCTCCGCGCCGGAGCGAGTCACCATCTCGCTGGCGGCACTGAAGACCGCTAGATACGTCAGGAACAAACAACAAGCCGCCAACAGACTCAGAAATGTCGCCCGTGCCCGTGGTTCGGCCGTAGCTCGATCAGCGACGCTTGTGGCGATGGTGGTTCGAATGGGACTCGCCGCGCCCGTTACCCGTCGGACCAGCTGGCCCACAGCCGAGACACCCACGGAGGTTGGCACCGAAGACCGTACGACGATCTCTGTCTCCCCTCCCGATGGGGGGAAGTACACGATCGCACTCGGTGGCCGGTCTGGTCCGTCGCCGCGAATGTCGTCGGCTACCCCCGCGACCATGAAGCGTATGCCATTCACGTATACCTTCTGGCCACCGACCGGTTGTCGAACACCCAGAAGCGAAACAACTGCTCTGCTCAAGATCACCGTATTGCTCCGCATTCCGAACTCGTGGTCGCTCCCCTCCACGAGTCCGACGCCAAGCGTTTGAAAGTACCCCTCGGAGGCGGTTAACTGCACGGCGTTGGACCTCGCGCTAGCGATGCCTCTCGTGGGGCGATCTTCCGCTTCGACCAACACCCGAAGCCCTCCGGGGCGAAGGGGTACAGAGCCGATAGCCGCGCTGGATATGCCAGGCGCCGCCTTGACGATTCGCAGCACGTCATCAATCAGTACACCGCCTCCGCGGAGGCCCGCCGAACCATAATCTATGGAAAACAACCTATCGGTGGTGAGGCCAATATCAGTCCGGTTCAATGTCGCAAACCCCTGGTACGCAAGGGCGGCAACGTAGAACATCACCGTGACCAGGGCGACCTGACTGGCCAGTAATAGCATCCGAATGCGAGTCGCGGGCACCGACTTGACTCCTAGTAGTCGTCCGCGCAGCACGTCGGCCGGCTGAGTACCATGAACGACGGCCATCGGCCCGATCGCCAACGCTGTCGCTCCGAGGGTCGCAACAATGACGAGGTACGTCAGAGTTCGACCGTCTACCGCGATGGGCTGTCCGGACGTCAACTCGGTCGGCAGTAGACGCAGGCACAAGGCAAGCACGGTCGGGGCCAGAATTGCGGCGAAGAGTGCTCCGGTCACCGAAACGAGAACGGACTCAAGAAGCCACTGTCGACGCAGTCGCGCTCCGTCCGCTCCCAGGACTGCCCGCAAAGCGATTTCGCGGCTTCGGTCGATCGTGCCGGCAATCTGAAAAGCTCCAAGGTGGACGAATGCGATGAGCACCGCGGCCGCAGTCGCGAGGAAAAGCAGCAGAATCGAAGATGCGCCATGAGGTCTGAGGTACGCCGCCAGCGTCTTCAGAGAGACTGTGTTCTTCGCGTGACTGATGGCCTCACCTGACGGACTCCGGTCTACTCGAACAACGGCTACCAAGTAGCGCATTCCGCTGAAGCGCGGCGACTGATCTTCCACCCATACATTGGTCCCAACGGGGAAGTCCACTCCCGGGGGCATCACACCGACAATCGCCACGTTCCGGCCGCCGATTGTGCTTGGCCGACCAAGGACGTGCCGGTCACCGCCAAATCGCGACCGCCAGAGGGAATCACTAATCACAATGGGCCGTGGTCCGGTGGTCACCGCGTCTGACAAACGCAAGGGCCGCCCGACGCTGGGAAACACGCCGAGCGCTTCGAAGAAGCGATCGGTGACGGCGGTATCGCGAAGTGACTCCTGTTCAGCGGCGTTGAAATCAAACAACCCTGCGCCGGCCGGCACCATGCCAAAAGCGTCTTTAGCATGAAGGCGCGCGGCCAGTTCATTGAGCTCCAATCGCCCCACCGTGCCAGGCTCACCAGGGCGGAAGATCGAGGGCGGACCGACAACGAACAGCTCGTGCGGGCGCGGAAAGGGCAGAGGCTTCAATAACACGCCGTCGAGGACGGTAAACAGCGCAGTGGTTACCGCCACACCCACTGCCATCGCGGCGATCATCCAAACAGAAGAGCGCCACCGTCGCAGGACCATGAGCGCGGCTACGTACAGCTCGCCGACGACGGAGTGAATCATTACCTTGGTTCGGTGAAGTCGTTAACACCGATGCCTTCGTCGATGCGAATGGACGAAAAGACGATCGATGCAGTAGCCCGGATTGTATCGGTCATACGTGTGGGGAACCATATGCCGTGAACGTTCTGGAACCCTTCCCAAGTCACCCTTCGCGTCATTACGGTTCCATTGGGTAGCCCGCCCCCGGTGACAGGCGCATCGTGGACGAAGGCCCGGGGCCGAAGGGACGTCGAATCAAACTCAACGAGCCTGCTGAATCCGCCCGGACCTGAGAAGAGCAGGTTCACGTTTCCTGGCTTGGGGTTCGGTGCAACGGCCGCCTGAAGTGGGGTCTGTGGTGTCGCTCGCAACAGGAAGACAAGGCACTGTTCCGCGAACCGCGCCACCAGTCGAGGCTTTGCTTCCTCCTTGATGGCGGTTCCTGGATCGGGCCGCTGCCAGTAGCCTGCGCCATCGACTGTGTACGTGAACGGGCCTGTTACATGCTGGAAGCGATCCGGGAGCATCAACCGATAATTGAACTGTTCGGTCAGCTGATCGGAAATCGTACGCGTCCCGGCAATGAGAAGTGAAGTGACGCTCAAGAGTCGGCGCTGACCTCCGAGGGCTGTCCTAGCTTGCTGCAGGACCGCCAACGCGTCACGCGAACCAGTGATTCCATCGACTGAGGCGACGTGTTGTCTGGATTGCACCTGTACGTGGGCGCCTCCGAAAGCGACCATGCCAACCAGCATGGTCCCGAGCGCTTGGTTTCTCAACGATCATCTCCTCGCGTGCGAGAGTCCAGCCACGCCTCGCTCGTACACTTTCAAACGAGCCAGACTGCGAGATTACATTCTTAAATCACTATCGCCCTGCTGCGGTACGTATAGCACAGCACTTCTGCACAATCCTGGGAGGGGAAGCAGTCACCAGGCGGTGACACCGTGCCATAAGGACGCCGGGATCGGTGCGGGACTTCCGCCCGGGCGTTGATTAGTCCTGTACTCTGCGCGCCCTCAGGAATAGGTCGTCTGGTGGATAAGTGTAAAGACGGTGTCTTCCTGTCTTCGGCTGAGTCGGCCGAGCCAGCCATTGAGAACGCTGCCCGTTCGGCCTACGACCAGCAACGTAGGCGTTCCCCCGACCGGCACGTCCCCCGGAGCCGAAACGGCGACCGCGTCATGCAGACCATTGCTTTCAAGGTATCGAATCGTCGTCGAGACAGGTTCCTTTGAGCCGAATACGACTGTCACCCGCCCTTGCGACTTCTGCGCTTCGTCCACCAGGCGAGAATAGAATCGCATGCTCTCCGAGCAGAAGTGACAGGTAGAACTCACTTCAACGTAGACGGTGAGTCCCGACCGTGGCCGGAGTAGGTGGCCAGCGGGAAGAGAGGTATCCTTTGCGATTCCTTCTGTCGCCTCTTTCGTCGCCGACTTGCCGAGGTACTGCCAAGCTACCACGGTCGACAGTACCGCACACGCGGCGATGAATACCAAGTGGGATACGGTTTCGATAGACGGACGTAGGTGATAGCGCATATCGCGGTTCGTCATTGATTTCGCACCAAGCGTCTGTGCGACGCGGAACGGAGGGGTCGCATCACGGGGGACAACTACGAGGACGCTGAGCCTAACGTCAGGGCCCGCCCGGCAGTGCGCTCAGCGCCCTCGAGTATGACGCGAGTCAAGAACACATCGGACCGGCGCAGTATCCGGTTTCCCAGTGGCAGTAACTGTCGGGTACGCCACCTCGGTCACGGCATTGTTGGGCCCAATTCGCGCAACAAGTCTCGCAGGTGGACAGATTACTTCCGCACTGGTCAGGACCCGCTTGAGGAACTGCGGTCGCCAGGACGACCAAGGCGGTTAGGACAACAACTCTGCACAAGAGGGACAGGAACGTTGATTTCTGCATGAGCGATCTCCATTCGAACTTCGCGGTTTCGTCAGGTGCCCGTGCTATTCCAGCGGTAGTCCGCATGACTATCGCCCGGGCCGGTAAACACAGTCGATATTCTGATCGAACTGCCTACCGCGCCCAAGGACAATCAGGTGTCCAAATGGCCCAAATGGTGTCCGAATGGCTCAAGAACGAGGCGGTTGCAGCTGGCCGACTGACCGGACGCGAGGTAAACGCGAAAAGGCGCTGAATTACCAGTTCACGAATGAAGTCTGTCGACCGCTCGTGCATGCAGTGAGAGCTTGGTCTTGGCTCCAGGTCAGCAATCGACCCTCGTGCAGCCGGATCGCAGTCGAACACGCGGGGGTTCAATCGATGGCAGGGACGCGCGCCGTTGGTCCAAGTTATGACCGACCGCTGGTCATGCGAGGGCTACTCACGCCGGCGCGACGGCGCCGTCGACGACGCGGCCGTCGAAGAGATGAACGGTGTGGGTCGCGCGGTCGGCGTACCGCGGGTCGTGGGTCACCAGGCAGATCGTTGAGCCACTGGCGTTCAAGCCCTGGAGCAGGTCCATCACGAGCGCGCCGTTTGTCGAATCCAGATTCCCCGTTGGCTCATCGGCCAAGACAATCGTCGGCTCCCCCACCACCGCCCTCGCCACCGCCACCCGCTGCTGCTGGCCGCCCGAGAGCTGGCCGGGCAGGTGTGTGGCGCGGTGCGCCATCTCGACGCGAACGAGCGCGGCGCGCACGCGCTCACGCCGCTCCCCTCGCGGCGTGCCGCGATACGTGAGCGGCAACTCGACGTTTTCCTCCACGGTCAGGTCCCCAATCAAATTGAAGCTCTGGAAGATGAAGCCGATCGCCCGGTTGCGTGTGCGCGCCCGCTCCTTGCCCGACAGCGCTTCGACCGGCTGACCGTTCAACCAGTACCGCCCGTCGGTCGGTGTGTCGAGCAGCCCAAGCAGCGACAACAGCGTCGACTTGCCGCAGCCGGACGGCCCGGCGATTGCCACGTAATCACCCGACCGGATTTCCAGATCGACCGCGGCAAGCGCGTGCGTTTCGACATCCTCGGCGTAAAACACTTTCGTGATCTGCTGCAGACGAATGATCGGCTCCGGGGCGTTCCCCTCGACTGGAACGCGGAGGTCATCGTTGACAGTGGTGTTCACCGTGTCTGTGGTCATCGAAGGTCCTCGTCTATTTGATTCGCACCCGGTCGACCGTGCTCCATGTCGACATATCCGACAAAATCACCTCGTCGCCCGGCTTGAGGCCCGCGCGGATTTCCACCGCGTTGACCGACATCCGGCCGAGCGTCACGGGGACGCGCACGGCATGGCCCGTCGCATCGAGCCGGAAGATCTGCACCGTCCCACCCTCCTCGCCGTTGGCGGGCCGCCCCACAGATACCACGTCGGCGAGGCGGTCGATCTCAATCGTGCCATCGACCGTCAGATCCGGCCGCGCGCCTTTCGGCAGCCCCCCATCGAGCGACACGTCCACCGTCACGGTGCCGCCGGTGGCCGCTGGGTCGATGCGCGACACCCGGCCGGCAATCACGCCGTTGCGAGTATCGATGCTGGCGCGCAGGCCCACCTGCAAGTCCTTCGCCTGCGTTTCGGCCACCTTCAGTTCCGCCTTCAACCGCGTCGGGTCCACCACGCGCACCAGGTTGGCGCCGGGACTGACACGCGCCCCCAATTCCACCAACACCTGCTGCAGCACGCCCGACACGCCCGCCCGGACGTGGAGCCCGGCCACTTGCACGCGCTTTTGTTCGAGCGTGGCGCGTTGGCGATCCACGTCGGCCTCGGGGATGGCCAACTGTGTCGCCAAGCTGCCCCGCTGCATCTCGAAACGTCGGCGCTCCAGCGTCACGCGCTGATCGAGGCTATCGGCCTTGGACCGCTTGGTCCGGAGCGCCAGCGCCGAGGTCAGGCCTTCTGCCTGCAGCGCGGCCTCGGCGTCCGCCCCCTGCCGCGCGTCGCGCGCCTCGGCTTCGAGCGCCCCCATTGCGGATTCGGTCGCCAGCACGTCACGTTCCAGTTCCACCCGGCGATTGGCGAGTTGCGCCTCGACCGACTGGAGCTGCAATTCGGCGTCGCGCACCGCTTGTTGGAGCTCGGGATTGCTCAGTTCGACAACGACCGTCTCGGGGGTGACCGAGGCGCCAGGTCGCAGGACGATGCGTTCCACCCGGCCGTCGACCCCCGCCGGAATCCAGCGCAGATCTTCGGGCACGAGCGACCCAGTCCCCCGCACGTCGCGCGCCATCGGGCCGCGCTTCACCGTGTCGATCCACACCGCGCCGCGCTCCACCACAGGCGCAGCCGGCTGCAGTTTCGACACGGCGGCGCTGACGACAACCAGAACAGCCAGGCCGATGCCGCCGACGATGAGTCGGCGGCGCCGACGCGCCAGCGGCAGATCCGGGCGAGCGATGTCAACCATGTCCGAAGACTCCTGAGGGCGCCGGCCGAATCATAGCTCCTCATGGCCTAGCGTTGGGGTGCTTGTCTGTGTTGGCGTGCTTGGTGACGCCGCTCCGAAGCCGCGGCTTCCGACCACGTCTGCCTTCTGCGCGTCAGCGACCAGTTTCCGACGCCAGACGATCGGGGTGCAACCGGTCGTCCGCTTCAACCACTTGGCGAACGACTGAGGGGTGGCAAAACCTAAGGCGAATGCGATCTCCTTAATCGACCGTGGGCGCATTTCCTGCAGCAGATGATCGACTCTGGCGCTGAGACGCTGCCGCTGGAACTGTCGATAGGACATCGCGGTTTCCGTTCTTAGTGCCCGGCCCAAAGTGTGGCGACTGACGCCACAAACCACTGCCAGGGGACCCAGTCGGGTGGCTGGGGCTCTCGATAGATGCCGCACGGCGATCGTTATCAACGTCGTGAACTCGTATGCCATCAGGTCTCACAAGAAAACAGAAACTCCTTGGGCCGACAGGGCAGCGTTGGTAATATTTCTGTCGAGGGGGCCTCCGCATGAGCGATAACTCCGACTCACCCGAGCACGCCGACGATCGGCTCCGCGGCTGGAAGGAAATTGGCGCACATCTCCACACGTGCGATCGCACGGTGCAGCGATGGGAGCTTTCGCACCATCTTCCCGTTCATCGAATCCGGACGTCGCGCAGGTCGGTGGTCTTCGCCAGCCGGCGGCAACTTGATACATGGGTCCAATCAACCGAAGGACAGTCGGCGGTATCCGATCGCGACGACTCCAGCCAGCCACTGTCCGACGGCTCCGTCGAGCTGTCTCCGGTCGCGGTACTGGGGGAGACAATTACGGCACCTGGGTGCCTCGATGAGCAGTCGAGAGGGCCTCGGCATTTCGCGTTAGCGGCAGGCGTAGGCCTGGCCGTCCTGGCACTCGGCTCGTGCGTGGCTGCCATCGTGATGAACCGCGCCCCAGGGACACTCCGCTTGGGCGGCGCGACGCCCCAGATGGTCTCGTCTCGCGTGCCCTCCACGCACCCTGACCCCTCAGGCCAGCGGACGTCTGCAGCTCGCGTCCTTGTGGCGTTTGCGAATGGCTCGGCCGGTATCCTGTATGTTCCATTTGGCGGCGTCGCGTCGACCACGGGAGAGGACGGGACGACATATGTGGTGTCCGCCGAGCACGACCCGGCCGGCGCCCGCATTCATCTGTCGCGCTCGGCCGACTGGGACAAAGGGAGTGCGAGACAACTCATCGAGATCGGCGCATGGTTGTTATCGCCTGGACAGGCGATTGACGTCCCAGGCGCTGGTACCGTGAAGTCGCTCCAACTCGATCCTCCTCGTCCTCCGACTCCGGCGAAATGACCGAGGCCCGGCTGCCGCTACTTCTGAGCGGTCGAAGGCGCCTTTGCGGCATCTGGCGTGCGGACGACGCAGGAGCCACTCGACAGCAGCGAGCAGCCACAGCTCGCAGAACAGCAGCAGCTGCCGCAATTCGTCTCGACTCCGCATCCGCAATAGAGAACATCGCCGCAGCTCACGCAACAGGACGTGCACGGGCCGGCACCGTCTGGTGACGACACCGATGTTGTCACCTGGAGCAATTCGAGGTCGATCGGCACGAGGGCGCCGTCGAAATGTACGGTGGTCCCGGTGCTCATCGACAAATCCGCCAGCGGCTCCAAGTGCTCGGCGCCCGTCGCGGGCTCGACCGTGACGTCGACCAGGGACAACTGCACGGCATCGCCGTCGATTGTCGGAATCAGGCCGAGCACCTGTCCATTTCGAAATCCGATTCGCGCCATCGAACCCGTGCCAATCGACAAACGCGCAGATTGTGTACCGATTCCGATTCGCAGATTGACGGTTGTGACTGACGCGCGAGCGGGCGCTATTCCAACGCATACAGTAAGCAGGATCGCCGTCGTTAGCATGATCGTGAGTCGTCTTCGCCTCATCTTCTCCATTCGGGGAACCTCCATTTTTGGCCCGCACCCTGCCAAGTGTGTGGCGAGAGTATACGCGAGGAGATTCGGCGAAAACGCAGGATTTGCCCGGCAGACGTGGGCTGTCGTCATTTGTCGCCTTCGGTCGCTAATGACGACACAGCGAGACGTTCACGCGACCAGTAGCTGAAGGGTCTTCCTGGCGGTATTCCGAGCATCACGGTCGGGGTAAGGCGATCACCGCTGATGCCTCTCGGCGCGTTGAGGTCTTCGACAGGGTGCGCCGGCGTCGCTCGTCGTCGTTGCTTGCGTCGTCGACGCCACTACGTACTGTATACACTTGGTGGGCGGAGTTCGCACGGTCAGAATCGAAGCGCGCGGCACACGTGAAAGCCCCTGGGCTTGATCTTGTTGACGCTCCGCGCGTGTCGACGCTGCCACACCTTCGAAGACGATCGGTGCTCGTACGGAGAGCAGCGCTTCGTCACATTCGGCCTCCTCGCAGGCGTTCCTGTCTCAGTCGTTCACACGGAGAACGAACATGAAATCCGCGTCATCTCGTACCGCAAAGTCACGAGCCGTGATGCACGCATCTTCTTCAATGAAGTCCAACCCGAATTGGGTTCGCCTCAAGGCGGTGACCAAGTTGAGCACTCCGACAGACGAACACCCCGAGGCCGACATTCGTCATATTGTGCGAGGCAGACCCCGTTGGTGACCAACTCGAAAGGGTGGCCTGAAGGCTGCGCTCGATTCGCGAGAGCTTATGGGGCGGGCGATCGAAGCCATGCGGATGTCCGTCGCCGGATCACGGCCGGGGGCTGTTCGTCTCGCTTTCGACGCGGTCGTTCCGCGCGACGGTGGCGGACCATGGGCCGCAGCAACGCAGACCTGCCACTCGACGGGCGCGGTTCTCGTGAGGCGGATCGCGTGTTATAACTGCGTCGAAGTTGTCACGACGGCGGAGATAGCCGGTCGGCAGATCACGAAGATGGGAGATGGTCGCTAAGATGTATCGACCAGTGCTGGCGATCGCCGTTGGGGTTGCGGCGTTCGCCCTATGCGCGCAACACGCGGCGGGACAGCCGCCTCCCACCAGCCCGCCGGGCACCTCCGTCCGATCGGCGGCACCAGCGCCGGCCGCAGGAGGCACCATCCGTGGCCGCGTCACCGTGGCAGGCAGCAGTCGACCGATCCGCCGCGTGCGGATCGGCCTGACTGGCTCATCGTCGAATCAGCCGGGAACCGTGACCGACGCCCTTGGTACGTTCGAGCTAACCGAGGTCCCGCCCGGGAACTACACCATCACGGCGTCCCGTACCGGTTACGTCACGCGCCAGTATGGCCAGCGGCGCCCTCTCGAAACGGGCGCGCCCGTGACCATCGCTGGCGGGCAGGTCATCGAGGGCGTCGACATCGCCCTGTCTCTGGGCGCGGTAATGGCCGGCCGCATCACCGATGAGCTTGGCGAACCCCTGCCGGGTGCGCGTGTCGAGGCGGTGGAATCCCGGTACATTCGAGGCCATCGTGTGGCCGTCCCGGCGCGGGTGACCACAACCAACGATCAGGGCGACTACCACCTCAGTGGGCTCGAAACCGGTGTCTATCAGTTGCGGGCATCGAGCACCGACGTCTGGGAGAGCGACGACGGCCGCACCGCGTCCGTGTTTGTCGTCACGTACTACCCTGGTGTGCTGGCCGCCGATCGGCCCTAGACCGTGAAGGTCTCTGCGGGCGGGCAGTTGGAGGGCCTCGACATTCGACTCCTCACGGCGAATGCGTCCCGGATCGCCGGCACCCTCAAGGACCCGACTGGGGAACCGCTGGCCAACCAAGTGGTGAACCTTGACGTGATTACGCGGACAGTTGGGGGGGCGCTGAGTTCGTCGGGATTTGGCGGGCAGACCAGGACAGATGCTCGGGGCGGTTTCGAATTCGCCAAGCTCACCCCCGGGGAATACGAAGTGATCGCCGGCGGGCCAAGTGCCACGACCGCCGTCCGCGTCATCGTTGACGGGAGCGCGGCCAAACGCGTGGCGCTAATCCCCAAAGGCCCCACGGCGGCGCGGGGTTCGATCGTGAGTGAGGATGGCACTCCCCTTCCCTTTTCGCCGACACGGCTGCATATTGATGCGATGTCCGGCGACCCGACCGCCGTGCTGCCACGGTGGGGTGAGCCCTTCCCGCAACCGCCAAAGGCCGATGGAACGTTCCAGATCCCACGTCTGGATGGGTCGTATGTCTTTCGCGTCTCCGGCCTGCCGGACGAGTGGATGCTGCAAGGCGTCCGCTTGAGCGGTCGCGATGTGACGGACGTCCCGGTCATCGTCGCCTCGGGCGGAAGGGACGTCGACGGACTCCAGGTGATCCTCAGCCGCAGAGGCGCCACGATCGCGGGCAAGGTCGCCGGCCGCGATGGCACTCCGGCGCCCGATCTGACCGTCATCGTGTTTGCCGAAAATCGCGCGCGCTGGGGCGTGGCCTCGCGCTTCGTGCGCGCCGTTCGCGCCGACCGACTGGGCCGGTTTGTCATCGCCGGCTTGCCTGCGGGTACCTATCGAGTGGCCGCACGTGACGAGGTCGCAGACGGCCAATGGGAAGATCCCGAGTTTCTGGACAGTCTGATCGAGATTTCAATGAAGGTGGAGCTGACCGGCGGCGCCTCCGACAGCGTCACCCTCACCGTGGATCGGGCCCGATGAGAGTCACCACACTCGCGCTCCTTCTGCTGGTCGTCGGCGGGATGCCTCAGGCGGCGACCGGGGGGCAGGCCCCCGCCTCCGCTGCCGCCACCGCGCCGAAACCCGGCACGATTCGCGGCCGCATCGCAGCCACCGACTCGGACAAACCGCTGCGGCGATCTCGTGTCATCTTGCTGCCGGCCGTCCAGAACGCAGACTTCCGTTCACTGCCGCGGGCATACACGAATGCTGGTGGGCAGTACGAACTCCTTGGCGTTCCTCCCGGCACCTACTATGTTTTTGCTTCCCGCACCGGGTTCGTCGGACGGCAGTTTGGTCAACGGCACCCCGGTGACAAGGGGGTCGTCGTCGAGGTCCGAAGCGGTAGCACCGTCGACCATATCGACATCGGCCTGCCCAGAGGAGCCGTGCTTGCCGGCACGGTGGTTGACGACGCGGGAGAACCGTTCCCGGGCGTCAGCGTGGACGTACTGACCTTCCACTGTGACCGCGGTCGCCGCGTCCCGTCGCAGGTCGGCGGCGCCGAAACCGATGACGTGGGGCGGTTTCGCATCTCCGGCCTTGCCCCCGGTCAATACGTCCTCGTGGCATCCTCATCCGAGACGTGGCACGGCGAGCGGCACGAAGCCTATGGATTTGCGTCCTCCGCGTATCCTGATGGGCCGATGGATCGAACCGAGCCCCTCACGTTGGCGGCGTCGGAGGTTGGGGTGGTCTCTACCTGGCTCTGTCGGCCAGTCGGGCGGTGCGGGTGGCGGGCCGCGTCGTGTTGGAGAGCGGTCGGCCCGCATCCGGAGAAAGCGTGATGCTGGCCTATAGCCATACCCCGGGAATGTTCAACGGCCCCGGGCGCCGGATGACCAGAACGGCACCGGATGGCACGTTCCAGTTCACGGATGTCGCCGGTGGGCACTACATGCTGATGGCGGCCGCCGCGGACCAGCAGATCACGGTGGCCGACTCGAACCTTGACGATCTGGTGCTGGTGTCGAGGACCGGGAGCACCGTCTCGGGCAACGTGGTCACCGAGGACGGCTCGGCGCCCCCGTTCGAGCCGTCTGGCGTGCGTGTCGTGCTGGACGCGCCGTACCCCAACGTGCTGCCAACGATGCGCGTGGTCTCGGTGGACGCATCATGGTCGTTCAAGCTGACCCAGTTGGGCGGTTCGTTCCTCTTCCGACTCATCGGAATCCCTAACGGCTGGATGCTCGGGTCGGTCACTCTCGGTGAGAAGGACATCACGGACGTCCCGTGGGACGTGCCGACCAGCGGGCGACAACTCGCTGGCCTCACGCTCGTGGTGACGCAGAAGATCGGCACAGCGACCGGGTCGGTCGTAGACGCGAACGGAAAGCCCACGGCGGACGCGGTCGTCGTCGTCTTCGCGGATGATCCCGATCTCTGGATCCCCGGCTCACGTCGCATTCGGACCGCGCGACCTGATAGCACGGGTCGGTTCTCCCTCAAGGGTTTGCCCGCCGGCACCTATTGCGCGGTCGCGCGTGCCTTCCTGGAAGAGGGACAGTGGGAGGCGCCAGATTTTCTGGAACAGGCCAGAGCGGGTGCCACCACCTTCACGATCGATGACGGGGGCTCGGCATCGGTGAGTCTGTCAGTCAGGCGGTAACGATCGCGAGGATTGTACGTGACCTGGCCGCAACTTCATCCCCGGATCATCGCCAAACGGAAAGCGCGCTCAGTAGATTTCACCTGGGAGCATTCACGGGCTGACCGTCATTGAGCGTGTAGATGTCCTCGCGGACGTCCTGCAATTCCGCGGACCAATCTGCGGCAATCCCGCGCGCCCACATGCCGCCGGCCTCGTCCTCGCCAGGCACCAATTCGATCAGGCGAACCTGACCCGGAGGCACTTCCTTCGGGACGTCTGCGTGCAGTCGGTGATCGTCGTCAATATCACCGATCAGTTCGATTGCGTTCATCGCCAGATTGTCCATGACCAGCAAGCCCATGCTAACAATTTCCAGGCGGAGACCATCCGACGAGCCGACCTCGCTGACGCGGCCCAATCAAGGCGCCGCGGCAACGCCAGCCACCGACGACCGCGGCGGGTCAAACGCCAGTGAGTCCCCACACCCCAGCGGGCAGTACTTGCCGAGTCGGCTAGCGCATGCGTTTGTCAACGGATCCTGTGCTAATGCGCTCCTGCCGATCGACAAGGCCGCATGAACTCATCCCCGACCGCAGGATGCCCTCTCGCCTGCTGGCGAAGTTGTGTGGACCGGCCTACAATGAACGTATAACGCACAGGGCCATCGACGTCCAGCCCTGTGCCAAAGGAGCGCCCGAGATGCACGCCGTCCTGGGGACCGATACCGCCGCGCTGACCGAGTTCTGCCGACGCCACGCGATTCGCCGTCTTTCGCTATTCGGGTCGCATCTGACAGATCAGTCGCGACCCGACAGCGACGTCGATCTGCTGGTGGAATTCGAGCGGGGCGCTGAACCCGGCTTGATTGGTCTCGCCCGGATGGAAGACGAGTTGGCGAATCTCATTGGCGGCCGATGTGTCGACCTTCGCACCCTTAACGACCTGAGTCGGCATTTTCGTGACGAGGTGTCCCGCGTGGCCACGGTGCAATATGCGCGCTGACGACCGAGTGCGCGTCTTGCCTATGATTGACGCGTGCGAAGCCGTCGCAACGTTTATCGCCGACCGAGACGCTCATGACCTGGGCATCGACCGGATGTTGCTGTTCGCCGTCGTGCATGCGATCGAAGTGATTGGCGAAGCTGCCGTCAACGTATCCGACGAGACGCGGTGTGTGACTGAGGCGATACCCTGGAGCGCAATAGTCTCGATGCGCAACCGTCTCGTGCATGGCTACTTCGATATCGATACCGCTATCGTGTGGCGGACAGCCACCGCTGAAGTCCCACAACTGTTGCCTCAACTCAGAGACCTGCTGGAGACGTAGCACCGCTCCGCTTTCGCGCGAGCAACGCAACGCCACGGTGAGCCTTGGCCTGGACAGGGCTGTCATACACGTTTGCCAGATCATCCCGCGCTACTTCACGTCGACGATCTTCGCCGATGCCGCAAATCGTTTGAAGTTGGCATACTCCGCAACACCCGTCGTTCGACCGAGCGTGAACACCCCCTTCGTCGCGGCAGGGAGGGCCCCTTCGTAGAGTTCGGACATCTTCATCGGCAGCCAGACACCGAAGGTCTTTTCGAGATGATAGGTCACCTCGATTCGCGCCACACTCTCGATGCGCACGTTCTCGGTGCGCACCACCGTGCGGGGCGGTACACTCGGCATCGCCGTGGGTCGAGGGGGCGGGGCTGGCGCGGTAGAACTCCCGCCTGTTCCTCCCGTGGTCGACGAAGGAGTAGGCGGCGGAGAGGTTGCGACCGGAGGGGGCGGCGCCTCCTTCTCGATCGTCTCCCTGGTCGTGCGCTGATCGGCGAAATTGCGCAATTCGATCTGGGTGCGGACGACGGTCCCATCCTCGGGCACCACCCAGATGCGTCCCTCACAGGGCACGTCCCGCCCGTCCTTCGTCCGGACCAGCGTCGGACGGGCCGTCTCCTTGAATTGCAGTTCCCATGTCGTCGCCCCGTCGATCTGCTTGGTGCCTTTCCGCTCGAAGGTGAATCTGCCAATCGACGACGAGTCGAAGAACAGCAGCACGGTGGTCGGCACGTTGAAATTGCGACTGATCGGGCCGATGTTGTAGCGTGCGCCCTCGTCGGCGATCTGTTTCACTTGCGCGGCATCAGCCGATGGTGACGTCAGAAGGCGCAAGAGGCGATCCCGCCGATCGACCACGGTCGATCCGTTGACCTCGACCACGTCTCGATAGCCAACCCAGGTATCTCCCTTGCCCGCCTTGACGAGCGCGAATTCGGATACCAGTCGCCGCGGCGTGTACGAACGGCCGTCGTCATCTTCGGCATGCTGGTTGTATGTTTCCGCCCCGACGAACATCGACGCCTCGGATCCGTACGTGCTGACATACCTCGACACTCGCGCGAGCACGTCGTCGAGTGCCGCATCTTTCGGTGTGACGGGACGCGCGACCGCGGCGAGAGGTACGGGTGATGCGGTTGCCGCAGGTGATGCGGTTGCCGCAAGTGGTTGGGGGGTGGGCGCTGTTGCCGGCGCCACAGGCGGCCGGGCCTCCCCGATGGCGGAGTCCGATACCTGCGAGGATGTGTTCGCCGTGGCCGTGCGGACGGAGTCCGACGATGGTGAGGGGGCGGCCGCGCCCGAACTGCTGCCGGCCACAGGAGACGTCGCGTAGGTGAGCCGGTCGACGGAGTAGACGGGACGCGGCTTGCCGTCGACCAAGATGGTGAAGTCTGCCGCCGTCAGGTCTCTGAGGGGTTGGCCGTCACCGGCGCGAACGACCAGGACGTCCACGGCGGCGACATCGATGCTGCTCCGGAACGTCGGCGGCGGCGGCGTCTGGGCGGCGACGGGTGCCGTTGTCCAAGACATCGCACATCCGAAGACCATCGCGGCCGACAGGCGGTACATGGACATCGAAGTCATCCCTTCAGCGTCGGTCGACCTGTATACGGCGCCCCGTCTATCCAGAACGCGAGGGGACTGGCAAGTGAGACCCACTATAGCCGTCCTTGCCGTTGCGCCGTGAACTTCCGAAGCGTCAGGTGGTGAAATGCCCGCCCTGGGCGGCGGGGGTGCATGGTTATCCTCAACCAGTAGGCGGCTTGTTCCCTAAGAAATCCGCAGCACGCCGTCGCAAATCGCCAGAGCGATTTCCGGGCGCACGCCGTCAACCACTCGGACATCCCTTTGCGCCGAAAGGCGGTTCGCGCGTCATGATTCCGTCAGGGAATGGCGGAAGATGCGTGATGCGGTCGGCGCGCCGAGCCGATTCGGCCGCCGACCAGGATCCCGCGTGATGCGGAGGGAAGGCTACCGGGTCGTCACCGGGTCGCCGAACTTCACGATTTTCAGCCCGCGCCCTTTGTCGCCGGCCTTGAGACAAATCCGGCCGCCGTCGATGCTGATGCCATCGGCGCTCGCCGTCATGGCCTCCACGCGCAGATCGGCAATCAGGCGGCGGAGCGAGGGATCAAAAATCTGCCGGTACCGCGACAGCAATTCTCCGTCGTTCCTCAGCGTGATCGCCTGACCGTCCACCCAGGCTTCGAGCGGGTACTTCACCATCGAGGCGACCTTCAGGTGATTTTCCATCGCCAGCGCATCCTGCAGTGTGCCAAGAAACGCCTGGACCCGGGCCGTATCGGTTCCGGCCGATTCGAATTGCGCGTTCGAGGAGGTCTGCGCGGACGCAACTGGCGCAAACCCGGCGACCACCACCAACA
>JBAXOX010000053.1:0-27414 GCA_037133015.1 Acidobacteriota bacterium
CCGCTCTTCGGCTCGCTGCTGATCCTGTCGGTCGCCGCGAAGACGGCCGATCAGTTGGCCACGTTGAGCCCGCCCGATCTGGCGACCTATCAGGCCGCCGAAGCGGGGTCGGTCCAGGTCCCGTATCTGTGGCTGGCCGGCGCGCTGTTTGCCATCGCGGTGTTCTTCGCGCTGATCAAGCTCCCCGCCGTTGACGCGGCCACCGATGCCAGCGACTCGGCCGGCGGGCACGACGACGCCGCTCACCCGAGCGCGTGGAAGTACCGGCACCTGGTCCTCGGTGCGGTCGCCATTTTCGTCTACGTGGGCGGCGAGGTGGCGATTGGCAGCTTCCTCGTCAATTTCCTCGGCCAGCCGTCCATCGCGGGGCTCTCAGCGGCCGAGGCCGGCCGGTACCTGTCGTTCTACTGGGGCGGCGCGATGGTCGGCCGGTTTGTCGGCGCGGCGGTGATGCGCGTGATCGCTCCCGGCAAGGTGCTGGCCTTCAACGCCGTCGTCGCCGCGGTCCTCGTGTTGGCGGCGATGGTGTTCACCGGGCACGTCGCGATGTGGGCCATTCTCGCCGTCGGGCTCTTCAATTCGGTGATGTTCCCGACGATCTTCACGCTTTCGGTCCACGGCTTGGGCCGTCACACCGGGCAAGGGTCCGGCATTCTCTGCATGGCGATTGTGGGCGGCGCGATCGTGCCGGTGGTGCAGGGCGCGTTCGCCGATGCGATGGGGATCCAGGCTGCGTTCTTCCTGCCGGTCCTGTGCTACGCCTATATCGCCTTCTATGGCATGAAGGGGCACATCCCGGTGCGTCGGGCGACGGAGGGGGCGTGAGTACACCAATTGACGTCGTCGTCGGGATTGACGTTGGCGGGACCAACACGGCGTTCGGATTGGTCGACCGCCAGGGGACGTGCCACGCGCAGTCGGAGGTGCCGACGCTGGGGCAAGAGCCCGCCGCCACGCTGGTGGCGAGGCTGGCTGGGGCGATTCGGAATCTGCACGCGCCACTGGGTGCCACGACCCGGATCGTCGGGATCGGCGCCGGCGCGCCCAACGCCAATTACCACCGCGGCACCGTCGAGCATCCGCCCAATCTCGGGTGGAAAGGCATCACGCCGCTGGCCGCCCTCTTCAAGGAACAGTTCGATCTTCCGGTGGCGATGACCAACGATGCCAACGCCGCGGCCCTGGGCGAAGTGCTCTTCGGAGCGGCGAAGGGCATGCGGGACGTGATCGTGATCACGCTTGGGACCGGACTCGGCAGCGGCCTCGTCGTCAATGGCGATCTGGTGTACGGCGCGGATGGATTCGCCGGGGAGATCGGCCACACCACGGTGGATCCGCTGGGTCGCTGGTGCGGATGCGGACGACGAGGCTGCCTGGAGACCTACGCGTCGGCGACCGGCATCTGCCGCACCGTGTTCGAGTTGCTGTGCGTCCGGCGCGATCCGAGCGAGCTGCGGTCCGTGCCGTTCCAGCACCTGACCGCCAAAGCCATCACCGACGCCGCCATGCGCCGGGATGCGATTGCCGAAATGGCGTTCGAAGAAACCGGCCGGATTCTCGGAATGAAGCTCGCCGACTCGGTGGCGCACACGAGCCCTGAGGCGATCGTCCTGTTTGGCGGCCTGGCCAACGCGGGCGATCTGCTGTTGATTCCCACGCGGCGTGCGCTGGAGGCCCACCTTTTTGGCGTGTTCAAGGGCAAGGTCAAACTGCTCACCTCCGGGCTGCCCGAAGGCAACAGCGCGGTGCTCGGGGCCGCGGCGCTGATCTGGACCGAACTGGCCAAACCGCGTTCGTCACAAGGCGCATCCGGGCAAGCCGACACCCTGCGTTGAACGTGGGCGTCGTTTACGCCTCAGTTGAGCTGCGGACGGGCGGATCGGTCTGTCGCGTCGCCCAACGGAGTTTTGCCGCGCTGGCGCGTGGATTGTCGTGGCATTCCCCGGGGCCTGGGCGTACGACGTTCTCGGCAATCGCCGCGTACACGCCGTCGCGCAGGCCGGCCTGAAACGCTTTCTTCACACGTCGGTCTTCGCCGGAGTGAAACGTCACGATGGCGACGCGTCCGCCCGGATTCATGCACCGCGGCAGGTGCCTGAGCAGCGTGTCGAGGGCCGTGAATTCCTCGTTGACCGCGACGCGCAAGGCCTGGAACACCCGTCGCACGGAGATCTCCCGGTCCGCATCTTTGACGCGAGGCAGGGCGTCGCGAACGGCCGCTGCCAGCTCGGTTGTCTGATCGAAGCTGCGGCCGGCGAGCGCATCGGCCAGAACGTCGGCGTGCGGTTCGTCGGCATTCTCGATCAGCAGTGACGCCAGTTTGTCCGGCGTGATCGCGACCAGCAACGCCGACGCGGGCTGGCCCCGGTTCGGATTCATCCGCATGTCGAGCGGGCCCGGCACTTTGAATGAGAAGCCCCGGTCGGGCGCATCGATCTGCATCGACGACACACCCAGATCCGCCAGCACGCAGTCCGCCCCGGTCAAACCTTCGGCGGCGAGCGCCGCGGGCAAGCCTGCAAAGTTCGACCGTCGGACGACGAACGTCTCGGGACCGAACCCCATCCCGCGCAGCCGGCTCTCGGTCTTCGGAAGTTCCAGCGGATCGACGTCGAGGCCGAGCAATCTGCCGCCAGGTTGAATCCGCTGGAGCACCGCCCGCGCATGGCCCCCGTAGCCGAGCGTGCAGTCGACCGCGGTGTCTCCGGGCTGCGGTCTCAGCAGGTCCAGGATTTCGGTAAGCAGGATCGGGACGTGTGCGCCGGCGGGGGTTTTGCCCGCCGAGAGTACCTTGGCCACCGTCTCCGGGTATCGATCGGGGGCGTGTTCTTTGTACTTCTGGTCGAAGCGGCGCGGGTTCTTGCCGCTGTAGCGGGGCCGGCGACGGGGGAGTGCGTCAGGATTGCCGATCACAGTTCGTTGTACTTGGCGTTGGAGCCCCTGGCCTTGTTTGCCGGGTAGCGCTGTTCGTTGCTGGCGAGTTTCGCCCGAATCGCCTCGGCCACATCGATGCCGCAGTTGTCGGCGAACTCGAAGAGCAGAATCGCGACGTCGGCGACTTCGGATCCGATGTCGGCCCGCCGGTCTACCACGCGTCGATCCGACTGCTCCGGGCTCTGCCACACAAAGTGCTGGAGCAACTCTCCGGCCTCGGCCGTGATGGCGACGGCGAGTTCCTTCGGATTGTGGAATTGCCGCCAGTCGCGGGCGTCGCGAAAGGCCCGAATCTCCGCCGTCAGCTCGTCGATCGTCGGTTGCATGGAGATCATCCTACACCCTGAGCGCAGCCATGCCTTGTCCGGACACGGCGCGGACACGGCGCGAAGGGCTCGCGGCGAACGGGGGAACCCCACGGTTGCGCCCTTCGGCCTTGACCATCAGGCTCGCGGTCGCTACTGTGAGTCGAACACCACAGGAGGCCGCGCCGCCCATGCAGACATCCCGCCGATCGTTTCTCAAGACGGCAGCGTCCGGAGCGGCGCTGCCGGTGCTCGGTCCCCGAGTGCTCGATGCGATGGAACGTCGGCTCGAACCGTTCAGCCGGTTCGCGCCCGAGAGCGCGGCGACCGACGAGGAGTTCTGGGCCGAAATCCGGAAGGCCTTTCCGCCGCATGCCGACTACATCAACCTCGAAAACGGGTATTCGAGTCCGCAGCCCGGGGCCACCTACGAGGCATTTCAGCGGCATCAGCAGACCATCAACGGCGGGCTGTCGTTCTACATGCGCCGCCGGAAGGCCGACGACTATGCGGCGGTCAAGGCGCAGTTGGCGGAATTGGCCGGCTGCCCGGTCGACGAAATCGTCATCACGCGCAACACGACGGAATCGCTGGGGACGGTGATTCACGGCCTCGATCTGGCGCCAGGCGACCAAGCCCTGATGTGCAATCAGGACTACGGATCGATGCTCGAGCAGTTCCGCCAGCAGTCGCGCCGGCGGGGTCTCAAGTGCGTGGAGATCGCCATCCCGCTGCATCCTCGCGACGATGCCGAGATGGTGGAAACCTACCAGCAGGCAATCACGCCACGCACGAAAGTCCTGCTGGTCTCGCACATGGTCAACATCACCGGACAGATCCTGCCGGTGCGGAAGATTGCCGAGATGGCGCACGCGCACGGCGTGGCGGTGATCGTGGACGCGGCGCATTCCTTCGCGCACGTGGCGTTCACAGTGCCGCAGCTGGACGGCGACTATCTGGGCGCCAGCCTGCACAAATGGCTGTGCACGCCGTTGGGCGCGGGATTGCTGCACATCAAGAAGGACAAGATCCGCACGGTGTGGCCGCTGTTCGGGGAGACCAGCGTGCCCGACGACGACATCCGGAAACTGGAACGGACTGGAACGCAACCTTCGTGGACGATTCTGGCGATTGCCGACGCGATTCGCTTTCACAAGCTGATTGGCGCCGAGCGGAAAGAGGCGCGACTCCGCTATTTGCAGCAGTACTGGACCGACCGGGTGCGCGGCATCCCCAAGGTCTATCTGAACACGCCAACCGGGACGCGCGCGTGCGGTATCGCCAATGTGGGGATTACCGGGATGAAGCCCGGCGAGCTCGCCACGGCGCTGTTCGACCGCTTCAAGATCTACACGGTCGCCATCGACACGGTTCCCGTGAAGGGCACGCGGGTGACTCCGCATCTCTACACCACCACCGGCGAACTCGACGCGATGGTCAAGGCGATTGGCGAACTCGCGCGGGCATAGACAGCCGCTTCCTGTCGCCGGCTATTTCCCGCCTCGCCCCCTGCCGCCGGAGGTGGCGGTCCCGGGCTGCGGAGCCGGCGAGCACGCCGGCACGGGCAGGGTCGCGGGTGCTGCCGCCACGGGCTTGAGATTGTTCTTCGCCAGAACGGCATTCAGCGCCGCCAGATCCTGGCCATTGATGGCCGTCCAGCTCATCACGGCGGTCTTCAATTCGGCGCAGCCGGCGGCATAGGCCTTCAGCATCGGCTCGTTGGGCGCCATGTCGCCGAAGTCGAGTGTGTCGAGCTGCCGGATGAGCGCGGCGTTGATGCCGACGAAGGTGGGTGGGGCCACTGCGCCTCGTCCCGCGCCGAACCCGCCGCCTCCGCCCGCCGCGCCACGACGCCCGCCCCCGGTGATGCCGCCCACCGCCGTCAATCTCGCCTCGCAGGTCGCGGCCGCCGCCACAACATCGGCCGGCGGATTGGATCGCGCGAGTGCGGCCACCGACGCCTTCATCGCCGCCACCTGCTGATAGCCGTCCCACGCTTCGGTGATGCCGGCCATCAGATTCATCTGCAGATCGTGCTGCGCGCGCAGGTCGGCTGCCGTGGCTGGCGAACGCGGGTCGTTCCTGACCGTCACGCTTTGTGTGTAGCGCTTGTCGTCCACGGTGAGTGTGAGCGTGTACACGCCAGGCAGCGCCAGCGGTCCTTCGGGCGAGGCTGGCGTGTCGCCCTCCATCGCGCCCATCACCTGGGCGACATTGTGGACGAAGGCGGGCGGGGCGTCGTACCGGATGTTCCAGTTGACGCGATTGGTGCCGACCGCTCTGGGCATCGGCTTCGGTTTCTCGAGCCAATAGTCAGGCACCGCCGGGGGCGGATCGGGCCACGGGGCGATCGGAGCGCTCGACAAGTGGCGCACCACGCGGCCCGCCGCGTCGGCGATGTCGAGCGTGATGTCGCCGGTTGGCGCCGAACCCAGGTAGTAGTAAAGGATCGCGCCCAACGGAGGATTGGGCGCGTGTGGCACGTCGGGCGGGATGGGCGTGTCGCCGTTGACGTTGCGCCGTACGCGAATCGCCTCGCCCGGCTTGAACAGGTGTGCCGGCTCGGCGGCCATCGTTGGCGTGATCTCGCGCAGCGGCGAGATGTCGTCGAGCACCCAGAACGCGCGGCCGTAGGTCCCCACGATCAGGTCGTTGTCGTGAATCGCGATGTCGCGATACGACGTGTTCGGCAGGTTGAGCATGAGCGACTGCCATGTGTCGCCATCATTGAACGACACGTACATCGACGATTCGGTGCCGGCGAAGATCAGGCCGGCCTTTTTCGTGTCGGCGCGAATCACGCGTGCGAAACTGCCGCTGGGCTGATCGGCGGGCAGGCCGTCGACAATTGCCGTCCAGGTCTTGCCGTAGTCGCGCGTCCGGTAGAGGTAGGGTTTGTAGTCGCCGGTGGTGTGAAAGTCGATCGCGACGTACGCCGTCGCGGCATCGTGATGCGACGCGTCGATCGTCGAGATGTCCGCCCGTGTCGGATTCGGCAGGTTGGGAATCGTCACGTCCTCCCAACTGACGCCGTGGTTGCGTGTCACGTGGACCAGGCCGTTGTTGGTGCCGACCCAGATCACTCCCGGAGCAACCGTCGAGGGCGAGAACGACTCGATTGAGCCGCCCGGCGGCGGCGCCGGGGCCGTGCTCGGCGTTCCGGTCGGCGCGCCTGCCGCCGCGACTCGTCCACCAGCCGGCGCTGCGGCCGGGGCAGGCGGCGGAGCCTGGCCTTTGGGATACCCGAGGTCCGGGCTCAGTTTCTTCCAGTGCATCCCGCCGTCGGTGGTCGCCATCAGGCACTGGAAGCCCGCCAGCAGCTCGCGCGGGTTCGACGGCAGCCACGCCATCGGCTGGTTGGTGACCTTGCGCAGCGCCAGGCTGGCGTCCACGTTCGGGCTGACGTTAATCCATTGACCGCTCGGTTCGGTGATCTTGACGATGCCGCCGCCGGGCCCGCCGGCGTACACGATCCTGGGGTTGAGCGGATCGGCCAGGATGTAGCCGAACTCGTAACCGGCCGTGGGGTACCAATCAAGCGTCGTGATCGCGCCGAGATTGCCCCGGCTTCGCGTGCCAATCGACCCGCTGTCCTGCTGCGTGGCGTAGACCCAGTACGGGTACTGGTTGTCGGTGGAGATGTGGTACACCTGCGCGGTGGCCTGGTTGTACCAGGAACTCCACGTCTGCCCGCCATCCAGCGACACGGTGGCGCCCTGATCGACGCCGAGGAACATGCGCTTGCCGTCGGTCGGATCGATCCACATCTGCTGCGGATCGTCCCCGCCGGGCGCACCCTTGAATGCGGCGAACGTTTTGCCGCCGTCCAGCGAGCGGTAGCTCGTCGTGTTCATCGTGTAGACGATGTCGGGATTGGCGGGATCCACGTAGACGCCGCAGAGGTACCCGCTTCCGCTGATGCGCCTGTCGTCGGCCGCCATCTGCTTCCACGTGCTGCCGCCATCATCGGACCGGTAGAGGCCGAACCCGCCGATCAAGAACATGCGCTGCGCGCCGGTGGTGGCCGCCACGGCCACGGCGGTCCGTCCCGACAGTGCCGGCAAGCCTCCGCCGGTCACTTCCTTCCACGTCACGCCTTGATCGGTCGACTTGTACATCGCCGTGCCGGATGGTCCGGTCGGCGCTCCCGCCCCTCGCCCGCCCGCCGGGGCTGCACCACCGCCACCTGCTGCGCCCCGCCCTGCTCCTGGCGCGGTGTAGTGGCGCACGGTCATGGCGAGCACGACGCTGGGCTGATCATGCGCCCACCCGATGTTCTGGATGCCGGTTTCGTTGTCGACAAACAGCGTTCTGGTCCATGTCTTGCCGCCATCGGTGCTGCGGAAGACGCCGCGCTGGTCGGTGTGCGTGTGGACGTTGCCCTGCGCCGCCACCAGCACAAGGTTGGGATCGTGCGGGTCTACCAGGATGGTGGGGATCTGCTTGGTGTCGTCGAGCCCCAGGTGTTGCCACGTCTTGCCGGCGTCGCTCGACTTGTAGACGCCGTTGCCTTCGTTGATGCCGCCGCCGGTGATCAGATCACCCATCCCCACGTAGATGACGTTGGGATCGGATGGCGCCACCTGGATCGCGCCCACAGACGAGGCGTCCTTGACCGCGTCGAAGACAGGAAACCAGGTCTGGCCGGCGCTGGTGGTTTTCCACACACCGCCCAGCGGCAGTCCCATGTAGAACGTACCGGGCTGACCCACCACGCCGGTTACGGCCGACACGCGCCCTGCCCGGAACGGGCCGATGTTGCGCCACACGAGGCCCGAGAACAGGCGGGGATCGGTGGGCGCGGCGCCCACCATCATCGAACCCAGCATGACCAGCGCGAATGACGACAACCACCTGCGGGACACGGTGCGTACGTTCATGGAGACACCCTTACCATCGGCGACGGGAAACGCTGCGGAAACACGTCGAGCATATCACCGCCCCTGCGGTGCCCGGCGCTGATGGAAGCTGATACCGCCCCAGACTGCTCGTCGCTAAGTCCTTCCCTGCACAAATGGCCGGGAGACGCGGCTCTCATCGCTTGAATCGCCGGCGCACGGCCTGCCATCCGCGGTGCCAGGCGTCCCCCGATTCCTCTCCCGCTTGTTCGAGCAGGTACGAGTGCCAGTCGTCGCGGTTGCCCGCGCTCCGCAGCGGTGCGAGTGCGAGCAGGCCGGTCGGCCCGATCGAATGCTGCAGGTAGCGGCGCTCCTGCAACCTTGGCTTCAGATCCGGCGCGGGCGGCACGTCCAGCCCGGCGTCGCGCGCCATCAGCATGCCCTTGGCGCGGATGCCAAGTTCGAGTTCCACTTGCAGCAGACAGAACATGTCGGCGACGACCGGGCCTGGGAACCGTTCGCGAAGTTGAATCAGGTATGAACCGAGCCGCGTGCCGCCGAAATCGGCGGACCTGATCAGGTTGAGCAGCTCCACGTCCAGATCGAGACCCTGTCCCACCCACTCGCGCGTCGCCTGCTCGCTGCGATCGAAGACGAACGACACCACGATGGGCAGCACGATCAGCAGCACGCAGGTGGCGAGGATCGGCGGCATGGGGAAGTGATTGAACGTCGAGTGGAACACGACAGCCGCGCCCAGGGCTGGCAGCAGCGCGAGCGCTCCCCGCGTGGGATGGCGGTCCGACAGACTCTTGGCCAGTATCGCAAACAGCGCCGTCATCGCGCCGTGCAGGACCGCCGGGCCGAACCCGCGCACCAGCCACAGGATCAGCGGCCCGTCGCCGACTTTTCGCAGGTAATCCGCGTTCTCGACCAGCGCGAAACCCGTGCCCACCGCGAAGCCCACCAAGGCCGCGTCGACCAAGAACCCCAACCGGCGCTGCCTGAGCACGACGACGACGTAGAGCGCTTTGAGGGATTCTTCGGTGATCGGCGCGATGTACCGGGAAAACTGACGCGTCGACAGCCCGCTTGCCGGCAGCAGCCACGAATGGAGCGCCAACGCCGCCAACGCCACGACTGCGCCGGCGCACATGGCGGCCCCAATCGTGCCGAACGACAACAGCTTGAAGCTGTCCATCAGGTACAGCACAGCCAGAAACACGAGTACCGGCAGCAGGGCCGTCGCGACATTGATCGGCACGAACCGGAATTTTACCTGAGGACCTTGAGCGACACCATCGCTTCTCGCCTCGGGCCGCGGCCGCTCTCGAAGGCCACCGCCCCGCCGACCGACAGCGTCATGTCGAGATTCGACAGCACGGTGAACCGGAAATCGGTCTGCGCGCCCACGTTGGTGATGGTGCGCCGAATCGCGGGCGCGTCAAGGTTCGTGCTGATGACGCCCGCGAAAAGGGCGGGCCGCATCCACGTGAGATAGGCGCCTGGCGTGCCGAGTCTCGAGAACCGCCAGGGCGGCAGGTTGAGTTCGACGAGGGATTTCGCGAAGTTCCGGCCGCCGAGCGCGTTTAGCGCGAGGCCTGGCATGCTGTAGAACTCGCGGTACCGTTTCTCGGTGCGCACGTCGACCCAGTTGTTGCCGAACCCGCCGAAATAGAAATTGGCAAACAGGTTGCCCACGTCGTTGGGCGAGAACCCCGCGGCGTTGCGCAGCCACACCGACCAGTGGCCGTCCGGCAGCGGCACGCCGACATCGAACGTGCCGTACGTGCCGACGATCGTCCTGCCGTCAACGCGGTCGGCTCCAATCACCAGCGACGCCTTCCGGCCTTTCTCGTCGTCGACGCGGCCCATCGATCCGGTGGTGTCCGAGTAGGTGAGGCGTGCTTCGAGCGAGGCCAGACGGGTGACGCTCACCGCCACGTTCTGGTAGGCCGGGAGCCGGTCGAGATTGCCGGACACGTTGCCGCCCAGCGTGAGGTCGAGCCGCCGGGGATCGTCGTAGATCAACGTCTTCTTGTGCTCGAGGCCGACCACGTACCCCTTTCGGCTCGTCTTGGTCGGGCCGAACAGGTCGTAGAAATCGGCGTTGTTGAGTGTGGCCCGCAGCTTCCAGTCGTAGCGCTCGTATTCGGCCCGCAGGTGGACGGACTGGTTACCGGGCAGGCTCCCGTCCACCGAGTACGAACCGGCCAGTGTCAACCGATTCAGTTCGAGCGGATCCGAAAAATTCAGGCGGACCCCGACGGCGTGCGTGTCTTTGTACGCCTGCACGACGGGGTACATCGATTCGAGTTGTAATCCTCCGGCGAGCCCATAGTCGCCCGTGCGCTTGGCCAGCTTGTCGTAGTCGGCCGGGCGACTGGTTGCGACGTTCCAGTCTTTGAGTTCGGGGTGGTCGTTCACCACGCGCGTGCCGAAGAAGGTGATGTTGCCCAGGTCGCTGATCGGTGTGGCCGTGATGCGGGTGGGCACGAAGCCCTGGCCCGAGTACCGGAACACGATCAGGTCGTCGCCGCCCAGCGGCACCGGGCGGAAGAACCCGGTTTCGGCGTTGGTGACCGCCTCGGTCTTCTTCGTGGCGATCTCGTACCGATAAATGTTCGACACGCCGGTCAGATAGGCGCTCCCGTACAGGAAGCGGCCATCGGGCGAGAACACGAAGTTGTTGGGCACCGCCGCGTCCCCGAAGTCGAACTCGGCAACCGGCGCGACCGCGCCCTTCAACAGCGTTCCGGTTTCGAATATCCGTACGCTCTGCTGGCCGTTGACCTTGCCGAACGAGCACGCAAGAAGCGCCCCGTCAGGCGAGACGTCGAGGTCGTACGGAACCTCGCCGTACGGGAACGAGTGCACCTGCTTCCACTCGGTGTAGGGAGCCGGGATCCGCACGAACGTGGCGATGCCGTTCAAGTGCCGGATGCCCCAGAGCGATCGGTCGGTCCTGTTAAAGGCGAGGTCGCCTATCCGGGCGTCTTTCTGCAGCACGCGCCGACGGCCGGTTGCCGGATCGAGCGACATCAGGTCCCGATACGCGCTGTTGTCGGTCGTGTAGAAGAGCGTGCGGCTGTCGGCATCCCAGGCGAGCGACGTGACGGTGTAGATCACCGGGTCCTTGATGTCGGCGAGGCGCGCAATCGTGCCGCGCGCCAGATCGATGGCGCCCACGTGCGAGACGACGCCGGGATAATTGAGCCCCGCGTAAATCTTGCCGGCGGCCTGGTCAACATAGGCCCGCGACACCGACCCGAGCGCCCGAGGGGTCACGTCCTTGTACGGTGTCAGCGGGTACCTGCGGATCGATTCGAGGTTCGTCTGTTGGAATCCCTTTTCGAAGCTCACCCACTCGGCCCACGCCGAGTCGATGGTCCGGCCGAACACCTGCTGGAACTGCGACGCGTAGTAGCCCCGGCTGCCGGGTTTGCGCGACACCCACTCGACCAGCTTGTCCGGCGCATAGCGGTCGGCCAGCCACGCCATGAAGCGCGCACCGTAGAGATACGAGTTGATCTGCAACTGGAAGTCGATTTTGGTGCCTTCCGACACGAGCGCAAGCGGATCGTGGAACGGGGCGTTGTCGCGCACCATGGCGCGAAACACCATTTCGTCCCACCCGCCCTGCGCGCGGCCGATGCCGCCGTTCATCCACGTGTCGGTAAACACCGCGATGCCCTCGTGGAACCAGCGAGGCGCGAAGGTTCGGGGCGCCGTCAGGAGCGAATAGATCGCGGTCTCCGGCTGCTCTTTGACGACCGAGACTTTGCCTCCGAACAGCCCCCGCCAGAATCGGTCGGCGCCTGCCGGCTGTCCCATCGTCGCCACGTGCACCAGTTCGTGGTTCATGATGAGGATGATGCGGTCGTTGGCCGCGATGGTCTCGAACGCGTAGCCCAGCGGCGCAATCTGGATCGCGAGCCGGTTTCGCGGTGTGACCGAGGCGCCCGCGTCGGCCGAATCGGAGAAGTCGGCGAGCAGGACGATCACCTTCTCCCTGGTGTCGAAGCCGAAGACGCGGTGCTGGAATTCGAGCGACGTGAGCAGCGACTCAATCGCGTGCGGTACGAGGTACGACTCGGTCACGTCGAAGTAGACGAGCTTCAACGTGTCGACGTCGACCGTCTTCAGTTGTGCAGCAGCGGGCGTGCAGGCCCAGAAGAGGAACGCGACCACCAGGGCGTAGAGGAAGATGTGGCGGCCACGCGATTTACCGGGTGTGAGAGGACCAGGCTGCATTCGACCCTCCGTCTGGTGGACGAACGGCTGAAACCGGTCGGTGCCGAGTTGCGCGCCAACGGTCTCCCCGTTCGAGACGGACGGGGGAGCGCGAGCGACAGATAGACGACCACCCGGCGGCACTGGTGTCGTGCCGCCGGGCGCCGTTGATCCGATCGATGACGCGACCGCTGCAGTTACCGGGCCTTCGCGCTGATCGCCGCCGCCAGGGCTGCTTCGGCATGAAGGGCCGCCTGGAAGTCCGCGTCGCCGCCGAGCAGTTTCGCGATATCGGGGTTACGCATCGCCGCCATGAAGCCGGGGTCGGCGAGCGCGGACATCAGTTTGCTGTTGCCTTTGACCGCCGCCTCGAACTTGTCGTCGGCCAGCAACGACTGCAGCTTGAGGTTCTTGATCGCCGCCTGGAACCCGTCGTCGGCGAGCAGGGCGGCAAACATCTTGCCCTGGCTCTTGAATGCCGCCTGGAACGCGTCGTCGGCGAGCAGGGCAGAGAAGAGCTTGCCCTGTTTGCTCATCGCCGCCTGGAAGGCGTCGTCGGCGAGCAGCGCGGAAAAGAGCTTGCTCTTCGCCATGGCCGCCTCGAAGTCCGCATTGGCCAACTTCGCCTTCACGCCGGCCTGTTCCTTCAGTGCGGCTTTTCCGCTCACCGCCGCCTGCTGCAGCGCGGCCTTCATCAACGCGGCATCTGCCAGTCCGGCCTTCACATTCTGGTTGGCGAGCGCCGCCTGCACCTCCGCGTCCTTCAGCGCCGCCTGCACGTCGGGGCTGCGCAAGGCTGCCTCAATCGACGCGTCCTGCAGGGCCATGTGCAGCGCCGATGCGTGCAGCGCCGCCTCGATGTTCGCGTCAGCCATCGCGGACTGGAGCTTCATGGTCCTCAGCGCCGCCTCCACCGAATCGTCCATCAGCGCCGCCCTGGCCTTGTCGCTGCCCAGCGCCGCTTCGACGTCGGGGCTGGCCAGCAGCGCGCACATCTCCTTGTCGGCCAGCAGGGCCCGCACGTTCTTGTCCTTGATCAGTCTGTCGAATACGTCGCTCTGGAGGAACTTCTGAGCGCTTCCTTCCTTGGCCGACACGTTGGCTGGCTGCGCGCCGCGATAGCGGTCGGCCGCCCCGATGGTTCCCTGCGCGCCCTGTTCGACCGCTCGCGGTCCGTTGAAATAGACCACCGCGAGGATCGTTGCCACGGCCAACCCGGCGACTGCCCACAATGTGTTCTTCGCCATGTTCGCACCTCCTCCGGCCAGGCCGGTTATCCAGCGGGGTTCATCCCCGCTGTGCTTGTTGTTGTGATCCAAATGACGTACGCGCCGGTCGAAAAGTTGGTCAAGGCCCGCCCGCAGCGTTTCTGCAAGACGTCGAGGCCACCGACGTGCCGGAGCGCCCGCCGCGACGGCGGCCATTACCGTGTCCGCGAACCCGCCGGGCGGCACTGCCAGTCCGAGGCCGTCGAGTTTCTCGCTGACGCGCCGAAGACCTTCGGACCGCTCCCGCAACGCCGGGTCGGCCTTCAGCAGCTCACCCAATTGCTCGGTTTGCGCCGGCGTCAGCGTGTGATCCAGCGCCCCGTGCAAGAGTTGATCGTGTGGATGTTGGTTCACCGTCCAGCCCTCCAACACTCGAGGAGATCGCCCAGTTGCTGTCGCGCCTCGTAGAGCCGCGATTTCACGGTCGTCTCCGGCACCCCGAGCGTGTCCGCCATCTCGCGGTACGACAGGCCGCCGAAGTGCCGGAGCACGATCGCTTCGCGATTGAGCGCCGGCAACCGCAGCAGGGCCGACTGCACGGCCTTCTCGATCTCGGCCTGCTCGGCAGTCCGGTGCGTATCCTCGGGGGCCGCCATCGACGCTCCGAGGGGCACCTGGATTCGGCGCGCACGCCGCACGTTCAGGCACTCGTTCACCAGAATGCGATAGAGCCAGCTGAAGAACTTGTGGCTGCGGTCGTAGGTCTTCAGTTTCTGATACGCGCGTACGAACGCGTCCTGAGCGGCGTCTGTGGCCTGGTCGTAGTCGCCCAGCATCCTCAACGCCACGCTGAACAGGACCCGCTGGTACCGTTCAACCAATGGTCTGAAGGCCGCCGGCTCGCCGCGCAGACACCGGTCGACGAGAACACCGTCGTCTTCCGCGTCCATCTCAAATGACACGCAGCCCCCCGGAAAGTTGGGTGAGATGAGGAAAGCCGACCCGACGTTATTGCTGGAGGGCCCCGTTATACCACAGCCGGCAGTGATAAGATGGCCTGAATCAGCCGACACTCAGCCAGCCGACGATGACCTCGATGTCTCGGATCTCCATCCGGGTGGCCGCCAACCTTGCCGGCATCCGCACCGCGGCCGACGCCCTGGAGGCGTTCCAGGCGGAGCACGGCCTCCCGGGTGGGAATCTCTGGCCGATCCACGTCGCGCTCGACGAAATCCTCTCCAATATCGTGCGCCACGGCGTTGCCGGCCAGGAGGATCGATTCGTGGACGTGACGTTTGCGCTGATGGACCGCTCACTTGAGGTGACCGTGGTCGACGATGGACCCGAACTCAATCCGCTGGCTCTGCCTGAGCCCGATCTGGTTTCGCCGCTGGAGCAGCGCCGCGTGGGCGGGCTCGGCGTGCATCTGGTCACACACTTGATGGAACGGGTGGACTACCGTCGGCTCGAAGGACGCAACCGCCTGGTGATGACGTTTCGCGGTGCAGAGATTGACGCGTCCGGCCGGGAGAAGGGGTAATCGCATGGATATTTCAGAGACCAGGCACGGCGCCGTGCTGGTGGTGGCACCGGTTGGCCGGGTCGACAGCACGACCAGCGACGGGCTGGATCAGGCCTTGACGCGCGTGGTCGACGCCGGCGACCAACGGCTCGTGGTGGATCTGGCCGGTGTCAGTTACATCAGCAGCGCGGGTCTTCGGGTGTTACTCGTGGTCGCCAAGAGGCTGAAGACCCGACGGGGCACACTTGTGCTGTGCGCGCTGGGCGATGCGGTGCGGCAGGTATTCGATTTGGCCGGCTTCCTGCCGTTATTCCAGATTGAACCGACGCGCGAGCTTGCGGTCGCCCGGTGCGGCGCCACGCCCGCCTAGCCCGGAATCAAGCGAGGTGAACGCCATCACGATCCAGATCTCGCGACCGGGCGCCCCGGTTGTGACGCAGACGTACCGGGCCGACGAACTGGTCGTGGGGCGCAGCAACACCGCCGACATCATCGTCGCCGACAGCAGCGTCTCGCGGAGGCACGCAAAGCTGTGGAGGCGCGCCGGGCGTTGGCACGTCGAGGATCTGGGGTCGCGGTTCGGGACGCGGCTGAATGGGAACCCGCTGCTGGGCCAGGATACGCTGCGGTCCGGCGACGAAATCCGGCTGGGCGAAACGGTGCTTCGGGTGGATCAGGTCGAGGGATCTGCGCCGGCCGTCGCGCCGGCCGTCGTGCCGGCCGTCGGTACGATCGGAGACCACCAGACGGTGTTCACGGTGCTGAAGCCGGCGTCCGAGCTGGTGGGCATCGGCGAGCCCGGGATCCACGCGTCCTCACGCCTCAGCCTGCTCAACGATGTGCATCGCGCGCTGGCCGCGCCGATTTCTCGCGAGCAACTCCTGCAGCTCATCCTCGACAGGGCGTTCGCGCTGCTTCGGCCCGACCACGCAGCGATTTTCCTCAAGGGCCCGACCGGGGATCTGTATCAGGCGGCCGAGCGACGCTCTCCCAAATCGACCGGCGCTCTGCTGGTGTCCCGGAGGCTGGCCGACGAGGTCGCGATCAGAGGCGGGGCGGCGCTCGTGTTCGACGCGCCGCTCGACGATCGGTTCGCCTCCGAGAGCGTGATCACATCGGGGGTGCGCAGCATCGTCGCGGCGCCGCTGGCCGATGCGGACGGGTGCCTGGGCATGATCGCGTTGTACTCGAATCTGCATGCGCACCGTTTCCAGGAGCAGGACCTGGAGCTGCTGGTCTCGCTCGCCTCGGTCGCCGCCATGCGAGTCCGCAACATTGCCATGGCGGAGGAAGCGGCCCAACGCCGGGTGATCGACCGCGAACTCGCCCTCGCGCGCGACATCCAGATGGGCATGCTCCAGCAGCGTTCGCTTGGGCGGAGCGAAGTCGAAACGGCCGCACGCCTGGTGCCGGCCCGTCTGGTCGGCGGCGATTTCTACGAGTTTCAGCTCGAAGCCGATCGTCTGTGGTTCGTCATTGGCGACGTGGCGGGCAAGGGCATGGCGGCGGCCCTGATGATGGTGATGTCGCAGACTCTGTTTCGCGCGATTGCCGCGCTGGGGCTTCCCCTCGACGAGGTGATGTCGCGGCTCAATCGTGAACTGGCCCGCGACAACGAGCGCGCGATGTTCGTCACCGCCCTTGCCGGCTGCCTCGACCTCGCCACCGGGCATCTGGTACTGGCCAACGCCGGTCACAATCTTCCGTACTTGTTGCGGCAGAACGGGACGGTGGATCGAGTGACCGCCGCCAACGGCGTCGCGCTTGGCGTCCTGGAGGACGCGACGTTTCCACTCACCGGGTTGAGACTGGCCGCCGGCGACGCGCTGCTCGCCTACACCGACGGCGTGTGCGACGCGGTCGATCCGGGCGGCGTCAGCTTCGGCACCGACGGTCTCGAGCGGCAACTGCGCGGGGTTGTCCTCCACCGGCCCGACGCCATCGTCAGCAGCTTGTTCGAGGCCGTCGAGGCTCATGCCGGCGACGCGGCGCAGGAAGATGACATCACCATTGTCGCAGTGCGATACGAGGGGCCGCAGACCGGAACTCGGCCGTAGATCAACATGCTGCTGAGGACGCCGTCCCCGCGACAGTCGCCGCCTCCCCGCGCAACGGCCCGATGATCGTTGACGTCACCCCGCCACGCGGGGTCTGTCACCTGGCGCTAGGTAGAAGACCAAAGCCCGCAAGACCAAATCCCGCCACTTGATCTGCCCCCGCGTCTCCCCCACAATGTTCCAGTTTCGTGGCGCGCTGGAGCGAGGGCCCGAGGCTGGATCCGACGTCGTGGCCCGGGCGGTCTTTCGCTCTTGCCAGTCTCGCGTGTGGCGTGCGACAGTTACCCGGTCAATCTTGTGACCCCGTGAAGCCAGCAGAAAGCAGTTCGACGGACGTCTTGGCACGCGGCTGGATCTGGCGTCTTCTGGTTCCGCCGCCCCTTGCCGGATTGGACATGGTCCCGGTCGCCGTGGGCCTGCAGGTCCTGACGGCCGTCGCCTGCCTGATCCCCATCGCGCTGACACTGGCGATGCCCGACACCTACGCCCGCCGGGCCGTCGTGATGGAACTGCTCGCGTGCGGTCTGGCTTTGCCGGTGCTCATCATGACCCGGCGCGGACAGGTCGTGGCGGCGGGCACCGTCGCCATCACCGGCATGTGGATCATCCTCACCCTGGCCAGCGCGACCGGCAATGGCATTCACAATCCCGCTTTCAACGGCTACATCGTGATGATCGCCGGCGCCGGACTGCTGCGCGGCCAGCGAGCTGCCTTTCTGACGGCGGCGGCGAGCGTGGCGTCGGGTCTCGTCCTGCTGCTGCTCGACGCCCATGGCCTGCTTCCACACCGCGTCTACACGCCGGTTGCGGTCTGGGGATTCAACACGATCTATTTCATCATGGCCGCCGCCGTGCTGAGCCTGGCCACCAGCCAGGTGACGTCGTCGTCCGAGCTCGCGCGACGCGAGAGCGCCGGACGCCTTCAAACCGAAGCGCAACTGCTCGAAAGCGAGGAGCGCTTTCATCGGCTCGCCGACGCGACCCACGAGGGCATCGTGTTCACCGAACACGGCTCCGTCGTGGATGTGAACCAGCAACTGGCGGCGATGCTGGGGCTCGAGAGCAAGAACATCATCGGGCGGCCCGTCCGCGATTTTGTCGCCCCAGAGTCGGTGGACACGGTGCTGAGGCACGTTCGCACCCTGTCGGAAGAGCCCTACGAACACCAGCTTCTTCATCAGGACGGGTCCCGGGTCGACGTCGAGGCCCGCGCGCGTACGATGCCGTTCGGGGGGCGACAGATTCGCGTCACCTCGCTTCGCGACATCACCGCCCAGAAGCGGGCCGGCGAGGAACGTCTTCGGCTGCTGTCGGCCATCGAACAGGCCGGCGAGATGGTGGTCATCACCGATGCCCTGGGCATCATCCAGTACATGAATCGCACCGCCGAGCAATCGAGCGGGCACGATCGGGGCGGCGCGGTGGGGCAGCGCATCACCGTGCTGCTTGAATCGGGCGACGACTCGCGGTTCTACCTGGACGCCCGCAGGAAGATTTTCAGCGGACGAGCCTGGGTCGGCCGACTCCCTTGCCAGCGCAAGGACGGGACGACGTACCTGGCCGACATGTCGATCGCGCCGGTCCGTTCCCCGTCGGGCGACGTGGTGGCCGCGGTGGCGGTCGGCCGGGACGTGACCGCCGATCTGGCGATGGAAGACGAGCGGCGGCAGGCGCAGAAGATGGAGACCATTGGCCGCCTCGCCGGCGGGGTCGCCCACGACTTCAACAACCTGCTGTCGCCGATTCTGGGTTATGCCGAACTGCTGCTCGCCGAAGTCCCAGCCGACCACCCGCACCACGAGCCGGTGTCCATCATCTACGCCGCTGCCGATCGCGCCAAGCACCTCACGCTGCAACTGCTGGCGTTCGGCAGAAAACAGGTGATCGAAATCAGGCCCGTCGATCTGGCGCAGGTGGTCCGGGAGTTTGAGCGAATCCTCCGGCGGACCATCCGCGAGGACGTCGAGATCAGCCTGCGGCTCTCGACCGAACCGTCCGTCATCGAAGGAGACGCCAGACAGATCGAGCAGATTCTGATGAATCTCGCGATCAACGCCCAGGATGCCATGGCGCACGGCGGGCGCTTGTCGATCGAAACCGCGTTGGTGACGGTGTCGCCACACGAGCCTGGCTCGCGCCGCGATTTGCCGCCAGGGCCCTACGTCCGGCTCACCGTCGGCGACACCGGGTCGGGCATCGACCCGTCCATCGTGCCGCATATCTTCGAACCATTTTTCACGACCAAGGAAAAGGGCCGAGGCACCGGCCTCGGGTTGTCCACCGTGCACGGCATCGTCACGCAACTGCGGGGGCACATACGCGTGGACACCACCGCCGGGGTGGAAACGCGTTTCCACATCTACCTTCCGCGCGCCGAAGGGCCGACCGAGGCGATGGCGCCCCGTGTCGAAGCGGTGGTGATGCCGTCTGGCCGCGAAACCATCGTGGTGGCCGAAGACGACGACATGGTGCGCGGGCTGGTGTGCGGCACGCTCAGGCGGCGCGGATACACCGTGATCGAAGTGGCCCAGGCGGAGCGGTGCCTGGAGGCGATCACGGCGAGCGGCGCGACGCCGGACCTGCTGCTCACCGATGTCGTGATGCCGAAGCTCAACGGCCGGGAACTGTATGCGAGCCTGTCGCAACGCCTCCCCGGGCTGAAGGTGATCTACATGTCGGGTTATCTGGACGATGTCATCGGGACGCACGGCGTGCTGGAGGATGACGTCACCTTCATTCAGAAGCCGTTTTCGGTCGAAGCTCTGGTCATCAAGCTGAGAGAAATGCTGGACCGCTGACCGGCCGCCGTCGCACGGTGGCCGGCGGGCGATGAGGCGACTTTCGCGTCACGTGAGAAAGAGAGCGGCATGGGCCATCTGGTCGGCAAAGACGTCTATCGCGCCCTGGGAAAGAAGATCGACGGCCTGACGCTCCGCGCCCCGTGGAGCGAGACGTTCCACCAACTGCTCAAAGAGCTCTATTCCGCCGAAGAGGCAGACCTCGTCGTCCGGATGCCGTACAGCCCCACCACCATCTCCCATCTCGAGCACACGACAGGATATTCCCAGTCCACGCTGGAGCGCGTGCTGGAAGGCCTGTGCCTGAAGGGCCTCGTCGTGGATTATTTTCAGGGAGACCGGTACCGCTACATGCTGTCGCCGCTGGCCATCGGGATTTTCGAGTTCACCATGATGCGCACCGGCGAGGGGATCGACCACAAGGCGTGCGCCACCCTGTTCCACGAGTACCTGTCGAGCGGAGACGTCTGGCAGGCCAATCTCGGCACGGGACAGCAGCTGCAGATCATGCGCACGCTGCCCCACGAGCAGGCCGTCGCACCCGCCGAGCACGTCGAGATCCTCGACTTCGAGAAGGCCGTCTCCCTTGTCGACGCACAGACGCAGTTCGCGGTGGGCACCTGCTCGTGCCGCCACGAGAAACTGCACGTGGGCGCAAAGCGCTGCGACGTACCTCTTGAAACATGCCTGTCGATGGCGAGTTCGGCCACCTATCTGGTGCGCCGCAACCTGGCCCGGCCCATCGAGAAAAGCGAGGTGCTCGATCGTCTGGTCCAGGCCCGCGATCTGGGGCTCGTCATCAATGCCGACAACGTGCAGCGCGGCGCCGGCTTCATGTGTCTCTGCTGCGGGTGCTGCTGCAACATGCTGCTGGGCATCAGCCAGTTCGGCTACCCGCACGCGCTGGTCACCTCCAACTACCTCGCCGCGGTGGACGATGCGACGTGCGACGGCTGCCTGAAGTGCAAGAAGGCTTGCCCGATCGATGCCATTGCGTTGGAGCGGCTGGTTGAGCCGATCGGAAAGAAGAAGGCGCGGCCCGTGGTGGACGAATCGATCTGCCTGGGGTGCGGTGTCTGCGCGCTCTCCTGCACGACCCACGCGATGTCGCTGCACCATCGTCCGCAGCGCGTGCTGTATCCCGAGACGACGTTCGAAAAAACCATCTTGCAGAGCCTCGAGGTGGGGACCCTGCAGAACCTGCTGTTTGCGGAGCCCGGGCGGGTGACGCACCAGTTCCTTCGCGCCTTCGTCGGCGCCTTCCTGCGCCTGCAGCCGGTCAAGAAGGCGCTGGTGAGCGGCACCCTGCGATCGCGGTTCCTCGGCGCGTTGAAGTCGGCCAGCGGCACCGCCAAACCCCGTCAGGCCCAGGCCGAACCGACCGCGTGATCGGGTACCGGGCCGCGCGTGTCGCCCGTCGGCGTGTCCTGCGCCTGGGGCCGCGCGTGGTGCGAATCGGTCGGAACAACCCTCCGTGTTATGCTGCGCCGGACCCGAATCGGGAGTCGGCTTGGCGCGTCACGCGCCCCGGCTCGGAGGAGAATCATGATGCTCAAGTGGCGTTTCTGTGTGGTCGCGGTGATGGCTTTGGCGCTCGCCCCTGTTTCCGCTCAGCAGCCTGGCCGGGAGCGCCCCGGTGGCGTCCCGGGCGCACAGCCGGCCGCCGCGCGCGAGGCGGGTTCAGCCGCCGGCCGCATGGAGGTTGCTGGTCCGAACGAAGAGAAGGTGGCGCAAACGTCGCATCTGTTGCGCCTCGACGGGCGCGACATCAAGTACACCGCCACCACGGGCACGCTTCCGATTCGTCTCGACGACGGCAAGGTGGTGGCGCGGATGTTCTTCGTGGCCTACACGAAGGACGGCGAAGATCCGAAGACGCGCCCCGTGTCGTTTCTCTATAACGGAGGCCCCGGATCGGCGAGCGTCTGGCTGCACATGGGGTCGCTGGCGCCCCGGCACGTGCAGATGGCCGACGAGGGCTTCCAGCCCGCGCCACCCTACAAGCTGATCGACAATCCGAACTCGCTCATCGATGCGTCCGATCTGGTGTTTGTTGACGCGATCGACACCGGCTACAGCCGCGTGGTCGCCGGCGTCGACAATGCGCAGTTTCACGGCCAGGACGGCGACATCCGTGCCTTTGGCGAATTCATCGCCGAGTACCTGCGGGCCTACAACCGCTGGGCCTCGCCCAAGTTCCTGATTGGCGAAAGCTACGGCACGATTCGGTCCGCAGGCCTTTCCCAGGAACTCCAGTCGCGCCACGGGGTCGAGTTGAACGGCATCGCGCTGATTTCGGCGCTCCTGACGTATCAGACGTTGTCGCCCGCGCCCGACAACGACGTGGCCTGGGCCGCGCAGATCCAGACCTTTGCAGCCACCGCCTGGTATCACAAGAAGCTGCCGGCCGACCTCCAGCAGAAATCCATCGCGCAGGTGGTCGGCGAGGCTCGGGCGTTTGCATTTGGCGAGTACATGGCGGCCCTCACCAAGGGACACACGCTGACCGACGCTGAACGCAAGGCGATGGCCGACAAACTGGCGCGCTACACCGGCCTGTCGTCGAAATACGTCCTGTCAGCAAATTTGCGGGTGGAGGCGGGCCGGTTCCGCAAGGAGCTGCTTCGCGATCAGCGGCTGATGGTCGGTCGGCTCGACGGACGGTTCACCGCGCTCGACGCCGACGCAGCGGGCGAACGCCAGGAGTTCGATCCCTCGAACACCGCGCTCCAGGGGCCGTACACGGCGCTGTTTGCCGACTACGTCAAGAACGTCCTGAAGTGGGACTCCGATCTCCATTACGCCACCTCGGGCAATGTGCGCCCGTGGACCTACGTGCAGAACCGCTACATGGACACCACCGACGCGCTGCGGCTGACGATGGCGCGGAATCCGTTCCTCAAGGTCTTCGTGGCGTGCGGCTACTACGACATGGCGACATTTGCCGGCGGGGCCGAGTTCAACTTCACCCATCTGGCGTTCGACCGGCAGGTGACCGAGCGCGTGTCGTTCGGGTACTACGAAGCCGGGCACATGATGTACATCCGGCCTTCGGCGCACAAGGCGCTGAAGCAGGATTTGGCGACCTTCATCAAATCGGCAATCGGACTCTAGCGGCGTCGAAGCGCGTCCCAGGCAAGGCCTCGCCGTCCGGTCGCTCGCGATCGTGGCGGGGTCGGTGCCGCCGCCGGTCTGGGTTCTTCAGGCCCGGTCCACGCTCACTGCCGGCCGGGCCGTCGGCGGGGTCCTGTCCCGGCGCCGCCGAGGGTGGCCTCGCGGCCCCCCTCTCGTACAGCCACCGGTCCTGCTGGGAGCGAACCAGGCTCAATTCCGGATGATCGATCCGCTCCCACGCGAGTAGGAAATCGCCCTGCCGGCTGTGTCGCCAGAACGCAGCGATGTCGTTGACGTCGCGTGCCTCAGCCCCGGCCACGGCGTCGACGACGAATCGATCCCCTCGATTCCAGCCGCGGTGGAACACGCGGTGGCCCCGCAACCGATGGCGCTCGGCGATCACCAGGCCCTGCGGCGAGAGCGTCAACGACCGATGCGAGAAGGAATACCAAACCAGTCGGCCTTCAGCCACCCCGAGGGCGATGACGCAGGCCGCCGCCAACGCGGCGCATCGCCACCGTGACGCCGACCGCATGTCCATCCGCGCCCAGGCCCGCACGACGGCCCATCCGACCCCGATGGCGAACAGCGGGTAAAACGGGTTGAGGTACCAGGCCAGTTTCGTCTGCATGATGCTCGGAATGAGCAGGGTCGCGCCGGCCCAGCAGCCCACCAGCGCCGCGAGCCGGTGGCCATCGCGTTGTGGTGGTGTGTCGCCCGCAGTCGGCGCCCGCCTGCCCACACCCGCCAGCAGGAGCGCCATCATCGCGGCGAACAGCCAGTCGTACTGATGTTTCGCGAGGATATAGGGGTAGTAAAACCAGCCGCGCGCTCTATGGGACTCGAGCGACGAGACGCTGCGCGCCAGAAAGTCGTACCACACCAGGCGCTCGAGAAAAGCCCAGCGATCGATCTGCCACCGGGCGAACACCCACGCGGCCACCGGGATCGCGAACAGGACAAACGCCACCGCGGTGGGCTTCCATCTTCCCCACCGTCGGCCCAGGACGGCATATCCGATCACGAACAGCAGCGGCATGAGGACGCCCATCCCTCGCAGCAGGAAGACCCCGGCGAGAATCGGACCCACAACCGCTCGGACCCACGGACGGGTGTCGGCTTCCCAGACGACGACGACCGTGGTCAGCACGAGCAGGGCAAACACGGCGTCGGTGTTCGCATTCCGGGCGGAGTGGACGTAGAAGAATCCGAAAGCGGTGGCCAAAACCACGCCTGCCGCCAGCGACACCGGCTCGCCCCAGACTCGCCGGGTCCACCACATCAGCACGGCAATCGTCAGCCACGCCGACACAACCGTCGCCAGGCGCAGTGCCACCAGGGACGGTCCGAACGCCTTGAACGACAGCGCGATCATCCAGACATTGAGCGGCGGCTTGGTGTTGTAGTAGTCGAGTTGTCCGAGAAATGTGGTGGCGATCCAGTCGCCGTTCTGAACCATCTCCGCGGCGCTCGTCGCGTACAGGGATTCGTCCCACTCGGTGACGACTTCGTCGCCGAGTCGGAAGCCGAGATTGAAGGCGGCAAGCGCCAGCACCAGGACGGCGAGTCGCGTGTAGTGGCGCGCGCAGAAGGCGAGCGCACCGCCCCGCACGACGGCACCATCTGATGGCGATGAACTCGCGGCCGCCGGACGCATGCGAATCGCAGTGTTCAAGTTTCGGACAGTGTAACAGCGCCGCGTCGGAATTTCCAGGGATCGCGCCAGTGGAGTGTCGAGGCGAAATAGAAATGTCCCCGTTCTTCCCTCGATAGAAATGTCCCCTGTTCGACGGTTGATGGTTGAAGGCCGTTGAGTGGGGTCTGCACCCCGTGAGGGGCCCCGCGGAGACGGCCGTGACGACTACACGTTGGCTCCTCGGGGTCGGAACTGTCCCGGGATCGAGTCGCCAGGCGACACCCGATCAGGCAGTCGGTCGTAGCGCTGCCGCCAGGGGTGATTGGCGGGCGCGGGACGGCGCCACCGCGCGGGCGGCGGGCATGCCGCCGATGCGGCCGGAATCGGGACGTCGCCTGGCGTACAATTGCCGGGTCGGGGTGTGATGCCTCGGCTTCGGATCGATCACCGCTGGCAGGCGCGCTGCCGCCGCACTACCGACACCGAGGATCCATGCCCATCGATTTGCGAAGTGACACCGTGACGCAGCCGTCGCCGGCGATGCGGCAGGCGATGCTGACGGCCGAGGTTGGCGACGACGTGTTCGGCGAAGATCCGACCGTCAGGAAACTGGAGCACCTGGCGGCGCAGATGACCGGGAAGGCCGCGGCGCTGTTCGTGACCAGCGGCACGCAGGGCAACCTCGCCTCGCTGCTGGCCCACTGCGAGCGTGGCCGCGAAGTGATCGTGGGCGACCAGTCTCACATCTACCACTACGAAAACGGGTCGGCGTCAGCGCTGGGCGGACTCATCCTCAAGCCGGTGCGCACGAATGCCGATGGGACGCTGCCGCTCGACGATCTCGAGGCGGCGATTCACCTGCCGGCGCACAACTATCACTTCTATCATCACGCGCCGCCCGGTGTGATTTGTCTCGAGAACACGCACAACCGATGCGGCGGATCCATCCTGTCTCCGGAGTATTTCGCCGAGGTGGCCGCGCTGGCCGCGCGGCACGGGCTGCCGGTTCACCTGGATGGCGCCCGTCTCTTCAACGCCACGGTTGCGGCGGGGAAACCCGTGACGGCGTGGACGCAGCATGTGTCGTCGGTGCAATTGTGTCTGTCGAAAGGCCTGGCGGCGCCCGTTGGATCGCTCATCTGCGGCGACGAGGCGTTTGTCGATCGGGCGCGACGGATGCGCAAGGTGCTGGGCGGCGGGATGCGCCAGGCCGGCGTGATTGCCGCCCCGGGCATCGTCGGGTTGACCGAGATGGTGGCGCGGCTCGGCGACGATCACCGGAACGCGCGCATCCTCGCCGACGGCATCGCCGCGCTGGCAGGCGTGGTGCTCGATCCCCCGCACGTCGACACCAACATTGTCGTGTTCCGCATGCCGAGCGTGGCGCGTGCGGAAACGTTTGCCTCGGCGCTCGAAGCCCAGGGCGTGCTGGTGTCGGACTTCGGCGGCGGGCGCCTTCGAGTGGTCACCCACTACGGCATCAGCGAGGCGGATTGCCGGACGGCGGTCGCGGTGATGACGAAACTGTGGAGTGAAGCCTGACGCCTGCGCTGAATGGCGTCCCTGCGATCGCGCGTGGTCGACACGCACTCCGCAGGGGCGCCACACGTGGTGACGACGGCCGACCTGTGGCCCGCCCGATCGCGACTCTCTCGCGATTCCACAATGTCCGAATCCCACTGGTCACTTGACGATGGTCGCCTTCACTTCCAGGGTGACTTTGCGGTCGGTCAACGGATCGGCCGACTGGCAGAGAATGGCCTGCACGCCGTCGTTCAGAATCGACGTCACGGCCTGCGTCACCGACGTCTTGCCAGCCGGCAGTTCGGCCGACGTCGAGTCGTTGAGCAACTGATACTCCAGCGACGTTCGCAGTCGAATCTTGGCGCCCTCGACTTCCGGGGCCGCGTCGATTGAGAGCGGCACGTTGGTGGGCGACGAGTTCTTCCGGAAGACGTCGGCGTTGGTGCGAATGCGGCCATTCTCCCCATCCGCCACGTTCATGGTGACCGTCTTTTTCACCGCCGTGGCGCTGCCGATCTGATCGGTGATGGTGAATTCCAGACGCAGGTTGACCAACTGTCCTCTGAACGCTCGCGGAGCCATCACTTTGGCCTGTTCCGCCATGACTTTGGCCTGTTCCGCTTTGAATGAAGCGGGCGGCGCGGGCGGAGCCGGTGGTGCAGGCGGGGCTGGCGGCGCCGGAGGCGCTTGCGAGTCGTCTCCCACTGGATTCACTGTGGCCCGCGGTGCGGTCCCGGTCGTGGATCTGACGACTTTTGGTGCCGACTGCGGTGTGGGGGCCGTCTGCGGCGGTTCGGGCACGTCCAGGTCGCCGAGGCGGAACACGGCAGCGGCCGGAGCCACCGGTGCGGGGCGATCGGCCGAAGCGATGGCCGGCGCGATCGCCACTGGCGGCGAAGGAAGTTGCGCGGCGGCGAGCGACGCGACTGCGATCACCGCGGCAGTTGTGGCGACGAAAGTCCGTCTGGCGTTCATGGCTGGTTTCTCCTTTGTGATTCGATTCTGGCGTCCGATGGCGTCTGAACAGGACCCGGCCCGCCCGGAATGTCCTGAATCGTGATGGGTTTCAACTCTCCGATCGGCGCGACGCCGATCTCGGGTACGCGAACAGCCGCTGGCTCGATATCGACGATGACGATCGGTGTCGGACCTGAAAGGGCATCGGGGCCCGCATCTGGCGCCGCGGTCGCCGCAGGGCCCGGATTGCCTGGCGCCGGGGGCACCGTTCGCCCCGCAGTCGCGCCC
>JBAXOX010000054.1:0-27408 GCA_037133015.1 Acidobacteriota bacterium
GCGGCCGGGCTCGCTCAGGACACCATTCGACTCGCGACAGGGCCTGCCATGAGCGAGCCTGACGGCAGAACGAGATCAGGCCGGAAGGCGAGTCGAATGGTGCCGGAGGAGGGAATCGAACCCACACTGGGTGTAAGCCCAACGGGATTTTGAGTCCCGCGCGTCTGCCAGTTTCGCCACTCCGGCACATCAGGGTGGAGTCGCAGACGAAGACAAAAAGTATAGCACGCAAGGACCAGCCAGCCAGGCCACGCGCGGTGCGATGTCACGCTTCGATAGAAATGTTCCCGTTCTTTCCTCGATAGACGTGTCCTCGGCGCTGCTCATCTGTCACGCGTCGCTCGCGCGGACTACGCAACCCGGCCGGCGCGTCAGTCGTGGCACTCAGCGGCCCCGGTCGTCGCCTCCGGCTCCTCGTCCCACCACAGCGACGCCAATTCGAATTCGACTTCCACGAACGGTTCAACGCGCACGACCTCGTCGCCAAGATGGGTGGCGAGAATCGACCATCGCCCGCCCTCGAGCCGCAACACTTCGAGCGTTCGCGCGACCGGATCCACCAGCCACGCGTGGCCGACGCCTTCCCGCGCATAGATGCGCAGCTTCTTCGCCCGGTCCAGAGACGCGGTCGACGGCGACAACACCTCGCACACCCAGTCGGGGGCGACGGCGAAGTATGCGGTTTGGGGGACCGACGGCATTCGGCTCTTCCGCCATCCGGCCCAGTCCGGCACCAGGACATCGCCGAGTAGATGAAGCTCTGGCTCCACCAATATCAACCATCCCCCTGGTCCACCGCGCCCGCGATGATACGGAAGCCGCAGCGCATCGCCAATCGCTGTCTCGGCAAGCGCGTGGCGAGGCGCCGGTCTGGGCGAAGCATGAAGCTCGCCGTCGACAATCTCGCCCGTTTGAATGTCCGGCAGCGCCACCAGATCGTCGTAGGTGGCAGGCCGGTCGAATGGTGGCACTCTCGGCACGACTCGCATTGTACATCGTCGCTACTGCATGCCAGATGCCAAAGACGGCGCCGGGTGAAACAGTCGTAAACAACTGTTTGTAAATGACTTACTAGACAGACTTACGGCGGCTGGCGTGCGGTGTGGCAGAAAACGCCATTTCGCGCTCCGAGCGTCACGGCAAAATCTGCCACCCGCGTTCGTCGTGAATCAAGGACTTTCGAAGTGTCACAATAATAGACACGGAAGCGCTTGGCCTCGGTGTGGCTCTCGTTTTGCCGTGATCAAACCCACCACTGCGCCCGACTTGGCGACAGTCGATAACGCACTGAACACTAACGGCTTATTGGATCGGTGTCCAATTGTCGGTAGATCTGAAGGACCGACCGTCCGCAAGAGACATCATTCACCCATAGCGAACAAAAAACGAATTTCTGGCGTATTTCGCGTGTTTTCCATTGTCGTAAGGGTGAATTCCGAGTATAATGGTTCTATTGAAGACGCCTCAGCGACTCAGACCTCCCGTGTTATTCCAAAGAAGTGAGGGAACTACGTGACATTCCAGATCGGCGATAAGGTCATCTACCCGAATCACGGACTTGGTATTGTCGAGCGGATCGAAGAAAAGACGATTCTTGGCACGACCTGCGGTTTCTATCATCTTCGGATCGCCGCCAACGACACCACCGTGCTCGTTCCGCTGGCGAACGTGGATGGCGTGGGATTGCGTCGGGCGATCGACGATGAGGAAGTCGATCGGTTGTTCAAACTGCTTGGCGACGGCAAGATCGATGCCCAGCAGAATTGGAAGGGCCGCTTCAAGGACAATTCCGAGAAGATGCGCACCGGCTCGATCTACGACGTGGCCGACGTGCTCAAGAGCCTCACGCTGCTCAGCAAGTCGAAGAGCCTCTCGTTTCGCGAAAAGCGCATGCTCGATCGCGCTCGGTTCCTGATCATCACCGAAGTATCCGAGGTGGTGCGAGAAGGGTCGCCGGCCATTGAGGGCCGTCTCGACTCTGCGCTCACCAAGTGCATTGCCGCCCGCGCCCGCACCATGGAAAAGGCCAAACTGGCGAAGGTGCCGGTCAAGTCGGTGGTGCGCGCTCGCGTGTCGTAGGCGCGTTGCGCGCTCGGTGGTTTGTCGCCAGCAAGGCCCGACCCGGTTCGTCCGGGTCGGGCCTTTTCTCGTATGATGCAGGAAAGCGCCTGCATCGGAGTGAACCATGATCAGCGTTCGCGCATCGCGCCCGGGTCTGCGCCGCCTCGTCGGCATCCTCGCCGCCACCCTCGCGCTCGCCGGCGGAGCCGGGCTTGCCGTAGATCGGTCGGCCGTCGCGCAAGCTGGGGGCCAAGCTGGCGGCCCGGTGATCGCGCAAGCTGGCGGCCCGGTGACCGCGCAAGCTGGCGGCCCGGTGACCGCGCAAGCTGGCGGCCCGGTTATCTCGCAAGCTGGCGGCCAGGCTGTCGGCCAGCCTGCCGCGCAGGGCACCGGCCAGGCGTCCCGTCCACCCGCCGACCCGCAGTCGGCCGAAGGCCAGCCGCCCCAGCGCCCCGTCTTCCGGGCGGGGGCGAACGCGGTGCGCGTGGACGTCTTCGCCACGAAAAAAGGCGTGCCGGTCGAAGACCTGACCGTCGACGACTTCGAGGTGCTTGAGGACAACGCCCCCCAGAAGGTCGACGCCTTCGAGCACATCACGATTCAGAGCAGCGCCACACCCGAGACCCGGGTTGAACCGCGCAACATGCGCGAGTCGGACCAGATGGCCGCCGATCCGCGCGCGCGCGTCTTCGTGCTGTTCCTCGACGTCTATCACGTGCACCAGGCCGCCTCGCACAACGTGACGCGGCCGCTGATGAACCTGCTCAACCGTGTGGTCGGCGACCAGGATCTGATCGCGGTGATGTCGCCCGACATGTCGGCTGCCGGCATCATGTTCACACGGCGCACCGACAGAATTGCGCAGATGCTCGCCAGTTTCCGCTGGTGGGGACAGCGGGGGCGCGAGGGCTTCACCGACGACCCGGTGGAGCAGAAGTACATGAACTGCTACCCGCCGGCCACCGGCGCCGGCGCCACCTCGTTTATCGCGCAAGAGATGATCGAACGCCGCCGCGAAAAGAACACCCTCGATGCGCTCCGCGATCTGGTCCGGCATCTGCATGGCATCCGGGAGGAGCGCAAGGCGATTTTGCTGGTGAGTGAAGGGTGGCGCCTGTTCAGACCCGATCCGAGCATGCTGTCGCCCAACACGCGCACGACGGGCGGCGGCGTCGCCGGCACGGGATATCAGGACAAGTACAACCCGTACGGCATCAATCGGACCGTGTGCGATCAGGACCGGATGATGCTCTCGGGCCTCGACGACGAGCGGTATTTTCGCGACATCATGGACGAGGCCAACCTGGCCAACGCGAGTTTCTACCCGATCGAGCCGCGCGGCTTGCCGGTGTTCGACAACGACATCGGGCCCAATCCGCCGCCCAGCCCCAGCGACGACTTCACCATGCTCCAGGGCCGTCACGACGCCTTGATGACGATCGCGGCCAACACAGACGGCATCGCGGTGATCAATTCCAACGACATCGACGGCGGCCTCAAGCGGGTTGTCGCGGATTTGTCGTCCTACTACCTCCTCGGCTACACGTCGACCAACTCGAAGCTCGACGGAAAATTCCGCGCCATCAAAGTCCGGGTGAAGCGGCCCGGCATCGACGTGCGTGCCCGGCGCGGCTACAAGGCGCCGACCGCCGAGGAAGCCGCGGCACGGACCGCTGCCGTCGCGCCCGTGGTGGACGAAGCCACCGCGGCCATCGGCAAGACGATCGCGACGCTTGACGCGTCGACGCGCGATGCTCCGCTGCGCGTGTCGGTGAGCCCGGGGTGGTGGACGCCGTCGGCCGACGGGGCGATCGCCAAACCCGCTGGATCCGAACCGGCGCTGTGGATCATGGGCGAAGTCGATATCCGCGCGAAGACGGGAGACGACTGGAGTCGGGGCGGGGACGCCGACGTCGCGATTACGGGCAAGGATGGCGAGGCCGTCGTCCGCTACAGCGTGCCCATCCCACCCGGCTCGGGCCGATTCCTCACCCGTTTCCCGCGCACGGGCGCAGACGTGTGGCTCGACCCCGGCAGTTACGCCGTCAAAGTGCGGGTGACGCCGGCCACCGGCGGACTGCCCATCACCGAGACGTCTCGCTTCGATGTCGCCGCACCGGTCCGCTCGGATGCGCTGCTGGTGGGACAGCCGATCTATTTCCGGCGCGGCTCCGCGGCGAGTTCCCCCGAAACGCCAACCACCGATCGCCGCTTTCGGCGCACCGAACGCATCGTCGTTCAGATGTCCGCCTCGCTGGCGCCCGAGCAGGTGAGTGGCGAGCTCGTCGGTCGATCGGGCAAGACGATGGAGGTGCCGGTGGCCGCGACCATCGTCGAGAAGGACTCGGTGCGATGGATCCGGGTGGAACTGGCCCTGGCCCCGCTGGCGATGGGCGACTACGTGATTCGCATCACGACGGTACGAGGGACGCAGAAACTCCAGATGCTGGCGCCGTTCCGCATCGTGCCGTGAGCGGCGGGGCCACCGTCCTGACGCCCGAGCTCGCAAACGACGAAGGGACGCCGCGCAGCGGGTGCGCAGCGTCCCTCGGATCATCCGGCGGTGAGTCGCGGTGGCGAACTACATGACCGCTGTGGGCGGAGCCGGCTCGTCGGCCGCGCCAGCCTTCCGAAGCGGAACGGCAATCAGGTACCAGATCAGGAACGCCGCCACGGGCAGCGCCATCCACGGTGCGAACGCGTCGAAGCCCGACACCGACCAGAATTCGTGGTTCGATCTGATGCCGACCACCGCCGCGATAAACAAACCGAGCAGCGCCTCGCCCGCAATCAGCCCCGATGCGGCGAGCACCCCGGCATTCTCCACCCGTGCTTTCTGCGCGTCGTTGTAGCCGCGTTTCTCGCGAATCCGATCGACCACGCCGCGGACCATGCCGCCGCAGAAGATGGCGAAGGTCGTGCCGAGCGGCAGGTACATGCCGACCGAGAAGAGCATCGGGCTCTTCACCTTGACCAGGATGAGCGCGATCCCCATCGCGATGCCCACCACGACCAGTGGCCAGGCCATCTCGCCGCCGACGATGCCCTGCGAGAGCGCGGCCATCAGGCCGGCCTGCGGCGCCGGGTAGGTCTTGCCGCCGAATCCGCCGGCCTCGCCGAACTGCGCCACATCGGCGGTGTGCATCATGTAGAGCGGGAAGAACATCACGAGGCTCGCCACCACGACGCCGATGATGTCACCGACCTGCATCTTCCACGGCGTGCCGCCCAGGATATGTCCGACCTTCAGATCCTGCAGCATCTCGCCGGCGACGGCTGCCGACACGCAGCCCACCGCGGCCACGCCGAGCACCGCCATCACGCCTTCGACGCCCTTCATGCCGACCACGACCATCGTCAAGGCCGCGATAATCACCGTCGTCAGCGTGAGGCCGGAGAGCGGGTTGTTCGACGACCCGATCATGCCGACCAGGTTGCCCGACACCGCGGCGAAGAAGAAGCCGGTGATCAGAATCACCAGCGCTGCGACCACCGCCGGTCCGATTTCCTTGGTGAAGCCGAAGTAGAGCAGCGTCATCAGCACCAGTAGCGTGATGATGCCGAATCCCACAACTTTGAGATTCAGATCCTGCTGGGTGCGCTTGGTCGCGGCCGCAGCCGTGGCCGACTTCCGGACATCTTCGATGCCGCGCTTGACGCCGCCAATCAGATTCTTCCGCATGCGGTACAGCGTGTACGAGGCGCCCACCAGCATGCCGCCGACCGCAATCGGCCGGACGATGAACTTCCAGAGACCAACCACCATCGCGGCCCACGCGGCGTCCTGGTTGCCGTTGTTCATCGCGAGATATTGGTCGATGAGCGACGGTCCGAGGAAGTACACCAGGGTCGGCACGAACAGGCCCCACGCCAGCAGGCCGCCGGCGAAGTTGAGGGAGCCGAGTTCGGGACCGATGATGTAGCCCACACCGAAGTACGCCGGCGTGATATCGGGCGCCGAAAAATGCGTGACGCCGCCGGTGACGACCTTCGGAGCCTGATCGCCGATGCCCAGCCGCACGAAGGTCTGCTTGACCGTCCCGATTCCGATGGCGGCTTCGTTGGCGGCCCGGAAGATGCCGAACCCGTCGAGCAACTTGACGATCGCGCCGACGAACATCGCGCGGAACAACTGCAACGCGGCTTCCGACCCCTTCTGACCGGCTTTGTGGATTTCGGATGCCGCGACCGATTCGGGGAACGGCAGACCCGGGTCTTCCACCATGACGCGGCGCAGAATCGTGACGAACATGATGCCGAGGGTGCCCCCGAGCATCATCAACGCCGCCGACAGGAGGTACTCCTCGGCCATGTGCGCGCGGTCGAACTTCCAGAACTTGAGGATCACGAATGCGGGCAGCGTGAAGATCGCACCGGCGGCTACCGACTCGCCGATTGAGCCGACGGTCCGGGCGAAGTTTTCTTCGAGCAGGCTGCCCTTCATCAGGCGAAGGACGGCCATCCCGATCACGGCTGCCGGGTAGGTGGCCGCAATCGTCATGCCGGCACGAAGGCCGAGATAGGCGTTGGCCGCTCCAAGGATGACGCACATGAGCAAGCCGAGAATCAGGGCACGAACGGTGAATTCGCGCTGATCGGAGTCGTCGGGCACGAACGGCTTGAAGGCATCGTCGGGAACGGATGGCTTGGTCTGGTTCTCACTCATGGGGCGCATCTTAACACGCAACGCGTCCGCGATTGCCGCTCACCCGGCCAGTTCAACCGGGCCCGAGCCTGCTTCGGCGTACGCGGGCAGGCCCAGGGGTTCGCCGGGGGTGGCACGGGGGCAAAGCAGACGGTGTACAGTAGGTCGGCGGAGGCGAAACAGGATGGCGATGAGGGCGCAGCTGAGCGGGACGGACACGTCGGGGATCGGCGCCGGCCAGGCGCGGAAGGCGGGGCACTGACATGCCACCGATCACCCCGGTTCGCGGGTCGACCAAGACCAGGACGACCGCGAAAGCCAGGACGCTCTCGCACGTCGATACGCGCGGTCGCATCCAGATGGTCGACGTCAGCCAGAAGCCAGCCACGGTGCGTGAGGCTGTGGCGCGCGGGTTCGTGCGGATGGCCTCCTCGACGATCCGATTGATCGGGTCGGGCCAGATCGCCAAAGGAGATCCGCTGCAAGCCGCTCGGCTGGCCGGCATCATGGCTGCCAAGAAGACCTCCGAGATCATTCCCTTGTGCCACCCGCTGATCATCAGCGACTGCCAGGTGGCGTTCCGCCGCCGGCGGGAGGGGTATCAGATCGAGGCGCGCGTCCGGACGATCGGCCCGACCGGCGTGGAGATGGAGGCGCTGACGGCGGTCGCGGCGGCGGCGCTGACCCTCTACGACATGGTGAAGGCGGTGGATCGGGCAATCGTCATCGGCGATATCCTGCTGCTCGAAAAGCGTGGCGGCCGATCCGGCGAGTGGACACGCGAGCAGGCGTGACGGGTGCCTCTCTCTTGACCGAGGCGCGGTACTGGTCTACGGTAATCACCTCACTGGCAAGTACGCTATTGCATGATCGCGCCATCAAGCGGCATTGAAGACATTCGCACACTGGCCGTGCTGCCGCTTTTCGTGGCAGCGCGGCACGACAGGCCCGCGCACGTGCGCCGGTGCGAAGGCGATCGGCTCGCCGAACTGTCCAGCCACGCCATTCTCGAGCAGAGCCGCGCCTTCAGCCTGGGGCTGCAGGCGCTCGGCGTTGGCGCGGGCGACCGGGTCGGCATTGTCTGCGAAAGCCGGCCCGAATGGACCATCGCCGACTTCGGCATCCTGGCAGCCGGCGCGATTACCGTGCCGGTGTACCCGACGCTGTCGGCGGCGCAGACCCAGTTCATCCTGGGCGACGCGGGTGCCAGCCTTGCCGTGGTGTCCGACGCCGTGCAGTTGACCAAGGTCCTCGAGGCCGCCGGCGACCTGCCGGCCCTGCGCACGGTGGTCGTGGTGGTGGCGCCGGACCGGATGCCGGAGCCGGGAGCGGCCGGGCCAACGATCCGGACGATGGCCGAGGTGACCGCCGACGGCGAGCGGCAACTGCGCCAGGACCCGGACCTCGAGGCGCGGTTCGAGACCCGGGCCACAGGCGTACTGCCCTCCGACGTCGCCACGATTATCTACACGTCCGGCACGACGGGCACGCCGAAAGGCGTGATGCTCACCCACGACAACATCGTCTCGAATGTCGTGGGAGCCAACGCGGTGCTCAAGGTCACCGCCGACGATCTGGCGTTGTCGTTCCTGCCGTTGAGCCACACCTTCGAACGCACCGTGATGTATCTCTATCTGGCGGCGGGTGCCTCGATCGTGTTCGCCGAGTCGCTGCAGACCGTGGCGCGCGATCTGGGACGTGTCGCCCCGACGATCATGACGGGCGCTCCCCGCGTGTTCGAGAAGTTCCATCATGCGGTGGTCGATGCGGTCGCGACCCAGACGCCCTTCAAGCGGCATCTCTTCGCCTGGGCGCTCGGCGTCGGCCGCGCGCGCAGTCTGGCGAAGCTGTGCGGGAGACGGCCGTCGTGGTTGACGGCACTGCAGGCGCCGCTGGCCGACGCGCTGGTGTTGCGCAAGGTGCGCGCCAGGACGGGCGGCCGGATGCGAGCCATGGTGTCGGGCAGTGCGCCGCTGGCCTGCACGACCGCCGAGTTCTTCTACGCAGTCGGGCTTCCGATTTTCGAAGGCTATGGTCTGACCGAAAGCGCGCCGGTGATCACCGTCAATCCGCTGGATGCCCCCAGGCTGGGCAGCGTGGGCCGGACCATCCCCGGTGTCGAGATTCGCATCGCCGACGACGGCGAAGTGCTGGCGCGGGGGCCCAACATCATGCGGGGCTACTACAACCGCCCCGACGAGACGGCGGCCGTGCTTGCCGGCGGCTGGCTGCACACCGGCGATATCGGCCACATCGACGCGGAGGGCTACCTCTCGATCACCGATCGCAAGAAGGATCTCATCGTCACGTCGGGCGGCAAGAACATCGCCCCCCAGCCCATCCAGCAGCGCCTCAAGGCCAGTCCGTTCGTGTCGGACGCGATCGTCATCGGCGATCGGCGCAAGTTTCCGGCCGTGTTGATCGTGCCCGACTTCGCCGCGGTCGAGGCCGAGCTGCACGAGCACGGCGCGGCGTCGGGCACCCGCGAGCAACTGGCCACCCGGCCCGATGTGCGCGCGCTGTTCCAGCGGCTGCTGGACGAGGTGAATCTGGAATTGGCGCAGTTCGAAAAGATCAAGCAGTTTGCGCTGCTGCCCTCGGAGATGACGGTCGAAGGCGGGGAGTTGACGCCGACGCTCAAGCTGCGCCGACCCGTGGTCGAGGAGCGCTGGGCGGCGGTCATCGACGAACTTTATGCCACCCGCGAGCCGGTCGTCAGCTAACCCCGCCTCCCACCCACACCGGTCAGAACACTCGGGCGGTGGGCACCGGCCACCAGCGCAACTGCACCTTGCCGATAATGTATTTCTTCGGCACCAGGCCCCAGTGGCGGCTATCCGAACTGTTGTTCCGGTGGTCGCCCATCACGAAGTAGTACCCTTCGGAAATCACCTGCGGGCCCCAGTCGTCGTGGCTGCGGTACTCCGAGAGGACGTAGGTGTCGTCGAGCGGGATGTCGTTGACGTAGACGCGGCCATCGCTGATGCGGACCGTGTCGCCTTCCTCGGCAATCACGCGCTTGACGAACGACTTGTCGGGATTGATCGGGTAGTAGAGCATCACGATGTCGCCACGCACCGGCGCGCTCATCCGATAGACGAACTTGTTGACGATCAGCCGATCTTGATCGGCCAGCGTCGGCGCCATGCTTTGGCCCTCCACGCGCGCCACCTGGAACCCGAAGGTGACGATCAGCGTGGCGTAGACCGCAGCGGAGGCCAGCGTCCGAATCCAGGCGAACAGTTCCTCGCGGATCGCGACCATCGTGCCCGGCCCCGATCGGCGGGGGGCGGGCGGCGCCACCGGCGGCCACACCGGACCGGCGAACACCGGCGGGTCGATCGGGCGCGGATCGGCAAACGGGTCTACAGCTTGAGATAATCCCGCAGGCGCTTGGTCTGCGACCGGCTCACGGGGATCTCCGAGTTCTTCGCGTCCTTCATCCGAAGCATGAAATTCCGGCTGAACCAAGGGACGATCTCCTTGATCTTGTTGATGTTGACCAGATGCGACCGATGAACCCGCCAGAACACGGCCGGGTCGAGGCTCGCCTGCAACTCGTCCAGCGTCCGGTAGTTCGACGATCCGGACACCTGAGCAGTCGCAAGATGAATTGTATCGCCTTCCACCGACGCGAAGATGACTTCTTCGGCCTGCACGAGCAGAAACCTGTCGTTCACCTTCACGGCCAGTTGCTGCCGCTGCTGCTGGCGGTCGGCGACCATCCGCACCAGTTGTTCCAGGCCGCTGGCGCCCATCGGGTCGGTGTCGATTCGCTGCCGGAGTCGCTGGACCGCCAGATCGAGCCTGACTTTCTCGACCGGTTTGAGCAGGTAGTCGACCGCGTTGACGTCGAAGGCGTTGACCGCGTACTGGTCGTAGGCCGTGACGAACACGATCCTGGTCGCCGACGGTTTCTCGACCAGCACCTGCGCCACTTCGAATCCCGAGAGGCCCGGCATCTGCACGTCGAGAAAAGCCACGTGCGGCTGGATCTGGGCAATCACGTCGAGCGCGCCGACCCCGTTGTCGGACTGGCCGACCACCTGGATGCCGTCGATCTGCCCGAGCAGGAAGCACAGCTCTTCGCGAGCGGGCTGCTCGTCGTCAACCACCACGGCTCTAATCGCGGTCGCCATCGGGTTCCTCACTCGGTGGGCGGGGCAACCGGCACCGCGATCCGCGCGAGCGTTCCGCGCCCCGGTTCGCTGGTCAACGTCATGCCGACGTTGGCGCCGTAAATCACCCTCAGCCGTTCGTGGACGTTGCTGAGGCCGATGCCGTCGGTCATCGCCGACTGCAGGCGGCGTTCCGACATCCCCAGGCCATTGTCGTCGATCTCGATGACGACGCGGTCGGGGGACCGGTCGCGCCGCGCCCGAATGACGATGCGGCCGCCGCCGATTTTCGGCGCGATGCCGTGTTTGATCGAGTTCTCGATCAGCGGCTGGAGGATCATGCTCGGCACCATCACGTCGAGGGCATCGGCGGCGAGTTCCTTTTCCACCACCAACTGCGGTCCGAACCGCACGACTTCGATGTCGAGATAATCGTCGAGCGACTCCAACTCCTCGCGCAGCGTGACGAAATGATCCTGGCTGCGCAGGCGCCGGCGCAGCATGTTGGAGAGCTTGACGATCAGGGTTCGCGCCGTGTCGGGCTTGGTCCGGATGAGCGACGCGATCGAGGCCAGCGTGTTGAACAGGAAATGCGGGTTGATCTGGCTCGACAACGCGTCGATACGGGCCTTGAGCAGCATCTTGTCCTGCTCCTGCAGGCGGTGTTCGACCCTCGCGTTGTTCCAGATCTTGAGCGGCGTGGCCACGCACAGCACCGTCGTCACAAACACCACCACGGCGGTCCAGGCCGAGTCGGGCTGAAGGTGGAACATCCGGAGCGGCCAGCGCTGGCCGAGCAGTTGGTGGAGCAGTTCGAGGCCGATCGGCGCCGAGAACAGGACCACCTGCCACTCGATGCCAATCGATCGCAGCATCCGCCACAGGTGCCGCGGCAGATCGCCGACGATAAACGGGGAGAACTTCCAGATTTCTTCCTTGGGGCAGGCCTCGCGCAACCCGCCGCCGGCGAAGCCGCAGCCGACGGCAAACGGCAGGGCGGCCCACTCGTAATGGAGCAGCGCGGGCGTGCCGATCATCAGGCCGACCAGCGCGCCAGCCCAGGGGCCGGTGATCAGCCCGGCCAGCAACGCCCCTTCCAGGGTGAGATCGGCGGCGTCGTAGTGCAGCAGGATGCGAGCGGTGACGCCCGCGGCCAGCGGAGCGCCCAGGCCGACGGCGAAAAACAGCCTGGCCGGCCATTCGCGCCGCTCGCTGATCAGCAGGTCGCGGAACCGGTGGTAGCGAACCAGCATGGTCGCCAGCACGGCCATGATCGCGACCTTGACGATCAGCGTCGTCAGCAGCTGCTGGGTGGAGAGAAGATGCACTTCCTGAGGCACGAGCTAGCCCGGATCACCGGCGGAGCCAAGGGTGGGGCGGCGGCGCGAATTCAACGTGATGGACGACAAGACCACGACTATACCGGCCGCTCTCGGAGGCTGTCAAACCGCTGAGGATGAACGTGTTATGATGCATCGACGGTCCGTGGGACGGGGCAACGTGCCGCGTCCACGATGGCGCAGGGCCGGACCTGCGGAGGGTGGTGGCATGATTGGTCCGATCATTACAGGCTTCGCGACCACGCTGAAGCACATGTTCAAGAAGCCGATCACGGTGAACTACCCGGCGCAGAAGGTTCCGGTGTTCCCGAAGTATCGCGGCAAACAGGTCTTGATGCGCGACGAGGACGACCTCGAAAAGTGCGTGGCGTGCGGGTTGTGCGCGGTCGCGTGTCCCTCGGACGCCATCTATCTCGAGGCCGCCGAAAACGACGGCAGCGTGGCCGCCGGGCCGCGGTTCGCCGCCACGTATCAAATCCACAAAACGCGCTGCATCTTCTGCGGCTACTGCGAAGAGGCGTGCCCGGTGTCGGCCATCTTCATGGGCAAGGATTACGAGCTGGCCGTCTACACCAAGAACGACTTTATCTGGGACAAGCAGGACCTGCTCGTGCCTGCGCGCGCGGGCGCGGCGGCGGGGCGCTAGGCGGCCACCGGGATGAAGCTGGGCGCCCTGGGCGACGTGCACGGCGATTCGGCCTCGGTTCGAGCCATCATGCACCGCCACCCCGAGGTGCACTACTGGGTGACGGTGGGCGATTTGGCCGACGCCAACGGCGAGTACCAGTCGCCTCCCGCTCCGCTCCACTGGATCAAGGGCAACAACGACAACCTCGAGGTGGTGGCTGGATTGATCGACGGCGGGCGCGATCCGCTGCATAACCTCCACTACATCCCGAACGGCGTGGCCATGCCGCTCGGGCCGATTGTGGTGGCCGGCCTTGGCGGGACCTTCGCCCCGACGTGGTACGACCGTTCGGCCGCCGACGTGCCGCGGCCGAAGCTCGTGCCGCCGCGGGGGGCGTTTCCGCCGATGGCACGCGACGACAAGCGCCGGCACTTCCTCCACGACGAGGTCGAACGTCTGAGAAAGCTCGACCGGGTCGATCTGTTCGTGTCGCACGAAGCGGCCCGGCCGTTTCATCTGGAGGTGCGCGGCCGTCGGCAGGATGTCGGCAAGACGCCGATCAATGAGGTGCTGGCGTCGTTGCGTCCCAGGATGCACCTGTCGGGCCACCATCACGTCTACCACGACGATGTGCGGCAGGGGATTCGGTCTATTGGCCTGGGCCCGGTGGGCCAGTCGTACGTGCTGATTGACCTCGACACGTGGAAGTACGAACGGATCGAGACGCCGCCCGCGCTGGTCGGCGATGACGGCGAGGTTGCCGGCAACGGCACAGCCGAGTTATGATTTTGGGCGGCTACCGGACAAACTTGCTATGAGCCTATTTGATTTAGATGGTTCCCATGTGCGCCAGGACCTGTTGAGTCACGGGGATGCGGCGGCGCCGGCCCTGTCGGCGACGTCGGTCGAGAAGGCGTTCATGTCGGACGTGTACGCCAAGATTGCGTCGTCGTACGACGTGTTTTTCGGCCCGCCCCTCCATCAGGGCCGCGTGCGCGCCATCGAGCGGATGGACCTGCAGCCGGGCGACCGGGTGCTCGAGGTCGGCGTGGGAACCGGCATCAACGTGCCCTTGTATCCGCGGCACGCGCACATCACCGCGATCGATTTTTCCGCGTCCATGCTGGAGCGGGCTCACGAAAAGGTGGCCAGGCTCGATTTGCGCCATGTCCGGCTGTGCGAGATGGATGCCAGCGACATCCAGTTTTCCGACGACTCGTTCGACGTGGTCTACGCGCCGTATCTGATCAACTGCGTGCCCGATCCGATCACGGTGGCGCGCGAGATGCGGCGGGTGTGCCGGCCCGGCGGCCGCATCATGTTCCTCAATCACTTCCGGAGCAGCAACCCGGTGATGGCCACCCTCGAGCGGTTCTTTACGCCGGTGACGCTGCACATCGGATTCAAAGTCGATCTGGACCTGGACGGACTGCTTCAGCAGGCCGGGCTCCACGCGGTGTCGGCCGAGAAGGTGAACTTCCCGAAGTCGTTGTGGCTGCTCGTCACCTGCGTCAAGTGAGCGCCGCGGTCTAGAGAAGCGGGATGCCGCTGCCGAACGGGTCTTCCAGCGACGCGGCCTGGGGCGTAAACAGTTCCGCCCCGTCCGGCGTGATCAGCATGTCGTCCTCGCACCGCACACCGAACTCCCCGCGAATATAGACACCCGGTTCGTTGCTGAACGTCATGCCCGCCTCGAGCGGCATGGTGTTGCCCTTGACCAGGTACGGCCACTCGTGGCCGTCGAGGCCCATGCCGTGTCCGAGCCGGTGGGAGAAATAGCTGTAGGCGGGGCCGAAGCCCGCCGCTTCGACGACGGCGCGGGCGGCGGCATCGACCCGTTCGGCCGGTTGTCCCGGGCGCGCAGCCTTGAGCGCGGCGTCCTGGGCCCGTCGCACCACGTCGAACACCTGCTTCATCCGGTCGGTCGGCTTGCCGATCACGAACGTGCGGCTGATGTCGGAGCAGTAGCCCTCGACGGTGCATCCGCCGTCCATCAACAGAATCGTGCCTTCGCGCACCACTTGCGGCGCAACCGAACCGTGGGGCAGCGCCGAGTAGATCCCGGTTTGCACACCGGCTTCGCCCTCGAACCCGAGCCGGGTGTGGGCGGCCGATACCAGCCCCGCGAAGTCGTCCTGCGTCATGCCCACCTTGAGGGCGTTCCGGGCGGCCGCGTACGCTGTCAGCGTGACGTGGGCGGCCAGCCGCATCAGCGCAATCTCGTGCGCCGTCTTGACGCCCCGGCAGCCAACCGTGATGGGCGTGCCGCTCACCATCGACAGGGCAGGGGCGGCCTTGCCGAGACCTTCGGTGAAGACCCATCGCACGGTTTCCTCGATGCCGAGCGTCGCGGTGCCCATGCCGCGGTCCTTGAGGCCCAGCGCCGTCAGGGCGTACGGACTCTCGTGCTCGTGCCAGGTGAGCACCGGGATCGCGCCGAGCGGGCCCGAGTTCAGCTGCTCGCGGGCGCGTTCTTCTTCGAACGCCGGACACACCGCGAAATGATCGCCTTTGGCCGACAGGATGACGGCGAAGAATCGTTCGCTCAGCCACCACCGCACGTTCGTGAAGTACACCGTGGAGGTCCCGCCGGCGAGCATCACCGCGTCGATCTTGTTGAGGCCCATCAGCCGCCGTGCGTTGTCCACCCGCGCCTGCCGCTCCTGGATGGTGATGGGCGTGGCGCGATCCTTCACCGATTTCAGCGCGGCAATCGAAGGAGGCAGCGCAACTGCCTGCGGCGTCTGGGCGATAGCCAGGTTGGGCACAAGCGAGGCGCCGGCCGACGCGGCGGCCACCGACAGGAAATCGCGACGGTCGATCATCAACGTGTCTCCTTCGAACGCGTGGTGTGGCGGAGGTGCTACACCGATAGTAGCCGAATCGGCGCGCGGCGCGAATCTCGGCCCAGCCGACGCCGACGCCGACGCAAAAGCCCGACGCCGACGCGAAAGCCCGACGCCGACTATCGGGCCGAGCACGCGGCCAGAATGTGACGGGCGGCCAGCGCGGCGCCATCGGTCGCCGGGTGCGTGGGGGGATCGGGCTGCGCGAGCAACCCATCGAGGTGCCGAGCCCAGCGTCCCGCATAGAGATCGTCGTGATCGATGAACCGGCAGCGGAGCACACTCGGCATGGCGGCCACCATCACGTCGTACTCGAGGAAATGGCCTCGCGACGTGTACAGCACCGCCGTGTCGTTGGCCAGGCACTCGGCCAGAATGCCGTACCCAGGCTTGGTCACCACGACGTCGGCGGCGCGCACCAGATCTTCGTACCGGAGCCCGGCGGCGTACACCTCCGCATCGTCGAGCAGCGTCACCCGATCCGGCATCGTGCCGGTCAATTCGACGGCGTGTCCCGTCGTGACGATGTGGTACCCGTCGGCGCGGGCCAGCGGCTCGAGGTTCAATCCCGCGATGCCGAGGCCGCCGAACGACGCCAGCACCATCCGGTCGCCCGACGGCACGCCGATGATGGATCGCACCTCCGCGGCGTCGCGGGTCGATCGCCGCGCGACAAACCCCACGTCCACGATCGGACAGGTGAATCCGTCGAAGCCGCCCCACATCGGAAGCCTCAGCACGAGCGACGCCATTCCGTGCGTGCGTCGAATGGTCTCGATCAGGTTCGGCGCCGCGCTCAGATGATCCGGATAGCCGCTGTAGATCCAGTCCCAGGTGAAGTTGCCCATCGCCACCGACGGGATGCCGGCCTCGTCGGCGGCGGCAAACGCCAGCGGAGGCATGTCGGCCACCACCAGATCGACGCCGCGCTGGCGGAGGAATCGGGCCTCCTGTCGAGCCAGGTCGTCCAGCCCTGCGTAGAAGCCGGCTGCCGCGTCGAAGGTGGCGGGCACGTCGAGGTGGAGACTGTCTGTTTGCCGCATCCCGACGTCGCACACGACGTGGTGGAACTCGGCCGCAGTGCGAAGCGTGACGTCGAAGAGCCACCGGGCCGCCGCGGTGCGAATCACGATGGTGGTGGCGGGGGCCAGATCGGCCACCGCGTTGACGACCTCGATCACGCGCGAGGCGTGACCGAAGCCATGTCCGGAGATGTAAAACGCGATCACGCGGTCGCGGTCGCGGTCGCGGTCGGGGCAGGCGGCGGGCGAAGGCGGGTTCACCGGCTCACTGGCCAGACGAATCCGGGCCTGCCGACGCTGAGGCCGTCGGATCCGGTTCTGCCGGGGACGCAGGCGCGTCGGCCGCATCCGTCTCCGCCGCGGCCGGCGGGCCGGGCTGTGGTGGCGGAGCGTCGGATGGCGGCAGCGCCAGAGCCAGCACCTGATCCAGCGACGTCACGGGCACAAACGTCATCGAGTTCCGGACTTCCTCCGGCAACTCGGGAATGTCCACCGCGTTCTGCTCGGGCAGAATAAACGTCGTGATGCCGTAGCGTCTGGCGGCCAGCGCCTTCTCACGAACGCCGCCGACCGGCAGCACCGCGCCGCTCAGCGTGATCTCGCCCGTCATCGCCACATCGGATCGCACGGGCTGCTTGCGAATCGCCGACAGGATGGCGGTGGCCATCGTCACGCCCGCCGACGGGCCGTCTTTGGGGATGGCGCCGGCCGGCACGTGGACGTGGAGATCGTGCTTCTTGAACAAGTCGGCGGGCAGGCCGAGACTTTCGGCGGCCGCCCGGAGGTGGCTGACGGCCGCGCGGGCCGATTCCTGCATCACGCTGCCCAGATGCCCGGTCAGCGTAATCTGGCCGTGTCCGGCGGCCATCAAGGACGCCTCGATATAGAGCACGTCTCCGCCGCTTTCGGTCCACGCCACGCCAGTCGCCACGCCCGGCCTGGCGGTCCGGAACTTGACGTCGCGGCGGAACCTCGGCGGCCCGAGATACCCCTGCAGATCGTCGAGCGCCACACTCGCCAGCACGTCTCCGGCGGCGAGCGCCGTCACGTCGGTGTTGCTGGTGGCGACGCGGGCCGCCACCTTGCGCGACACGGTGCCCAGATTCCGCTCGAGGTTGCGCACGCCCGCTTCCCGCGTGTATTCGCCAATCACTTTGAGCAGGGCCGCATCCTCGATGGCGACCGACCCGGCGGGCAGCCCGTGTTCCGACAACTGGCGCGGAATCAGATAGCGTCGCGCAATCTGGCGTTTCTCCTCGTCGGTGTAGCCGGTCAGCGGGATCATTTCCATGCGGTCGAGCAGCGCCGGATGGACCGTGCCCAACTGGTTCGCCGTGGCGATAAACAGCACGCGCGACAAGTCGCACGTCACTTCGAGATAGTGGTCGCGGAACGTATGGTTCTGCGCCGGGTCGAGCACTTCGAGCAGCGCCGACGCCGGGTCGCCCTGATAGCCGACGCTGATCTTGTCGATCTCGTCGAGCATGAACACCGGATTCACCGAGCCGGCCTGCTTCAAGCCCTGCACGATGCGGCCGGGGATGGCGCCGATGTAGGTGCGCCGATGGCCGCGAATCTCGGCTTCGTCGCGCACGCCGCCAAGCGAGATGCGCACGAACTTGCGGTTCATCGCGCGGGCAATCGATTGGCCCAGCGAGGTCTTGCCGACTCCGGGCGGGCCGACAAAACAGAGGATCGGCCCCTTCATGTCGCCCTTGAGTTTGCGAACGGCCAGATATTCGACGATGCGGTCCTTGACCTTTTCGAGGTCGTAGTGATCCTCGTCGAGCACGCGTCGCGCCTCGACCGGATCGAGGCGGTCTTCGGTGGTGACCGACCACGGCACCTCGAGGATCCAGTCGAGGTACGTGCGGATCATCTGATACTCGGGCGAGGCCGGCGTCATCCGGTCGAGCCGCTTCACTTCGCGATCGGCCGCCTTGGCCACGTGCTCGGGCAAGTTGGCCGCCTTGAGGCGGTCCGAGATCTCGCTGGTTTCGGCGCCTTCCCCCTCGCCCAGTTCGTCGCGAATCGCCTTGAGTTGCTGGCGCAGGTAGTACTCGCGCTGCGCATCGCTCATTTCCTGCTGGGTCTCGGTTTCGATCTTGCCCTTCAGTTCGAGCACGCCGACTTCGCGGCCGAGTTCCTTGGCGACCATCTGCAATTTGATGTCGAGCCGGTTCTCCTCGAGCAGCTTCTGCTTGGCGTCGCCTTTGAGATCGAGCATGCCGCCAATCACGTAGCAGAGGCGCAGCGGCTGGTCGATGGCCGCCACCATGCCCCGCAGGTCCGACGACAGTCCGGTGGCCAGCGTGAGGGCCTTCTCGCTCAACTCGCGGAGCCGGCGGACGTACGCGTCGATTTCTGGGCCGGCCTGCGGCTCTTCGGGAAGCGGCTCGATCTCGGCCTGCAGCGTGTTGTCGGTGCGCGTGATGAAGGTGGCGCGCACCCGGGCCATGCCCTCGACCACGATCTGGATGGCGCCGGGGTTCTTGGCCATCTGCCGGATGATGGCGACCGTGCCGATCGTGCGGAGACCGTCGGGCCCCGGATCTTCGGCGTCGCCGATCTGCTGCAGCAACAGCAGCATGCGGTCGGTGCCCAGCGCCCGATCGATCGACTCGACCGACACGGGCCGGTTCACCGCCAACGGCTGCAGCGTCAACGGAAAGACGACCGTGTCGCGCAGCGGAATGACCGGCAGTGTGGACGGCAGCGGCGGTAACGCGGTGAGCGCGGAGTCAGGCATGGATCGGCATCGCCTCGGGTTAGTGCTTCGCCGGCGCCGGAGGCGTCCGCCGGAAGTACGCCGTGAGGGTGACGGTCTCGGTGCCGCGCATCACGGTGAACGTCGCCGCATCGGCCCAGCGTTTGTCCGCCATCAGCGTATTCATCACCTCGCGGGTCGTGAGCCGCGTGCCATCCATCGCCTGCAGCACGTCGCCGACCTTGAAGCCGGCGAGCCCGGCGACCGAGTCTTTGGGGACGTCGATCACCTCGAGCGGCGCCTCGCCCTTGTTGTCGCGCGTCGACAGGCCCAGCGACGGGTACGCCGGGTCCTCTTCTCTGGGCAGGCCCCACAGATAGTTCGCGTACGATGCCTGGACGTTGCCCATCGGCATGCCCCGGCTGTCGGCGGTGGCGACCGGGATGATCGAGGCCATCTTCCCATCGAACCACAAGGCGGCCTGCCGCTGGATGCCGAGTCCGTAGGCCACGTGGCCAGAACCGATCAGCACGACCATCACGCTCTTGGGGCCGCCGAACTTCTTGAGCGCCTGCACCGCGTTGTAGCCCATCGATGCGTCCCACGTGCACTGGGCCGCGAACATGCCGTCGAACATCGCGCCGCTCATCGTGTGCATCATGCTGTCTTCGCCGGCAAAGAATGCGCGGAACAACTGCTTGTGCTCCTCGCTGGTGATGTCGACGGTCTGCGGGATGCGCGCCGCTTCCTCGGGCGTGAGGTTCTTGAAGCCCTTCTTGCGGACCGCGGTCACCACGTCGCGCGGCGTGTTGACGGCGTACATCTTGATGCCCTTCTCGCGGGCGAACAGGAAGATGTCGCGATAGTAGTTCCAGTGGTACCCCCAGTTCTTGTACCACTGCGACGCCGCCACGAACTCCTTCTCGGTTTGTCGGCCCTGATTCCAGACGTCGAGCCCCGCCTGCTCGGTGTAGGGATACATCTCGAGCCCGATCAGCACGTCGCGGCCGCGCTGCTGCAGTTGCTGGATCACCTGTAACTGCACCCGGTGGAAGGCGAGATCGGTGTGACTCTCGCCGACAAACACCACTTTGACATCGTCCAATCTGGCCGCCAGTTCGGTCGATGTCAGGGTCTTGCCCGCCGCCGTGTCGATCACCCCGTCGAGCACCAGCGTCACGTCGCGATCCTTGCGCGCCGGGTCGCCAATCTTGAGGCGCCACGAGGAATCCTGCGCCGCGGCAAACGCCGGCACCATCAGGATGAGAATCAAAACGAAGGCCGTCCATGCGTGTCGTGACATGAATACTCCCTCACTAAACCCCTTGGCCTCATCAGCAATCACCACTGATTACTGACCACTGGCCAATCACCCATCACCAATCGCGGATCGCGGGTCCCCGGTCCCTGGTCCCCGGCCCCCGCACACGCTACCGCTCGACCAGCGTCAGCGCGACCGTTTGCTCTTTGCCGTCGCGCGAAATCACCACCTGCACGGTCTGGCCGGGCGCCAGCGTTCGCAGCAGGTCCGAAAATCCCTGGAGATTGGCCACCGGCGTTCCATTGATCGCCATCACCGTGTCGCCTTCTTTGATGCCGGCCTTGGCGGCTGGCGACTCCGGCACGGTGCCGCTCACCTTGACGCCGGGGCCCTGGAACGCGAAGTCGGGCACGGTGCCGAAACTCACGCGCCTGGCGGTGGCCGGTGGAGCGCCGGTCGGCGAGGCGGCCGCCGCGGCCGGGGCGACCGGGGGCGTGGCCACACCCGGTGCGGGTCGAATCGTGTTGGTGAGCGGTTCGGGCCGTTCGGCCAGATAGACGACGCCTTCCTTGACGAACGTCGCCACTTTGGCGAGCCCGGCGACGTCGATCTTGTCGGCCGTATCGGTGGTCCGGTGGTAGTCGGCGTGGGCGGCGGTAAAGATCTGCACGGCCGGCACCCCTTTTTCGATAAAGCTCGTCTGGTCGGACGACTCGATCGACTCGGGCACGTTGCGGCTCTCGACGCCGGTGACAAACGACGCGCCGCGGAAGATGTGCTGCCACTCGGCCGCGGTGCCCGTCCCCAGTGCGGTCAGCTTCTGCGTGCCGAGCCGTCCGACCGTGTCGAGGTTGATCACGCCCTCCATCTTGTTGAGCGGAAACAGCGGATGTCCGGCATAGTAGATCGAACCGAGCCGGCCGGCCTCTTCGCCGGTGAATGCCGCAAAGACGATCGTGCGCGGCGGCTTGTCGCCCGAGGCCAGCGCGCGCGCCAGTTCGAGCAGGACGGCCACGCCGCTGGCGTTGTCGTCGGCGCCCGGATGCACCTGACCTTCTTCGCCCTTCCGCACGTCGGGCCACCCGAGGCCCAGATGATCGAGATGCGCGCAGAGCATCGCGCTCTGATCCTTCCAGTCGGGCCGGGTCCCCGGCAGCACGCCGATCACATTGACGACGTCGTGCGGCTGACCGTCTTCGCCTTTGGCGATCCGGAGCGTCTGAAAGTAGGTGCCCCCGTCGCCGCCGGGCGCCAGGCCGAACGCTTTGAACTTCTCCGCCACGTACCGGGCTGCCGCGTCGAGGCCCGGGGTTCCAAGGCCCCGGCCCTTGAGTTCGGGCGACGCCAGGTAGGCCACGTGACCGCGAAGTGCCTGCTGCGAGAACACCGGCGGCAACTCGGCCAGCGCCTTGCGCGGGTCCGGGGCCAGCGCGGCCAGCGCAGCCCCCGCCCGATCGGCGGTCCGCAAATCGGCGCGCAGCGGCGAATCCGACTGCTGCCACTGGCCCTTGATCGTGTTGACCGGTTCGTCGCCTTCGAACCCGAGGTACGAGTACTTACCGTAGTGGGGCAGTTTGCGCCCGAGGCCCGGCATCGCGGCTGCCGGATCGACCACGATCCAGCCGACCGCTTTATCGACGGTGGCAGGATGGCGCGCGACCACCACCAGCGTATGGCCCGCGAACGCCAGCCCCTCGCCGTCCAGATCGGCGCCCTCGGGGGTCAGTTTCAAACCCGACTGGCGGCCGAACACGGCCACCGCGAATCGGTTGGTGCGCCCCAGCAGCCAGACCGCCTTGTCCATGGGGAGCGCGGCGATGGCGGCGTCGGTGGTGATCTGGATCCGGTGCGTCCCGCTCTGCCACCCGTTGAGCAGCGCGCGGTACGCGTCGACTTCGGCGGCCGGGGCCTTCGACGGCAGAATCGCCAGAATCGACGGCTCGCCGAAAAGCTGTCCGATCGACGGCGGTGTTTCGCGCGCATCGAGCCGGCGGAACGTGTCGAATCGCGGATCTACGTGCAGCGCAACCGGCCTGGCGTTGGTGGTCACCGAGAAGGTCTGCGATCGCGTGTCCATCCGGACGGTGGCCGAGGTGGCGCCCTTCTCGGTTTGAACCGCCAGCGGCACCTCGATCACATACGGCGCGCCGGTCTGCGTCTGGCGCAACGTGCCGGAAACGACAAACGCCTCGCCTTCCTGGCGCACGGCGATGCGGCTGCCAGGCCCGGCCGGCCCGGACACTTGGAGCGTCGGCGCCCCAATCCGGGTAATCAGATCGTCGAAGAGCCAGCCGAGCGGCTTGCCGCCCACCGCTTCGGCGACGTGCTGGAAATCGCGGAACGTGGCGCGCTTGCCTTTGTACTCACGGTAGAACCTCGCCACCGCGGTCCGGAAGGCGTCGTCGCCGATGTGCCGGCGCAGCATGTGGAAGCCCATCAGCGCCTTGCCGTAGCCCACCGCTTCGGTCGCCGCGCTGAAGCGGTTGCGGAACTCGGCGAGCGGGAAGTCGCGTCCCGTCTTGACGTAGTCGCGGTACTTCTGGAGCGTCGAGCGGCGGTACTCGTCGGCGGCGCCGCGCTGCTCCTGGATGAGGTGATCGGCCATGTAGGCGGTGAGACCCTCGCACCAGTTGCCGGCGGCCGCGTCGACAAACACCGAGTTGCCCCACCAGTTGTGCAGGATTTCGTGAGGGTACGACGAGTTGATGATGAACGGAAACCGGATGATCTGCGGACCAAGCAGCGTAAAGGTCGGCATGCCGTAGCCGGTTTCCCAGAAGTTCTCGACCAGCGCGAACTTGCCGTACGGATACGGGCCGATGAGCGTCCGGTACATCTCGACGTATTGCGCGGTGGCTGCGAGGTACTTGTTCGCAATCGACGCGTCGGGCTCGTGGAGATAGACCAGTGTGTCGACGGCCCCGGCCGAATCCTTGAACACGGTCAATGGGCCGCCCACCAGGTAGATCTCGTCCATCGGCCCGCCCGACTCCCACCGCGCCCGGCCGTCAGACCCGCGCGAGGTGCCGTTTCCCTGGCTGATCAGGTGCCAGCCCTCCGGCGCGGTCGCCTCGATCCGGAACGTCACCAACTCTTCGCCCACGCGCGGATACCACACCGAACTGCCCGCCAGGTAGACGCCTTCGGGACCGAGCAATCCGGACGTTTCGCGGAAGCCCCGCGTGTACTGCTCCTTCGGATCCGACAGCGGTTTGTCGATCGCCCCGCTGTACGCCAGCGTGATCGACGCCGCGCCCGCCGGCCGCGTCACGCGGTAGCGCTTGACCGGCACGGGTGCGCCCTGATCGATGCCCACAGGACGGGCGGCGACCGGTGTCGCGATTTCTTCGACTTGCGGAACCGACGAGGTGATGCGAAGTCTGGCGTTGAGGACGAAGGTCAGCGTAGAGGCTGGCGCGTCGGCGGGCCAGCCGATCTGATCGGCGATGGCGACCAGGTGCCTGGCCGGATCGACAGACACTGTGAGGACGTGGTGGATCGGTCCGATCGTCCCCGGCACCGGTGCCTGGGCTGGCGCCGTTGCCTTGACTGGCGCGTTAGCTGGTGGCTTGGCTGCCGCGTTGGCTGGCGGTGCGGTCGCCGTCTTCTGGGCTGGTGCGGCCGGCGCCGCCTGGCGGCCATCGATCCGGGCAGCCAGGCACGCAAGCAGCGCGAGGCTCAGGGCAAAGCAGGCTTTTTTCATGATGAATCCGGCACGTCGAAGACATCCATCCTACCCGAACCGAGGCCCGTTGTGCCGGGCCGGCCTCAGGGGTTCCACCACTCCACCCGCATCCGCTCCGGACGCTTGAGCAGCCACGAGAAGGCGGATCCGGCAATCGCCCCGGCGGCCACCTGCACCAGGGCCAGCCTCGGCGACCAGCCCTCCGGGTCGACGCCCGATGCCAGGCTGCTCGCCAGATAGGCCAGCAGCCACAGTGCGGCGACCAGTACGGCCGGGACATCGCCGACGTCGATGCCGCCGGCGACCGGAACCAGCACCAGCGTGCGAGCCTTCGGATAGAGGGCCATGTGGGCGCCAATCACGCCGGCCACCGCGCCTCCGACCAGCGCGAACGAGGTCGGCGGCCTCGCATCGACCGCCGCCACGCTGGCGGCGGCCGCCGCCGCTGCGGCCAGGTAGAGCACGACGAATCGTCGGTGTCCGAGCCGGTCTTCGACCGTGGCGCCGAAAAACCAGAGCGCCGCGGCACACGCCACGCTCTGGAGCCATCCCGACGGCCACGCCAACGACAGCAGCGATCGCAACCACACCGCCGCGCCGCCGTGTGCGCCCTCGGAGGCCGAGGCGATTGGGCCGCTCCAGCCCACGGCGTCCTGTGCGACGACGCGCAGCACCAGCGTGATGCCGATCATCGCGCCTATCAGGGCCAGCGTGACCACCGGGCGGGTGGGCGACGGGACGGCATCCCGAAACGGGATCATGGCAGCAGTATACCGAAGGCCTTCTGGCGCGCGTGGGCGGCCGCCACGTATAATTGGATGTTCAATCCACAGCCGAGGGCATATAGCTCGTGACGTGTACACACTGCGGGACCCAGATCGCCGAGAAGGCGCTGATTTGTTACCGGTGCGGCCGGCCGACCGCCGAGCCGACTCTGCCGGCCTCGTCGAACCGACGCGCGCGGCGGGTGTCGGTGTGGGTGGCGGCGATCGGCCTGGTGGTGGTGACTGGTGCGGGGCTCTATATGGCGACGCCGCAGGCGGCTCGACTACCGGAGTGGGTGCGGTGGACGGTGGCCGGCAGCGCGGCTGCCGTGCTGGTGGCACGACTGGTGTGGAGGAGGCGTCGATGACAGCACGTCTGGAAGTGATCGATCCGACCGGCCGCCGGGTCGTCAGCATCGAGGACGCGGTCACCACGCTCGGGCGGCGCACCGAGTGCCACGTGCGGCTGTCGGGGACCGACGTCTCGCGCGACCATGCCGAGATTGTCCGGGCGGGCGAACGCTACATGATTCGCGATCGCGGGTCGCGCTTCGGGACGTTCGTCAACGGGGAACAGGTTTCCGCGGACCGCGACCTGCGGCACGGCGACGTGGTGCGCCTGGGGCAGGGCAACGAGAGCCAGGTGATCTTCCAGCTCGACTCGGGCAGCACCGCGTCGATGGAACGGGCCACGTCGGCGGTCGGCGATTTGCGCCAGGTGGCGACGCTGCTCGAAGGCTTGCGGGCGCTGGGCAGCGGCCGCGTGCTCGACGAAGTGCTGGCGATGGTGATCGACTCGTCGATCGAGGTGGCGAGCGCCGAGCGCGGATTCATCATGCTGGCGGGTGCCGACAACCGGCTCGAATTCAAGATGGGCCGGGCTCGAGGCCGCGTGACGCTGCCGGGAAAATCGTTCGAGACGAGCCGGAAGATTCCCGAGCAGGTGTTCGAAACCGGAGAAGCCAAAATCGTCGCCGACTTGCTCGACGGCGACATGGCCAGCAACCACATGGGCACCGTGGCGCTCGGGATTCGTCACGTGCTGTGCGTCCCGCTCGTGCTGGTGCGTTACGTCGAGCAGGCGGAGGCCGACCTCGGGCAGAAGCGCATCGGCGTACTCTATCTGGACAGCCGCGAGCGCGGCTCGATTCTGTCGCCGGTGACGCGCAGCGCACTCGAAACGCTGGCGACCGAAGCCGCCCTGGCGATCGAGAACGCGCGGCTGTACCGCGAGGCGGCCGAAAAAACCAAGCTCGAGCAGGAGTTGAAAATCGCCGCCGAGATCCAGCAGGCGCTCATGCCGGAAGGCGAGCGTCACGGAGCGTTTTTCGACGCCTCCGGCGCCTCGGTGCCGTGCCGCGCGATTGGCGGCGACTTCTTCGAATACCTCGACTTGCCCGACGGGCGGCTCGGCTTCGCCCTGGGAGACGTCTCGGGCAAGGGCGCCCCGGCCGCCTTGCTGACCGCCATGGTCCAGGGCATGTTCACCATCGAGGCGGTGAGCAGCGCCGGGCCGGCCGAGGCGATGGCGCACATCAACATCGGCCTCAAGCGCCGATCGGTGGAGTCGCGATTCGTCACGATGTTCTACGGCGTGGCGGGCGCCGACGGGGCGTTGACCTACTGCAACGCCGGGCACAATCCGCCGGTCCTGGTGAAGAAGGACCGCGTGGTGCGGCTCGAAACCGGAGGCATGATTCTCGGGCTCTTCGATTTCGCCAGTTACGATCAGGACACCGTGCACCTCGAACCGGGCGACGTGCTCGTCGTCTTCAGTGACGGTATCTCCGAAGCGCTCGACGTGGCGGGCGAAGAGTACGGCGACGACCGGTTGATTGCGTGCCTGGTGGCCAACCGGCACCTGATGCCCGCAGGCCTCCGCGACGCGCTCTACGCCTCGGTGCGCGCGTTTACCGCAGGCGCCAGTCAGAACGACGACATGACGGTGCTCATCGTCCGCCATGGCTGTTAGCGCCCGGCCCGATGCGGGCGCCCGGCGGTGGGTGGTGCTGCGCCGGGTGGCGCTGGTGTCGTGGCTGGCCTTCGGCGCGGTCCTCTGGAACGTGGTGTTCGACTGGTTCGTCATCGACGGGGGACGCGACTACCTCACCAGAGAAAATCGTCACCGTAGCGGGAGCGGGCCCGGGGTGACGATTCACGGCGTGATGGATGACGCGGTGGCGCGCGGCGCGCGGACCGCGACCGCCGCAGGCGGCGGGGCCGCGGGCGTCGGGCTCGGGCTGGTGTGGGCGGCGGGGCGCCGGCGACGCCGGGCGCTAGCGGCCGGGCGCGAGTAGGCGCGATTCGATCTTGGGCAGGGCGGCGACCAGC
>JBAXOX010000055.1:0-27161 GCA_037133015.1 Acidobacteriota bacterium
TTAGACGCCACCATAGAGTCGCATCCCGCGCAGACACGGCCTCAGCTCACCACATCCGTCACGTGCGTCAGCGCGGCATGGCGTTCATCTCTTCGCCGGGGGATCGCGTCGACCAGGCCGCAGGCGTTCGTCACGCGTGTGACGTGGACGATCATAGGCATTGATTGAAGCGGCGCACCATCGGGGAAACCCCTAGACAGGGCAGAAAAATCCCTGAGATGCCGCGACCACGTGCTGGCCTGCTCCAGTTGAAACGATCGCAGACTTCGAAAGGCGCGGTCTGCAGCACGTCGAGAAGCCCAAACCCGGACTTCACCATGTGGATGGCACCATAGACCAACGAAGCGAGCCTGCGGGGCGCAGCACTCACCAGCTTCCCAGGCACCCATCGCGAGTGGCTCGTGCCAAACCGACTGTATGTACTACCGCTCTGTCTGGCCCAGCCGGAACGGTATCAGGCCGGTCTTGGCGCGGCCGCGCAGTACGAGCCCCCACCGGCATCTTCGATCCCCGCGAGAAACAGGCCCGCCATCAGTCCGCGGAGAAGCAATACGGAGGCACCACGGTGCGTCTCTGGCGTCACGGACTGTCGGAGGTTCGCCCACGCCTTCTTGAGCGCAGCGATATCGAGGTACTGGTTGGCGGCGGACGAGCCATTTACCGTGGCGAGGGCGTCCTCCATTTCTCCCGGGTAGTCGAGAAGCCGGTACGACACGTCAGCCGCCTGACTGCCGCGCACCACGTTCCACTGCACTTCCGGTGGAAGAAGCCCTTCCATGGCTCGGCGGATGAGCATACGCTCGCCGCCGTCGTACACGTCTTCAGAGGCCGGCACGCCGAAACAGTAGTCCAGCAGTCGAGCATCGCCCGTCGGATCGAGTGCCTGCACACCGGTGGCGAGCGCCGTCGGGTGGTAGATCGGTCCCGCCACTGCCCCATTCATCCAAACCGTTCCCCAGCGCTCCTGGAGCGGTGTCAGAGGCCGGAAGAACGTGGGATCGTGGGTCTGCGCGCGCATGGCCTCGCTCAGACCGATCCGGGTCGCAAACTCCGGGCGGATGGCCGCATACGCTTCCCAGACCTCCGCGCCGCGCCGACGCACGCGGCGTCGCTGGTGCCAGATCGGTTTCAACAGTGGCCCGAGAAGGTGCCGTCGCAGCGCTCGGTACCATGACGTCCGGTTGTAGCCCTTCCACCGCCTCATCATCTCGACACACTCGAGCCACCGCCCATTCGCGAGCAGGTCGACTGCCACATAGGACCCGCCACTCCACGACACGCCGCCGTTTCCGAGCTGGCCCGTGAGCAGTTTCGAGATGCCGCGGCGCTGAGCCTCGCGGTACAGGTCCATGATCCAGAATTCATTTCCTGCGGCGTGCTGCGGCACGCCGTACATGGACAACGCCTGCCTGATGCCGGCCAGGGGCGTGGTCGACTCGGACCGGATCGGGACGTGGACGATGTTCGGATAGCGAGCCGCGACGATGGCCGCCAGAGGCCATTCGTCGGCCCTGGCTCCGGGGACCAGATGCTCGGCTCGATGCACGGGCACCGACGTGAAAGCCGTCAGCCCGCGCACACTGTCGGCTAGCGATTGTGCGGCGAGCGCCGTGACCGCGCCAGAGTCGAGGCCCGAACTGAGGGTGGTGCCCACCGCACCGTCACCGCTCACCCGGGAGGCGACGGCGGCACGGAAATGATGCAGGAACCCATCCACCCAGTCTTCGCCGTCGCTCGGCCGGGCGCGCTCGACTGTGGCAACGGTCCAGTAGGTCTGTCGGCGCAGGGTTCGCGCATCGACGCTCATCGTCTCGGCGGGGAGCATCACGCCGATGTCGCGCCAGATCGTCTGGCCGAACTGATCCGCTGGAGGCGGAAAAATCGTGAGATAGCGGGCCAGTATCCACTCGTCCATCGCGAAGCGCCAGCCCGGCATGGCCACCAGCGCGTTCGAGGTGGACGCAAAGGCGAGCAGCGGCGGGCGGAAGGCGTAGAAAAGGCTCGTGTTGCCCACACGATCGCGGGCCAGAAACAGCGATCGCTCGCGCGCGCTCCAGGCCGCGAATGCCCAGTCGCCAAACAGATGCCTGGGGCAGTCCCGGCCCCACTTCGCATACGCGGCCCGCACCAGTTCGTCATCGGTCATGACCGACGCGGACGACGCGGGGAGGGTGAGTTCGGCGCACAGGTCGTCCCGATAGTCGAGCCGCGCGGCCACGGCAATCACCGCCCCCGACGGGTCCTGGCGAAACTGGCCGGCCACGTCGCTCGTCTCGGTCGCGCGAAAGGCGACGGTCCCAAGGGCGGCGGATTGGCCGATCGACGCTGCGGTCCGGATGGCGCCGCCGGCGCACAGGGACCGCCGCATCGCCTCAAAATCGCCGGGATCGACGGGCCCGCCGTCGAAGCGAATCAGGCCGCACAGCCCGGCAATTGGCGCCCGGGCGCGGCAGGCTGTCGTGCCGCGCAGCGAGGGGTCAAGCGGCTGCATGGTGAACCGGGTGAATCAGGCCCTTCTCGAACAACAACGGCAGCAATGCCCACGAATCGGCGCGACATTGTTCGGTCGCCACCCGGAAGCGCCTCTGCAGTTGCTCAGCGACGCTCAGCATCACGACCACCTCGCCGTGCCCGAATGCCGCATGATCGCTTCGGCGGCGGCAGGCATCCTGTCGAGGCCGGCCGGCATGGTCAGGTCGAACGCCGGGACGTGGGCGGCCACGTGCGCACGCCACGCCAGCGTGACGCGGGACGACGGGTCAAACCGGTGCCACGCGAAGCCGTGACTGCCGAGCGCGAGACACGCCGCGGCGGGCGGGATGGGCTCGATAATCGGTAGAGGGCCGTGGTTTCGGCGGCCCGTCAGAAGGTAGATCGCGGAAAGCGGAGCCGGGGTTGAGTGAAAGCCTCCGCGCAGGTCGCGCGCATCTACCCAGCGTTTGTCGTCCTCATAGGTCAAGTCGAACACCCGGGGCAACTCGGTTGCCGAACGGCCCAACAGGCTCCCGGTGTCTGGATACATCCGGAGAACGGGGTATCCAGGTTCTGCAAGGATCCGACCGGAAACGGTCGACAGCGCGCAAATGTCATCCGCCAGCAACGCTGCCCCCACTGCTAACAGGGCGGCCACGGTGGCCGACTTACCGGCACCGGACGGGCCGGCAACCATGATCGCGCGACGGTCCACGACGGCCGCCGAGGCGTGCAGCACAGTCTTCCCGCGAAGGAATAGTGAGGCGCCTAGTGGAAGTCCGAGGAGAATGCACCACAGGCCTGGCACAGAAGCAGCACTCGTCCCGCTGACTTCGATCCGGGTGCCATGGTTGGACAGGACAAAGCGGCACACGTCGCCGGCGGCGTTGCGGTACTCAATGAGCGCACCGTCGGCTGTCGGGACGACGAGCATTGGAGTGAACGACGGCCTGGCCTTGACACGTCGAATGGTCTCGGGCTCGTAGTTCACGTCGATGTCGACGGCGCCGGCCGTCACGGCATCGGCCGGCAGGAATGTATTACTCCTGATCGTCGCGCCGCAGATCCGGTAGGTGCACGGCTGGCGCCGTGGGTCGGCGGACGACGGGGTCATCGACGTCGACAACATCTCATCCTCTCGTGGGACCGTCCAGCAGCACCATCTTCAAGCCATCTCCTCCAGGTATTCCCGACCGACGGCTTCGGCTTCCGGCCCCAGGTCCGACGATCGTTGGTACGCATGCTTCCAACGTTGGATCATGATGGCGGAAAGCCTGGTCTCATCGGTTCTGGCCAGGATGGCCATCATCCTCCCGGCGGCGCGGAGTTCGTCGACACTGAGGAAGGCCTGTTCGGCCGTCAGACGATCCAAGGCAAGCTGGTCGTTGATCGAGGTGCCGGGAAACAGTGCGTTGAACAGCCGGAACCGATAGCGGCGGAAGTCCTTGACGAGGCCCGCTGCGTTGGTCTTGCTGGCCTGGCTGGGATGGCGGCGGTATCTCAACAGTTCGCGCGGCACGTTGCCGAGGCGGCACGTCATCACCAGGTTCGTAATCAACTCGTAATCGTCGAAATGCGCGTGAGCCGGATACGCGTACGCCTTCAGAATCGGGGCTTTGCCGGTGAGCGTCGGGTAAAGCATCGCGCAGGTGAACAGCAGCTCCCGGCGGATATCGTCGTGTGTTTCGGGAAACCTCATGGTGTACGAGCCTGCGCCGAACACCTCCGCTTGACTGCCACACACGTCGACACCGGTCGAATGCATCCACGCGAGCTGCACCGCAATCCTATCGGGTGCCGCAACGTCGTCATCATCCATCCGCGCGATGTAGGCTCCGCGGGCAAGGCCGACGCCCGCTGCGAACGTCTGCGTGACGCCCGCATGCTGCCGGTAGACCGGTATAACGCGGGAATCGTGCCTCGCACAGCCGGCCAACACATCCGCCGTGCCGTCCGACGAACCGTCGTCAACGACGATGACCTCGAGAGGGTCGTAGGTCTGCGTCAGAATTGACTCGACCGCCTCGGCCAGATAGGCCTCTGCGTTAAACGCCGGGATCACGACCGACACCAGAGGCGACGGCAACCGTCCGTCCGTCACGCCTTTCTCCACCATGCGGAATTCCGGTCCGCCTGCGGCGTCGGAGCGGCAATACCCGGTGGCGCGCGAAAGGCATCGACGGCGAGGCAGCACCCTTCCGCGAAGACGGCTTCAGCGCGGTGCTCGACATGGTGCAGGCGTCGGAGTCCGATCGCGGTGTGGGCGAACCCAATGACTGGGACGCGGTCGACCTTGCCGGAATAACTCGCCAGAAGACCGGACGCGATCTCGTCGAGGGTGGCCGGATACTCGAGCGCATCCCCGAGCGCTCGCGTCGCATCCGCACGTCGCAGCCAACGCCCGCTCTCGGGCACCTGAACCACCAGCGCCCCGTCCACGGCACTCCGCGCCACCACCGACTGTCGGTACCAGTGTGTCTGATTCATCGGCCCTGCAGAAAACCTGGGATCGGGAGAAGGCCGACCGCGCGGCTTCCGCCCTGGTCGAGCCCGAAGTGGCGAACTCAGAACCGCCGGTCAGCGTGGGATCGCGGCAGAGAAGGATACGACCGTGAATTGCCCGTGATGCGGCCCGCCGGTGGCAATGTGACGGCGCCGTACTTTCAGAATGGCCACGCGCGACCAAGCCAGCAGGCAGGAAGCTTCGAACAACCTGCACCGTTCCGAGCAGGAATTCGACAAAAACCGTCGCAGTATCGGCAGAATCGCGCTAGCGCACGTCATCAATCGTGGGCCATCGCCACAGATACGAGAGAGCGGACGATGAGCTATCGTATGCTGCTATACAGTGCTGCTATACAGTGTAAAGTCTTTTCCCTCGCCAGCGTAGGAGACTTCCGTCATCTCAGGAATGTCCATCTCCTTCATTTCAGGCTTCACCCACGGTTTCTTGGCAGTCTCGGTATCCTGCGCGCGGACGGAAAGATCTTCTGGCTGTTGTGACGACATCGTGAGGTACTCCTACTCTCAGTGTTACTGGAATCATGAGCCGACGTTCAGGGAAGCCGACATCGAACGGTCGGACTCGATGTCATCGACTCTCAGGACCCGAATCCGCCCAGAGTCGAAACAGTTTACAATCTCGGAAGGCGGCGTGCAATCAAGCGTTCCGCGCCTCGCGACGCCGTGATCGCTTCGGCGGCGTGGCCGGGTCTCCCATCAGGGTGAACATCCGAATCGCATCCGCGTCGAGTCGGGCTGCCTGCGCGCCACGATCGGTCTCGAGGAGCGCGTCGCCGATTCGTGTCGGATTGGGATCGGCAAGTTGCGTGATGAGTAACTTGCTGAGATCGCCAAGAACGTGGCGGCGGTCGGCTGGACGCTGGCCAATTCGGCCACGAAGCCGAAACTCAACACCAAGCTGCCCGATCGGCTCGTGGCGGACATGAAGGCGGCCAAGGAGAACGGCTGGGGCACCCTGACGCCGGTGCGGGCCCCGTTGCCGGGCATGCCGTTCTAGTGTCGCGTCCCAGTGGTTGGTTGGATACGTCCCGGAGCGCGGCGCTGCTGGGGTACAGTAGCCGAGGCTTGACCGTCGCGTCAGGCCTCGACCCTGTTGGAGGTGCCCGTGCCACACGCATCCGATTGCCACCCCGTCCACGCCGCCGGTCTTCCGAAACCCATTGGCCCCTATTCTCCGGCCATGGCCTTCGAACGCCTCGTGTTCGTTTCAGGCCAGGGCGCCACCGACCCGGCCACTGGTCAGCCCGCGGGCCTCGACATCGAGACGCAGACCGAACAGGTCTTCCGCAACATCCGCACGATTCTCGAAGCGGCCGGAACCGATCTCTCCCACGTGCTTCGCTGCGGCGTGTTCCTGACCGATTTGCGCGACTTCGACGCGATGAACGCGGTCTACGCCAGGGCCTTCGGCGACCATCGGCCCGCCAGAACCACCGTGCAGGTCGCCGCGCTCCCCCACCCGTGGCTGCGCGTGGAGATCGACGCGGTCGCCTACGTGCCTTAGAGACGTTGGTCGCCACGACTGAGCCGGTTGGTGGTGTACACTCACCTTCGTTATGTCCAACGTGGCCGTTGAGCGCGAACGCTTCGTCCTCGTCCTCTTCTACGGCATGGTGCTGCTGGTCGGGTATCTTGCCTTCCAGGTGGTCTCCCCATTTCTGATTCCCCTCACCTGGTCGGCTATTTTCGCCATGATTTTGAGCCCGGTGAGCCGGCGGCTCGCGCCGCGCATCGGCCAGAGCTGGGCGGCCATCGTCACCACGCTCGCGACGTTCCTCGGGATCGTGGTGCCCGCCATCGTCGTCGGCACCCTGCTCGTCCACGAAGTGTCCGGCCGGATTCAAACCGCCAGTGCCTCGGGCGTTGTGGCCGCCTCGCCGGCCCGCGTGCAGCAGGCGTGGGAACTGCTTCGCGAGCAGGCCCCGTACCTGCACCTGCCCGCCAATCCCACCACCAACATCCAGGACGCCATTCAGTCGGCCGCCTCGTTTGCCGCCACCCGGGCCGCATCCATCCTGACCGATGTGGCAACCTCGGTGCTGCAACTGTTCCTGATGCTGTTCGGTCTGTTCTACTTCCTGCGGGACGGCACGTCGATTGTCGAAGTGATTCGTCAGTTGCTGCCGTTCGAGCCGGAACGCCGCGACCGCATCATCAACCAGTCGTACGAACTGGTGGTGGCCACTGTCGGCGCGATGTTCGCCGTCGCCGTCAGTCAGGGCACCATCACGGGCATCGCCCTGGGCGCGCTCGGGTTTTCGGCGCCGGTGTTCTGGGGCGTGATGACCGCCTTTGCCTCGCTCATTCCCCTGGTGGGCGCGGGCCTGATCTGGGCACCGGCCGCGCTGTGGCTGTTCGCGACCGGCGATCCGGTGCGCGGCGCGATCCTGCTGGTGGTCGGCATCGCCGTCATCAGCACGGTGGATCAGGTGATTCGGCCGTGGATCCTGAGCGGCCGGACCACGATGCACGGCCTGCTCGTCTTCATCAGCCTGCTGGGCGGCGTGTCGGCGTTCGGGTTTATCGGCCTGGTGGTCGGCCCGGTCGTCATCGCCGCCGGCGCGACGCTTTTGGAATCGGTGCTCGAGGGCAAGCCCACGGAGACGACGGTCGCGTGAGGCGAACCGCGATCGCCCTGCTCTGCCTGGCCGCGTCGGGGCTGGCCAGCCCGTCGTGCAGGGCCGCACCGCCAACCGGACTCACCCTCTATGCCGCCTCGAGCCTCACGCAGGCGCTCGACGAGGTGACCGCCGCATTTCGCGCCCAGTCGGGCACCGCGGTCCGGACCTCCTTTGCGGCCAGTTCGACGCTGGCCCGACAGATCGAGGCGGGTGCCGACGCCGATCTGTTTGTCTCGGCCGACCAGGTCTGGATGGACTACCTCGCCTCGCGCGGCCGGATCGTGGTGGCGACACGCCAGAACGTGCTTGGCAATCGACTCGCCTTGATCGTGCCCGCCGACCGAATGGTGACGATCGACATGAGGGCCGGATTCGACCTGGCGGGATTGCTCGGATCGGGGCGCCTGGCGATCGGCGACCCCGCCCACGTGCCGGCTGGCCGTTATGCCCGTCAGGCGCTGACCACGCTCGGTGTGTGGAGCGTGGCGCAGCCAAAGCTGGTGCCGGCCGAGTCGGTGCGATCCGCGCTCGCGCTGGTCGAACGCGGCGAGGTGCCCGCAGGAATCGTGTACGAAAGCGACGCGCTGCTGTCGTCACATGTTCGCCTGGCGGGCCTCTTTCCCGAGACGAGCCACGATCCGATTGTGTATCCCGCGGCGATCGTCTCGGGACACGACCGGCCGGTCGTCCGTCAACTTCTCGCCTTCCTGGCGTCTCCTGCCGCCGGGCAGGTATTTGCGCGCTACCACTTCCTCGTACGTTAGCCCACCATGCCAACGCCTGTGGAACTCGACGCGCTCTGGCTCAGCTTGAAGGTGGCCACCATCGCCACGCTCGTCAGCCTGCCGCTGGCGATGCTGGCGGCGTGGCTGCTGGCGCGCACCTCGTTTGCCGGCAGGACCGCGCTCGACGCCGTGGTGCACGCGCCGCTGGTCCTGCCTCCCGTGGTGGTGGGCTACCTGCTGCTGATGGCGTTGGGCGCGCGGGGGCCGGTGGGCCGCTGGCTCGACAGCGCGATGGGCATCCGGCTGGCTTTTACCACCGGCGGCGCCGTCCTGGCTGCCGCCGTCATGTCGTTCCCGCTGATGGTGCGGGCCATCCGGCTCTCGCTCGAGGCGGTGGACGGCGGCCTCGAGTGGGCCGCGCGTACGCTGGGCGCCACGCGACTCGACGCGTTTGTCTCGGTGACGCTTCCGCTGATGCTGCCCGGCATCGTCTCGGGCGCCATCGTCGCCTTTGCCTCGAGCCTGGGCGAGTTCGGCGCGACCATCACGTTTGCGTCGAACATCGAAGGCGAAACGCGTACGCTGCCGCTGGCGATCTACACGGCGATCCAGACGCCCGACGGCGACCTGATCGCGTTACGTCTGGTCGGACTGTCGCTCGCGCTGGCCATCGGGGCGCTCGCCCTGGCCGAAGTCGCCGACCGCCGGGTCCGCCGCATGCTGGGGCGGCCATGATCGAAGTGTGTGTCCGGCGGCGTCTCGGCGCCTTCCTGCTGGATGCGGACTTTGCCGCGCCCTCGCAGGGCATCACGGGCCTGTTTGGCCGGAGCGGTGCGGGCAAGACGACGCTGATCAACCTGATGGCGGGCATCCTGGCGCCCGACGCCGGCCGGATCGCGATCGACGACCTGGTGTTTTGCGACGCCGACGCTCGCGTGACGCTGGCTCCCGAAGCGCGTCGGATCGGCTTCGTGTTCCAGGACAGCCGCCTGTTTCCCCACCTTAGCGTCGAGGCCAACCTCCGCTTCGGCCTCCGGCGGCGGCGCCAGGCCCCGTGCCCGATCACCTTCGACGCGGTGGTTGACGTGCTTGGCGTTGACCACCTGCTGCCGCGCCGGCCCCAGACGCTGTCGGGCGGCGAACGGCAGCGAATCGCGCTCGGGCGGGCGCTGCTGGCGCAGCCCAGACTGCTGCTGCTCGACGAACCGCTGGCCTCGCTCGACGCGCCGCGCAAGGCCGAGATCCTGTCGTATATCGAACGGCTTCGCGATCAGTTCCGCCTGCCGATGATTTATGTCAGCCACTCCCTCGACGAACTGATTCGACTCGCCGACCACTTGCTGGTGGTGTCGGACGGCCGCATCGCGGCTGCTGGCCCGCTGGCCGACGTGATCTCCCGCCTCGACTTGCAGCCGCTGCTCGGCCGCTTCGAAGCCGGCGCGGTTGTCGACTGCGTCGTCCAGGCGCACGACCCCCACTACCGTTTGACGACGCTGCGCTTCGACGGAGGACAGTTGCGGGTGCCGCTGGTGGACCGGCCCGAAGGCGAGCGCGTGCGTGTTCGGTTGCGGGCACGCGACATTGCCCTGGCGCTATCGGAACCGCGCGACGTCAGCATCTCGAACCGCCTGGTGGGCACGATTTCGGATTTCGCCGTTCGCGACGGGGTGTTCGTCGACGTCACCGTCGCGGTCGGCACCACGACGGTCCGCGCGCTGATCTCCCGCGAGTCGAAGGATCGGCTGGCGCTGGAGATCGGGCAGCGCGTCTGGGCACTGGTCAAGACGGTGGCGCTCGACAACCGCAGCCTCGGATTGCTGCGCCCCCCGCGAGCCACCGATCGTGACGCGGGCCGCGAGTGAGGAGCGCCAATCGCCCCGGCCGCCCGTCATGCGGCAGCGGCCGGGATATGATGAAGGCGTGGTGAATTGCCGCGCCGTTCGGCCCGCCTCGTATGCGGTTGCGTTGCTGGTGCTCGCCGCGGCGCTGCAGGCCCAGAGCCTCAAACCCGCGTCGCCGTACACGGTGATCAGCCGCGAAGGCCGACGAACCATACAGGCCGTCACCGCCGGCGATCACGATTTGCTGCGGGTCGAAGATCTCGCCGCAGCGTTCCAGTTGGTGGTTCGCGAAGACCGGGGCAGCAACGCCTTGACGGTCACCCACGCGGGCCGCACGGCCGTGCTGTCGCTCGACCAGGGGCTGGCCTCGATCGGCGGCCGCCTGATTTCGCTGTCGGTTCCACCCGCCCGTGATGGCGCGCGCTGGGTGGTCTCCGCCGATTTCGTGTCGCGGGCGTTGGCCCTCATTGTCGACACCAGGTTGGACGTGCGCCGGACGTCGCGGTTGATCGTGGTCGGCGAGGCGCGTGTGCCGCGGATTACCGCGCGGCTCGACCAGGTCGGTGCCGCCACGCGCGTGACACTCGATCTGAGCCCGGCCGCCGCCTATTCGGTCGTGCAGGAACCCCGGCGGCTGTTGATCAAGCTGGAGGCCGACGCCATCGACCCGGCCTTTTCGTCGCTGCCGGGATTGGGCCAGGTCGAATCGGTCGGCGTCGCCGACGCCACCACGCTTGTCGTGTCGCTCGGGCCCGGCTTTGGATCGTTCAAGGCCTCGACCGCTCCTGTGGAGGCCGGAGCGTCGCGCGTGCTCGTCGACGTAGTGCCCGTCGGGACCCCTGCGCAGGCACAGACGCAGGCCGGACCGACGCTGCAGCCCGCACCCACCCGCGCCGATCAGTTGCCCGCGATGACCCAGCCCGACGCGTCGTCGCTTCGCACGATCGTTCTGGATCCGGGCCACGGCGGCGAGGAATTCGGAGCGCGGGGCGTCAAGGGCGCCACCGAGAAGGAAATCACCCTCGACGTCGCGCGTCGGCTCAAATCCGCGATCGAGAGCCGGCTTGGCATCCGGGTGCTCCTCACACGAGACGACGACAAACTGGTGCCGCTCGACGATCGGACCTCGTTTGCCAACAACAACAAGGCCGATCTTTTCGTCAGCATCCACGTCAACGCCGCGCCCAACCGCGACGCGCGCGGCGCCGAAGTCTACTACCTCAGTCTCGACGGCCTGAGCGCCGAGGCACGCCGCATGGCCGAGAACCCGGTGGCCAAGACGGTGCCGACGCTGGGCGGCGGGACGCGCGACGTCGAACTGATTCTCTGGGAAACCGCGCAGGCGAGGCATCTCGAGGAATCGTCGGTGGTGGCCGGCTTGATCGAAGAGGAGCTCCGCAAGTCGGTCGGGATGAGCATGCGTGCGGTGCAGCAGGCGTCGTTCCGCGTGCTGGTCGGAGCCAACATGCCGGCCGTGCTGGTGGAAATCGGCTTCGTCTCGAATCCGACGCAGGAGGCCCAACTCGTCTCCGACTCCTACAAGAACCAGATCGTGCAGGCTCTCTACGACGCCCTCGTCCGGTACCGCGCCAGGCAGGCCGGCGCGCGTCAGGAGTCGCGCTAGCGCATGGCAAGGCCAGGACGCGTGATCGTGTGGCTGGGACTGGTTGCCGTGGTGGTGGGAGTCGGATCGTGGGCGGCGGTCCGCGTCCTGGTTCGACCAGCGCAGATCGAGCCTGCCAAACAGGCTGCCCCGGGCCCGGTGGCCGCCCCCGGGGACCGCCGCATCAAGGTCAAGCTGTTCTACGTGTCGGAAGACGGACTCCGGCTCGTGTCGCTCGAACGCGACGTGCCGTTTGCCGACACCACCACCGAACAGGCCCGGCGCATTGTCGAGGCCCAGTTGGTGCCGCCGCCGCCGCCGTTGCTGGCCGCGCTTCCTGGCGGGACGACGCTGCGCGGAATCTACCTCGCCGAGAAGAGCGACGCCTACGTCGATTTCGGCGACACGATTCGAACCAACCACCCGGGCGGGTCGCTCAACGAACTGCTCACCGTCTATTCGATCGTCTCGGTGCTGACCGTGAATCTTCCGGCCATCACGTCGGTCCAGATCCTGGTCGGTGGTCACGAGGTGGACACGCTGGCCGGACACGTCGACTTGCGCCGGCCGTTGCCGCGCGCGGCACAATGGCTCGAGCCGCCTCCCGTTGCTGCGGCGCGATAGCCGACGCGCATCACGAATGTTTCAGATAAAGGACAGCCATGATCAGATCCGACGGACGTCAGACCGACCAGTTGCGACCGGTTACGATGACCCCCAACGTGATTATTCACCCCGAGGGGTCCGTCCTGATTGAGACGGGCCGGACGCGCGTGATTTGCACGGCCAGCGTCGAAGAAAAGGTGCCGCCGTTTTTGCGCAACTCCGGCAAGGGATGGGTGACCGCCGAGTACGGCATGCTGCCGCGCGCGACCACGACGCGAACGCAACGCGAGGCGACCTCGGGGAAAGTCGGCGGACGCACCCAGGAAATCCAGCGCCTGATCGGACGTTCGTTGCGCTCGGTGGTCCAGCTCGATCAACTGGGCGAGCGCACCATCTGGCTCGACTGCGACGTCATCCAGGCCGATGGGGGCACGCGCACCGCCGCGATTAGCGGCAGCTTCGTCGCCCTGGTCCTCGCCTTGCAGAAACTGGTGGCCAAAGGCGTGTTGCCTCGTCTGCCCGTGCAGCACCACGTCGCCGCGACCAGCGTGGGCATTGTGGGAGGCGAGGCGATGCTCGACCTGGCGTACGAAGAAGATTCGCGCGCCGACGTCGACATGAACGTCGTCAAGACATCCGACGGTCGCTACATCGAGATCCAGGGCACCGCCGAAACCACGCCGTTCGGCCGCGAACGCCTCACGCAGTTGCTGGATCTGGCCGACGCCGGCATCGCGCGCCTGGTGGACATCCAGCGCGACCTCATCGGAAAGCTGGGCTAGGACGTGCGCCTGCTGGTGGCCACGACCAATCGGAACAAGCTTCGGGAAATTCGCGGCATCTTCGCCGGATCGCCTGTCATCCTCGACGGTCTCGATGCGTGTGCGCCGGTGGCCGAACCCGAAGAAGCGGGCAGCACCTTCGCCGAAAACGCCCGACAGAAAGCCGTCTACTACTCCAGCCGCCTGGGCGTGGTGGCGGTGGCCGAAGACTCAGGCCTCGAGATCGACGGCCTCGATGGGGAACCCGGCGTCTACTCGGCCCGCTATGGCGGGGCCGATGCCGAGACGTATCCGCAGAAGTTTGCCCTGATTGATCGGAAGCTGCGGGAGCGGCACGCGCTGGGATCCCCGGCGCGGTTTGTCTGCGCGCTCGCGGTGGCTTGCGAAGCCCGGATCCTGATGGAAGCGCGAGGCACCATCGAAGGCCGGATCGCCGACGCGCCCAGCGGCACGGGGGGGTTCGGGTACGATCCGATTTTTTTGTGTGGGTCGCTCGGGCGCACGATGGCCGAATTGACGGAGGCGGAAAAGGCCGTCGTCAGCCACCGCGGCCAGGCGTTTCGGCAACTGCGCGAGTTCCTCGCCGCCTGCAACTGGACACCGGGAGGCTGGCCATGGCACCGGACCGACCGCCGGTAACCGGCGTCCGCATCGACGTCTGGCTCGACGTGGCCTGCCTGTTCAAGACGCGATCCGAGGCGCAGCGCGCGATCACCGGCGGCAAAGTCGAGGTGAACGGCCAGAGCACCAAGCCTCATCGCCTGATCCACCTGGGCGACCAGTTGCGCATCACGCGCCCGGCCGGACGACGGCAATTGGTGGTGGTGAAAAATCTGGCGGAGGCGCATCTGCCGAAAGCCGAGGCCCGCCTGCTCTACGAGGACCGCACACCGCCGCCGACGCCCGACGAACTGGCGGCCAGAGACCTGGAGCGGCACTTCTGGAAGTCGCAGCCTTCCGTGGCGGCCCGCCGCCCCGACCGGCGCGAACAGAAGCGGATCAGAAAAGCGAAAGAGGGAGACGACTAGAGAGAGCCGCTAGCCTCGAGCTTTCATCTTGGACGACGCGGCCACCACGTGTTCGGCCAACGCCTCGTCGAAGTCGATGGTGCGTGCCGGGGGCAGCGTCGCCGGATCCACATTGGGAATGGGATATCGCTGGGCAATGGTGGCCAGCACATCGAGCGCGGTCTGAAGGTGGACGCGCGTGTGAATGGGCGTGACGCTGGTCCGAATCAGGGCGTGTCCGGGCGGGACCGCCGGATAAATTGCCGGGGTCGCGAACAGGCCGAGATCCAGCGCTTCCTGACACACCCGCAGCGCCAGTGTTTCCGATCCGATAAACAGCGGCACGATCGGCGTCGTGCTCCCCAGCGTCTGATATCCCAACTTCTCCACGCCGGCCTTGAAAAACGCCACGTTGTCCCACAACCGATCGTAGAGCGAGTGATCGCGCTGCATCACGCGCAGCGCCGCCAGCGCCGAGGCGGTCGAGGCGGGCGGCAGGCCGGCCGAGAAAATCAGCGTCCGGGTCTTGTGCCGAAGGTAGTTCACCACGGCCGCTTCGGCGACCACGAAGCCGCCGAGGCTCGCAAACGACTTGCTGAAGGTGCCGAAAAACACGTCCACGTCGCCCATCACGCCCTGGCTCCACGGGGTGCCCCGCCCCTGGTGACCGAGCACGCCAAGACCGTGGGCATCGTCGACGTACAGTTTGAATCCGTACTTGTGCTTGAGGGCCACCAACCCGCGCAGGTCGGCCACCCGGCCCGTCATCGAGAACACGCCGTCGGTGAGCACCATGGCGTGCGACCAGTTCGGCTGTTTCTGAAGCTGCCGCTCGAGATCCGAGAGATCTTCGAACACGCGCACACGCCGGCTTCGCGCCATCCGCGCGCCGTCGATCAGGCTCGCATGGTTTTCCACCGCGGTGAACAGCACCGCATCGGGCGCGCTGCCAAGCAATCCCACCACGCCCAGATTCGCCAGGAACCCGGACGAAAAGACCAGCGCCGCCGGCTTGGCGAGAAACACCGCCAGTTCGGCTTCGAGCGTTTCGTGCAGATCGAGGTTGCCGTTGAGGAACCGCGACCCGGTGCAGCCGGTGCCGTACCGATCGATGGCGTCGTGCGCCGCCTTGACGACTTCGGGATGGTGTGTGAGCCCGAGGTAGTTGTTGGAGCCGAGCATGACGACCTGCCGACCATCAACGGTGACCACCGGCCCTTCCGATGACGAAAGCGCTCGGAAGAACGGATAGACGCCGGCGGCTTTCACCAGGTCCGGGTCGTGATAGGTATAGCAAGCCTCAAAAATGTCCATCTACCTGATTCCTGTGCCGGTCATGCCGCCGCCGGGCCCGAACGTCTATGATAGTGTCTGACGCACCCAAAACGGTAGCAAGACTTCGCCATACGCTGGAACCCTCCCCACTCGGGCAGGAATTCCGCCATGTGGAGTATACGATGAATACCTCGCCCCGTCAGAAAAACGTCCTCGTGACCGGTGCCGGCAGCGGCATTGGCCGGGCCGTGGCAACCCGGCTGGCCGGCGCCGGCTACGCCGTCACCGGCACGGTTCGCGACCCCGAGCGGGCTCGATCGCTCACCGCCGAAGCCGCCGCCACGTCGCCCGCGCTGCGCTTCCTGCCGCTGGATCTGCTGTCGGCGTCGTCGATCGAGGGCCTCGCCGCGGCCGTCGAGGCCGCCGGCGGCGTCGACATCGTGGTCCACAACGCCGGCCACGGGGTCTTCGGCGCCGTCGAAGACGTCGAGGCCGCCGCCGTCGCCCGGCAATTCGCCGCCAACCTGTTCGGCCCCCTCGACCTCACCAGACGGTTGCTGCCCGGCCTTCGCGCGCGTCGGGGCCAACTGATCTGGATGGGCTCGCTGGCCGGCAGAATCAGCCTGCCGTTCCAGGCCCACTATTCGGCCACCAAATCGGCGGTCGCCTCGCTGAGCGACGCGTTGCGGATGGAACTCCGGCCCCACGGCGTCCGCGTCACCTGCGTGGAGCCCGGCGATTTCGCCACCGGCTTTACCGATGCCCGGCAGGTGGTCGCGGCCCAATCCTCGGCGTACGCGCCGCAGCATCAGGCCTGCCTGGCCGCGGTCGACAAGCAGGAGCGGGCGGCCCCGTCTCCCGAGTGGGTCGCCAACCTGGTGGAGCGGCTCTGTCGCACCCCGGATCCGCCGGCCCGGGCGCCGGTGGGCGAAAATGCCCGGACGTTGTGCCTGCTGCTACGGCTGCTTCCCGATCGGCTCCGCGAGTGGATCGTGCGGAAGATGTACGCACAGGCCTGATGGGTCGACGGCGCGAGTCGCCCCCCCGACGATTCAGGCATCGAGCGTCGACCGAACTTTTTTCGCGAGCGCGACCAGGTCGTACGGCTTCGCCAGGAAGGCCACGGTCCGATCCAGCACGCCCTGGTGGACGATGCCTTCCTCGGTGTAGCCCGAGGTGAACAGGATTTTCAGGTCGGGGCGCTCCTTGAGCAGTCGCCCCGCCAGTTCCTGCCCTCCCATCACGGGCATCACGACGTCGGTGAGCAGGAGGTCGAACGGGGCCGTCGCGGCCTCGACGATGTCGATCGCCTCCTGGCCGTTGGAGGCGTCTGTCACGTGGTACCCGCGCTGGCGAAGGGCCCGGCCGGCCACCTTCCGCACGCCCTCGTCGTCTTCGACCAGCAGGATGCGTTCGTGCCCGACAACCGGCGCGACCGCGACAGCGGGCGCAAGCGCTTCGGCCGCCGCTTGGATGCGAGGAAAGTAGATCTTGAAGGTGGTGCCATGCCCGGGCTCGCTGTACACCCAGATCCAGGCGCCGGCCTGCTTGACGATGCCGTAGCAGGTCGCGAGGCCGAGCCCGGTGCCTTTCCCCTTGTCCTTGGTCGTGAAGAAGGGCTCGAAGATATGTGCCTGAACCTCGGGGGTCATGCCGTGCCCGGTATCACCCACCGCGAGCATCACGTAGCGCCCGGCCGGCACATCGGCGTCGTGTGTGTTCCCGGCCTTGTCGAGCAGCACGTTGGCCGTCTCGATGGTGAGTGTGCCGCCGCGCGGCATCGCGTCGCGGGCATTGACGGCCAGGTTGACGATGACCTGCTCGATCTGGCCCAAATCGGCCGACACCGTCCCTAGCTGATTGCCCAGACGGGTGAGCAACTGGACGTCTTCGCCGATCAACCGGCGGAGCATCTTGTCCATGCCGAGCGTGACGGCGTTGAGATCGAGCGGGCGCGGCTCGGTCACCTGACGGCGCGCAAAGGCCAACAACTGGCGGGTCAGCGCCGCGGCCTTGGCACCCGCCTCTTCGACTTCGGCCAGATCGGCGCGCGCCGGGTCGTGGCTCGACAGTCCGTCTTTGGCCTGGGCGGTAAACCCCAGCATCACGGTCAGCAGATTGTTGAAGTCGTGAGCGACCCCGCCGGCGAGTCGGCCAATGCTTTCCATCTTCTGGGAGTGCCGCATCTGTTCCTCGAGGTGGATGCGGTCGGTGACATCGCGGACCACGCCCAACACCCCGACGACCTGGTCGCCGTCTCGAAGTTGGGTGGTGTGGAGTTCGCCGATCCGATAGCCGCCGGCCCGGGAGCGCACGCGCAGCTGCATCGTGTGACGCGTCCCTTCGTCGCGCCCGCCGCGAGTCAAGGCCAGCGCCTTGGACCCGTCATCCACGTGCAGCAGTTCAACGAACGGACGGCCCATCCACTGGTCGCGGGTAAAGCCGGTGATTTCCTCGAAGGCGGGATTGAGGGTCGTGAGCACGCCATCCCGGGACAGGGCAAAAATCATATCCCGTGCGCCGTCCACCAGCGTCCGCGATTGCTGCTCGGACCGCCGCAAGTCTTCTTCGAGCCGGATCGACTCGGTGATGTCCTCGACCGCGGCCACCACCGCTTCCACTTCGCCGGCCTGGTCGAGGATGGGCGCCGCGCTCACCATCAACATCACGCGCCGGCCATCGGGCCACTGGATGGCGTGCCGGGCACCGAAGACCGGGCTTCGCGTCGCCATCACCCTCTCGAACGGGACATGGTCCGCGGGGAGCGGGGATCCATCAAACGCGGTGATGCGCCATTCCGGCGGATCGTACGGCCGCGTCGGGGTCTGGCTCTTGACCAGCCCGAGAATGCGCGTGGCGGCCTGGTTGGCGAAGCTGAGCTGTCCGTCGCGATTCATGACGATGACACCAGCCGGGCTGGTCTCCATCACCCGCGCGACCAGGTCGCGTTCGTGCTGGAGGGCCACTTCGGCCCGCTTGCGCTCTGTGATGTCCCGGAAGAATGCCGCTACGTGATTGGGCGCGGTCTGCACGGCGTGGACTTCGAACGCGCCACGCACGTGGTGATCGTCGTAGTCGACCTGATCGACGTCGAACGGCACACCCTCGGCAGCCGTTCGGCGATAACCGGCCGGCACATCGGTGGAGGCCAGCGCCGGGAAGATCTCCTCGAGCGTCCGGCCGACATACTCGGAGCAGTCGAGATTGAGAATCCGGTCGGCCGACTTATTCGCGCCGGTAAACACCAGCACGCCGTCCGGCTTGAGTTCGTAATAGAGCGCGCCGAACGGAGCGCCGTCGAGGATGCCCTGCAGTTGGTGACGCCGGTCGGCCACCGCCTGGTCGGCCTGCCGCCGCATGACGGCCATGCCCACCTGCGTCGACACGAACTGCAGGATGCCCAGATCCGCGTCGGTGTGACGTGGTTCGCTCCCGTAACTCTGCACCACCAGGACGCCAATCACTTTGCCGCCGGCCACCAGCGGCACGCCGAGCCAGTCTGCGGCGGGTGCGCCGACCAACACGACCTCGCCGCGATCGGCCAGGTCCTTGAAGGTCTCCGACGTCAGCAGCAACGCGTTGCCGGTGCGGAGCACGTATTCGGTGCAGCCGCGACCCGGCTTCTTGGGAGCCGGGACGTCGTCATCTTCTTCGTCGACGAAGTACGGGAAGCTGATCGTGTCGGTCGCCTCGTCGTACAGCGCGAGGTAGAAATTGCGGGCCGGCATCAACTCGCCGACCACCGCATGGATCTGCGCGAACATCGCCTCGAGGGTCGGGGCCGACAGGGCAATTTCCGCGACCCGCTGCGCCGCCACCCGGATCAGTTCGCCGCGCCGTCGTTCGGCCACGTCCTGTGCGATGGCCACGAAGACCGGCGGGGCTTCCATCTTCCAGAGTTGCAACGTGATGTCGACCGGATACACCGTCCCGTTTTTCCGGACATGCGCGGCCGAGAATAGGATGCCCGGCTGTTCGTCGCGCTCGAGCGGCTCGACCAGACGGCGAAACGCCGCTTCGTCGTACCCCTGGAGCAGGTCGAGGACCGAGAGGCCTTCGATCTGGCTGGCTTCGTAGCCCAGCTTCAGCAGGGCGCCCTGGTTCATCTGCAGCACGCGCAGGGTTCGTGCCTCGAAGACGTAGATGTCATTGAAGGAGTGCTCGAAAATCCTCCCGAATCGTTCGGCCAACTGGACGGCCTGCATCCGCGCGTCGCTGGCGCGAATGCGGAGCCATTCGGTCATCTGATTGAATTGGGACGTCAGTCGGCCCAGTTCGTCGGTGCGTTGGATGGGCAGCGATGTCTGCAGTTCCCCGTGCGCCACGCGGGCCATGCCCGCATCCAGCATGGCCAGCGGCGCGTAGAGGCGGCGGCGGACCAGCAGGGTCATGGCCACCAGCAGGAGCACGCCGGCCCCCGCCCACGCCCCGAGCGCGCGCACCACCTGGCCGGCCTGTTGTCCCAGCAGGCGCTCGTTCTCGACCATGTCCTGGAAGGCCAGTTGCTGCGCCTCGTCGATCAACGTGTTCATCGCCAATCGGGCGCCATCGGCGTCGGGCCACGCGCGGCGGGCTGCCGCCAGGTCGCCGGCCGCGAGCGTGACGAGCACCTCGCGCAGTTCAACGGTACACCGGGCCGCTTCGGCCTCTGCCCCGGTCAGGGCGACGAGCATCGCCGGGGACGCGCTCGCGGCATGCGGCATGCGGCGGAATTGCTTCACCGCGTCGCCGATCTCGGCCACATCTGCCAGGAGCGCTTCGGATCGCCGGCGGTCGGGGTCGGCGATGGTCGCGGCGGTGATCATCGGCCGCACGTCCCGGAACGTGGCCCGCAAACGGCCCGCGTGAGCGCGCACCTCGTTGTATTCGGCCGTGAGCGCCGAGGCGCGCTCCCGCACCAGGGCGGCCGACGGCGCGAGGCTGAACACCAGGTACGCGCCAATCACGCCGACGTAGATCGCAATGACCGCCGCGATGACGACCAGCGTGGCGCGAATCGACACGGTGGCCCGCGGGCGGGAGGTCACCGCCACCGCCTGTCGAGTGTCCGCGTGGTGGGCTTGGCCATGAGCACCCGAATCCTCTCCTCTCGTTTCGGCGTCATGCCACGCCTACGCCGGCGGCGAGACCGCCGTATCGTCAAGCACCACCCGGTCGCGGCCGGTCTGTTTGGCGAGATACAGCGCGCGGTCGGAGGTCCGCAGCAGGTCGCGCGACGTCACACCGCTGCCGGGGTAGGACGACACCCCCATCGAAATCGAGACGGGCCCGATCGTCTGGGGCCCGTGCTGGAATCGACGGGCCTTGACTTCGTTTTTGAGCACCTCGGCGCGCGCGCCGGCGGCATCGAGCGTACAGTCGGGCAGAATCAGCGTAAACTCCTCGCCGCCGTACCGGCACGCCACGTCGCTCCGGCGCAGCAGGGTCTTGAACACGTCGGCAATCCCGGTGAGGACCAGGTCCCCGGCGGCGTGGCCGTACAGGTCGTTGAGCGCTTTGAAGTGATCGACGTCCGCCATGATCACCGACACCGACCCGGAGCGGCGCTGCGCCAGATGAATCTCACGGCTGAGTGTGCTCTCCATGAACGCGCGATTGAACAGGCCCGTCATCGAGTCCCTGATGGCTTGTTCCGCCAGCGTCGATCGCAGGCGCATGTTCCAAATCGCCAGCGACAGGATTCCCGCGATCGTGTTCGCCAGCTCCGACACCCCGTCGAGCGACTGCCACGAGACCGACAGTTGCTCCCCGTCGGGCTGCCGGAGGTGCAGCAGGCCCAGCACTTCGCCTCTGGCCATCAGCGGCACGCACACGTAGGCGAGCAGGCCCTCCGCCTCGACGTGGTGGCACAGCAATCCTTCCTTCACGTCGTCGACACGATGGCCGCCGCCCTTGCGCAGGCCCCAGCAGGCGTCGGGGCCAAACAACTCTTTCCCGATGGCGCCGCCCTGCGCGGGCCTGTCGCCCCACCGCGCCGTGGGTTCGAGGTCGGTCTTGGACGGACTCATCAGATACAGCGCACCGATCCACCCGGGAAAGAGGCTGCCCATTGCGCGGCTGACCAGCGGATCGATTTCTTCGGTGGTGCCGCACGCCAGCAGGAACTCGCGCATCTCGTTGAGCACTGTGTTCTGGCGGTTCTGTTCCTCGAGCTGCATCACCAGCATCGACAACTGCTCGCTGCCCTGCTCGGCCAGATGCCGCTCGGTCAGATCCACCAGCGCGGTCCGCATGCCCACAATGCGGCCGGCGGCATCGTGGATGACCCGGTCGGTCACAGAAATGGGCACGGGAATACCGTTCTTGCGGTAGTAGGTGCGATCGCGCTTGCTGGCGGGGGCGAGCGCGCCCGACAACTTGGCCAGCACGGCCGCTTTCGACACATCCGGCTCGTCGGACAATTCCCACACGTACCGCCCGACAAGCTCGGTGCGGGTATAGCCGAGCAGATCGAGTTCGGCGGCGTTGACGCGCACGATCCGGCCCTCGGCGTCCAATTCGTGGTACGCGATGGGCACCTCGTTGAACAAGGTGTCGAAGCTGCTGTCGAGCGCGGTAGACCCCTGATCGGGCCCGCCTCCCACTCGTTCGAGGTCAGCGCGCAGCGCGTCGATTTGTGCCCGTAACTGGGCCTTGGTCTGCCAGCCACCGATCATCGTGGAGCCCCGGGGACACGCGCCGCCTCGACTGCGTGCGACGGCGTGACCCCGCCGATTGTATCGAATGTGGCAGAGGGTGAACAGGAAGAATCGTCAGGGCGCGAGCGCAATCGCTTCGGACGCAATCGGCAACGGGACGCCGGCCTGGATGTCCTGCAGCTGCGCGTCGAGGCCGCAGCGGACCAGCCGCCGGAACACGACGAAGTGTTCCTGGAGCACGCACGCGGTGAGGTAATCGGGCAGGGCACGCGGCGACTGGCGAGCGATACTCGCCAGATGGTGCCAGAACCGCCACCGCGTCGAGCGCACCACGCCCTGGCGCCAGGCCACGCTCAGCAGGGCGGGCAGCGTCCGCAGCACGTCGCGCATCGGCGGCCCGCCGGTCACGAGCGGACGCGGTACGCGCCGGTTTGCGCCCAGGGCGAGGAAATAGCGCCAGGTCCGATCGAGATACGCGCACGGCTCGTACAACCGCTCGAACGCCTCCACGAATTCCGCCGCCACCTGCATGAGCGGCCGGGTCGGCGTAAAATTCATCAGAAATGTCTGATTGCCCGATGCCGTCTCGGACTCCCGCAAACGGCCTTCGGCGCTCAGCCGATCCCACAGCGCGGTGCCGGGCAGCGCCTGCAGCATCGAGACGAACGCCGTGGGAATCGCGGTGCGCTCGACAAACGACACGATGCGATTGCCGGCGCCGGCCGCCTCTCCGTCGAAACCGATGATGAACCCCGCCATCACCCGGATGCCCGATCCGGTAATGGCATCAACCGCCTCGTCGAGGGGCTGACGCAGATTCTGGAGTTTGAGGGTGCGCTTGAGGCTCTCGGCATCGGGGGTCTCGATGCCGAGAAACACCGATCGGAATCCGCTCGCCACCATCAGGTCGATCAGTTCCTGGTCCTGGGCCAGGTCGATCGACGCTTCCGTGTCGAAGTGGAACGGGAATCCCCGCGCGGCTTGCCAGCCGACCATTTCGCGCAGCAACGCCTTGGCCGCCTTGTGATTGCCCACGAAATTGTCGTCGACGATGAAGATCGTCCCCCGCCAGCCCAACTGGAAGAGCTGATCCATCTCGGCCAACACCTGCGCGGGCTGCTTGGTCCGGGGACGCCGACCGTACAGCACGATGATGTCGCAGAACTCGCAGAGGAACGGGCATCCGCGCGAGAACTGGATCGACATCGAGTCGTAGGCCGCCACCTCCAGCAAGTCGAACCGCGGCGCCGGCGTCAGCGTCACGTCGGGCTTGGCCCCGCCGGCGGTAAAGGTGCCGCCGGTCTCGCCGCGCGCCAGGGCTTCCAGAAACGGCGCCAGGGTCAGTTCGGCTTCGTCGAGGACCAGGAAATCTGCGCCCGCGTCGCGGACCTCGTCGGGAAGCGCCGTCGCATACGGGCCGCCGACCACGACCGGTTTGTGGCGCCGCTTCGCCTCGGCCACCAGTTCGAGCAGGTGCGGCTTCTGCACGATCATGCCCGACAGCAGGACGATGTCGGCCCACGCCCAGTCGGCCTCGGTCAGCGGGCGCACGTTGCAGTCCACCAGGCGGCTGGTCCAGGTGTCGGGGAGCAGGGCGGCGACCGTCACCAATCCGAGCGGCGGCATCAGCGCCTTCTTGCCGATCAGGGCGAGGACTGGCTCGTAGGACCAGAAGGTCGAGGGGAATCTTGGGGAGACCAAAAGACTATTGAAGATAGTCCGAGGATAGCACGATTCGACGCAATCGCCGGAAAGTGGCCGACCACCGGAGGCACGCCGGAGGGGCGGAGACGCGGCGTTCAGACCTTGATGCCCGCCCAGAAGCCGTCTCGAATCGCGCCGGCCAGCGTGCCGGCGCTGGTCGCGGAGCAATCGCCCACCAGGTGATGTTCCACGCCAACGGCCGCCAGTTCGTCACCGAACGTCGCGTTGCGGCGGGTGCCGGCCGCCACCACGATCGTGTCACTCTCGATCCACGTCGTGGCCCCGTCCGCGGTCGCCACGCGCGCCCCGCCTGGCTCGACCGCGATGACACGATGGCGCGTGAGTACTCGAATACGGTGCTGCGCAATCTGGGCGTGGATAAACGGCAGAATCGTCGCCGACTCCCCCGTCGCAATCGCGTCGAGCATCTCGATGATCGTCACCTCGGCGCCCCGGGCCGCCAGGAAGAGCGCCGTTTCGACGCCGACCGCGCCGCCGCCCACCACCAGCACTCGGCGACCCAGCCGGGACGGTTCGGCCAGCGCACGCCACGCCGTCATGACATGCGGACCATCCATGCCCGGCACCGCGGGAACCACGGGCGTGACGCCGGTCGCGACGATGACGGCGTCTGGATGGAACTGGTCGAGGAGCGCGCCGATGGATGCATCGACGCCCAGGCGCACGTCGACGCCATAACGGACGACCTGCGCCGAGAGAAAATCGGTCAGGCGCGTCATCTCCTGCTTGAACCACGGCGTTGAGCAGAGGGGCAACTGCCCGCCGAGCTGCGGCTCGCGCTCGACCAGCGTCACGCGATGGCCTCGTCGGGCCGCGACGTGCGCCGCTTCCATGCCAGCCGGTCCTCCGCCCACCACCAGGACGCGCCGCGGGGGCGCGGCGGGTACGATCGCCACCGGATCGATTTCGCCAACCATGGCGTTGATCGCGCACCGCAGTGGCTGGCTCGACATCAGGCTTCCGGTGCAGTGGTTGCACATGATGCAGATGCGCAGGTCAGCGCGATCGCCGCGCGCCACCGCGCGAGGCCACTGCGGCTCGGCAATCAGGCCGCGCCCGATGCCGATCAGATCGGCGCGTCCTGTGGCGACAATGTGCTCGGCGAACTCCGGATCGACAATGCGCCCGACCGCGGTGACCGGCAGGTGCGTGGCGCGTTTGACGGCCTCCGCCAGATCGACGAAGCACCCGAACGGCTGGGTGCCCATCGCCGGAATGGTGTCGCCGATGCTGCCGTGATTGGCCAGGGCGACATGAAACCCCACGACGCCCGCCGCCTCGAGCCACCCCGCCAGGGTCTGCGCTTCCTCCACGGTCGGGCCGCCCTTGCCCATCGGCGGATCGGTTCGGATGATGGCGAGCTTGTATTCGATCGGAAGGTCGGGCACCGCCTCCCGGACCGTCTGGACGATCTCGAGGGCGAACCGCGCCCGATTCCGGAGCGACCCGCCGTACCCGTCCGTGCGCCGATTCAGGATGCCCGATGTGAACATGCCGAGCAGACGGTCTCCGTGGAGCTGAATCAAATCGAACCCGGCATCGCGCACCCTCAGGGCCGCAAGGCGGAAGCGCTCGCCAATCGCGGCGATGTCGTCCAGCGTGAGACGGTTGCAGTAGTCGTTCATGTCCGCGTGAAGGCGGACCATGGCGGCCTCGCGCCCCTCCGCCTTCATCACGCGACCGATGTCGGCGGTGTCGTATTCCTGGTGGAACAGTTGCGCGCCGACGAGCGCACCCGCGGCGTGGACCTCGTCGACCAACTCGCGCAATCCCGGCACGAACGAGTCGTCGTAAATGTACGGCGTCGGCGCGAAGCTCGGCTGGATGGAGACGTCGCCGACGATGATGAGCGCCGCGCCGCCCTCCGCGATGCCGCGATAGAAGGTGCGCGACCGCGGCGTCACCATCCCCTTTTCTTCGTACCCAGTGGTCATCGGGGGAAAGACGATGCGGTTGCGGAGTGTGAGGGGGCCGAGGGAGACAGGTTCGAACAGGCGGTTGGCCATCGAAGGGCACCTCACGGGGCTGGCGCGGCGCGGCCTGGCACCACGTGTGGTTGCCGGGTGACGGGTCGGCGGCGTCACGTTATATTGGCAGGACTGGACGGCCTTTGCTACACTAGCGGTTTGCGGGATGGTGGGTATAGCTCAGCGGTAGAGCGCCGGACTGTGGCTCCGGAAGTCGCGGGTTCGAACCCCGTTACCCACCCCACCTTCTTCCTCCTCCTTTCCCGATAACCGAATCCACGTTCTCGGCCTGGCGGACAGCGTCCGTCTTAAGCGCCCCGATGCGAGCAGGCACAGTGGGCCACGCACCTGGCCGACGGCCACGCGACGTCGGTCACGGCCGGTCGGACCGACTGGCTCGCGAATGGCCGTTTCTGCCATGTCGATGCGGTCGTGATCTCGCAATACCTGCCACCACTGTCACGAACCTGGCCGACGTGCACCGACATCTGTCGCCGGCCATCGGCATTCTTCACGCAACCGACGACGTGGCGCCTGGCGAGGCTGGACTCACGATTGCGGTCGACCGCAGGAGACTTGACATATGAGCATCGTTGTTGATATGTCTAGACATATGCGAACGACGGTCCGACTCGATGATGCGCTGCTCGAACAGGCACAGCGGGAGGCGCGGCGGCGCGGCCAGACCCTCACCGCCATGCTGGCCGAGGGCCTTCGGCTGGTCCTCGCCAGAGGCACGCCGGCTCCAGCTCACACTCGGATCGCCCTGCCCATCTGCCGGGCAGGCGGCGGCACGCTGCCCGGCGTCGATCTCGACGATTCGGCGGCACTGCTCGGCATCATGGAGGAGCGGTCGTGATCCTCCCCGACGTCAACGTCCTGGTCTACGCGTTTCGGTCGGATGCCGCCGGGCACCGCGACTATCGTGCATGGCTGCACGCCACGGTCAATGGCGACCAGGCCTACGGCATCGCGCCGCAGGTACTGTCCTCGTTTGTCCGGGTCACGACGAACCACCGGGTGTTCGCCAGACCCAGCAGGATCGACGAGGCGCTGCGCTTCTGCGACACGCTTCTTGACCAGCCGCATTGTCAGGTCATCCAACCCGGTCCGAGACACTGGAAAATCTTTGCCGACCTGTGTCGGAAGTCGAAGGCCACCGGCAATCTTGTCGCGGATGCCTGGCTCGCCGCGCTGGCGATAGAATCCGGATGCGAGTGGATGACGACGGACCGCGACTACGCCAGATTCGAGGGGCTTCGCTGGCGGACACCGGTGTGACCCCGCCCACGCCCACGCGCTCGGGCCATCTGGCGGCCGATGATGCCGTGCTTTCGGTCAGACGCCGCTCAGAATCGGCTGCGTGGCTTTGACAT
>JBAXOX010000056.1:0-26977 GCA_037133015.1 Acidobacteriota bacterium
CGACGATGAAGCTGCCGCCGCTGTCGCAGCTACCTGCGATCGCCGAGCCGGTCGCTGAACCGGTCGCCGAACCGGTCGTCGCGAAGATGGAGCCGCCGCCCGCGCCGCCACCGGCATCGTTGCCCGCGTTGCCGCCGCTGTCGCAGCTACCTGCGGTCGCCGAGCCGGTCGCCGAGCCGGTCGCCGACCCCGTCGTCGCGAAAGTGGAACGGCGGTCGCCGACGATGAAGCTGCCGCCGCTGTCGCAGCTACCTGCGATCGCCGAGCCGGTCGCTGAACCGGTCGCCGAACCGGTCGTCGCGAAGATGGAGCCGCCGCCCGCGCCGCCACCGGCATCGTTGCCCGCGTTGCCGCCGCTGCCGCAGTTGCTTGCGATCGCCGAACCGGTCGTCGCGAAGGTGGAACGGCGGTCGCCGACGATGAAGTTGCCGCCCGCACCACCCGTCGGGAACGCAGCCGCTTCGAACGCAACAGGTGCACCCGGGCCCCTGCGTGTGCCGAACTCGGGCCCGGAGCCTGTGTCCGACTTGGATGTGGCATCCGAGTCCGATCAGAGCAGCGCGTCTGTCCCCTCGCCTGATCGATTCGAAGCCGAGCTCGAGCCAGACTCCGATCCGAACCCGCTCGACGAGGTGGTCGAAGTCGAACTGGCCGAGGCGCTCGAGGCGCTCATGGGACCCGACGAAGGGGGAGGGGCAGCAGCAGGCGCTGCAGCCAACACGGCCGCCAGCCTCGACCGGGCCGGCGCGGGAGACCTCGACGATCTGTTTCGCCAGATGCGCGCGAATGCCGGTCGCGGCGAGGCCGAATCCGAAGCGATGCGCGCCTACGACGAAGCCGGCGTACACTATAACGAGGGACGGTTGGATCAGGCGGTCGAGTGTCTCCGTCGGGCCGGGCGCGACGCGAGCCTGCGATTCCGGGCGAGTGTGATGCTGGCCCGGATTGCCACCGACCTCGGACAAGCCGACGAAGCCATCGCCTGGTTCGAACGGGCCTCGATCTCGCCGGCGCCGTCGGTTCAGGCCGAGTGTGCGGTGCTGTACGAACTGGGCGTCGCGCTTCAGCGGGCCGGGGAGCGGGAGCGGGCCCAGGCGGTGTTTCTCGAGTTGACGACGATGGAATCGGGGTACCGCGATGTGAGCGTGCGCCTCGAGGCGCTGGCTGGCGCGCAGGCCAAGCAAGGCCGCGCCGAGTAGGCCGGGTCGAGCAGACCGACAGGTTGAACATGGCTGTTGTCGCGCGTGTGATCTTTATCGCGTATTTCCTCGAAGTCGGGGTGCTGCTGACGCTGGCTCCGTGGTCGGCGTTGTGGGATCGGAACTATTTCATGATCCAGTGGCCGGTCGTCGCGTCGGTCGCCGGGAGCGATTACGTTCGAGGTGCCGTGTCCGGCCTGGGCGTCGTCAATCTGGTTGCTGGGTGCGCCGAAGTGATTGGATTGTTTCGCAGGCGGAATACCCCTTCCCAGCCGGTCGTTTGACACGATTGGTAGCGTCTCCTAACATGTGAGGCCACCCGGCCAGCGAACCGCCATTGCTCCGGGAGGTGGGACAACACAACATGCCAGAGGAAGCTCAAGTCGACTTCGGCGCGATGTTTCGGCAGGCCCGAGAGCGGCAGGGACTGACTCTCCAGCAGGTCGCGGCGGTGACGAAGATCTCGGCGCGCGTACTCGACGCGCTCGAGCGCAACGACGTATCGAAGTTACCGGGCGGGATTTTTTCCCGGGCATTCGTGCGGTCGTACGCCCGTGAGATTGGTCTCGACCCCGACATGGCGATCGAGCGGTTCAGCACCGACTTCCCCGACGAGTCCGGGAAAGAACAGCTCCCGTCGGCGAAAGAAGCCGAGGATATCGAGGCGTTCGAGAGTGGCCGCCGTGCGGCCACGACCGTGCTCCAGGTGCTCGGCCTCAGCATCGTCGCCATCGCCGGCGTGGTATTCGCGATGAATTCGCGGGCGTGCAAGACGCCGGTCGCCGCGCCGCCCGCGGCCTCGGCGCCAGCGCAGGCGGCTCCTCCGCCGGTTTCAGTCGCCGCGACGCAGACGCCCACGCCCGCCGAGACGACCTTGCCGCCTTCGTCGGCCCAGCCGACCACGGAGCCTGCGCCGAGCACGAACGAGGCGGCCAGACCAGTTCCGGCCGCGCCTGCCGCATCCACGACGCCGGGTCCCGCTCGGGCGCCGCAGACGCCCGCCGCGATTCAGCTGGGCATTGTTGCCCAGTCAGATTGCTGGCTGATGGTCAAGGTCGACAGCAACGTCGTCTTCGAGCGCGTGATGCGCGTGGGCGAACAGCTGTTCTATCAGGCCTCGGCCAGCGTGACGATGAGCGCCGGCAATGCCGGCGGTTTGGTATTGACCATCAACGGAAAACCCGCCCGACCGCTCGGAACCTCCGGGCAGGTCGTCACCGCGACCATCACGCCAGGCACGCTCGCCAGCTTCCTCCAGTAACGGCGGCATGAACGCCCTCTACCAGACGCCGCTGCTCGACTGCGTGCGCCGCGGCGAAGTGGCCTCCGACATTCGTCTGCTGGCCGCGCAGGGCGTCCTGGCGCCCCGCGCGCTCGAGCAGCTTGCCTTGCTGGTGTGGCTCGTCAACGACTCGGACCCACTTATCGGCGAGACCGCCGAGGCGACGATCGGCCGCATCCCCCGCGCCATGGTCGAGCGGTTCCTCCGCAATCCCGACGTGCCAGACGATGTGCGGACCTTTTTTTCCCAACGCGGTGTGTCGGCGTCCGGGCCTGCGGCGGACGCGGCGGATGCCGACGAGGTGCTGCACGTGGTGGCGGAGGTTTCGGACAAAGACGATCAGGCGCCGAGCGCCGACGAACTGCCGAACGCCGACCAATCGAGCGAGGCGGCCACCGACGAGGATGTCCGCGCATCCACGGTGCAACGCCTGGCGAAACTCACGATCACGCAACGCCTGAAGGCCGCCATGCGCGGCAATCGCGAAGAGCGCGCATACCTGATCCGAGACTCCAACAAACTGGTGTCGATTTCGGTCCTGTCCAGTTCGCGCCTGACCGAACAGGAAGTGGAGACGTTTGCGAAGATGGCCAGCCTCTCCGAGGACGTCCTCCGCGTCATCGGGACCACGCGCGCGTGGGTCAAGAACTATGCGGTGGTCCGGGGACTGATGTTCAATCCGAAAACGCCCGTGGCCGTGTCGATGGGCATGGTCAATCGGCTGATCGAGAAGGACGTCAAGATGCTGGCGTCGGATCGCAATATCGCCGAGCCGGTCAAACTGCTCGCCAGGAAGATGATGCAGGCGGGGCAGTCGCGAAAGCGCTGAGCCGGCGCCCACAAGGTCGGCGGCCTGGAATCCAGCAGCCGCGCCTGTTTCCGCGCAACCAGGCCACTAGCGCGGTCGCGTCGACGCCTTTCGGATCGGGGCCGCGCCCCGCGCGCCGGGGCGACGCCCCGCGGCCTGCGGCGCAGCGGGTTTCACGTCCCACTCGGATCGCATCTGCGACAGCCCGTCCATGTAAACCGCGACCCGTTCGCGCGCCTCCTCCGTGTCGAGTGTCTTGAGCAGGGCGACAGCCTGGGCCAGATCACGTTCGATGGTCGAGCGCGTCGCGGCATAGTAGAGGCGTTTGATTTCGGCAATCGGATCCATCGACGCTCCTCGACTTCACGTGAAATAGGCTGGACCCCGCATGGGGGGGCCAACGTCAGGCCCCATGCCGTTGAGGGTCGTGTCGGTTACTGCACTCGGAGACCCTCGGTCTCAATCCGGTAGTCCAGGATCCGGGCACCGCCCGCAGTCAGGGCCGACTTGATGCGGTCGGTGACGTCGGGCTCCGAGAAACAGAATAGGCATCCTCCGCCCCCGGCGCCGCACACCTTCGCTGCAGCCGCCCCGGCGCGGCCGGCGGCGGCCATCAGGGCGTCGATCTGGGGGGTGGTGACGCCGGGCGCCAGGCGCTTGCGATTGTCCCACTCCTCGGCCACCTGCCTGCCGACTTCGGGCCAGTCTTCGCGCTCGAGCGCCGTCCGCATCTGTACCGCGGTGTCGCGAATCCGATCGAAGCAGTCGATCACCTGTTGATCGCCATCGAGATGGCGCTTGGTCATTTCCCAGTTGTTGGTGCCGGAGTTGCGCGGCGCGCCCGTGTAGGCGAGCACAATGCGGCGTTCGAGTTCGAGCGGATCCACACTCAATCCCACGCGGCGCACACCGTCCACCCCGAGCTCGACCGCGGCGATGCCGCCGTACATCGCGGGGCGATAGTCCTGCACGCCGGTCGGGCATTGGATGGCTTGTGCTTCAATGTTCTGCGCGATGCTGAGCAGCGCCTCCGGATCGTAAATTCTGCCGTACCACTTGGCCATCAGGCCGCACACCGCGACGTTGAGCGCCGAGGAGCCCGCAATGCCGGCTCCGGCCGGCGAGGTGGCCGTGGTGGTCAGCGTCAGGTTCTCCGCCTGGAAAAAGTGCAGCACCTGTCCCAGCAGGTCGAGATCGCCGCGTTTGGCCAGTTCCGACCAGTGATCGACCTCGGTGACGCGGCCCGTGTCGGTTGATCGGATGCACAGGCGGCCATCATCTCTGGCTTCCACCGTGGCCTCGGCACGAAGGCTGATCGCGGCATTCAGCGTGACGGCGCCGGGATGAAACAGATACAGCGGCCAGATATCAATGGTGCCGCCGGCCAGGTCGATTCGAGTCGGAGCGGAAGCCGTGATGCTCACGCGGCCATTATAATGATAAACGATGTCACCCTCAGCGCTCCGGCGCCACATCGGGCAACTGGTCTTTCTCGGATTCGCCGGGCCGACGATCCCGGCCGACCTGCGGTCGCTGGCCCGCGAGTTCGACGTGGGCGGGGTCGTCTTGTTCAAGCGCAACGTCGAGGGGCCCGAACAGGTGGCGGAGCTGGCGTTCGAGGCGGCGCGGCTGGTGGACGATGTGCCGTTGTGGGTCGCCGTGGATCAGGAAGGCGGGCGCGTCGCCCGATTGCGCCACCCGTTTACGGAGTGGCCGCCGATGGAGGCGCTGGGACGATCGGGCAGCGTCGATCTGTCGCGGCGATTTGCCCGGGCGCTTGGTCGCGAGCTGCGCGCGGTCGGCATCTCGATGGATTTCGCGCCGGTGGTTGACGTGCTGACGCAGGCCAAGAATCCGGCGATCGGCGATCGGGCGCTGGCGGCCGATTCGGCCATCGTCGCCACGCTCGGGGCCGCCATCATCGACGCGCTGCAGTCGGAAGGCGTGGCGGGCTGCGCCAAGCATTTTCCCGGCCACGGCGACACGTCGGTCGACTCGCACCTCGACCTGCCGCTGGTCGAGCATCCGCCCGACCGGTTCGAGCAGATCGACTATCCGCCGTTCCGGGCCGCGATCGAGGCGGGTGTCGCCGCCATCATCGTGGCCCATCTGCTGGTGCCGGCCTTTGACGAGCATCTCCCCACCAGCTTGTCGCGGCGCGTGGTGACGACCGAACTGCGGACCCGCCTCGGCTTCGAGAACCTCATCCTGACCGACGATCTCGGCATGAAGGGGTGCGCGGCGCAATTCCCGGCGCCGGTCGCGGCGGTCAAAGCCGTGGCGGCGGGCCACGACGGCGTGCTGCTCTGCGATCCGGATCCGGCGCAGCAGGCGGCGGCGCTCGAAGCGCTGGTCTACGCGCTCGAGGACGGGACCCTGCCATACGCGCACGTCGATGCATCGGTGGCCCGGCACCGGCGCTTGAAGGCGATGTTCATCCGGCAGGGAGACGAAGCCCGCCGGCCCAGCGCGGCCTGGCGCAACCTCATCGGCTGCGAAACGCATCAACAGATTGCTGCCGAGATGCGGTCCTTCGCGTGACGATGATCAAGCCTCCGGCCGTCGGTTCGGGCGATCGGGTGGCGATCGTCGCGCCGGCCAGTCCGTTTTCGCGCGAGGAGTTCGACCAGGGCCTGGTCGAATTACAGGCCTTGGGGTTCGAGCCCGTCTACCGCAACAGCGTCTTCGACCGCGACGACTACGTGGCCGGCAGCGCCGAAACCCGGGCCCGCGCGTTCGTCGAGGCGTGGACCGACCCGACCGTGCATGCGGTGATGGCGGCGCGCGGCGGGTATGGCAGCGCCCAGATCCTGCCGTTTCTGTCGAAGGACGTGTTGCGGTCGACTCCCAAGCTGCTGATCGGCTACAGCGACATCACCGCGCTGCTCGGGTTCGTCACCACGCGGTGCGGCATCGTCAGCCTGCACGGGCCCACCCTCACGGGCCGGTTCGCCAGAGGCGAGCAGGGCTACGACCGCGGAACGTTGTTGCGCGCGATGGGCGTGTCGGAGCCGCTTGGCACGGTGGACGCGACTGGGCTCGAGACGCTGCGCGCCGGCGAGGCGGAGGGGTTGCTGGTGGGAGGCAATCTGACGGAGCTGGCGTCGTCAATGGGGACGCCGTACGCGTTCAATCCGCCGAAAGGCTGCGTGTTGTTTCTTGAGGATGTCAACGAACGTCCGTATCGCATCGACCGGTTATTGACGCAGCTTCAGCAGGCCGGGGTGCTGGCGAGGGCGTCAGCGCTGGTGTTCGGCGAGATGACGGGATGCGTCGAACCCGACCAGACGCTATCGGCTACAGACGCGATTGCCCGATGTGTGCGCGGATTTTGCGGGCCCGTGCTGATCGGGCTGGCAGCCGGCCACTCGCCGCGGCCCACCATCACGCTGCCGTTTGGCGTGAGGGCCAGGGTGGCGGGCGGCGCCCATGCGACACTCTGCATCACCGAGGCGGCGGTCTCGGCGCGGTCGGCTTCCTCGATTGACGTGAGGACCACGTGACACGAGTCCATCTGATTGGCATTTGCGGAACCGCCATGGCCACGCTTGCCGCGATGTTGAAGCGCAAGGGGTGCGACGTGCGCGGATCCGATCAGCACGTCTATCCGCCGATGAGCACCTTCCTCGAACGGGAGGGGATTCCAATCCTGGCCGGATACGCGCCCGAGCACATCACCGGCGATCTCGACATGGTGATCGTGGGCAACGCGATCTCGCGCGGGAATCCCGAACTGGAAGAGGTGCTCGATCGCAAAATCCGCTATTGCTCGCTGCCCGAGGCGGTGCGCGAACATTTCCTGTGGGGCGCCCGGTCCATCGTGGTCGCCGGCACGCACGGCAAGACGACCACCACCGCGCTGGCCGGCTGGCTCTTGATTCACGGCGGCTGCGACCCGAGTGTGCTGGTGGGCGGCGTCGTGGAGAATCTGGCGCCGGGCGGGTCCAGTTACCGGATCGGCGGCGGACGCGACTTCGTCATCGAGGGCGACGAGTACGACAGCGCGTTTTTCGACAAGACGGCCAAGTTCCTCAAGTACCTGCCCGACATCGCGGTGGTGGGCAACGTCGAGTTCGACCACGCCGATATCTATGCCGATCTCGACGAGGTGATGGTCGCGTTCCGGCGACTGGCCAATTTGGTGCCGAGGCGGGGATTGCTGCTGCTTGGCGCCGACAGCGACGGCGCCATGGCGATCAAAGGCTTCGCACGGTCCCGCGTCGAAACCTTCGGGTTGGACGAGTCGGCAGACTGGCATGCGTACGACGTGACGCCGGTGGAGGGCGGCACGAGGTATCGGGTGCAGCGACACGGCGTCAGCCTGGGAACCTACACTGTGCCCCTGATGGGTGCGCATAACGTCCGAAATGCGCTCGCCGCGATGGCGATCGCTGGCGAGGTGGGCGTGGGCCCCGACACCATGCGGGACGGGCTGACCCAGTTTGTGGGCGTGCGCCGCCGTCTCGAAGTGGTGGGCGAGGTGGGCGGGGTGATGGTGTTCGACGATTTCGCGCATCACCCGACCGCCGTGCGCGAAACGCTCGACGCGGTGCGCGCGGCCCATCCCTCGCGTCGGATCTGGGCGGTGTTCGAGCCGCGGTCGGCGTCCTCGTGCCGCCGCATCTTCCAGGAGGAATTTGCGCAGGCATTCCGGGCGGCCGACCAGACGGTGATCGCGGGCGTATACCGATTGAGTCTGCCGGTTGACGAACGGCTGTCGACCGACGCCCTTGTCGCGACGCTGGTGGCGGCCGGCCAGTCGGCCCGGTGCATTCCGACCGTCGATGCGATTGTCGCCACGATTGCGGCCGAAAGCCGTCCCGGCGACCTGGTGGTCGTGATGTCGAACGGCGGCTTTGGAGGCCTGCACGGGAAACTGCTCGCCGCGCTGGGGAACCGGTAGGGGCCCGAGTTATCGCTGGAGAACCGGTAGAGGCGCGAGTGATCGCGCCCGACTGCGAAGCTACGGTCTGCGGTTGATGACGTCGACCCCGCGCGGGAGGGCGAACTGGAACTGCGAATCTGGAATGCCCGTGTTCTGGCGGAGGTTGGAGAAGACGAACGTCGATTGGCCTCCCTGCGCGTCGCCCGTGATCAGCGTCCGGATCTGCAGGGTGGTCCGGTCGACCACCAGCACCATCCAGTCGTAATCCGCCTCGGGCCGTCGCGGCGTAAACTTCAACGAGTAGGTATTGGGCGCCGGGTCGGCGACATCCGCCATCGCGACCACAAAGTCGCGCGTCAAATGCCCCTTGCCTGTGAGAAACAGGGTCGGCGTGGTCGCGGCGTCATCGGCAGGCATGTCGCTGACGACCACTTGCCGGTCCTCTGGAATATACGAGTAGATGCGGCGGCCATCGGCGACGAAGACCTTTCGCTCCGGGCTTTCGTAGGTCCACCGCATGCGCCCGGGTTTCTTGACGAGCACCGTGCCGCGCTCGACGGCTTCCTTTTTGAGCACGCCGCCGCGGTAGCTGTGGACGAAGCTCGCCGAGAAATCGGAGACCGCCGCGTACGTGGTTTGAAGCGATCCGGCGATCTGGTCGGCCGATCGCGTCGTCTGCGGCACCGATGCCAACGCGACCGCGACCAGAACGGGAAGTGTCACCGCGCGCATGTCGTCTCGACTGGCGGCGCTACGATTTCGGCGCGGCTGCGGGAGCAGGGGCGGCAGCCGCCGGCGCGGGCGCTGGCGCGGATGGAGCCGCCGGGGCCACCGCCGACGCAGCTGGCGCGGCAGGCGCGGCAGGCGCGGCAGGCGCGGGCCGAATGGCGGCCTTCGCTTCGGTCGGGAAGTTGCCCGCGGCCCACTCGGCCAGTCCGCCTTTCAGCACACTGACCCGGTGTCCCGCCTTGATCAGGCCCGCGGCCACGCCGACGGCGGTAATCTCATCGGGGTCGGAGTCGTACACAACCACGTCGCGGCCCTTGGGCACGTCCTGAGGTTGCGCGCCCGATGGCGCGAATCGCAACGCGCCGGGCAATTGCATCGTGCTGTGCTCGAAGGGGTACTTCAGGCGGGCGTCCACGATGACGGGGCGCGACGACTGGTCGGTCGATTCGAGTTTTTCTTTGAGTGCTTCCTTCGCCATCCGCTGTACAGCCATGCCCGTATTGTCGTCGGCCTCGCCGAAACGTGTCAACCCGATCCCGCCACGCGCGGGTGCGCCACGCCCACCCGAAACCCGCCACGCCACGCTGCGTTGACGCCCCGCTCGGAATCGTGGCTAAATGCCTGTCGACTGTGCCATTGCCCGCATTGTTCCACGTGCGGCGGGGCTCCGGTGCCGCGCAGGCCGCCCGCGTGATGCTGCCGCTGCTGGCCGGGGCGATCGCCCTGGGTGTCTACGTCCTGACGCTCTATCCCGGGCTCGGCGACGGCGACGGTGATTCGGCGAAGTTCGCCTTTCTCGGCCGCGTGCTCGGCACGGCGCATCCGCCGGGCTATCCCGCCTACGTGCTGGTCTCCCACCTGTTTTCCTATCTGCCGATCGGGACGCTGGCGTATCGCATCAATCTGATGTCGGCGTGTTGCGCCGCGCTGGCGGTGGTGGCCACCTACGGGTCTGCCAGGGCGCTTGGCTGCCGGGCGAGCGCCGCGGTGGCCGCCGCGCTCGGGTTGGGATTCGGACAGGCATTCTGGGCCAAGGCCGAACTGGCCGAAGTGTACGCGCTGGGCGCCTGCCTGGTCGCCGGCGCGGTGGCGGGCCTGCTGTGGTGGCATCGAACTCGGCGCATCAGGTGGCTGCTCGCCGCGGTGGCGTGTACGTCGTTGGCGTTTGGCAACCATCTCACCGTGGTCGCGACGATTCCCGCCTTGGTGGTGTTCGCCCTCGTGTCGGATTGGCGCGCGTGCCTGCGCATGCGCGTTGTGGTCGCGACGGCCGCCATTGTCGCGCTGGGCGTCGCGCAGTACGGCTTCATCGTGCTGCGCACGCACATGGCCGCGCCCTATCTCGAGTCCCGGGCCGAGTCGTGGCGGGAACTCTGGGGCGTGGTGACGGCCCAGCGCTACGCCGGCGCGATGTTTCAGACCGACGCGACCACGCTCGTCGTCGTCCGGGTGCCGGAGCTGGCGGGCATCATCGGGAACGAACTCGGCGTGATGGGAACCGCATGGTTGATCGCCGGGATGTTCGCGTTGGGGCTGCGGAGAAGACCCGAACTGCTGCTGTTGGCGTTCGGCGCGCTGGGCGTGGCGTGGCTCACACTCAACGTGGATGCCGACACCCAGGGATTTCTGCTGCCAGCCTTCGTCCTGTTGTGGCCGTTGACCGCCGTGGGCCTCGAAACAACCAGCGCCGCCGCCGCTGCACACTGGCCGCGCACGGGCGCCGTGGTCGTCGCGGCTTGTGCGGTAATGATCCCAGTCTGGCAGCTCTGGTCGAACTTCGCCTTGAACAATCACTCCCGGGCTACTGCCAAGAGTGCCTACTACGACGCGGTCTTTGAGGTGCTGCCGGCCCGGGCGGTGATCGCGTCCGAAAATTACGCGACCGATACCGCCGTGCTCTACAAACTGCTCGGCGAGCGCGCGCAGCGGGATCGCGACATCCGACAGGTGCCGGCCGATCCCGCGACGCTGCGGGCCTTGAGCGATCAGGGCTATGCCGTGTTCGCGTTTCCCGGCGGGAGGGCATTGCTCCAGCGGTTCGGATTCGCCTTCGACGAGGTCACCCTGCTCGGGCCATCGCTCGGCGGCTATTTGTCCAACCTCAAGCGCGGCTGGATCGTGGCGGTCGGAGGCACGCCGGCCACGTGGCGATCGCTGCCGCCGGAGGCGGGGCGCCTGTTTGCCACCATCGGCGCAGCCGTGCCGGACGCGGGGCCCACCGGCGGTGCGTTCGGGATTGTCGGAGTGCGTGGCGCTTCGTCGGGCGCGCTGGTGGTGCGCGGACCCGCGTTGGTCGAAATGGCGGGGCCGCCAGGCGTGGCGATTGGGGAGACCGGGGTCGCCAGCGGTGCGCCGTTCGCGCTCACGGCCAGCGGGGCTGGCGCGTCGTTTGTCCTCGCGGGCCGCCAGGTGGTGCATGTCGACGCCGGGATCATTGTCGCGGTGTTCAGGTCCGATGGCCTGCTGATCGACGCAGAGGCGATTGCCCCGTCCGGCGCGCTTCGCGTGCCGCTCAGCGCAGGAGCGCGAGCGGTCTTTCGTGCGACGTTTGCGTCTCGCTGCGAATCGATCGGCGACGGCCGTTGGACCGACGTGACGACGGCGAACGCCACGGGCCGCGTCGCGCTGCGCATCGACAACGTGCGGCCGTTCGATTCGCGGTTTGTGGTCTACACGTCTTCGCCAGCCTCTGGCGAACCTCGCCTGGTGTCCAGCACCGGAACGGGCACGCCCGGCCTGACGACCGACACATTCCGGACCGATGTGCCCCGGGACCGCATCGCGCTGGCCGCGCGAATCGGCGCCGACCATCTCGACCCCACCGAGGCAGCCAGACTGGACGGTGTCGTGTCGCGCCTCGAGCTTCGCGTCAACGACGGGGGCGACTACGCCTCGATCACCATCGATCTGGGACATCGGTCCGGTTACGCCGTGGCGCAGGCGCGTGTCGATCGGCCCGACCCCGGAAGGGCCACCTTCTGCAGCGCACCGCCTGCCGGCTCGCGCGAGATCAGGTGATCGGCTGTTCCGGGTCGATTGATGAGACAATTCACACGTCGCCTCCGGGCTGGCCGTCCGCCATCAAGGCGTGCCGGCGGGAGGTGGGATCACCGATGACGCATCGCGGAGACGGGAGCCGATCGAATATTTATGGCGACGCGATCTGACAACCGGTGGACCGAGTGGATCGCGGGCAGCGCGGTCGTGCTGCTGATGCTTTTGACGTACCTGGTGACGATGTACCCCGGATTGGGCGGGGGAGGCGACGCGGCCAAGTTCCGGTATCTGGGGCACGTGCTGGGCACCGCCCATCCATCCGGCTATCCACTCTACATTCTGGTGTCCTGGCTGTTTTCGGTGTTGCCGTTCGGCACGCTGGCCTATCGCATCAACCTGATGTCTGCCGTGTTCGGAGCCCTCACCGCAGGCGCCACCTACCTCAGCGTGCGGAGCATGGGAGGCGCCAGGGCCGCGGCGATCGCCGCGGGGATTGGCCTGGGCTGTGGCCGTCTGTTCTGGTCGAAGGCCGGGCTGGCCGAGGTCTACACGCTGGCCGGCTTTCTGACGGCCGCCACCATCGCGGCGTTGCTGACATGGCGGCAGACGGGCCGGCCCGCCTGGCTGATCGGCGCGGTCACGTGCGCGTCGATGGCGTTTGGCAACCACCTGACGGTGATGTTCGCCGTGCCCGCCTTCATCGCCTTCGCCCTGCTCACCGATGCGAAGACGTGCCTGCGGCCTCGCATGCTGATCGCCTGCGCCGCGATCGTCGCGCTGGGCATGGCGCAGTACGGATTCATCATCCTCCGCACCGTTCAGCACGCGCCCTACCTCGAATCCCGCGCGACCACGCTCAGCGAACTCTGGGATGTGCTGACGGCCCGGCGGTACGCCAGCGACATCTTCACCTTCGACTGGGCGGCGCTGATCACCGAGCGCCTGCCGGCGCTGTTGTCGATGATCAGACAGGAACTCACCGTCGTGGGTCTGGTCTTTCTGGGCGTCGGCATGGTCTGGCTCGGCCGAACACGGTGGCGCGAGCTGTGTCTGTTTGGACTGGGCGTGGTCGGCATCGCGGTGGTCACGCTCAATGTGTCGGCCGACAGCGAAGGATTCGTGGTGCCGGCGTTCGCGTTTCTCTGGCCGGTGGTGGGCGTCGGCATCGGCGCAGCCCTTGGGTGGGCCGGCGCGGCCCGGTGGCGGCGCCTGGCGACCGGACTCGTGCTTGCCCTGGCCACCCTGATGCCGGCGTGGGAAGTGGCGGCGAACTATGCCCTCAACAACCACGCCAACCGGGTGTTCGAGGACATCTACTTCGCGTCGCTGTTCGAGATTCTTCCGCGCAGAACCATCATCCCGGCCGAAGAGTACAGCATCGATCAGCACGTGTTCTATCAGTTGCTCGGCGCCGAATCCGCCCGCGGAAGAGACATTCGCCATGTCCATCTCGACGTGCCCCAGATCAGGAACTTCGCGAGCCTGGGGTACGACGTCTTCGCGTTCGCGGCGGCCAGGCGCGTGCTCGAGGGCCATGGCCTCGTGTTCGAGCCGGTGCGCTTGCTGGGGCAGACGCTCTCCGACTATCTCGATGCCGTGAGGCCCGGCTGGATCGTGGCCGTCGCAGGGACGCCAGCGGCGCTGGCGCAGGTTCCGATGCCGGTGTCACGATCGCTTGGCCGTCTCGGCGCGGTGTCGGCGGGCCCGGGAGCCCCGGGCGTGGCGCTCGGCCTTATCGGGGTCAGCGGCGCGCGGGCAGGATCGGCCGTGTCGCTTGCGACCGGCTCCAGTCGGATCGACGTGGCGGCCGGGTCCGGCATCGGCAGTACCGGCACGACTGCGACCATCGAGATGAATGTGACGGCGGATGGCAGCGGCGCGGTTGTCTCGGCTGGCGGTCGCGACGTGATGCGAACCGCATCCGGCGTGATCGTCGTCGTGATGACGGCCAACGGGCGCGTGGTGGATGCCGAGCAGGTCGACACCGCCCAGGCGTGGCGCGTGCCCATTGATATGCGCTTGCTGCCAGTGTCTCGCGCGACGTTTGCCGGAAGTTGCGAGGATCTCGGCAACACGGGATGGACAGACGTCTCGTCGTCGCTCTCGTCTGGCGCGGTGATCGCGCGCATCGACAACTACCGTGCGTTCGACGCCAGCATGATCATCTATGCGACCAGCGACACACGCCTCGCTCCGGCGATCACGGCGGTGGCCGGGACCGGCACACCTGCACTGCTCACCGACGTGTACGACACGACCGATGCGGCGCAGGCCAGCGCGCTCGACCGGCGCGTCGAGGCAGACGGGCTCGACGATCGGGTGAAACACCGACGCGAGCGGTGGACCGTGCGGATCAGCATCAGGGTCAACGACGGCGGCGACTATTCGACCACCACGGTGAATCTTGGGCGCGGCCTGGCCTTCGGCCTGGCTCGAGCCCGGGTAGACTTGAACAACCCGAAGCGGGCGACGCTTTGCAGCGTGCCCGGGCCCCAGTGATCGGCCTATGGTGGAACCGGCGCGGGCGAGTGCCTCCGAAGTGTCGTCGATGCGGCCGGGCGCGGAGCCGAACGACGCCGGGCCGAACGACGCGGAGCCGACAGGCGTGGGTGCACCAGTGAGCGTCGATCGCCTCGTCGATGTGTTGCGCGAGACATTCGGTGCCGGGCGCGTTGGCGTTGACGTTCGACTGGCCCCGCTGACCAGTTTCGACATCGGCGGTCCGGCCGACTGCCTGTTCGACGCGCGAACGGCCGACGAAGTGGCGGCGGTTGTCCGGCTGGCTCGCGAAACGCGCGTGCCTGTCACGCTGCTGGGCGGCGGGACCAACGTGCTCGTGGCCGACCGAGGCATCCGCGGCCTGGTGGTTCGGCTTCGGCAGGCCCGCGTCGACATGGCGGGCGCCGATGTGGTCTGCGCCGAGGCGGGCGTCTCCATCAACGGCCTGGTCCGATGGCTTGTCACGAGGGGATTAGGCGGCCTCGAAGCGTGGGCGGGAACGCCGGGAACCGTCGGCGGAGCCATTTACGGGAACGCGCACTACGGGGGGCATCTGATCAGCGAGTGGGTGGTCAGCGCGACGCTCTTGAGCCCGGACGGATCGATTGTCGAGGTGCCCGCCGCCCAGATGGCGTTCGGCTACGATTGCAGCCGCCTCCAGACGTCGGCCGAGATTCTGCTTCGCGCGACGCTTCGCGTGATACCCGACTGCGACCCGGCTCACCTCCGCGTCGTCGCTCGACACTCGCTGATGCACCGCAAGCGCACGCAACCGCTGCATCTGCCCAGTGCCGGGTGTGCATTTCAGAATCCGGTGTCCGGGCGCGACGAGGTGCCGGCAGGGATGCCGTGGTCGGCCGGCGCCCTGATCGAGCGGGCAGGCTTGAAGGGCCGGTGGGTGGGCGGGGCCGCGGTGTCAATGGTGCACGCCAACTTTATCGTGAACAGGGGCGGAGCCACCGCCGCCGACGTGCGGAGCCTGATGGAGCTGTGCCGGCGCGACGTGCTGGCGCAATTCGGCGTCACGCTGCGCGACGAGATCGTGTGTCTTGGTGAATTCTGAACGCGTGGCTCGCGTCAGCCAGATCCGGGGAAAGGTGCAAACCGTGTCCACATTGCTGGTAGAAGGCGGTCATCGGCTCGAAGGAGCGCTGACCGTCGAGGGAAACAAGAATGCCGCACTTCCGCTGCTGGCGGCGTGCCTGTTGACCGACCAGGAGTGCGTGCTGACCAACATGCCACGGATTCGCGACGTAGACGTGATGGCGGCGCTGCTGGTCGATCTCGGCGCGACGGTGGACGGCATCGGCACCTCCACGCTGCGCGTTACGTGCGCTCGGGTGACAAGCGATGCACCGGATGCCGCGTTGGTTGGACGACTGCGCGGTTCGGTGCTGCTGCTGGGGCCGCTGCTGGCCAGGCGCGGTTCCGCCAGGCTGGCCGACCCCGGCGGGGACTTTCCAACTCGGCGAACGCTCTCCACACACCTGCAAGCCCTGACCGCGATGGGAGCCCGTCTGGTGGACGCGCCAGGGCACGTGCTCGATGCGCCGGACGGTGTGAAGCCGGTCTCCCTCTATCTGGAGGAGGCGTCGGTGACCGGCACAGAGACGGCGCTGCTGGCGGCCGCTGCGGCTCCCGGGCGGAGTCAGTTTCGCCACGCGGCATGCGAGCCGCACGTCGCCGAGTTGTGCGCGTTCATTCAACAGATGGGCGTCGGCATCGAGGGCGCGGGCACCTCCACCATCACCGTCGAGGGAGGCATGCGCCTCACCGGCGCCACGCACCAGCTCAGCGGCGACTACCTCGAAGCTGGCAGCTGGGCGGTGGTGGCCGCCGTCACGGGAGGGGCGGTCGAGATTTCGGGGGCCAGACCAGACGACCTCGAACCGGTGACCGCCGTGCTCGGACGGATGAAGGTGCAGTGCCGGCTCGACCACGATCGGCTTCAGGTGTTGCCGTCTCAGCCGGTCGGGCTCGGACGCCTGGCGACCGGACTCTGGCCGGGCTTTCCAAGCGACTTCGTCAGTTTGCTGGCCGTGCTCGCGACGCAGGCGACCGGGCGTTCGCTCATCCACGATTGGATGTACGAGCTGCGCCTCTTCGCGTTGGAGCAACTCAGCGGAATGGGCGCCGACTTCTTCTTATGCGATCCGCACCGCATCATCGTCACCGGACCGACGCGGTTGCGGGGCCGTCAGTTGGATGGACGCGATCTGCGCTCGGGGATGGCCTTGATCGCCGCCGCGCTCGCGGCCGATGGCGAGAGTCGCGTGCGTCCGCTCGAAACCGTTGAGCGCGGATACGCACGGGTGGTCGAGCATCTGGTGGCGCTCGGGGCACGGGTGGAACGCGTGGACGAGTAACGCCGCGCCCAACCGCGTCACACCCGCTCGAGAATCATCGCGATCCCCTGGCCGACGCCAATGCACATGCTGCACAGCGCGTAGCGCCCGCCGGTCCGCTGCAGCTGGTGCAGCGCCGTGGTGACCAGTCGCGCGCCGCTCATGCCGAGCGGATGACCAAGAGCAATGGCGCCTCCGTATGGATTGATGCGCGGGTCGGTGTCGGCCAGATCCAGTTCGCGTGAGACGGCCAGCGCCTGCGCGGCAAACGCTTCATTCAGCTCGATCACGTCCATCTGATCGAGCCCCAGCCCGGTCCGCGCCAGCAGCGCGCGCACCGCCGCGACGGGCCCGATGCCCATGATGCGCGGCTCGACGCCCATCGTGGCGGTACCGACGACGCGAGCGCGAGGCGTCAGCCCCTGGGCGCGCGCAGCCGCCTCCGATGCCACCAGCACCGCGCCGGCCCCGTCGTTGATGCCCGAGGAGTTGCCGGCCGTCACCGTCCCGTTCGCGCGGAAGAGCGCAGGCAGCTTGCTCAGCTTTTCGAACGTGGTGCCCGGGCGGGGATGCTCATCCCGATCGACCAGGAGGGGCTCCTGCTTTGCGCGCTCGATGCGCACCGACACGATTTCGTCGGCGAGCCAGCCGTGGGCGTGCGCCGCCTCGGCTTTGGCCTGACTCCACGTGGCAAACCGATCCTGATCCTCGCGCGAAATCCGAAACTGTTCCGCCACGTTCTCGGCCGTCTCCGGCATCGAATCGGTGCCGTACCGCTGGTGCATCACGGCGTTGACGAAGCGCCACCCGATCGTCGTGTCGAAGATCTCAGCCTTCCGGCTGAACGCGGTCGTCGCCTTGGGCATCGCGAATGGCGCGCGCGACATCGACTCCACACCGCCAGCGATGAGCAGGTCCTGCTCTCCCGCCGCGATCGCTCGCGACGCCACCGCGATGGCATCCATGCCCGACCCGCACAGCCGGTTGACGGTCGATCCCGGCACGCAGACGGGCAGACCGGCCAGCAGGAGCGCCATGCGCGCGACGTTGCGGTTGTCCTCCCCGGCCTGGTTTGTGCATCCCAGGATCACGTCGTCGATTCGAGAGGCATCCAGGCGAGGATTTCGGCTGAGCAGGGCCCGGATGGGGATGGCGGCCAGATCGTCTGGCCGGACCGAAGCCAGAGCCCCTCCATACGAGCCGATGGGCGTGCGGACGGCATCACAAACAAAGGCGTTGGCCATAGGAACTCCGGTTTCATCTGGACCGGCCGGACGGGTCGGACGCACCCGACCCCCATCCGAAACGTCGCCATGCGAGAGTGCGCCGGCGCGCCAGCACCGTTGTCGCCTGTGTGCGGAGGGCGCACAACGCTGAGCAGATTCCAGTCTATGCGGTTTTAGCCGATTTACGAGCGAGGAGAGTACATCCATGCCGATTCCGCGCCCCAGCCTCGTCGCCCTTCTGACCGTCGGTATCGCCCTGGCACTGCACTCGGGTCCGATGCATGCCGCGCAAGGCCAGGGGCGGTCAAACGGCGCCGATACCGTGGCTTCGGCACAGGCGAGAGTCGTCGAGATTAACGCCGAATTGAGCGGCAGCGCCGCCCAGGCGGCGTTTGATCCCTCGCCCGGTGGCCGCGATCGCCTGATGGCTCTGCTGCGCGAACGGGCTGGCGCGCTGACGCTTCTGATTCGAGAAGCCCCCGATCAGGTGGAGACGCTGGCCCTGTCGAACGGCGTGGCGCGAACGCTGCGGGCGCTCGGTGCCGATGCGGCCGCCCTTGTCGAAACGACGGGGGAGTGGACGGGGCGGATCGAGGCGCTGGCGAGCGACGACTTCGCGAACAGCGTCGGGCGCACCGCCCTCTATCTGACCGGGTCCGACTTCGAGATCGAGATGCACTTTGACGGCGAGGCGCCCGCGCAGTTCGGCGGGCAACGGCTCACAGTGACCGGGCTGCGCCTCGGCCGGCTCGTCGCCGTATCGCGCTGGCAGGCGGATGTCGACGTGCAAGCCGACGCCGCCGGCTGCTCGACGACCGGCGAACAGAAGGTGGCGGTGATTCTGGTGTCGCTGCCGAGCACGCCGCTCAAATCCAGCATCACCGCCGCCGGCATGCGAGAGACGTTCTTCGGTTCAGGACAGTCTGTTGACGGGTTCGTCCGCGAGTCGTCGTTCGGGAAGGCCTCGGTGACCGGCCAGGTGTTTGGCCCCGTCGTTGTTGATGCCGACTATATCGACCAGCCATTCTCGCTGCGAACGGCTGCGCTGCGTGCGGCCGCCGGCCTGGTGGACGCCACCGCTTACACGCGGATAGCGCTGGTGGTGCCGCAGGTGAGCGTCGGCGTGTCGGCAAGCGGACTCGGCACGATCGGCTGCGCGTCGATCACCCTGCCAACCGGATTGATGACCGGCTCCACGACGTGGCTGGGCGACGGCGACTTCGGGCTCACCGACGCGCGGGTGCTGGTCGCCGCCCACGAGTTGGGCCACAACCTGGGGCTCGAACACGCCCGTGCCGCCGATTTTGGAAACCAACCGGTCGGACCCGTGGGCGCGCCGCCGGCGCCGTTCGATCAGATTCGGGAGTACGGCGACCTGTTTTCGAACATGGGCGCCAGCTACCTTGTGCAGTGGGCTGCTCCCCACAAAGCGCTGCTCGGCTGGCTGCAAGCCGGGACCGAGGTCGTCACGGTGGAGGCTGCCGGGCGGTACACGGTGCGCCCCTACGAAGAGACCGCCACCGGCGTGAAGGCGATCAAAGTGAGGCGCGGCACCGGTAACGACGCGTGGCTCTGGATCGAGAACCGCCAGCCGCTCGGCACCTACGATGCGTCGCTTCTGACCGGCGCCTTCACGGGGGCGCTCATCCATTACGCCGACAGCGCCTGGAACGACGGCGGCCTGTATTCCAATCTGCTGCGATTCACGCCCGACGGCGGCGGCCGCTTCTTCGGATTGGCGCCGCTGGCGGCCGGGACGACGTGGGCCGATCCCTACACGAACCTCACCCTCATCGTCACACGCGGCGATGGCGCGAGCCTGAATATCGATGTGTCCTACGCGGCCGCACCGACGTGCCCGGGGTCGCTGAGCCCGGCGAGCGTGACCGTGGCCTCCGCGGGCGGCACGACCGCGATTGACGTGGTGGCGCCGAACAACTGCAGCTGGACGGCCACCAGTTCGGCGTCGTGGATGACGCTCGTGGCGGGTGCGTCGGGAACCGGGAACGGCCGAATCTACGTGTCGGTGGTGGCGACGACGACGTCGGCGGATCGGTGGGGCACCATTTCGGTCGGCGCCGCAACGGTCACCGTGACGCAACGCGGCCGGGCCGGCAGCGCCACGATAGCGCCCCAGTCAGCGAGCTACCCGGCCACCGGCGGCGCGGGTTCTGTGTCGGTTTATACGAGCACGCCTGACCTGGTCTGGCACTTCAACAGCAACGCCACCTGGATCCAGAGCGTGTTCCCCAATTCGCTCCGGCCCGGTCCGGCCGATGTCCGGTACATCGTTGCGCAGAATACGACCACCGCGCCGCGGACCGGTACGATCACCATCGCCGACAATACCTTCACCATCACGCAGGCGGCCGGAAGCCCGGACGTCAGTCAGCTGGTCTGGCAGAACCTCAATCTCACGACCGGGCCAGACATCAGAGAGCACTTCGCTTGGGCCCCGTGGGGCAACGCGGGGCAGGCCGTCGTGTACGGCGGCAACTATATCTTCACACCGCTCGCCGATACGTGGCGGTGGGATGGCGCGGCGTGGACCCAGCTTCATCCCGTCCACAATCCGACCACGCGCAGCGGATTCGTGATGGCCTACGACGAGGCGCGCGGCCGGATCGTCGGGTTCGGCGGCTACTCACTCGACTCGAACGGCATGATGAACGGGTACCTGGGTGACACGTGGATCTGGGACGGCACCGACTGGACGCAGGTGTTCCCGCAGCACGCGCCACCGGGCCGCTGGCAGCATGCGATGGCCTATGACGCGGCGAGAGGGAAGGTCGTCATGTTCGGCGGCTCCGGAGCCTCGGCGACCGCCTATTTGAACGACACCTGGGAATGGGACGGATCCGATTGGACGCAGCGTATCTCGGCAACGGTGCCGACCGATCGTGGATATGCGTCCCTGGCGTACGACGCGGCGAGGAGCGAGGTCGTGCTGTACGGCGGATCCAAACGGGTGCCCAACAGCGAGACGTGGTTCGTCGACACATGGGTCTGGAACGGAAGCGTCTGGCTGCAGCGCGCGACGACCACGAATCCTGGCAAGCGATCGAGCCCGGGGCTTGCCTATTTCCCCGAGTTGGGAAAGGTGGTGCTGGTCGGCGGATTCGAAGCGATGTTCGACGCCAGCGGGAATTCCTACGCCACCTACGGCCGGCCGCACACATGGGCCTGGAACGGATCCGACTGGGAACAGATGTTTCCGGACATTTCCCCGGAATTTTCCTACACCTACATGTTGATTCCCGACCGGACTCGCCAGCGCATGACGCTGTATCTGGGTGACGCACAGCTCTGTGTCGCGCGTGGACCGCGCACCTATTCGCTCACCCTGGGGGCTGGCGCCACTGGCTTCGCCGGCGGCAGTTCAAGTGGCGGGAGCAGCAGCGGCACGAGCACGTCGCCATTTGCGGGGCCCTCGAATGGGGGGCCGCCGACCGGGTCGGTCAGTGGAGGGACCCTTATTTACAACGGCGCCAGCTATCCGATTGTGGATGGCAAGGTGACGTTCCCGGATTGCAGCCGATACATCGCGCTGGCCAACGGCATGTTGATTCCGGCCGGATCAGCCGAGGGATGCACTTCCAGCGGGTCGAGCGGCGGCACGAGCAGCAGCAGCGGAAGCTCGAGCGGCGGCAGCAGTTCGTCGACTTCATCGAGTTCGTCGAGTTCGAGCGGCGGGAGTTCGAGCGGGGGTAGCGGCTCCTCAAGTTCTGGCGGCTCCAGCAGCAGCGGCACCGGCAGTTCGAGCGGAAGCAGCAGTGGTTCGAGTAGCGGGAGTTCCAGTGGGCCGGCGTTTGTCGGTCCCTCCAACGGCGGTCCGCCGACCGGGTCGGTCAGCGGAGGGACCCTCGCCTACAACGGCGTCAGCTATCCCATCGTGGATGGCAAGGTGACGTTTCCGGATTGCAGCCGGTACATCGCGCTCGGCAACGGGATGCTGCTGCCTGCCGGCTCAGCCGAAGGATGCACGTCCAGCGGGTCGAGCGGCACGACGAGCAGCAGCAGCTCGAGCGGCGGCAGCAGTTCGTCGACCTCATCGAGCTCATCGAGTTCGAGCAGCGGGAGTTCGAGCGGCGGCAGCAGTTCTTCGAGTTCGGGCGGTTCCAGCAGCAGCGGCAGCAGTTCGAGCAGCGGGAGCTCCAGTGGGCCCGCGTTTGTCGGCCCCTCCAACGGTGGTCCGCGAACCGGCTCGGTCAGCGGCGGCACCCTCACGTATAACGGCGGCAGTTATCCCATCGTGGATGGCAAGGTGACGTTCCCGGATTGCAGCCGGTACATCGCGCTCGGCAACGGGATGTTGCTTCCTGCCGGATCAGCCGAAGGATGCACGTCCAGCGGGTCGAGCGGCACCACGAGCAGCAGCAGCGGAAGCTCGAGCGGAGGCAGCAGTTCGTCGACCTCATCGAGCTCATCGAGTTCGAGCAGCGGGAGTTCGAGCGGCGGCAGCAGTTCTTCGAGTTCGGGCGGTTCCAGCAGCAGCGGCAGCAGTTCGAGCAGCGGGAGCTCCAGTGGGCCCGCGTTTGTCGGCCCCTCCAACGGTGGTCCGCGAACCGGCTCGGTCAGCGGCGGCACCCTCACGTATAACGGCGGCAGTTATCCCATCGTGGATGGCAAGGTGACGTTCCCGGATTGCAGCCGTGCCATCGCGCTTGGCAACGGCCTGTTGATTCCCGCAGGGATGGCCGAAGGCTGCACGCCGAGTGGGACCAGCAGCGGCGGCGGCAACGGTTCGTCGACGTCATCGAGCTCGTCGAGTTCGAGCGGTGGCAGTTCGAGCGGCGGCAGCGGTTCCTCGAGTTCTGGCGGATCCAGCAGCAGCGGCGGTTCCAGCAGCGGCGGCGGAGTCACGAGCAGCCCCTCGTTTGTCGGACCGGCCAACGGTGGTTCGAGATTCGGAACCGTCAACGGCACCACGCTGACCTACAACGGCGCGACGTACACCATCGTCAACGGCCGAGTGACGTTCCCCGATTGTTCGACGGCGATTGTGCTGCCGAACGGTTTCCTGATTCCCTCCGATCCCGCGCCGGGCTGCGTGGCGGGAGGGTAGCCGAGGAGTCTGCGCGGCTGGCGTTCGACGGGTGTTCCCGAGGAATTCCGGATGCCGTGTCCAGCGGCCAGGGACTGGGTGAGACGGCGCGTGGGCGCGCCTGGTTTCGGCCGGGACGTGCCGTTTGACGCGTGTGCCGATTGTGCCGATTCCAGTAAGCGGAGAGTGCTCTCATGCGAAATCAGCCCGTCCGCCCGGTGTGCTTGACGGTCGTCGGTCTCCTCTTTTTGTTCTCCGCTGGCCACGGCGCGCTCACGGCGCAGAGGGCGTCGGCTTCGGCGGTCGTCGACCGCATCGCTGCAGCCAAGGCGCGGATCCTGGAGATCGAGTTCGAGTTGGGCGGCAGTGCCAGGCAGACCTCCTTCGACCAGTCGCCTGGGCTCCGAGACGGCGTGATGACGCTGTTGCGAGAACGCGCGGCGGCGCTGACGCTGGTGATGCGGGAGGCGCCCGATGCGGCAACTGCGCTGGCGTTGTCCCCGTCAATCCGGACAAACCTTGCGGCATTGGGCGCCGATGTCCAGCGCCTGATCGAGACGGCGGGCGAGTGGAGCGGGCGGCTCGAGGCGTTGGCCGAAGATGATTTTGAAACCGGAGCGGGGCGCACCCTCCGCTATCTGACCGGTGCGGACCCCGCCGTCGAGGTCCACTTCGCTGGCGACGCGCCAAGGGTGAGCGCGGGGCAGTCGGTCAGCGTGACGGGCCTGCGGTTGGGCAACGTCATGGCCGTCAGCCAGTGGCGCGAGCAGGACGCCATTCAGGCCGACGCTGCATCGTGCCCAACAACCGGCGATCAGAAAGTGGCCGTCATCCTCGTGTCGTTTGCGACGAAACCCCTGCGCGGGGGCGTGACGCCCGCGATGATGAACGAGGCGTATTTCGGGACGTCCACCTCGCTCAACACCTTCCTGCGGGAGTCCTCGTACGGCAGGGCCTGGGCGACCGGCCAGGTGCTCGGCTCTGTCGTGCTCGACGCCGACTACCTCAACCAGCCGTTCGGCGTTCGGGACGCTGCCCTGCGTGCGGCCGCGTCGCTCGCCGATCTCAGGACGTTTTCCCGATTTGCCCTCGTCGTGCCGCAGGCGGCCCTCGGCATGACCTCCGGGGGGCTTGGCACCGTCGGCTGCTCGACGATGCCTTTGGCGACTGGAACGGTGTTTGGTTCGACGGTCTGGCTGGGAGACGTCAGTCTTGGGTCGCATCAGGAACGCGTCTACGTCGCCGCCCACGAAATGGGTCACAACCTCGGGCTGGACCACGCGCGAGCCGCGGATTTTGGTGATGAGCCGCTTGGGCCGGTCGGTGCGCTTCCCGTCCCCTTCGACCAACTGCACGACTACGGCGATCCGTTCTCGAACATGGGGGCCGGCGCCCTCGCGCACTGGGCAGCCCCTCAGAAGGCCTTCCTGGGCTGGCTGCAGGCCGGCACCGAGGCCGTCACCCTCGAGGCCAGCGGGCGCTACACGCTTCGCCCGTACGAAGAAACAGCGAGCGGCGTCAAGGCGATCCGGGTTCGGCGCGGCACAGGCAACAACACGTGGCTGTGGATCGAGAACCGGCAGGCGGTCGGCACCTACGATGCAGCTCTGCCGTCGGCCGCGTTAACCGGGGCGCTCGTGCACTACGAAGACTCGTCCTGGATCGACACAGGAGCGCCGAGCAACCTCGTGCGTTTCAACGCCGACGCGGGCGGCCAGCTCTTCGGGAACGCCCCGCTGGCGTCGGGGACGAGTTGGGCCGACCCCTATTCCAATCTCGCGCTCAGCGTGACGCGAGGCACGAGCGGCACGCTCAATGTGGACGTGTCGTATGCCGCGGCGCCCACCTGCCCGACTTCGCTCACCCCGTCGAGTCTATCGATGGATGCGATCGGTGGATCGGCGACCCTCGACGTGCTCGCTCCAAGCGGGTGCGCCTGGACCGCGGCGGGTTCCGCCTCCTGGACCACGATTTCGTCTGGGGCAACGGGAACCGGAAATGGGCGGGTTGGCGTGTCGGTGGCCGCCTCGACGACCTCGGCCGACCGGTGGGCCAGGATTGTGGTCGGCGGGACCAGCGTCGCGGTGATCCAGAAGGGACTGGCAGGCAGCGCGACCCTCGCCCCGGAGGCGGCGAGTTTCCCGGCGACCGGCGGCACGGGGACCATTGCCGTCTCGACCACGACGTCCGATTACGCCTGGAGCTTCAGCAGCAACGCCACGTGGATTCAGAGCGTGTACACCGCTTCGTTCTCGTCGATCGGCTCGACCGACCTCCGGTACATCGTCTCCGAAAACACGAGCACCTCGGCCCGGACCGGCACCATCACCATCGCGGGTCGCACCTTCACGGTCTCGCAGGCCGCCGGAGGGCCCAATGTCAGTCAGCTTGCGTGGCGGGACCTCGCTGTCCAGGCCGCGCCATCCAGCCGGCTGTTCTTCGGATCAGCGTCCTTCGGGACATCCGGACAGATCGTCGTGTACGCCGGCAACTTCAACACGACGCAGTTCTCGGACACGTGGGTGTGGAGCGGAACCGGGTGGGCGCAAGCCGCGCCGGTTCATAGCCCTGGAACGCGCAGCGGCTTCGTGATGGCCTACGACGAGGCACGAGGGCGGATCGTTGGGTTTGGGGGCAGTACGGCAGCCGGGGATTTGAACGACACGTGGCTGTGGAATGGCAGCGACTGGACGCAGGCGCACCCCGTGCACAGCCCGCCGGCCCGATGGGGCCATGCCATGGCGTATCACGCCGCATCCGGCAAAACCGTCCTGTTTGGCGGGAATGGCGCCTATGGCTACCTGGGTGACACCTGGGAGTGGGATGGCGTGGACTGGACCGAGCGGAGCGGAGCGGTCGGGCCGGCGCCTCGGGGCAGTGCGGCGATCGCTTACGACGCGGCCAGGCAGGAACTCATCCTGTTCGGGGGCGCCAGAGAAAACGCACCGGCGGTGTGGTTTGCCGACACGTGGGTGTGGAACGGCGAGGAGTGGGCGCAGAAATCCGTCAGCGCCAGCCCTTCGCCCCGCGAGGGCGCGCGGATGGCGTATCACCCGGGCCTTGGTGAAGTGGTGCTGGTGGGCGGATACGGGACAAAACCGGGTTATGCCCCAGGCACGACGTCCTTCGACTACCGGTTCGAGACCTGGCTATGGAATGGCGAGGAGTGGACGCAGGCGTTTCCCAATCTCTCTCCGGATTTCTCCTGGACCTACGCGTTGACGTACGACGCGTCGAGGGGCGTCATGATTGCGCATCTCGGCGACGATTTGATTTGTGCCGATCGCGGGCCGAAGGACTATGCGCTCTCTCTTGGTCCCGGTGCGGTGGTGCTGTCGCGGTACGGAGTGGATAGCCCGGCGGCCGCGTCGCAAGGGACCATCGGCGTCACCGCATTGGTTGGCTGGACGGCCGTCAGCGCCGACTCGTGGCTCACCGTCACGGCGGGTTCGGCGGGGAGCGGCAACGGGACGATTGCCTATCAGGCGGCGCCCAACACGTCGTCTCAGGCGCGCCGAGGCACCATCCGCGTCGGCAACCAACTGATCAGCGTTCGGCAGGTCGGATACGTCTTTCAGGGCCCCGGCAACGGCGGGCCCGCGACCGGCACGGTGAGCGGGACGACGCTCACCTACAACGGCGCGTCCTACTCGATTGTCGACGGGAAGGTGACGTTCCCCGATTGTTCGATGTATATCGTGATTGGCAACGGACTGCTGATTCAGGCGGGCACGGCAGCCAACTGCACGGCGGGAAGCACGAGTGCGGGTGGGTCCAGTTCGGGCTCGAGCGGCGGGTCCAGCAGCAGTTCGAGTAGCGGGGGATCGACGTCGAGTTCAGGATCGGGCTCGAGCGGCGGGTCCAGCAGCAGTTCGAGTAGCGGGGGATCGACGAGCAGTTCGAGTAGCGGGGGATCGACGAGCAGTTCGAGCAGTGGGGGATCGACGAGCAGTTCGAGCAGTG
>JBAXOX010000057.1:0-26929 GCA_037133015.1 Acidobacteriota bacterium
CGTTTTTCGTGGCCGCCGGTCGCCGTTTCCGCCGCATCCACCAAGCCTCGCGTCGAACCCCCACCTTCAGGACGTTTTTCGTGGCCGCCGGTCGCCGTTTCCGCCGCATCCACCAAGCCTCGCGTCGTGGCGGCGCCTCGTGCGGGTGTCCCGAGCGCGGCGATTGCCGCCAGCCCTCAGCGTACCTCCGCCGACTGGCTGGGCGTATCCATGCAGTATCGGAGCGAATCGCCGGGAAACGCAAGCGATTGGCGTCGGGAGCCGTTGCTGGCTATCGTGTAAAATCGTCGGCACCATGGCCGACGTCAAACCTCCCGCCATCGTCGAACTCACGTGGGACAGCGGACTGTCGTTTACCGCGCGCGACGCCACGCATGCGTGGGTGCTCGACGGCCGCAATCAGGCCGGGCCGTCGCCGCCCATCGCCCTGGTGTCGGCGCTGGCCGGCTGCATGAGCATCGACGTGGTCGACATTCTCACCAAGGGGCGTCACGCTGTGCGCGCGCTGTCCACGCGGGTGGTCGGGCATCGGGCCGAGCAGGATCCCCGCCGGTTGGTTCGGGTGGAGATGCGCTTCGTGATCGACACGGACGCGACCGCCGAGCATATCCAGCGCGCCATCGACCTGTCGCGCGACAAGTATTGTTCGGTGTGGCATTCGATGCGGCAGGACATCGAGTTGACCGCCACAATAATTACTCCGGGAGTGTTTGTGCCGGCACAAACACTCCCGGAGTAATTGTTTTGTAAGCCAGCCATGGCCACCACCCCGAATCGGAGGGCGTACATCGACTGGATGCGCGGGTTGAGCGTCCTGTTCATGATCGAGATCCACTCGATGGATTCGTGGACGTCGGCGGTCGACCACAAGACGTTCGCGTATTTCGTCGCGGATTTCATCGGGGGCTTGGCCGCGCCGATGTTTTTGTTTCTGGCGGGCGTGTCGGTGGCGATGGCCGGCGCCGCACGGGAGCGCCGGACCGGCGACCGCCGGCTGGCGGCCTGGTCGGTTCAAAAGCGTGGGTGGGAGATTTTCGGGCTGGCGTTTCTGTTCCGCCTGCAGACGTATCTGCTCAGCCCGGGGGCGACGATCCGGGGCATCTTCAAGGCGGACATCCTCAACATCATGGGGCCGGCGATTGCCGCCGCGGCGTTTCTCTGGGGACGATTGTCGAACCGGACCGTCCGACTGGTGACGTTTGCGGTGTTGGCGGCGGCCTTTACGGGCGTGACGCCGCTGGTCCGGCTGCTGGCGTGGCCCGACACGACCCTGTTCGGCTGGTACATCAAACCGCTGCCGAAAATGAGCGTGTTCACGTTGTTCCCGTGGACCGGATTCGTGTTTGCCGGCGCCATTGTTGGCGAGATCCTGAACTCGGCCGCGACCTCGGCGCAGGAGTGGCGGCTGAATCGGTGGAACTTCGTGGCGGGCGTGGCGCTGGTGGCCGGGGGGTATGGCGCGGCGTTTCTGCCGTCGCCCTATCCGCCGGGTGCGTCGAATTTCTGGACCACGTCGCCGGCGTATTTTTTCATCAAGCTTGGCATCATGCTGATGTTGATGAGCGCGATCTATCTCTACGTGCAGCGCCCGTGGTCGGCGGCGCCGGTGAATCCTCAGACCGGACCGATGCTGGAGTTCGGCCGGGCGTCGCTATTTGTGTATTGGATTCACGTCGAACTCGCGTATGGCGTGTTTTCCCACCCCCTGCACCAACGGCTGGCGATCTGGCAATCGCTCGTCGCGTTTGTGGTGTTTGCGACGGCGTTGTACTTCGCGACGGTGCTCAAGGGGCGAGTGGCCGCGTCGTGGCGAACGCGCCGGGCTACGGCCCAAACGGCGTAGCCGGTTCCTCAATTGGTTCAATCAGTTGGATTGGCTTTCGCCGGATCGTTGCCACCGGTCCCCTGCCTCTGCCGGATGTCCGGCACAACCGGCAAACCGACGGCGTAGTGATTAAAAATTATACGCATAATATTTAGATATATTCATGTTTGATTATTTTCTCAACACACGGTCGGAGTCGGTATTGGACTTGCTCTAGATCCATCGAATCGCCCGGCTGACGGAATCTTCCTAGACAAGCCAATTCTCGGCTACCTGTAGGATCGTGTCTCGTCCGCCGGAGTTTTCATTTTTCATACTGATCTCGCCCGACCGGCGAGGTCGTCACCGAAAGGGTAGTCCTGATGCGTCGAGGAATGTTGGTCCTGACGCTCGCCGCTGTGTTCGTCGTGCTCGGGAGCGGAATGGCTCTCGCGCAGACACCGACGACCGCAGCCGGATGGAGCGTTACGGATTGCCAGGGATGCCACGAAAAGGCCCTTGGCACAAGCTTCCAGCACACCAAGCACGCCAAGCTCGACCAGAGCTGCGTGCAGTGCCACGTCAACGTGGCCGAACATGCGAAGGCGCAGATGAACGGCGACAAGAACGCGCCGTCGCCCTCGCTCAAGAATCTCACCGCGCAGCAGGTTAACGAGAAGTGCCTCACCTGCCACGAGAAGGCCAACCAGGCCAATTTCGCGAGCAGCATGCACTCACGCCGCAACGTGTCGTGCACGTCGTGCCACAGCGTCCACACTGCCAAATCGGACAAGGCGTTGCTCAAGACGAAGATGGACGCCGACACGTGCTTCACGTGCCATAAGTCCGAGCGCGCCAAGTCGATGCGCACCTCGCATCACCCCGTTCGCGAAGGCAAGATGGGGTGCACGAGCTGCCACAATCCGCACGACGGGGCGAGCCCGAAACTGCTGAAGGCCGATTCGGTGAACGAGCTCTGCTACAAGTGCCACACCGAGAAGCGTGGACCGTTCCTGTTCGAGCACGCGCCGGTTCGCGAAGACTGCGTGTCGTGCCACGAACCGCACGGGTCGAACCACAAGCGGCTGTTGCTGAACAAGCTGCCGAACCTCTGCTGGAACTGCCACCTGACGGGTTCGGGCCACTTCGGATCGGTTGACAACCTTGTCACCGAAAAGGGCTACACCACCGCGCCGGTCACTGGCTTCCCGGTTACCGGTTCGCGTGGCGTCGAGAAGGTCTGCAAGAACTGCCACGTCAATCTCCATGGCTCCAACTCGCCCTCGGGCGCATTCTTCATCAGGTAACCCCATGAAACGAACGATGATCGTTGCAGCGTTCCTTGCCATGGGGATTCTCATGGCGACCACTTTCGCGGCGGCGCAGGATGCGCCGGCCACTACCAGCGGCGGTCAGGTGACCGTGGGTCTGCTGGGCGTCGGCGACGTCTCGTCGTCGAAACTCACCGAGTACCGGGACATTCCGAAGGGCCTGTCGATTCCCTTCATGAATCTGTTCTCCACCAGCAGCACGCTGGATTTCAAGCTGACCGGCTACAACGTGCGTCAGAGCGACCAGCGCTATACGGGCTGGGCGAATCTCAGCTGGATGGATGTGGGGTTCGACTACAACCAGACCCCGCATAACATGGGCAACAACGCCCACCTGATCTGGGCCGAAACAGCCCAGGGCGTGTGGAGCATGAGCCCGATTCTGCGCTCGAGCCTTGGGAGCACTGCCGACGCACAGTTCCCGACGGCGCTGCGCACCTACGACTTCTACAACAACCTGCTGACGCCGACGTTCAACGACGCCAATCTGGTGGACTTGAACTCGATGCGCAAGCGCGGCGACGTGGTCTTCGATCTCAGCAAGAACCTGCCCTTCAGCCTGAAGGCCAGCTACACGCGCGAGGTCAAGACCGGCTACCGCGGTGAAGGTGGCGGCGACATCCTGGGCGCGATCGCTCCGGTGGTCGACGTGCCGGAGCCGTTGAACGAAGTCACGCAGGACTTCGGGGTGCGCGCCGAATACCCCTTCATGGGCGGCAAGGGCGGCAACCTGCACGCGGCGTTCAACCGGAACCTTTACAACAACAGGGCCGAAACCCTGGTGATCGACAATCCGTTCGAGCCGAGAGACGTGCTCTATACGGCGGCGGTGGGCACGACGGTTCCGGCCCTCGGCGGTCCCGGTTCCGTTCGGTTCATCAACGCGCCGGACAACGAAGCCAGCACCGGATCGTTTGGCGTTCTCCTGAAGTTCGCGCGCCAGACCCGGATCAACGGCGATGTCGCGATGGCGTCGTGGACGCAGAACGCGCAGTTCTATCCCTACACGATCAACTCGACGATCCTGACGACGGCCGGCGCCCGCGCCGACAGCGCGTCGACGTTGCAGCAGCAGTCGCTCAACGGCAAGATCAACACGACGACGCTGAATTTTGGATTCTCGTCGCGGCCGGTCGAGGGCTTGGGCCTGCGGCTCCGCTACCGGAGCTACGAGATGAAGAGCAAGACGAACCGGTATGTGATCACCGGGGACACCTCCAGCTCGCCGGATCGCAGCTGGGGCGCGGCGGATGCACCGAGCGTCGATGCACCGTACGGCCGTGCGACGGCCCAGAACTATGACACCAAGTCGGAGCGGGTCGATGGCCAGGTGAGCTACGACCTCAAGCCCCTCACGCTGGAGGGTGCGTTCCGCCACACCGCGCTGACGCGGACCTACCGCGAAGCCCCATCTGGCAAGGACAACGGCTACACCGTGGCCGCCGTGTTCCACGCCACCGAGATGGTCGGCGTTCGCGCGACGTACGACGAGCTCAAGCGGACGGCCAGCGGCTATCCGTCGAACACAGTCGGGCTGATGGCGGATGAAGCCGAGCGCAAGACCAAGCGCGCCGGCATCGACATCGAACTCTCGCCGACCGATACGTTCAGCGTGACGTTCGCTTATTTCCGCAAGCACGACGACTACACGAACCGTCCGGCGCGCGCCGCGGGCCTGGATCCGGCGACCACCAGCAGCGGCCTGCTGTACGCGAAGTACGACACCTACACGGGCGAGTTCGAGTTCAACCCCAACCCGCAGGTTGAGCTGAACGCCTACTACACCTACGAGAAGAACCTTCAGACCAACCGGTGGTCCACGCTCACCGGCACCGCGATCAATAACTCGGTCCGCTACGACGGCAGCGACAAGACCAACTCGTTCGGCGCGAACGCGGTGTTCCATATCGTTCCCGAAAAGTGGACGTTTACCATGCTCGCGCGTCACCAGAAGGTGGACGGCCTGATGGGCGTATCCTCCAACCCGGCGGGCTCGTTCTACACGACGCGCGCGACGGTTGGCGGACCCCAGAACATCACCGACTGGGACGACACCGAACTGACGACCATCGGTGCGCAGCTGAAATACAACGTCGCCAAGGCGTGGACGCTCGGCGGGGGTTATGCTTACGAAAAGTACACCTACGCAGACGCCTACACGAGCGGCACGACGATGCAGCCGTTCGCCGTCTCCGTCTTCATGAAACCGGATCGCGGATCGTACAAGGCGAACGTCGTCTACACGAATCTGACGGTTCGCTTCTAGTCGTTTCCCTTCGTTCGCAATGAGGGCCGGCACCGCGCCGGCCCTCATTTTTGTACCCCGATAATTACTCCGGGAGTGTTTGTGCCAGCGCGAAAATCGTGCCAGCCGCGTCCGTAAATCTTCGTAAGTCGTTGCACACAAATAAGATAGGAGCGTAGCCGCCCGGCCTGACGAGGCGCAGGCCAGGCGCTGTTGTCCGATCGATCCCAAAAAACCATTGAGATCAGGCCGTACGGGCCATAAGATCGCGCCCGGAGCATTCAGTGCCGGCGCGGGCCGCGGGCCTCCCTCCGGCTCCCTCGACTCCTGCGGGGTAGCTGTCCATGATCAACGTGTCTGCGATCCGGATGCAGCAGTTCGGCGTGCGGTTCTACCAGGCGTCGCTCACCGCACAGGACATCGACAAGCTCGTGCGGTTCGAAGTGCTCACCTACGGCGAGCAGCATCAGCCCGCCGTGCGCGGCAAGAAACGGCCGGCGTCAACCGCCAAGGTCAACTGGGACATGCTCGAGCGCCGCATCGGCGCCAGCGACAAGGCGTACCAGCGCCAGATCATCCGCCGCAAGATCGACGAACTGGTCCAGTATTTCGAGCAGTGCCGACAAGCACGAGACCTGCCCTCGATCCCTGGGGCCGTCATCATTTCCTGCGACGAGAAACTCCACTTCGCCCCCGTCGACGCAGAGTCGCCCCTCGGCGTACTCAAGGTCCCCGAGCGCGAGGGCATCCTGCGCGCGATCGACGGCCAGCACCGCCTGCTTGCCATGCACGCCGACATCGAGCGGTTCGGCCGGGAACTGTTCACGGTTCCGGCCGTCATCTTCGACCAGCTTCCCGAAGATCACATCGTGCAGATGTTCGTCACCATCAACGCCAAGCACACGCGGCTGAACTCGTCGCATCTGGTCAGCCTCTCCGGGCGGCAGCTCTATCGCGACGACAGCCTCGCGGCCGCGCACGACATCGTCCGCGCGCTCAACGAGCGGGACCAGTCGCCGTTGTTCATGGACATCAAGCTGCTCGGCGTGGGCAAGGGGCACGTCGCGCAGGCTCCGCTGGCGCAGGAACTCAAGCGGCTGTTTCAGTCGGACGCGTTCGGGGGTGTCCGCAAGACGCAGGAGTTCCACGAGGAATCCAAGCGGTTCTTCGTCAACTACTTCAAGCAAATCGCCCTGGTGTTCGGCGCGGCGTGGAACGGCCGGAAGTACGCGATCAAGTCGTCGTCGGCGCTGCGGGCGTTCGTGCGTGTCGCGCCCGACGTGGTGCGCCGGCTCGATCAGGAGCACGTCGAGCGGACCGATTTTCGCGCGATCGGACGCGTGATCGCCCCCTGGGGCCATCGGATTGGCGACCTGCGGTTCGAAACCGACGGAGCGTGGAAGAAAGGCGCGTCGGTCGACGCGCTTGCCAAGGAGTTGCGGCTGGCGCTGCAATATCCCGAGGGCGCGATGGTGTAGGACGAGGATGAGCGATTGCGGGATGGACTCGAGCCCATCCCCAATCCCGGCGCCGCTGGCCCTGTTAGCCGTCCGATCCGAGGATCAGCCCTCGGTACCGTTGATACAGCCACGCGCCCAGCAGCAGCGCGAGTCCCAGGCCAATGAAGCCGATGATGCGGTAGATCCCGCCCAGCACGGACAGGTCCATCAAGAACACTTTTCCCACCGTGATCGCCAGCAACACGATCGCCAGGTACCGGACCGGCGCGTATCGCCGGTTGATGCCGATGATGATGAGCGCGGTCCCGTAGAGCGCCCACGCCACCGATAGGGACGCCATCCGCGCCAGGTCGGCGGAGGCGTCTTCGGCGGCGCGCGCGTGCCAGTAGAAACCGATTTCTGTAGACAGCAGCACCACCGTCAGGACATTGGCCGCGACAATCAACATCCCGATTTCCGGCACGGCGCGATCGTCCAGATACTCGCCTTCACGCTTGTGGATGTACGCCATCGCGTAACAAGCCGCCACCACGACGAGCGTGACCCCGCATCGGGCATTGAACACCGGCGTGAAGCCCGCTGTCGCCGTAAAGAACCCCAGCGACATCAACCGCACCGTCGTGCCCGCCAGCAAGAGCACGCCACCAAGCCGCATCCAATCGCGCCTCGACCGCAGTCCGACCCATACGACGGCGACCGACTCGGCGCACCAGCCCACCACGCTCGTCATGTCGTCGAACTCGAGGCCAATAGCAAAGCCGACCAACGCGAACCCGAGCGCCATGCTGTTGGGGCCCGCGTCGCCCGACAGCGCTCCGAAGTACCGGGCCAGGCCGAAATGCCATAGCGCTAGGCCCAGCGCCAGCGACGAGGCCATGGCCGGCGCGACGGCGTTGACGATCACGTAGCCCCCAAGGAACAACGCCAGTCCGTTGGCGCGGAACAGCACCAGATCGGCCCCGGGCCACGATTCGTTTCCCTTGCGGCCGATCCGTTCGCCCTGCGAGGTGAGGTGCATGGCGTACAGCGCCAGCAGTACCACGACGCTACCCAGGCGCCAGCCCGGAATTTGATGCTGCGAGGCCCATTGCAGAAAGACCGGCGTGGTGGCGCCGAATACCGCCAGGCGGATCCAGGCCCGATCGAACCGGACGCTGGCGATCACGCCGACCAGCGTCATCAGTACGAGATAGACGAGCAGCGGCAGCGAATGCGCCAGCAGGTTGTTGAGCGAAGCCACATGAAACGCGATCGGGGCAGACCACAGCACCGCCCCTGCGATGCCGGCGGCTTCGGTGCCAATGCGGCTGGTGGCGTACAGCAGGTACGTGAACATCGCGCAGAACACCACGAGGAACACCTGCGTCATCACGTATGCGTCCGGGGTGTAGTAGCGCGAGGCCCAGGCGCCAAACGTCATCAGCGTCAGCGCGTAACTTGCCAGGTTGATCCACGGCCAACTGCGACGCTCGGCCAGAACCATCGCCCCGGCAACCAGAATGGCGTCGTAGCTGAGCAAGACGAGTTGCGCGTTTTCGTCCCGGCCGACCAGAAACGGCGTGGCAAAGCCCCCGAGTACGCCGACAAACGCCAGGCCCTGCGAACGCTCGCGATCGGCGACGAGCGCGGCGCCGGCCGTGATGGCGACCATCAGCACGAACGCCGCTGGTTGCGGCACCAGCCCGTAGAAGTTGAACGCGGCGTACGTCGCGAAATACATCGAGACAAAACCGCCGCCCGCCACGATTTCTCCATAGAGCCGGAACCCTCGGCGAGCGATCGTCAGCCCGCCGGCCACCATCACGCCGCCGATCAGGCCGCCCAGCACGACGCGCGCCGTTTCGTTGATCCACTCGTTGTCGAACGCGAATTTGATGAAGAACGCAAAGCCCAACAGCAGCGTGGCCATGCCCACAAAGAGCAGCCCACGCCCGCCGATCCGGGTCTCGAGCGTGTCGGCCGCGTCTTCCGGAGCGATCGGCCGGGCTGGCGTTGGCGCAGGCGACGCGCCCGCCAGCGCGACCGCACCGAGGGGGGATGCAGACGAGGCCCCATCTGAAGGTCGGTCGGCCGAGGCATAGGCCCTGACGGCGACGGCTGGCTCGACAAACGGTTCATCCGCCACGACGGTCGGTGCCGATACGGTTGGCGCGGACGCTGGCGGAGGCACGGGAACCGCCGGGGTCGGAGGTGGAGCGGTTCTTGGCGGCGACATCGGCGCGACCGGGTGATCCGACCTGAGCGCGGCCATCATCGAGCGGACCCGATCCAGATCATCAACAGCCCGCGACAGGTCCCGCCGCAATTCATCCAGCTCGAGCTTGAGCCGTTGCGTTCGGAGAAAGACGATGACCGGCAGCACCAGCGTGACGAATGCCACGAGTCCGGCGAAGACCATGCCCATCAGGGCGCGCATCATAAAGTCCATCGCGGAACCTCCCGGCCATGCTCCGGCCCGTCAGCCAAGACGATACGCACTCGACCGATGCGGCGCTACTTTTTCGCGAGTTCGCCCAGCCACGTCTTCGCGAATCCTCGAGTGGCTTCCAGCGTTTCGCGCCCCGCTCTGAAGCAGAGTTTCCACTCCGACGACTTTTCCTGGTACTTCTGATCGGCAAAACGCATCTTGCCATCGGCTTTCGTGAGCTTGGCCGCGAAGTCCACGTCGCCGCACACGTCGAGGAATTGCCGGAGCCGGTTCGCCACCAGCGTGGACGGCTCTGCGGGATACGCGTTTTCCCATTCGGCGAGGCGGGTCTTGTACTGATCCTGCTCGTCTTTGTCGCCGGCGGCCGCCAGTTCCCTGTTCAGCGCCTGCATCTTGGGATCGGCTGCCGACTTTTTGAGTTCGGCCTCCATCTGCTTGAGCACCGCTTCCATTTCTTTTCGCTGGTCGGGGGGCAAAAGCGCCAACGCCTTCCGGCTCTCCTCGAGCCCCTTGCGCTGCTCTTCCTGCTGCGCTTTCGCCTGGTCGTCAGGCGTGCCCTTCTTTGCCGGAGGGCTAGGTTTGCGCTCCTGCCGCAGGGTGCCGTACGCGTTCTTGAATTCCGCCGAGCCTACGAAACTCTTAATCCACGTGAGACCTTCGACCACCAGCGTCGCGCGTGCCGCTGGCGCCGCCGCCATGACGGCTTTGGCCGCCAGATAGAAAGGGACATTGCCACCGGCCAGCGCCTGCACCGATTCGGTCTTGGCTTGCGCCTCGGTGATGCCGAGCCGGCCCCAGAGATCCGCCGCCCACGCAACCCCAACACCCAATGCGACCAGCAGCGCAACGGCCGACAGCGTTTTCGCGATTCGCGCCTGCGTCATGTCCCATCCTCCTCGCGCCGGCACGGCGGCCGGCGACTGGGAAAGTCTACCATCCGATCGGGCTGGATTGAGGCGGAGAGTGGACCGAAAGTGGTTTGGCCCGGACAGGCCAGCCGACCCCACGACGCTCGTGAGGTCCGGCGGCGCGTCAGGTCCGGTATTCGCCGTTGATCTTGACGTACTCCGCGCTCAGGTCGCAGGTCCACACCGTGGCGGCGCCTGTTCCTCCCGAGCCGAGGTTGACCTCGATCTCGATCTCGCTGCCGGCGAGGTAGGCGGCGGCCTCGGGCGCCCGGTCGTCGTACGGCACGCCGTCGCTGAACAGGACGATCGACCCAACCCGCACTTCGGCGCGTTCGATGTCGAAGGCGACGCCAGCCCGGCCGGCCGCCGCCACCAGTCGGCCCCAGTTGGGGTCGGCCCCGTGAATCGCTGTTTTGACGAGCAGCGAATTGGCAATCACCTGCGCCGCCCGCTTCGCGTCCGCAGGGGTCGTCGCCCCGCTGGCCGTAATCGAGACGAGCTTGGTGGCGCCCTCGCCCCCGCGGACGATCGCCCGGGCGAGCGTCCCGCAGACCTCGATCAGGCCGGCGACCAGGGCCCCGAACAGCGAGTCGTCCACCGCGACGCCGCTCGCTCCGCTGGCCAGCAGGAACACCGTGTCGTTGGTCGAGGTGTCGCCATCGACGGTGATGGCGTTGAAGGTGACTTCGACCGCATCGGTCAACGCCCGCCGGAGCATCGCCGGTTCGACCCCCGCATCGGTGGTGATGAACGCCAGCATCGTCGCCATGTGAGGCTCGATCATGCCGGCGCCTTTCGCGATCCCGCCGATGCGAAACGCGCCCGCCGGGGTGGTGATCTCGATTGCCGCCTCCTTGGGCTCGCGGTCGGTCGTCATGATCGCCAGCGCGGCGTCGTGGTGGGCCTGCGTCGACAGGGATTTGGCGGCGAGGGCGGCGCCTTTCCGAATCCTGTCGATATCGAGTTGCACGCCGATGACGCCGGTGGACGCGACCAGCACCTGCTCGGCGAGGCAGCCAACCGCGGAGGCGACGAAGTCGGCCGAACTGCGGGCCACGGCCAGCCCTTCGGGTCCGGTGCAGGCGTTGGCGCATCCGCTATTGACGATGATGGCGGAAGCCCGGCCGCCCGAGCTGGCGAGATGTTCGCGCGAGACCAGAACCGGCGCGGCCTGCGCCTTGTTGGTGGTGAACACGCCTGCCGCCGCCGCCGACTGGTCCGCCACGATCAGCGCGAGGTCGAGTGCGCCGGATTTCTTGATGCCCGCCGCGCAGGCAGCGACGCGAAATCCGCCAGCGGCGGTCACACCGCCCGAGACCTGCTCGATCGAGAATCCGGGTTCTGCGGCGTGCTTCACGACACCATCTCCGTGTTGGCGGTCGGCGTCGTCTGTCGTCCCACCTGCGTGTCGACCATGGCGTACTGGCCGCACTTCTGGAACAGCGGACAACTCCAGCAATCGGCCGACACTTTTTCCGGCAGCCAGAAATGCGGCACGATCGAGAATCCGAGCCTGACGAAGAACCGCGGGTCGTGCGTGAACGCGCAGAGCGTGCGATAGCGTCCGGCCCTGGCGCGCCGGCGCAGTTGGTCGATCACCGACCGCGCCACCCCGAGCCCCCGCGCCGATTCGTCCACCACCAGCGACCGGACTTCGGCGACGCTTCGACTGAGCGGCGCGAGTTCGCCGCACCCCAGCACGCGGCCATCCTTGATGGCGACGACGAAACGGGAGACGTGCGTAGCCACGTCGCCCAGTGATCGCGGCAACAGATGTCCGGCTTGCTGATACTGCGCGATCAGTTCGTGGACACACGGCGCGTCGGGAGCGACAGCCGGGCGCACGTCGAGCGTGCCCGGGGGGGAGAGCGCGGCCATGGCGGCGAAGGCCTCCTGGGGCGCAGGCGCGGGCATTGGAAGCAGGATCATGACGCGGCCGGCTCCCCGGCACAGGCGGTGAAGACGTGGTCGAGGATGGTCAGCGCGCGATCGATCTCCGCCCGGGTGATGACAAACGGCGGAAGCATCCGAATCACCGTGTTGGCCGTGCGATTGATCAGGAGGCCCTGTTCGAATGCGGCCTCGACGTACTGCGACGCGTCCTCCGCCAGGTCGAGTCCCCACATCACACCGGCCCCGCGAACTTCCCGCACGACGGGGTGCTTTGCGGCCAGCGCGCGCAGGCCGGTCCCGAAGTATTCGCCCACGTCGCGAACGTGATCGAGCAGGCCGCCATCGGTCAGCGCCTCGAGAAAGACCAGCGCCGCCCGGCACGCCAGGAGGTTGCCGCCGTAGGTCGTGCCGTGATCGCCAAACGAGACCGCGTCGGCGACCGCCTGCGAGACCAGCGCCGCGCCGACCGGCACGCCCCCGCCGAGGGCTTTGCCGATCGCGGCCAAGTCGGGTTGCAGGCCCAGGCGCTGGTAGCCGAACGCGGTGCCGGTTCGCCCGAGCCCGCACTGGACTTCGTCGGCAATCAGCAATGCGCCAGTGCGCTGGCGAGCCCGCTGGATGGCGGCCGCCATCTCGGTGCCAAGCGGCCGGACGCCGCCTTCGCCCTGTATGGCCTCCACGATGATGGCCGCGGTCGACGACGAGACGGCCGCATCGAGCGCCGCCGGGTCGGTGGCCGACACCCACTGGACGCCACCGAGCAGCGGTTCGAAGGGCGTCCGGTAGTGCTCGTCCCACGTGATCGACAGGGAACCCAGCGTCCGGCCGTGAAACGCGTGATCGAGTGCGACAAAGCCGGTTCGCCCGAGATCGCCGGAGGTGTGCCAGAATCGGCGCGCGAATTTGAGGCACGCCTCAACCGCTTCGGTGCCGCTGTTACAGAAAAAGACGCGCGGCAGGGCCGAGAGCGCCGTGAGCCGCGCGGCGACCTTCCCCTGCAGTGCGTGGTAGTAGAGATTCGACGTGTGGAGCAGCGTCCTTGCCTGATCGGAGAGCGCCGCTGCCAGCACCGGATTGGCGTGACCGAGGGAGGCCACGCCGATTCCCGACACCAGATCGAGATAGCCGCGCCCGCTGTCGTCGTACAAGTACACGCCTTCGCCGCGCGTAAACACCACGGGGATGCGGCGGTAGGTCTGCAGCAGGTGCCGGGACTCAAGCGCCTGGACCGGGGACATCGGCGGGCCGGATTCGGCGGAGTTCGGCGGCGTCATGGCACGACCTTGGTCAGTGAGCCGTCCGGGGATTCGCCCTTGAGCACGGCCGATTCGAGCCGCGACGCATCGCGGCCGTTGACGATGAGGACCGAGCCGACACCGGATCTGAGTGCGGTGCGGCACGCCCGCAATTTGGCGAGCATGCCGGCGTTGGCGGCGCCGGACTCGACGAGTCGTTGCTCTGCCAGTTCGCCCAGTTCGCTGATGGTGACCCCGTCCGGATCCATCACGCCTGCGGTCGTTCCGGCGATCACCAATCGTTCGGCCCAGAGCCGTTCGGCCAGCGCGCCGGCGATCGTATCGGCATTGACGTTGAACAGGGCGCCCGCCTTGTCGGCCGCGATGCTGGCGACCACCGGAACGTACCGGCCGGCCAGAAGGTGATGCAGCAGGTGCGGCACGCCGTCGTTGACCGGTTGGCCGACCAGGCCCAGCGAGACCGTATCGCCGGCGGCGGTGCGCATCGGCGGCGCGGCCTCGACCGGGCACACACCCACGTCGGCACCGGTCAATCCGACGGCCTGCCCGCCGGCGGCAGCGATGGCGGCCACAAATCTCGTGTTGACCGTGCCTGCGAGCACCGGGATGACCACGGCCAGCGTCGCTTCGTCGGTGACGCGGATGCCATCCACCTGATGTTTGGGAATGCCCGCTTTTGCCAGTTCGGCGTCGATCTCGCGGCCGCCGCCGTGAATCACCACGAGCGGGACGCGACGGGCGATGGCGGCGATGCTCGCCGCGAGCGCCCGCATCTGATCGGGGTGCTCGAGCAGTTCGCCCCCGAGTTTGAGAATGGTCGGCCGACTCATGCCCTCAACCCCGTCTGTTCGTCCAGGTGGTACATCAGGTTCAGTGCCTGCACGGCCTGGCTGGCCGCGCCCTTGAGGAGATTGTCGAGGCACGACACGACGACCAGCCGGCCGGTCGGTTCGTCGACGCGCCAGCCGATGTCGCAGAAGTTCGTGTACGCGACATGCTTGATTTCGGGAAGCGCATCGCCCCGCAGTCTGACGAACGGGGCGTCGGCGTACGACGACTCGAACGCCTGGGCGATGGCCGCGGCTGTGGTTCCGGGTGTGAGCCTGGCGTAGATCGTTTCGAGGATGCCTCGATTGAGCGGCACCAGGTGCGGGACAAACGTGACGCGGCGTCCCAGTTCCTGTTCCATTTCGGCGACGTGGCGATGCGCGAACACGCCGTAGGCGGCCACGCTGCCGTGGTTTTCGGAAAAGTGCGTGCGCTCGCTGGGCACTTTGCCGGCGCCGGAGACTCCGGATTTGGCGTCGATGATCACGTCGCCGTCAATCAGGCCGAGGTCGGCCAGCGGCATCAGCGCCAGGAGGGCGGCGGTCGGATAGCAACCCGGGCAGGAGGCCAGTTTCGCGTGGGGCAGCGCGGCGCGGCTCCGCTCGGGCAACGCGTAGACCGTTCCGTCCGGGATCGTATCGGTCTCGGGGTACCACCGCGCCCGGGCCTCATCGTTTCGGACCCGGAACGCACCGGACAGGTCGATCACGCGGCATCCGGCCGAGACGAGCGTGGCGCCGAGCACCGCCGACGCCTTTTCGGGCAGGGCCATGCAGACCACGTCGCATGACTCGACCAGCGCGGCGGGGTCGAGCGGCACGATGGGGTCGTCCCAGATTTTCGCCAGGGCGGGGATGGGACGCGGGTCAGTGGCGCCCGACGAGGTCGCCAGCGTCAGCCTGGCGGCGGGATGTCTGGCGAACAGGCGCACCAATTCGAGACCGGCGTACCCGGTGGCTCCGGCGATGCCGACGCGAATGGGGAGGTGGGCTGCTGATGACATAACCGTGCCTGTGAATGTATAAATATGCGTCCTTGTCAGCCTCGCAGTCAAGGCTATTCGCATAATATGGCCAATATGGCTTGCGCCAGGGCGCATGCGGATGTATATTAATGCCACCTAGTGCATGGCCATGAAGATTCAGCGACAAGCCGCCATCCTCGCGCTCATCGATCGGGAATCGATCGCCAGCCAGGAAGATTTGCGCAAACGGCTTCGGCGGGGCGGGTTCTCGGTGACGCAGGCCACCTTGTCTCGCGACCTCAAAGATCTGGCGCTCGTCAAGAACGCGGCTGACGGCGCGTACCACCGGCCGGGCGGCGACGTGGCCAATCCCGTGATCGCGGCCGCGCGTCTGCAGCACGCGGTGTCGGAGTATTTGATCGGCGTGGAACGCGCGATGCAACTGGTGGTGCTCAAGACCAATCTGGCCCAGGCCTCGCCGCTTGCCGCCGCGGTCGATGCCGCAACGCTCGATGGGGTCGTCGGCTCGATCGCCGGAGAGGACACCGTGCTGCTGGTGTGCCGCGACCCGGGCGCTGCCGCCATCGTGGCCGCCGGCATGCAGCGGATGGCCAGAGCCTGAGCATGGCCGGCGAGGACACCGTGCTGCTGGTGTGCCGCGCCCCGGGCGCCGCCGCCAGCAGGCAACGGATGCCCAGAGGATAAGAATGGAGGCCGGGACTTCAGACCCGGCGTCACGGCAAAGAGAAGCGAGAAGGGACGGGGTGATGGCGAAGGACGTCGTGGTGTTGGCGTATTCGGGCGGGTTGGACACGTCGGTGGCCGTGCCGTGGATTGCCGAGAAATACCACGCCGACGTGGTGTGCGTCACCATGGACCTCGGGCAGGGCAAGGAGCTCGAATCGGTCCGCGAACGCGCCCTGGCCGCCGGTGCCGTCCGGGCCCACGTGCTCGACGTGCGCGAGGAGTTCGCCGCCCGCTACATCCTGCCGGCGCTCCAGGCCGGCGCCATCTACGAGGGCAGTTATCCGCTCGCCACCGCGCTCGGCCGGCCGCTCATCGCCCGCAAGTTGGTGGAGATCGCCCGCATCGAAGGGGCCCGATCCATCGCCCACGGCTGCACCGGCAAGGGCAACGACCAAGTCCGCATCGACGTCTCGGCTCGTGCGCTCGAGCCCGGCATTCGCGTGATTGCGCCGGCCCGCGAATGGGGCATGACGCGTCCCGACGAAATCGAATACGCCCGCACGCGCGGCATTCCGGTGCCCGTCACCGTGTCGAGCCCCTACAGCACCGACGCCAATCTCTGGGGCCGGTCGATTGAGTGCGGGGTCCTCGAGGACCCGTGGGTCGAGCCGCCCGACGACGTGTATACGCTCACCAGAAATCCGTCGGCGTGTCCCGACGAGGCGGCCTACGTCGAACTCGCCTTCGATCGCGGCGTTCCCGTAGCGGTCAATGGCGTGACGATGGCGTTGATTGACGTGATTGCCAGCGTTGCCACCATCGCCGGGGCGCACGGCGTGGGCCGGATCGACATGGTGGAGAACCGGCTCGTCGGCATCAAGTCTCGCGAGATCTACGAGGCGCCGGCTGCCGTTGTGCTGCACGCGGCCCACCGGGAGCTCGAGAACTTCGTCAGCCCGCGCGACTTGTCGCGGCTCAAGCAGGAATTGGCGCTCAAGTACGCCGACCTGGTCTACAACGGCGTGTGGTTTTCGCCGGTGCGCGACGCGATCGACGCGTTTGTCGCCACGATTCAGCCCCGGGTGACGGGCACGATTCGTCTCAAGCTGTTCAAGGGCGTGTGCCAGGTGGTGGGCCGGCAGTCCGCGTTCGGCCTCTACGATCACGGTCTGGCGACCTATGACGAGGGCGACAAGTTCGACCACACGGCGGCGGTCGGCTTCATCAAACTCTACGGCCTGCCCATCGAGACGGTGTCCCGCAAATGGGGATTGGCCGGCCGCGACCCGCAGACCCCGAAAGCGGTCTGATGTCGCACCTGTGGTCCGGCCGCTTCGACACCGAGCCCGATCCCGACGTGTTTGCGTTCGGCGTCTCGCTGCCGTTCGATCGCCACCTGTTCGAAGACGACGTGGTCGGCAGCCTTGCGTGGGCCGAGGCGCTCGGCGGTGCGGGCGTGCTGACGACGGAGGCGGCGCAGGCCATCGACGCGGCGCTTCGGGACATTCTCGACGCCGGCCGGCGCGATCCCGGATTTGTGGCGGGCGATGACGAAGACGTCCACGCGTTCGTTGAACGCCAGTTGATCGCACGCGTCGGAGAGGCGGGCCGCCGGCTCCACACCGGCCGGTCTCGAAACGAGCAGGTCTCGCTCGACCTGCGGCTCTACTTCATGCGTCGTGTGCCGTTGGTCCTGCATCGCGTGCGCCAGTTGGTGGCCGCGCTCGCCGACCAGGCCGAAGCCTCGGCCGCGCACACGATGCCGTCCTACACGCACCTGCGGCGGGCGCAGCCGATTCTGGTTGCGCATTTCTTTCTGGCGCACGCCGCTGCGTTCCGGCGCGACTGCCAGCGCTTCGAACTGGCGTGGCGCGAGGCCGACGAGATGCCGCTCGGGTCTGGCGCGATCGCCGGCACCACCTATGCGGTCGACACGCGGGCGCTGGCCGACCGGCTCGGGTTCTCGCGGGTGGTGACCAACAGTCTCGACGCGACATCCGATCGCGATTTCGTCGCGACGTTCCTCTACGCGGCGTCTCTCGCGATGGTGCACCTGAGCCGAATGGCCGAGGACATCATCCTGTTCACGTCGGAGGAGTTCGGCTTCTTCGAGTTGCCCGACCGGTTTGCGACCGGAAGCAGCCTGATGCCGCAAAAGAAGAATCCCGACCCGCTGGAACTGGTCAGGGGCAAGTCTGGCCGCGTGCTCGGCCGCCTCTCGGGCTGGCTGACCACGATGAAGGGCCTGCCGAGCGGATACAACCGCGACCTGCAGGAAGACAAGGAAGCGGTGTTCGAGGTCGAATCGACGCTCATCTCCTCGCTCGGCGTGGCGGCCCCGGTGATGGCGGGCCTGCGCCTCAACGCCGAACGCGCCGCGTCTGCCGCCTCCGGCCTGTTGCTCGCCACCGACGTGGCCGACTACCTGGTCGCCCGCGGCGTCGCCTTCCGGGACGCCCACGCCGTTGTCGGGGCCATCGTGCGCCAACTGGTCGCGGAGGGCCGCGACTTCTCGACGCTGACCCTCGAGCAGTGGCAGCGCTTCAGCCCTCATTTCGCCGCAGACATCTCGACCACGATTACGGCCTCGGCGTCTGTCGCCGCGAAGCGGACGCCGCAGTCGACGCAACCGGCGGCGGTTGCCGCCGCGCTGGCGGAACTGCGAAACTGGCTGAACGGGGTATCCCAGTCCTAAGTCTGTCCGCGCCGCGTCGCGATCGCGGTGCGCCCCTCGGCGCTGTGGGCCCTGCAGGCCAACGCACGTCTCGACGATCGTCGCCGCCACCGCGAGACACAGATTCGGCCGACCCATGACGCGATTCCGGTGGACACGTTCAGACGCATCACGTATTCTCCCCGAGGGCTTTCTACGTGCCCGACGGCCTTCAACGTTCCCGACCGCCTTCAACTTTCCCGATGGGCAGATGCTCACAGATTCGCGCCGGCGTCCTCGCGCCATGAGGAGTTGGCTCCGCCAGGACGCCGGAGGCGTAACGCCCGTGGACGGCGGCGTTCACGACCAGAAAGAGAATCTGGCGCGCACGGTGTCTTTCCGAGTCGACTCCGACATTTGCTGCCGGCTCTCCCCACGATCGGCATCCGCATGCACGGGGCGGCGGACTGTTTCGAGCCGCGGCCTCGGCGACACGACTCTCGCGATGTGGATCGGGACGCCGAGAAGCCGTTTCCGCAGGATCGACCGGGTGTCGTCGTGGCGCTGAGGCGAGACATTTGCGAACCCGGCGACAGGGACCGGCAACGAGAGATGGGCCGTCGCGTCCTGCAGATCCTCAACGAGGCGGGAGATCTGGCGGAGTCGATGCACGAGATCGCCGTCGCGTTGAAGGCGGGGACTGAGGCCGATGCGGTGGCCATTCGCCTTCGAGACGGAGAGGACTTCCCCTTTTGGGCCCAGGAAGGCTTTCCCGAGGATGTGCTCCGGACCTCAGGTTCGCCGGTTCTGCGTGATGCCGATGGCGGCGGGTGCCAGGACTCGGACGGCAGGATGTGTCTGGAAGGGGTATGCGGTCTCGTCGTGTCCGGCAAGCCGGACCCCTCCAGTCCGTTCATCACGCAGGGCGGCAGTTTCTGTACGGGAGATTATTCGCTGTTTGCGGAAGGCGGGGCCGCCGAAGGCCCCCGGGTTCGTCCGTGCACCCGATGCATCCGCGACGGCTATGCCTCGGTGGCCCTCGTGCCCATCTGGAGCGAGAGCCAGGTGGTTGGGCTTCTCCAGTTCAACGACCGGCGCACGCACCGTTTCAGCGTGGAATCGGTCGAACTGCTGGAAGTGGTCGCCGCGCAGATCGGCGTGGCCGCGGCACGCGATCGCTCCGAACAGAAACTACGGGCGAGCGAACAAAAACACCGGACCATCCTCGAGACGGCCACCGACGGGTTCTGGCTGGTGGACAGGCAGGGGCGTCTGCGCGAAGTCAACAAGGCCTATTGCCGGATGAGCGGCTACAGCGAGCCGGAACTGCTGGCCATGCGCGTGGTCGATCTGGACATGCGCGTGACGGGCGGCCCGTTCGCCGACCATCTCGCCGAGCTTGGGGCGCGGGGCGACGATCGTTTCGAGACCACCCATCGGCGCAAGGACGGCAGCACGTTTGATGTCGAGATCAGCGTCCAGTACCAGCCCTTCGACGGCGGGCGAGCGGTATGTTTTCTGCGAGATGTCACCGAGCGCAAGCTGGCCGAGCAAGCCCTGGCGACGTCGATGGACACCCTGCGCGCCCGCGCCGACTGGGCGCACGGGCTGCAAGTTGCGGGGAAGCAACTGGGAGCCGCCACCACGCTGGACGAAGTGGTTCAGTTGGCGGCGTCCGCCCTCCGGGACTATCTTGGCGCCACGATGGTCTGGGTCTGCGTGCCCGGTGGAGGGCCTCGCGTTCAGCTCCTGGCGTCCGCACCGCCTCATCACGTCGGCGATGTCCCCTTGAGCGACGCGTGTCTGGTGCCTGGAAGAAAATCAGGCGTGGACGTCTGCGCGGTGAATTTTCCGCACGAGGCGTGCCCGACACCAGGCGCCGACTGCGCCAAACGCGGCAGTTGCGGGACCTGGCTGTGCAGTTCCAGCGACGGGTTGCCGCTGTGCGCGGTGACGGCGTCTTTTTCCGAGCGCGGACCGTCTTCGCCCATTGTCGGTGCCGACTCGCTGATTTCGGTGTTCTGCCAGCAGGTGGGCAGCGCGTGGCAGCACATTCTGGTCGAGCAGAACCTGCGAGAGCTGGCCGACAGTCTGGCGGACGCGACGAAAGCGGCCAATGCGGCCAACGCGGCCAAGTCGGCGTTTCTGGCCAGCATGAGCCACGAGTTGCGCACGCCGCTTGGTGCCATCATCGGCTTCTCCGAGTTGCTGGAAGAAAGGCTCTTCGGGGAGTTGACCCCGAAACAGGGCCAGCACGTGGGGCGCATCCTCGAAAGCGGGCGGCACCTGCTCGACCTGATCAACGACATTCTGGACTTGTCGAAAATCGAAGCGGGGAAGGAATGCATGGTGTGGGAGGCGTTCCCTCTCGCCGCGCTGCTGGACGAGAGCGTGTTGGTGGTGAACGATACGTGCGTCAAGAAACGGATTGTGCTGACCGCCGACATTGATCCCGCGCTCCGCGGGCTGAACGTCACGGCCGACGAACGCAAACTCAAGCAAGTGATGTCCAACCTGCTCTCCAACGCCGTCAAGTTCTCGCCGCCCGGCGCGGCGGTGACCGTGCGGGCGAGGCGGGACGGCGACAACGTCATGGTGTCGGTGGCCGACACCGGCGTCGGGGTGTCACGGAAACATCAGCACGAGTTGTTCAAAGAGTTTTATCAGGTGAACCGGAGCGACCACGACAAGATTCCGGGCACCGGTCTGGGCCTGGCGATCGTCAAGCGTTTAATCGCGTCGCACGGCGGACGCGTGTGGATGGAAAGCGAAGGCGAGGGGAAGGGGAGCACCTTCCAATTCGCCATTCCGATCCACGGCTCCCGGTCCACCGACGCCCCGATGAATGCGCAGGAGAGCGAGGCGGCCAGATGGGCGCGTTGATTCTGATTGCCGACGACGACGAGACGTCCCAGGAACTCTTCGCCGACATCCTCCATACCTCGGGATACGCCACGCTGAAGGCGTGCGATGGCAACCGCGTCGTGGAGATGGCCCGATGGGCGAGGCCCGATCTGATCCTGATGGACCTGGCGATGCCAGGCATGGACGGGTATGCCGCGGCGAAGATCCTGAAGCAGGATCCTCAGACGTCGGCCATTCCCATCGTCGCCGTCACGGCGTTCGCCATGGTCGGCGACCGTCAACGGGTCACGCACGCGGGGTTCGACGGGTATTTGGACAAACCGATTCGCGTCAAGGAACTGCGGGCCGTCGTGGGCTATCACCTCGGAGCGCTCGCGCTTCCCGACCTTGTGGCACCGCGCCAGGGGAAAGGCCCCGCCACAGACCTCCCCGACTTCCCGGTGCCCTGGTCCTCGGACAGCGTTGGAAAGGTGCTGGTGGTGGATGACGACCGGATCAACCGGGAACTGTTCACCGACATCCTGGAAGCCGACGGGCACACGGTGATTGTGGCCGAGGATGGGATGCAGGCGCTGGCGACCGCGCTCCACGAATGTCCGGACGCTGCGCTGGTGGACGTGATGATGCCGGGGATCGATGGGTTCGACGTCTGCCGGCTCCTGCGGCGAGACGAACGTACCCGGCACCTGCCGATCCTGATCGTGACGGCCCTGCGCGACCGGGCCGCCCTGCTGACCGGCATCCGGGCGGGCGCCAACGATTTTCTCAACAAGCCGGTTGACGCCGAGGAACTCCGGCTCCGTGTGCGGAACGCCGTGTTGGCCAAGCATCAGTACGACAGCATCCGGGAGGACGGCCGTCGCATCGAGGCGTTGCAGTTGCTTCAGGACAAACTCACGGGCCTGATCGTGCACGACATGCGCTCGCCGCTGCTGGCCGTGTCGGCGAGCTTCGAGTTGCTGTTGGCCGGCGACGTGCAGCTCAACCAGGAACAACGGGAGCTCCAGGCGATGGGCCAGCAGTCGTGTGAGGAACTGGTCAGGATGGTCAGTTCCCTGCTGGACGTGAGCCGCATGGAAGCCGGAGAGATGCCTCTGGCACGCGACAGGTGGGACATTGTGGCGGTGGCCACGTCGGCCGCGGAGTCGGTTGCCGCGCTCGCGAGGCTGATGGAACTCAACATCGACGTCGGCGGCGAACCAACCACCGTGGAGGTGGACCGGGATCTGATGCATCGGGTGCTGGTCAACCTCTTGGGGAACGCCATCAAACACTCCCCTCGACATGCGGCGATCGACGTCAGGATTGCCGCCACACCCACGACTGCGCGGGTGACGGTGACGGACCGAGGTCCCGGCATCCCGCCGGAGTACCACCAGCGCATCTTCGAGAAGTTCGGCCAGGTCGAGTCGCGCGCGTCAGGGGCCAAGCACTCGACGGGACTCGGTCTGACCTTCTGCAAGCTCGCGGTCGAGGCGCACGGCGGCCAGATTGGCGTGGAAAGCCAGGTCGGTCTCGGCAGCGCGTTCTGGATCGATCTGCCGTTGAGCGGGGCGCAGGAACAACCGGTCGACCGATGTTCAGGCGACCATTCGACGGCCGCTTCGCCCGGGTCCGCCGGTCAGGGATCGAAGGAGGGTCCGATCGCGGTTTGATTTGCCCTTCGGTCCCAAGCTTTGCTAAAATCTATGGGCCTGCTGTCTCTCCCTTTTTCCTGCCCGAGTTTCCGGGGGATCTTTTAATGGTGAAGCGCCAGCTTCGAGTTGGTGAGTTAGTCGACGACTATTGTGCGCGCGAACGGCGCGTCAGCGATCACGCCGTGGTGGCGATGGTCGGCGACGACGTGCGACAGGTGCGGTGCACCGCGTGCGATGCCGAACACGACTATCGGGGCGGCAAGGTGCCGCCGACGCGGAAGAAGAAACCCGCGGCCGCTCCGCCACCGCTGCCGCCGGCGACCGCGACCTCGACCGCGGCCGCGCCGCCGCGTGCCGCCGCCGCCGCCGCCGCGCCGCCAGTCAGCGCCGCGCCGCCCGCGCTGCCTGCAGAATTTGCCGCCCGCCCGCCCGTCGAAATTGCCGCGCCGATGGGCGCAGCCGCGGCGGTGCACGACGCGCAGCCGGGGATCGATGGACCGGTTGACGGTCCGGTTCATCGCAGGCTCATCCGCGCGACGCTGCCGCGGATCGAAGGTCAGGTGCCGGAGCGGCGCATCCCCGAATTCACGATGCACAATCCGGGCGGCAAGGGCCCGGGGGGCCACAGCAAGTCGTTCCGGGCGCACGGCGGATCGTCGCGTCCCGGCGGCGGCAAGTCGGGGGCTGGCCACGCACGTCCTGGCGGCGGCGGCCGGCAGGGCGGCGGGTTCTCGCAGCAGGGCGGCAGGCCAGGCCCGGGTGGCGCGCCAGGCGGCGGGCAAAACCGCTCATCGCGTTCGTCGTTCGGCGGTCGGCCCGGTCGCGGCAAGAAGGCCTGATCCGCACCCCGATGAGCGACCTGTCCGGCACATTCGGTCTGATCACCGGCATCGCCAATAAACGATCCATCGCCTGGTCGATTGCCAAGGCGCTCTCGCAGGACGGCGTTCGCCTCGCGCTGGCGTACCAGGGCGAGCGTTTCGCCGAGACGGTGGCCGAACTCGGGGCCGAGTTACACGACCCGCTGCTGCTCCAGTGCGACGTGACTTCCGACGCCCAGATCGCCGACATGTACGCCACGATTGAGAGGCAGTTCGGCGGCCTCGACTTTCTTCTCCACGGCACCGCATTCGCCCCGCGCGAGGAATTGTCGCGGCCCTTCTCGGAGACCAGTCGAGAGGGGTTCCGCGTGGCCCTCGACATCAGCGCGTATTCGTTGATTGCGCTGGCGCGAGGCGCCGCGCCGCTGATGGCCGCCCGCGGCGGCGGCAGCATCCTCACCCTCACCTACCTTGGCAGCGATCGCGTGTTTCCCAACTACAACGTGATGGGTGTGGCCAAGGCTGCGCTCGAGGCGTCGGTGCGGTACCTGGCCGCCGACCTGGGTCCGCGCAATATCCGCGTCAATGCGATCTCGGCCGGGCCGATTCGCACGCTGGCATCGTCGGGCATCTCGGGGTTCGGTAACATCCTGCAGGTGTATCGCGACCGGGCTCCGCTCCACCGGAACGTGGAGCTCGACGAGGTGGGACGGACCGGGCGATTCCTGCTCGGGCCCGAGAGCGCGGCGATCACCGGCGACATCCTGATGGTGGATGCCGGGTTCCACATGATGGGCCTGTAGCGCTAGTGGCCTGTCCCGGCTGAATCGATAGCGCCTTCCGGGCGGGGCATCCCGCCTCGCTTCGTTGCTCAACGCTCAAATACTCCCGGTATTCTCGCGTTTCGCGCCTGGCGATCCGGGCGCCGCGCTCCGGAAACCACTACCTATTGAGCTGGGACGGGCCACTAGTACCGCTCGCGCATGATGCGATCGGGCGAGACGCCTGCGGCCGTGAGCAGGCCGGACACCTCTTCGACAAACGGCGGGGGACCGCACACGAAGGCGAGCGTGTCGCTGTGGCGCACCAGCGGTGCGATCCAGGACCGGCGAATCCGCCCGCGCCGTCCCCGCCACCCGTCGCCTGCGTGCCCGGTCGCCGTCAAGCTCAGGCGCACGCGGCCGGCACGCGACCACCGCCGGAATTCGTCGACGAACGCGAAGCCGTCGTGCGAGTGTGCGCTGTAGAGCAGTGTCATTGGCGGGACGTCCGGGCCTGCGAGGACCGACCGCATCATCGATCGGAGCGGCGCGATCCCGGTGCCGCCGGCGATAAACACCAGCGGCCGGCCGTCGACCTTGTCCGGCAGGAGGAAGCGGCCAAACGGGCCCGTCACCCACACCGCGCTGCCGACGGCGAGTCCCGACAGGTGGGCACCGAAGTGTCCGTCGCGGGTGGTTCCTACGAGAAAGTCAATCGTGCGCGTCTGCCGGACCGACTCCGGGTCGGAGGCCACCGAATACGCGGTCGGCTCGCCTTCGGGGAGTCCGAGTGTTGCCGCCTGCCCGGCTTTGAACGCGAAGGCCGTCGCACCCGCGTCGAGTTGGACCACGGCCGACCATGGCGTTTCGCGCCGGATCGCGCGCACCCGCATGCCGCGGGGTTTCACTACACTACTCCTTCGGCGGCCCTGCGAAGGTCCTCGTCTCCAATCGACTCGTTCTGGCTCGACGTCTGGACGCGCGATGGCGCAGGCGTGAGGCGCTTGCGGCGGCTCTTGTCCTGGTACATCTCGCTGTCGGCCATCGCCAGGAGGGCCTCGCTCGTGTCGCCATCACGCGGGAACACGGATGCGCCGATGCTCACCGCCAGCCGCACCCGCTGCGTGCCCCTGACAACAAACGGGTGGGCGTCGACCACCTGCTGCAGTTCGACCCGTTTGGCCTCCGCATCGTCGATCCCGCAGTCGGCCAGCAGCACGATGAATTCGTCGCCGCCGTACCGCGACGCGATGTCGTAGGGCCGGATCGCGCGGCGCAGGACCGAGGCGACTTCGCGCAGGGCGCGGTCGCCGGTGGGGTGGCCGTACGCGTCGTTGACGTCCTTGAGGTTGTCCAGATCCAGCAACAGCACGGCGACCGACGTCCCGAGCCGTCTGGCGCGGGCCAGTTCGCGCGTGAGGTGCACCGTGAGGAAGCGATGGTTCGGCAACCCGGTCAGCTGATCGGTGACCGCTTCCTCGTGGGTGCGCTCGAAGAGCACGGAATTGTGGATCACCGCCGATGCCTGCGGCATCACGCGCACGGCGAGCCGGCGGTGGTCGTCGGTAAAGAAACCCGGTTCGGTGTGATACATCGCCAGCGCGCCAATGGCGTGATCGGCGACGATGAGCGGGCACACCAGCGCCGATTTCAAGACCTGGTCGCCGGCCGGCACGTCAATCGTGCGGAAGTCGTCGCCCGGGTCGGCGTCGACTCGATACTGGCGCGTGGCAATCACGCCGCCGACCAGTCCGGCGCCAACCGGCAATTCCATCCGCCGCAGGTGCGCGGCGCCCGTGCCAATCGCAAACCGGCATCGGGCGATGCCTCTGGTGGTGTCGTGCAGGAACAGCGCGCAACTGGCGAACGGCACCAGGTCGCCGAGTTTGCCGGCGATGGCGCCCATCGAGTCGGCCACGCCCAGACTGGTTCCCAGGCCTTGCGCCACTTCGTACAGCGCGTAAATTTCCTTTTGCGCGAGCGCGATCTCGTCGAAGGCCGACGCCTGAATGCGGGACACGCCGGCATCGCCAGGGTCTTCGCGCCCCGGCTCCGCGTCGCATAGCGGGTGCGAGACCGCCAACCGGCAGGCAAACGCGGCTTCGAGCGACGGCAGTTGTTCGACGAAGCGTTCCACCACCACCGGATCGAGCGACTTTCCCGCCTCGCGCCAGAGCGCCTCGATGGCCGCCTCTCGCGACACCGCCTTGCGGAACGGGCGGTCCGAGGTGAGCGAGACGAACTGGTCGATCACCGAGAGGATGCGCGCGCCGAGGGGGATGTCGCTGCCGCCGAGCCCGGTGGGGTAGCCCGACCCGTCCCAGCGCTCGTGGTGACAGAGCACCAGCGAGGCCACCGGGAAGGGAAACGGCACGTGGGCAATGATGT
>JBAXOX010000058.1:0-26617 GCA_037133015.1 Acidobacteriota bacterium
ATCATGCACTTATCTAGCCGTGGCCGTCAAGCCGGCCGGGCCCGCCCGGGCGCGCTGGGCACCGGCCGTTCCAGTCGGGTGGTCGAGCGTCACGGTCCGGTCGATTTCAGACTGCCCCCGACCGCCGACACGACCGCCGCCGCCCCATTCACGACCGACCCAGCAGCCTGCACGAGATTCGACGTGACGCTGTCGGCAAAAGTCTGCCGAGTCTGAACAGGCCCAACCGGCAGGCTGGCGACCCTGGCGACGACGAGTGTCCAGGTGAACATGGGAAGCTCCTGTGCCGCGGGCCGGGGTGTCCGGCGTCGCCCTCGATGACTCATACGGAAACGGAGGTCGAAAGGGGGCATCACCCTATCTCGCCTGGACCGGGACCCGTCTCTTCAATTCCTCGAACCAGTTGAGCACGACCTCGAGGTGGGACGGGGACTGCGGCGGCTCAAACTTGATCATCGCGAAGCGCTTCCCGTCCGGCGACACGTCGTACTCCTGGCCGTACACGGGAACCATGTCGTACGGTCCCTCGAACAGGCGCTTGGGCGCTTCGGCCTGAAAGCCCTTTGTCGTCGAGATGGCCACCGCCATGAGCGTGGTTCCCAACGACGGGCTGCGGGTCGTGCGATAGAACAGTTCCCGGCCGTCCCGGGTCCACGCCGGCTCCAGGCCGCCACCGTTGGACACCTGCCACTTCACGTCCATCGCGGGAAACGGGCGGACGTAGACCTCGTCTTGCCCGGACTCGTCGGAGACATAGGCGAGCCAGCGGCCGTCGGGCGACAGCCGCGGCTGGAATTCGTTGAACCGGGTATTCAAGAGCTTGCGTGGCTGCCCGCCCTTCTCCATCGGCAGCACGCCAATGTCATAGGCGGTCATCGGGTCCTGCTCCTGATAGATGAGCAGGGTACCGTCAGGGGTAAATCCCCGTGGCTGCTGCAGCAACTCGGTCTTCGTCAACCGCTCGGCGGGCTTGCTGCCGTCGGCAACCTGCCAGAAAATGCTCGTCCCTGGCGAGTCGGCACGGACCGTGTTGAAGGCAATCCGCCGGCCGTCGGCGCTCCAGACGTTCCAGTAGCTCGAATCCTCGGTGGTCACCCGGCTGAGGAGATTTCGCTCGATGTCGAGGACCCACACCTGACGGTCGTCGTTGAGCCACGTGGCCAGCTTGCGACCGTCTGGCGACAGCTGGACCCCCGCGAACCAGCGTCGAGTCTGGGTCATCGGCTGGTCCCGGCCCGTCCGATCGACCCACACGAGTGTTGATGGCGTCTGCTGCCCGGTGCGATGAAAGAAGGCGAGCGTCCCGTTTTCCGAAACGACGTAGTCGGATCCCCACGGGACATTCTGACCGAGGCCATCGAGTAGAGCGACGGGCTTGCCCGTGAATTCGAGGCGCGATGAATCGAAGGGCGCCGCCAGGAGCTTCCCCGCCTGTTCGTAGAGCAGATGTCCGGTCGGCACGAAGTGGGCCGACGAGGCACCATCGAGCAGAACGCGGCGCGCGCCGGTCTTGGTCGATTGGACCACCAGGGCCCACGTGTTCATACCCACCTTGGTGGACGTAAACAGCAGTGTTTCCCCATCCGGCAGCATCTCGGGCTGAAACACGTAGTACTCGCCTTGCTTGACGTCGGCCCTGGCGAGCCGCTCTGGGGCGCCTCCGCCGGCTCGGATGCGCAGCACGACTCCGCGTCCGCCGGCCTCGACACTGGCAAACAGGATCCAACCATCCGCGCCCCACGTCGCCCGCAGCGGAAGGTCTCCAAGTTGGGGATCCAGCGGCGTGTCGTAGATGGCGGCCGGCGCTCCCCCGGACAACGCGAGGGTCTTCAGTTTCCGGTCGGCCCAGAATCCGATCGACTGGCCGTCGGCCGAAAAGAACGGGCACATCCCGCCTTCGGTGCCTGCCAACGGCGCGGGATCGGACGCGGCCATGTCGCGAAGGTAGAGCTGACGAACGTGGTCGCGTTCGCCGACATAGACGAAGCGGGAACCATCGGGGGAGATGGTCCCCAAGCATTCATTGAACAGGCTGAGGAAGGGCGTCGCGATCTGCACGTGGACGGCCTGGGGAGCCGCTGGCGGCGGCCCGCCACGACCCCACCAGATTGAGAGCGCGGCGGCAGCCGTCGCGATGCCGGTCGCGAAGATCCAAAAAGTCCGGATCCTCTGCCATGGAGGTTTCGACGCGATGCCCCCGGTTGGCGACGAGGGCGCGTCCGCCGGCGCCGGCCCCGCGAGCGCGTCGTCGATCTCGAGCCGCGCGTCGGCGATGTGACGCAGCCGCCGTTTCGGGTCCTTCTGCAAGCAGCGGCGCAATAACTGCCGCACGCCCGGCGGCACCGTGCCCGGCAGCGCCGCCCAGTCCGGCTCCCGCTCCAGCACCTGCGCCAGCGTGTCGCTGAACGTCGCCCCCCGAAACACCCGCTGCCCCGTCAGCATCTCGAACAGCACGCACCCGAACGCCCAGATGTCCGCCCGCCCATCCACCACCTGGCCCCGCGCCTGCTCCGGGCTCATGTACCCCGCCGTCCCCATCACCACGCCCTGCCGCGTGAGCGTCGCCGTCACCGTGGCGCCCTCCGACACCTCCGCCTCGCCGCCGGTCGGGTCGAGGGCTTTCGCCAGGCCGAAGTCCAGCACCTTCACCTGCCCGTCGCGTGTCACCCGCACATTGGCCGGTTTCAGGTCGCGGTGAATGATCCCTTTCTCGTGCGCGGCCTCCAGCGCGTCCGCGATCTGGCGCGCCAGGCCCAACGCCTCGGCCAGCGGGATCCCCGCGGCGCCCACGCCGCGGCTGAAGCCCCGGCCTCCCAAGACGTTCGCGCCCAACCCTCCAGCTACGTTCGCGCCGCGGTCTCCATCAGACCCGGCGCCAGCCCTCGACCCGCCCCGCGCGATCAGCGTAGATAACTCCTCGCCGTCGACCAGCTCCATCGCGATCGCACGCACCCCGCCGCTCTCTTCGAGTCCGTAGATCGCCGCAATGTGCGGATGATTGAGCGCGGCCAGCAGCCGGGCCTCGCGCGCGAACCGCGCCATCCGCTCCCCGTCGTCGCTGAACGCCGCCGGCAGTACCTTCAGCGCCACCTCTCGCCCAAGCTTGGTATCGCGCGCCCGGTACACCTCCCCCATCCCGCCCGCGCCCAGCGGGGCCACGATGTCATACACCCCGACGCGCATCCCACGCGCCAGCGCTGCGCCGCGAGCGCCGGGGCTGAAGCCCCGCCCTCCATCCGATCCCGCGCGGCCCTCGGCGCTCACACCGCCATCGACCCCGCCGCCGCCCTCGGATTCACCCGGGCCCGCCTGCGCCCGCGCCGCCGCGTGCCACGCCGGCGCATCGAGCGCCCCCTCGCCCGACGCCGCGTGCGCCAGCCGCGTCTCCACCTCCCCGCGCAATGCCGCATCCCCCGCGCACGCCTGCGAGAGAAACACCTCCCGCGAGGCGCCCTCCAGCGCCCGCGCCGCGTGATACAACGCCTCCACCCGATTCCAGCGATCAGTGTCCATCGGTCTCGTTTGAATCTGGAGCCGACTCCGACAGCCGCCGGCTCAGCCAGGCTTTGGCCAGCCTCCAGTCCCGCTTGACGGTCTCAGGAGAAACCTGGGTCACCTCGGCGGTTTCCTCGACAAGCGGCACGAGCCGATCGAGGGCCGACCGATCGCCTTCGCTCCAGGCGACTCGCGACTGCGTGACGTCGGCGGCCGGGGATTCCGACACGTCAGAGCCTCTGTTGATGGGACGATTTGGGCTCAGCGTAGCACAGGAGACGGCCGCACGGACGGTGGAATGGCGATAGGGTGACCGGCAACGAGATGACCGGTCTGCGTCGAGCACATCTCGGGCCTTCCGCGTCTGGTCGACGAGACACGTCGTGTCGGCTCGACGAGAAACGCCGGGTGGGCCTGGCTCACCGCTTCGGCCAGCCGATCGGGGCGGCGTTGGCGTCTGCAGCTGGATCGAACCAAACTAGACCAAGTTCATTATCGATTGTCTGGAGCCGACGACCATGCCCACCGTCAACATTCACCAAGCCAAGCCGCATCTGTCCAGGCTCGTCGAGCAAGCCTCTCGCGGACAGGAAACCGTGATTGCGAAAGCCGGCACGCCGGTGGCCCGCCTCGGGCCGCTGGGGCGCGTCACACGTCCGAAGCGGTTCGGACTGCTCAAGGGCCACATCCGGATTGATCCTGACGTCGATGCCCCGCTCCCCGGCGGTGTGCTGGCACTGTTCGAGGGTCAAGGCCGATGACGCGCTTGCTGCTCGAGACGAAGGTGCCGGCCTGCGCTTGACCGTCGACACGGAGCCGGCGTCCACGCGCCAACCGCCGCCACGCGATGCTATTCTGAATCCGAATGGTCACGCCTGAAGAGATCTGCGACGAGGAGTGGGCGGAGTGGTACCGGCTGACACCGCAGGAGCGCTGGGAGCAGAGTCAGGCGCTGTGGCCGACGTTCCTCGAGTTGGGAGGCACGCTTGACGCCGACGCCGATACGCAAAGTCCTTTCTTCGATGCGGACACATGGCGTGCGCTGTCTGCTGATGGGCGGCCGGGCGTGCGTGTTCTACGGCGCAGCGGAATTTAGTCGCGATACCGACCTGGCGATCCTGTCATCCCCTGACAACCTTGCGTGTGTTCAAGGACTGGCCGATGTTGCGTCGGCTCGTTGAGGCAGACTACCTGCAACACCCCGCTCACGCGACCCCGCCCCAATTGGCGTTATTGAACAGGTTCAACGTCGTCTTCATTCCGACGGAGCGCCGGCCGTCGGCGGGATGGCAGCAGCAGACCGTGAGGCGGCTGGGAATGGGCTGTCGGGCGGCAGAGACAGTTCGACCCGGTCCGGCACACGCCGAACCGGGTCGACATCATCTCACACAGAAGAGGGGCTCGGCCGTCCAGGATGTCACCCCGACGACGCCCCACTGCGAACCTGAACGCGACCCTCGAGCCAGCGCACGTGCGCTCAGGGCCTAGAAGCGGACCCGGAACCCGAGCTGGAACTTCCGCTGTTCGTACCCCGACGGGTTCACGAACTGATAGGGGTCGGTCGGAATCGCCGCGATCGGGGCGCCGAGCGCGTCGACGGTCGTCGTCGTGTTGATCCCCGACATCTGCTGCGTGTTGAAGACGTTCTTCAACTCCATGATGATTTCGCCGCGGACCGATCCGTGGACCGGAATCCACCGCGTGTAGCGCAGGTCCACGTTCTTGCGGGCCGGCAGGTACAACGGATTACGGGCCACGTCGAGCGGGCGATCGCTGCTGACGCCATCGCCGTTGAGGTCGCGGTTGGCGAGGATGTTGATCGGCAGGCCGCTGTTGAACTGCAGCAGGACGCCGATTTCGTTGCCGCTCAGCAGCGCCCGGACAACCGGGTTCGACGACGAACTGGTCGTCGAGTAGACAATGCTGCCCGTGAAGTTGTGCCGCATGTCGAGCGGGTTGGGACCCAGGTCGCGGTTCAGGTTGCTCGGATCCGATCGTCCGGCCTCCGACTGCACCGTCATCTGCGTGAGCAGCGGCGTGTTGTCGAGCCCCTTGCCCAGCTGATACTGCACGTTGAAGGCGAGCCCCTGCGCGAAGCGCTTGGTCATCTGCAGCGTCATCGACTTGAAGGTCGACGTGCCGATCGACTGCACTTCGAGGATGTGGTTGAAGCGCGGATCGACGCGGGTGGTCGCACTGACGGCCGTGCTGTAGATCGGGCGGCCATCGCCGAGCACGCCGGTCGGGTTGATCAGGTTCGCGTCGGTGACCACCGGCAGTTGGGTGCCCTTCGCGTACATGAACCCGACCGACACCGTCATGTCGCGGCGGAACGCGTGCTCCACCTGGATGTTGTTCTGCCACGTATGCGCCACCTGGAACGCCGGATCAATCGCCCACGGCGACTGTTGCGCCAGACTGCCCGTCGTGATGCCGGCGGGGAACGCCGGCGCGCCCGGCGAGGTGGAGCTCAGGGTGTACACCGGAGCCTTCGGCGACCCAGACAACTGCAGCGCCTGCTCGTAGCCGCCGAGAATCGCCTGGTCGTACATGATGCCGGTGCTCGCGCGTACCATGGTGCTCTCGTTCGCCGACCACGCGAAACCGACGCGTGGACCGAAGTTGTTCTTGTCGATGTTGAACGACTGCGTCTGGGTGAGCGGCGCCGACGCGAGGCCGGCCGGGTACTTGTAGAGATCGTACCGGACGCCGTAGAGCATCTTGAGCGAGGGCGCCAGCTGCCAGTCGTCCTGCACGAAGAAACTCATGATATTGGTCGCCATGTTGAACGACTTGTCGCCCGTCAACTGCTGCATGGTCGTATAGCCGAACGCGTTCGCACCCGACTTCGCCGCCAGGTACGCCGCCACCGTCGGGAACGTGTAGACGAACTGCGGGGCAGCCGTGCGCTCGTCGTAGACGTGCTGGAAGTCGAAGCCGACCTTGAAACTGTGCGCGCCGTGGATCAGCGTGACGTTGTCGATCACCTGCGAGATGTTCTGCTTGAAGTCGAATCCCGCGTTGCCCTGCCCGGTGCCCGACCACGGGCCGCCGAAGGCGATGGCAGGCGAACTGATGGTGACCGCCGGTCCGGTGCCCGAATCCGCGTTGGCCACCGAGCTCTGGTGCCGGTGCGCATACTGGACGCGGAACTCGTTCAGCAGGCTCGAGCCGAACGTCGACACCATCTGCATGGCCATCGAGTCCATCGCGTCCAGAAAGTCGGTCGCCCGTTCGAGCGTCGCCGTGCCGCCGCCGCTGTTGTACGGCGCGTTGTTGTGGAACTGCACCCAGCGCCCCGTCAGCCGGTTGTTGTTGTCGAGCTGGTAGTCCAGTTTGCCGATGTAGAACTGCGCGGTCTGCACGTTGGGCGCCGCGGCGGGCTGCGCCTTGAGGCCAACCGACGCCACCACGTCAGCGCTGACCGTGATCAGGCTGCCCGACGAGAGGTCGCGCCGCGTCCGCTCGAGGCCGCCGTAGAAAAACAACTTGCTGTTGATAATGGGGCCGCCAACGTTGCCGGTGAACGTGTCGACCTTGGTGGCCGGACGCACGGCCGTGTCGGCCACCGGCGGGCAACTCGCCGCCACGGTGGTGCTGCCGCATCCGAAGAAGAACGGGAACGCGCTGAACGAATTGCGGCGGAACAGGTAACTGGTCTGACCGCGGAACACGTTGGTCCCCGACGGTGTGACGGCGTTGAACACCATGCCCATCGTCTGGCCGAACTCGGGTGCAAAGCCGGTGGTCACGACTTTGACTTCCTGAATCATCACTTCCGACATCGGAAGCAGGCGAAGGCCGGCGCGGTCCTTCTCGGTGTTGGTGTTGCCGTCAATCTGGTAGTTGATGCGCATCGCGGCGCCGTTGGCCGCCAGGCGCGGGACGCCGAACTCCACGTTCTCGATGCCGGTGACGCCCGGCTGCACGAGGGCGTAGTTATAGGGGTTGCGTGCCACCATCGGCAGGCTGTGGACTTCCTGGTCGCTCATCGTGTGGCCGATGTCGATGCGCGCCAGGTCGAGGGCGGGCCGGTCCGCCGCATTCACCGTCACCGTCTCGGTGATCGCGCCCATCCCCATCGAGATCTTGACGACGGCCGTCTGGCCCACGCTGAGCTTGACGCCCGACTCTTCATACTTCTTGAAGCCCTCGAGTTCCGCCAGCACCCGGTACGTGCCAAGCGGCAACGCCAGCGCGCGGAACATGCCGGTCTCGTTGGAGACCACGGTCCGGCGGGCGCCGGTCTCGGTGTTGGTCACCGTCACCGCCACGCCGGGCAACACCGCGCCGGACGTATCGACAACCGTGCCTTCGATGGATCCGTTCGCCGCCTGCGACTGCGCCAGAGCGGGAACCGCCAGCGCGAGCGCCAGCATGAGTACGCTGAGTATTCGAATCATGTCTTGTCTTCCTCCAAGAAGCCGGGACCCTGCCCGGAACGCCTCTACCCGTGCACCGACGGTCGCGGCGAACGCGCCACAAGCGACCGATCCGATTCCGCCATTCCGATATCGAGTCATGTGCCAGCCATCCCTCTCCGGTCCGCGGCCGCGCGGGACCCGCTACTTCCGCGTGCCGCCTGCCGGAACGATCGCCGCCGCCGGAGCCTTCGGCAGGCTGATCAGGTTGGCCAGTAACTGGTACGCGCCTTCCGTCTGCGCCGGCAGTTGCCGCCAGAGACCCAGGCCCAGGTAGATCCAGTGGCCCTTCCCCACCGTGGCATCCACCATCGATCCGAGTTTGACGCCAGGATTGTCCGGCGCCGCGTCTTCCATCGAGATCAGGTCGACGTACTTCGCGTCCTTGTCGCCCAGGAAGTACAACCCGCGTTCCTGCACCCAGCCCTGCCACGTCGCCTCGGTAATCTTGTTCGGGTAGTTGAACACCGGGTGGCCCGGCACCAGCACCTTCACCGGCACGTCCTCGTCGGTCACGCGCCCGCTGCCGACTTTCGCCGGATAGGGCCCGAACTGCGCCTGGTTGAACTCCATCTTGTTGTACTGGACGATGACGGTCCCGCCGCGCTCGGCAAACTCAATCAGCCGGCGGTTGTACGCCCGCAGATCGCTGCGCTTGAGGTAGGCGCGCACGCCCGTCATGATGACGTCGTACTTCGACAGGTCGCCCCACGCCAGTTCGTCGGGCGCGATAAAGCTCACCTTCGCGCCCAGTTGTTCGAGCGCCGGCGGCACCTGGTCGCCCGCACCCACCACGTATCCGACTTTGACGTTGGGCGTAATCCGGGCGTCAATCACCTTCAGGTCGGTCTCGGCCGGCTTGATCACCTGTCGCCGCTGGATGTGGGGATAATCGATCTCCAGGTACCCGCGATCGAACTTCGTCGTACCGGTCGCCGCCGACGTGACCACGGCCCGAAGCTGGTACTCGCCCACCTTGACGGCAGCCGGCACGCGCACGGTGAATCTGGCGGTCAGCGACTCGTCTTCGTTCGCGAAACTCAACGCCGCCGTGGCGGGCGCGACCGTCCAGCCGGCCGGCACGTCGAGGGCCACCGTGGCCTGCGCCGCCCCCTTGTTGCTGTTGGTGACCGACACGACGATCTCGCGCTCGACCGGCTTGGCTGATGCCGCGCGAACCGAGGGGATCACGGCGGTCTCCGGTGTGGTCCGAACCGAGAAGGCGGGGACCACATTGAGTTCCATCCGCTTCTCGCCGACGAAGATGTCCTTGGGATAGCGGTACTGCACCGCCAGATCCTTGGCGATCTCTGCGCCCCCCGCTTTGACGCGGAACGTCACGCGGAACGGCGACGGCCGGAACGGCGCACCGAACTCCACGTCGGTGGGATACATATTGAGCGCGGCCTTTGGCGGCCGCGTGTCCCAGTACTGGTCGGTCCAGTAAGGCTCGGTGAGTTTCGCGTCTTTCGGCACCAGCAGATCCGCGGTGCACGTAAAGGCGCCACGCGCCGCCAGGTTCCCGGCCGCGCACCCGGCCGCACCCTCGAGGCCCGCCACCGTCACGCCGCTCACCGTCACGTCGGCGGCGCCGCGGTTCGCGACGACGAGCGAGAGCTTCACGGGCTGCCCGGGCGTCACCAGGCCGTCATCGGCAATCGCTTCGAAAGCGAGGCCGTGCGCCAGCAGGACGGCGCTTTCGTAGTCGGCCTCCTTGGTCTTCAAGCGGAAGTCGATCTCGAAACGAGCGACGTCGGACAACCCGATCGACCCGAGTTGTGCGCGAAGCGCGCGAAGCGCGGTGAGGCCCGCCGCCATCGGCGCGGCAACGCCCGCGTCGTCGCCCGCGTCGAACGCCTTCTGCGCCCGCTGCGCCTGATCCACGATCGCCGCGAGGCCGGCCTTCAACCCGTCCGGCGCGGTCGGGCCGGCAAACGACACCAGCCCAGCCAGACTGGTGTCCACACCCTCGAAGAGCGACGTCTCGTCTTTTTCTGTCTGTCCCGGAATGGTCGACTCCACCAGCCGGTAGCGCGACGGGCCGGCCGGGCCGCCCCGACCTCCGCCGATTCCACCAGCCAGTGGCGGAAGTTGGCCCATGCCCTGGCACTTATGGTTGCTGCGGGCGTCGGCGCCAATTTCCTGGTACGTCCTGCCCAGCAGGGGGTCGTACGCCGCCGTGTTGGCGGTGGCGAAATGCCCCGCCGGCTGGGAGGCGGCCGCCGTCGCGGGAGCCGGACCGCCAATCACGCCGGACCCACCCGTGAAGTACAGCTTCTTGGCTTGCCATGGCCGCAGGCCCGCCTTGATCTGCTCAGGATATTTCGTGGGATCCGCCGCGGCGCGAAAGGCCTCCTGCGTGAGTACGGCCGTCGATTCGTGCGCCCGGTCGCCGCCCCGGCCCTGGATGGTCATCGTCAGCACGACATCGGGTCGGGTCGCCCGAATAAAACGGACGAAGTCGCCCGCGACCTCGTCGCGACCCCACTTCTGGTAGATCTCGGCAGGACTGAATGAGTACCCGAAATCGATCGAACGGGCAAACCACTGCTCGGCGCCGTCGAGCCGATGCGCGGCCAGCAGTTCGGAGGTCCGCAGGACGCCAATCTCCCGGAACAATTCCGGGCCGATCTCGTTCTGCCCGCCTTCGCCGCGGGTGGTCTGCACATCGACCGAGCGAATGCCCTGGCCGAGCGTCAACATCGCATACAGCTGATTGTGCTCGTCGTCGGGATGCGCGGCGGTCTGCAGAAAGGTGCCCACCACGTTCAGCCGGCGGAGCGCGAGGCCAATGGCCACGTGGCCGTTGTCCTGGGCGACCAGCGAGATCATGCGCGTCTGGGCGCGAAGCGCGGTGCTGCCCGGAGAGAGGCAGACCGCAAACAGGAGACTTGAGGCAACCGCGAACATCGATAGTCGTTTCATAGTGACAGCCCGTCAAACAGTAAGAGTGAAGCCGCAAGCGGCCGGAGGCCAGGAAGCGTTCGCACGTGTCATCATCGGCTACCTACCCGCGACAACAGGCCGCCGACCCGGCCGGCGTGCAGGAGGGCGAGGCGGCCGGGCGCCAGCCAGCCGCGTTCGCGAGAGCCGTTTCCGCCGGTCGTCGCCCAGCAACCCGTCGTACAGCACCCGATTGGCGAGTCGCAGCGCGGAGAGCACGCTGCCGAACACCTGGGCGTCGCCCCCGAGCGCCGTCATGCGGATCTCGGGGCGATTGGGCACGATGCGCCCGACCACGTGCCGGACCGGCTCCAGGAGTTGTTCGCCGATCTGGCCGATGCCGCCCCCGAGCACCACCAGGGCAGGGTCCAGCGTGGTGACGACATTGGCCACGGCCACGCCGAGCATGGTCGCCAGTTGGGTGACGAACCGGTCGGCCACCGGATTCCCGTCCTGGGCCTGCTCGAACAAGGCGGCAATGCCGGCTGCCGTTCCGCGCCCCGAACGCGACACGCGGCGCCAGTTTCTCGCGATCGCCGACGCACCGATCTGATGTTCGAGGTATCCCTGGGAGCCGAAATTCCGCCGCCACTGCCCGTGATCCAGCATCAGGTGACTGATCTCGCCGGCGTACCACTGGCTGCCCCGATGCACGCGTCCATCGATCATGATGCCCGCGCCGACCCCGCGCCCCAACGCGACGAAGACGAAGTTGGGCTCCCCTTTTGCGCAGCCCATCCAGTACTCGCCGAGCGCGGCCATGTTGACGTCGTTGTCCACCACGACCGGCACGTGGAACTGACGCGTCACCATGTCCTTGAGCGCGACATCGGTCCATCCCCGCAGATTTGCGGCTTCGATCACCACGCCGCGGCGCACGTCGGTCATCCCCGGCGCGCCAAGCCCAATCGCCAGCAGCGGGGGGCGGCCCGCCTCGTGTCCCAGGAGGCGGCGGATGCCCGCCGACAACTGGTCGACCACGCGTTCGGGCGCCGGTCCGCCGGTCGGCTCGGCGACCCGATCGAGGACGCGGCCGCTGAGGTCCGCAAGCGCGTACCGCACCGTGGTCGACCCGAGGTCCACACCGACAATGCACCCATGGTCCGCGGCGAAACTGAGGAGCGTGGGCCGTCGCCCGCCGGTCGACACGTCCCGGCCCACTTCCCGGAGCAGGCCGCGCTTGGCGATGAGATCGTCAACCAGGGCGGATACCGCCGGGGGGCTCAGCTTCGACCGTTTGGCGAGGTTGGCGCGCGAAATCGGTCCGTGGCGCCGGACCTCGTCGAGGATGCGGATCGCGTTGAGGCGGCGCATGGCCCGCAGGTCGATTTTCTCAATCGCCCTGGCGTGACCGTCCTCGAAGTCGAGCGCCGCGTGAGCATCGGACATGCGGGAGATTCCGAAAGGCCGCCGACTTAATTAACAGACATTACTAATCGGCTTCCATTCTATGCCTGCCTCGCCGGATGTGTCCAGTCGCGGGCGGGGCGGATCAGCGCGCGATGCCCGCCGACGCGTCCTTGCGGCCCAGGCTCACCATGTTGGCCAGCAACCGGAAGGCGCCGTCGGTGGCAGCCGGAACCTGGCGCCACAGGCCAAGCGCAACGTACAGCCACCGTCCCTTGCCCACCTTCGCTTCGACCAGCGCGCCCCGCTTGACCCCCGTATTGTAGGGAAACGTGTCCTCGATCTGCACCAAATCCACGTACCGCGAGTCCTTGTCGCCAAGGAAATACAGCCCGCGCTCCTGCACCCAGCCGTCCCATGCCGAGGCGTCGATCCGGTTGGGGAACTGGAACACCGGATGCGTCGGCACCAGCACCTGCACCGGCGCGCGCTCGTCGGTGACGCGATTCGAACTGACCTGCGCCGGATACGGGCCGTACTGCGCCTGGTTGAATTCCATCTTGTTGTACTGCACGATGACGGTTCCCCCGGCCGCCGCATAGTCGAGAAGGCGGCGGTTGTAGGCCCGCAGATCGGTCCGGCGCTCGTAGGCGCGAATCCCGGTCATGATCACCTGGTACCGGGACAGATCGCCCCAGGCCAGCATCGCCTCGTCGACCATCTCCACCCGCGCGCCGAGTTGTTCCAGCGCGGCAGGTACCTGATCGCCGACGCCAGCCACGTAGCCAATCCGAAGCCCCGGGGCCATGCGCACGTCGGACACCCGCACGACGCTCTCGGCCGCGTTGATCACATGCCGCCGCTGGATGTGCGGGTACTCCACCACCTGATACCCGCGGTCGAATCGTTCGGACCCGGTCGATGGCGACGTCACCACGGCGCCAATCCGGTAGCCGCCTGGCTTGACCGCGCCGGGAACGCTCACCGCAAAGCGGACCGTCAATGCTTCGTCCTCCCGCTCAAACCTCACCGGCGCGGTGGCCGGCACCGACCTCCACCCGGCAGGCAACTCGAGCGACACCACACCCGCAGAGGCACCCTTGCGGCCGTTGGACACCGACACGTGAATCTCGCGGATGGCGGCCGCAGCCCCGCCCCGAGGCGTGGGCACAACGGCGGTCGCCGGCGTCACGACCACCGAGTACGCTGGCACCACGTTCAGTTCCATCCGCTTTTCGCCGATCAGCACGTCTTTCTGGTAACGGTAGATCACCGGCATGTCCGCCTTCACCAGGACCCCGCCCAGCAGCACGCCGAACGACGCGCGGAACGGGCTCGGGCGGAACGGAGCGCCGAAGGGAACATCGGGCTCGAACGCCGATCGCGACACGCCGGGTATCGACGCCCAGTAGGGCGCTGTCAGCCTGGCGTCGCGGGGAATCGCCGCCTCGGTGGTGCACGTGTAGACGCCACGACCCTCGGCCATCCCAGCCGGGCACGCGGATGCGCCGTCGAACCCGGTCACCCGGGCCGCCGAGACGTTGACGGCAGCCTCGCCGCGGTTCGCCACCAGCAACGTCAGCCTTACCGGTTGCCCGCCCACCACGACCCCGTCGTCGGCCAGCGCTTCGAATTCGAGGCCGTACGCCTCAAGCGCCGCGTCCTCGAAATCGCGTTCCTTGATCGCCAGTCGGAAGTCGATGTCGTAACGAGCCTGGTCCGACACGTTCAGTGAACCGAGGCGCCCGCGCAGCGCGCGCACACCGCTCAACCCGGCCAGCAGCGACGAGGCCGCGGCCGGCCCGTCGCCTCCGTCGAACGCCTTCTGGGCCTGTCGGGCCGCACCGGCGATGTCGCCAAGTCCGGCGCTCAGTTCGGCCGGCGGTGTCGGCCCGGCATACTGCGCGAGCCCGGGAATCGACGTATCCACACCATCGAACAGCCACGTCTCGGATTTCTCCGACTGGCCCGGAATCGCAGACTCACCCAGCTCGAATGTGGCCACCACCGGCCCCGGCAACGGGATCACCTGCTCGGTGCCCTGGCACTTGTGGTAACTGCGAGCCTCGGCACCAATCTGCGCGTAGGTGCGGCCCAGCAGCGGGTCGAAGACTTCTGTGTCCACCCTCACCAGGGCCGGGCCCGTCGGTTGCGTGCGAACCGCGCGCGCCGCGCCCGACGACGGCTGGTTGGCCGGAAAGCCTCCGGGAGGACCGCCGCCAGCGGTGAAGTACAGCTTCTTGACCTGCCAGGGGCGCAAGCCGGCCTTGAGGTGATCGGGAAACCGCAGCGGATCTGCGGCCGCGCGAAACGCGTCCCTCGTGATGATGGCCGTGGCTTGATGGTGCTGGCCTCCACCGGCGCCGACCGGCGACATCGCGATCATGACGTCCGGACGAATCGTGCGGATCAGACGCACGACGTCGTCGAGAATGTCCTGTCTGCCCCACTTCTCAAACGCCTCGTCTGGGCTGAACGAAAAGCCGAAGTCGATCGCCCGGGCGTGATACTGCTCCGCGCCGTCAAGACGGTGCGCCGACAGCAGTTCCGAGGTGCGGACCACCGCCAGGTCTTCGAACAGTTCGGGGCCGATCTCGTTCTGGCCGCCGTTGCCGCGCGTCATGGTCAGCAGCGAGGCGTGCATCCCGTAGCCGCGCGTCAGCCACGCCAGCAGGCCGTTGTTCTCGTCGTCTGGATGCGCGTCGGTCTGGAGAAACGTCCCGACCGTGTTCACGCGACGGATCGCGAGGCCGAGCGGCACCCGCCCGTGTTGTTGAGAGACCAGCGAATACAGGCGGTTCTGTGCGCGCAGCGGGACGTGTCCCGGCCCAAAGGCGACACACGCCGCGACGACACCAACGGCGAAGAACAGACGCTTCACGAGAATCTCCTGACTGGGGCGGGTGGTCGGACGGTTCGTCATCGTGGACGGCCGGTCCATTCTCGGACATCTGGTCGGCGTCCGCAACTGGATGCGCCACTGGAGCGCCACGCACCGGATGCGGCGCGCATGATGCCCGGCCGCCACTCACCGCTCCGCGCCATGCCACTTGACGATGCGCAGGTCGAGCACGGCAATGCTGTAGAACACCGGAACCAGCAGCAGCGTGATGAACGTGGCGACGGCCAGGCCGCCGATTTGCGCGTAGCAGAGCGGCTTCCACAGGGGCCCGCCATGGGCGGCGAGAGGAAACAGCGCGAGCACGGTGGCCCCGACGGTGATGACGACCGGGCGAAGCCGCTCGATCCCGGCGTCGCAGATGGCCTGCAGGAACGGCTCTCCGGCGTCGTGCATCTCCTCGATGAAATCGAAGAGCACGATCACGTGGCTGATGATGACGCCGATGAGGCTGGCGATCCCCAGAAACGCCATGAACCCGAACGGCGTCCCCGTGACCGCCAGCGCGAGCAGGGCGCCGGCCACGCCGTACGGGGTCGCCGCAAAGACGAGCAGCGGCTTGACCGCGTTGTTGAACTGGAGCAACAGTGCAGCGTAGATCCCGATCACCGAGATCGCCAGCACGCCAATCAGATTCGCGAAGCCAGCCTGCTGCTTGGCCTGTTCGCCGCCGATCTGCATCCGGTAGCCTGCCGGCATCGTCTTCTCGAAGGCCGCCAGCGGCGCGGCCACTTCGTGCATGAGCTCAGAGGGAAGGACGCCGGGCTGCGGAAAGGCGTGGACGCCAATCGTGCGGAAGTGCTCCTGGCGCCGGATGCGCTGGGTGTCCATCTCGTTGCCAATGGTGGAAATCGCCCGCAAGGGTAGCTTCTGGGAACTCTGCGACGAAAAGACGTAGAGGTTCTGCACGTCGGACAACTGCGCCCGCTCCGAGGCGCGCAACCGGACGATCACCGGAATTTGGAGATTGCCTTCGCGCAGCGCGGTCACCGTCACGCCGGTCATCGCGGCCGTGGTGGTGTCGGCCACGTCGCGATTGGTGATGCCCGAGAGATTCGCGCGGTCGGGGTCGATTCGGAGTTTGACCTCCGGACTCGCCGCGAACCAGTCGTTCTGCACCACTTGAACGCCCCGCGCCCCGCGCAGGATGTCCTCCACCTGGCCCGCCAGCCGCCGTAATGTGTCGATGTCTTCCGGCTCCCGTGTCGGATCGACATCCGAGGTGCCCGACAGCCGCACCTCCACCGGGAATTCGACCGGATTGGTCTGCAGTTGGTGAACGGTGAGATAGGCGCCGGCAATCCCGGCCGACAACGCCCGTTGCAGCGGCTCGACCAGCTTGGAGGTCACCTCCTTGTCGCTCAGCTGGATCAGCACCTGCGCGTAATTCCGCTGCGGTTGTTCAGGCGACGCCGCGAACCAGAAACGGGAACCGCCTCCGCCCACAAACGTCGTCACCGACGACAGCAGGTTCTGCTGCGGGGGATGCGCTCGCTCGTAATCGCCGACCACGCGGCGGACGATCTGTTCGCACTGGCGCGCCGTGTCGTTGGTCAGCGATAGCGGCGCGTCGTTGGGAAGCCAGATGTCGACGTACGACCAGTACTGGACGTCTTCCGGGAAGAACTGGGTCTTGAGACGCGCGGCGGCCAGCCCGCCGACCACGAGAAAACACAGCGACACGGCGAGCACGGCCCAGCGATGTCGGATGGCGGCCTGCGCGAGCCGATAGTAGACGCCGTAGAAACCCTGGTGGCGGCGGTCGGCAATGGTGGGGGGCGGCGTCTTCGGCGCGCGCAACAGGTAGTAGCCCAGCAGCGGAATGAATGTCATCGACGCGAGCCGCGACGCGACGAGCGCGGCGGTCATCACGATGGGAAGACTGTAGAGAAAGTCTCCCGTGCTGCCCTTCAGCATGAGAAACGGCAGGTAGGCGATGATGTTGGTCGCGGTGGCGTACATGATCGCCCGCGCCAGTTTCGTGGGTCCGAGCCAGGCGGCATTGATCGGCGCCATCCCCGACGCCAGGTCGCGCTTGATCGCGTCGTTGGCCACCACCGGATCGTCCACCAGCAGGCCCAGCGCGATGATGAGGGTGGCGATCGACACCTGCTGGAGATCGATCCCCACCATGTGCACCATGCCGAACGTCATGGCCAGCGTGATGGGCATCGAAATGGCCATCAACAGCGCCGAACGCCACTCCCAGAACCCGATCAGCGAGATGAGCACCACCAGCGCGATCGCCTCATACAGGGCCGCCATGAACAGTCCGATGCTCTCCTCGACCTGCTTGGGCTGATCGGAGGTGCGGGCCACGATCAGGTCGGACGGCAGGGCGCCGCGCACCTGCTGGAGTTTCTGATCCACCGAGTCGCCGAAGGCCTGGATCTGCTGGCCCGATCGCATGTAGACCGCGAGCGTAATGGCTCGGCTGCGATGGGGCACGCCCTTCGCATCGCTCCACGAGTAGAAGTTCAAGTACTGGGGAGGCGTCTGGTAGCCGCGGCTGATGCGGACCAGATCCCGCAAGTACACGGGTGCACCGGCGCCGGCCGCGCCTACGATGACATTGCCGATCGATTGGGCGTTCTCGAATTTGCCAGACGGATCCAGCTGGATGTCGCGTCCCCCGGCTTCGATCGAGCCGCCCGGCAGGGTGATGTTGCGGGCGTTCAGGATGTGGCTCAGATCGCCGGCCTGAAAGCCGTAGGCGGCGAGCCGCTCTTGCGAGTAGTCCAGGTAGACGGCCTGCGGCAACACGCCCTTGCGTTCGACGCGCGACGCCTCGGTGACGCCCAGCAGCGTGCGGCCGATCAGATCGGTGAACTCGTCGAGTTGCGCATACGAGTACTTCGACCCGGCGACCGACGCGAGCCTGGCCCGGGTGTCGGCCACGTCCCGAATGATGATCGGCAGCGAGAGGTCGGGGTCGAATTCAGACGCCTGGAGCCGTGTGGCGATGTACTGCTGCAGAAAGGCCGCGATCGTCGCATCGTCATGTGTGGTGCGGCCGTCGACGCCGATGAACCCCTGGCCCTTGAGGAGACGGGCGCGCTGAAGCAGACCGGTCTGGTCGGCGCGCCGGCGGAAATCCTCGGCGACCTCGGCCACGCCGGCCTGCGAGAGCCCGCGCGGAAACGCGAAGACGATGCTGACCGACGGCAACGAGCCGTCGCTGGAGGCACGCACGTCCCTGATCACGGCTTCCACGGCCCGTGCGCGCAGGTCCAGGTCGAGATCGTCGAGCGGCGGGCTGGCGATGGTCATCATGATCGCCGCCGTGTCACCGAAGTCACTCTGGAACTGCACCGGAGACGCCCCGGAGGGCAGTCGCCCGTTGAGGGCCTGCAGCTTGAGGTGGATGTCGCTGAACTGCGTCCGGCTGTCCTTGGTGTCTTCGGACAACTGCACGTACACGAACGACGCACCCGGGAGCGAGGTCGACCGAATACCGAAATCCGCCGCGCTCGGCGGATGAATGGTCTTGTTCTCCGCGATCGTTTGTTCGATCGGACGCGTGATGAGCTGTTCCACCTCCTGCGCCGACGCGCCCGGCCACTGGCAGGCGGCCACCGCGACGCGGACCGGGATCTCGGGATCCTTGCGCTGCGGCATCGAGACGTAGCCGTAGATCCCCCAGATGACGACCCCGATCAACGACGCCCACGCGATCTGCCTGTTTTCAACGAAGAAGCGCGACGTGTTGTGGATGGAACGGATGCGATCGTCGTCGGTCAGGTGCGCCATGTTACGGGGTCCTCTGCAGCAGGCGCACTTCCTGCCCGTTCCGAACGAGCGACCCGCCCATTGCGACAATACGGTCGCCGGCGCTGAGCCCGGAGGTGACTTCGATCGCGTTGCCGTACGTCTGGCCGATCAGAATCTCCTGGGTCTCGGCCACCGTCTTCCCGCCGCGATCGCGGATTCGGAACACGGCGAATCGGTCGGGGCCGCCCGACGACTTCACCACCGCCGCCAGCGGCACGACCAGGCGTCGGCCGGCGGCGCGGTCTTCGCCAAACAGCAGCGTCCCAATCATGCCTGGCCGTATATCCTCGTTCGCGTTGTCGATCGTCACGTCGACCAGGAACACGCGGCTTTTCGGGTCGGCCTGCGGCGAAATGGAGGTGACCACGCCACGCAGCGTGCGCTGGACGGCCTCGAGCAGGACCGTCTGCGGCTGACCGAGCCGGACACGCGTGAGGCTCACGTCGGGAACCGCGAACACCGCCCGCACCAGGTGCGAATCGATCAGGGTGAACCCTGGCGCGGCGCTGCCAACCAGGCTGCCTTTCTGCACGGACCTGGCGGTGATCCAACCCGTGAATGGGGCCGCGATGACGGTATCGCTGAGCGACAGCCGGGCCTGATCGGCCACCGCCGTTCCGGCGGCCACCGCCGCTTGCGCGGCCGCGACCGCGGCGTCGGCCGACTCGGCGCGGCTCTTGGCCTGATCGTATTGAGGCTTGACCAGACTCGCCGATTCGAAGAGCGTCTTCGCCCGGTCGTAGTCGGCGCCGGCCAGCCTGAGGTTGGCCTGCGCCTGCGCCAACTGGGCTTCCGCCTGGGAGACGTGCGCCTGTGCCTGGCGGACACGCTGCTCGTAATCGAGCGCCCGAACAGCCGCCAGTTCGGTCCCCTTGGCCACCTTGTCGCCTACCTGAAGATCGCGCAGGCGACCATCTGCCCCTCGCACCGCGAGGATGCGCTCGACCACGCCGGCGGATTTGAAGCTGAGGTCGATCTGTTCGATGGGCGCGATCGTCGCCGAGTAACGGTCCGCGTCCTGACTGTCGGCCGCCATCTGTTCGACGACGCCCTCGCGAACCGTCGGGAGCACAGGGTCTGGAAGACCAGCCGGCCTCGTGCAGGAGGCCGTGAGCAGGAGAAGGCAGCACTGCAGAATCGTTCGCGGCACGGCTAGTCCCTTCCGATGGCGTGGTCGAAACCGGCTGTGGCGCTCCAGAGACGTGCGAGCGCCTGTTGATACTGGTTGCTGGCCTGGGCCACAGCCGCTTGCTGCCGCAAAAGATCGGCGAGCAGGACGGCCTGTTGCTGATATTGATGGGTCAGCACCCGGAGTTTCTCGCGTTCGGTCTCCTGTATGGCCGCCTGCGTCGCGAGTTGGGCGCGACTCTCGGTCAACGAGCGGAACGTCGCGTTGACATCGAGGTCGACCCGTTGCCTGGCGTCTTCGACGCTGAGCGCCGCCTGCCGCGAACCGCCCTCGAGTTCGGCGATCTTGTGCCGCGTGAGCCCCCAATCGAACGGCTGCCACTGCAGGAGCAGCGCGGCAGACACGCTCTGTTTCGGGACGAAGCTGACGTGGCTCAAAGAGAGGTAGGACAGTTGCACGCTGATGTCCGGCAGGTACTCGGCGCGCTGGCGCCGGATCTCGATGTCGGCCTTCTTCGTCTGCAGCCCGGCCATCCGGATTTCCGAGCGCTGCGCGATCGCGTTGGCGCGGGCCGCCGCCAGGTCGAGGTCGTCGGCGCCGGGAACGGGCTGCTCTTCCACCGCGAAGTCGGTTCTGAGATCGCGACCGAGGAGATGGTTCAGTGTTTCTTTCGACGAGGCCAGCGCGTTCTCCAGCACGAGCACCTGATACTGCTGCTGGAGCACCTGGCCCTTCATCGTGAGCACGTCCGATTGCAGGACGGTCTGCTCGGCGAACTGGCGATCGACCAGCGCCGAGAGTTCGATGAGATAGGCCAGCGACGCCTTCGCACCGGAGATCTGCGCCTGGGCTTGCGCGACCTGGTAGTAGGTGTCCTTGACGCGAAGCACCGTGTTCCGTTGCTGTTCGTGCAACGTCTCCCGAGCGAGTTCCTCGCCCACGCGCGCGTCCCGCGTGGCGAGGCCGACTTTCACCAGTTGCGTCAGGGGTTGCGCCATCGACAGGTTGACCAGCCCGCTGAACGTCCGGGGCGTGGTGACGGTGGCGTTGTGTGCCGGGATGGGTCCGGTGGCGGCAAACACGCCGAGCGCGCCCATCGGAATCGCAAACTCCATCGGCACCAGCGTCTGTCCCGCCAGCACGTTCGCCTCGATCTTCGGCAGCCGCCTGGTGCGGGCCTGCGCCACCACCTCGCCTGCCTTGGCCAGATCGATCGCGCTGAGTTGAACGCCGCGGTTCTCTTTCACCGCCAGGGCCACGGCCGCGTCGAGCGTGAGCACCTGGGCGCCGCAGCAGAGGGGCGCAAGAAGCAGCATCGGCAAGACGAGTTTCACGGTCGCTCCTTCACGTGTGGCGGCCTTCCCGGCATCGGCGGCGAGGACGTCCACGTATCGACCACGATAATACAGATGTGTATTTAAAGTCTATATTGTATCTGAACACTCTGTAGTATTCTACGGTCGCCATGGCGAACACACGACGCACACGACTCACCCGCGAAGAAAGCCGCGCTCGAACCCTGGAACGGCTGCTGGAGTCGGCTCGCGATCTGTTCGGCCGGAACGGCATCGATGCCACCTCGATCGAGCAGGTCGCCGAGGCCGCGGGCTATTCGCGAGGCGCGTTCTACTCGAATCTCGACAGCAAGGACGACCTGGTCTGCGCGGTGCTGGAGCGGGAACTGGCGATGATTCAGAGGGAGATGGCGGGCATTCTCGCCCGGGAATCACCCAAGCGCCTGCTCGCCGCGGTCCGGGATTACTACGTGCGCTTCGCCACCGACGTCGACGGGTGCATGCGGCTGGTCGCCATGCAGATGTACGCCCTCCAGCATCCTGCCATCCGGCACCGGATCGCCGATCTGTTCAGCACCGATCGGGCCTTGAAGGTGGCATTGGTCCGGCGCGCGGCCGAGGAACTGGCCAAGCTGGGAACGCCGCTGCCCGCGTCTCCGGAAACCCTGTTCTTCGTGCTGTCTTCGCAGGCGCAGGGCCTCTGCATTTCGTGGATGGTCGACCCGGACGCGATCGATCTGGCGCGGATTCGCGAAGCGCTCCTGCTGTCGTTCGACAACCTGACCGCGGCCCGCGGGGGTCGCGTCGGAGCCAGGCGACGGGTAAAGACCGTCCCGCCGGCAAGGCCCCGTCGACGGTGACGTCGGCCCCCGTGCGCTGATGGCTGCCTGCCTGCACCTCTGTCCGACCGCACATCATGCCGGCGCGGTCGTGACGCGCACCAGCCGTGCCAGAACGCGCTACCCCGCCGCCAGGGTCATCACGCCAAGATAACGGCTCTCGCCGGCAAGGTCGAACTGCGTCGAGCATCGCCCCGATGGGCCAGCGGTCTTCAGGTGATAGCCACTGGTGTTGGGCTCGAGCTTGTCGATCAAGAACTCGCCGAAGGTATCCGTCGTCGCTCGCCCGACCTCGCGGCCACCTTGCTCGAGAACGACCTCGACCCCGGCCGCGCACTCTTCGACGCCCTTCTCCTGCCGAACGACGGTCCCGCCGACGAAGCACTTCGTCATCAGGTGAAGGTTCTTGTAGTAGACGCGAGGCCGCGTCCCTCGCTCGGGCTGGAGCACCTCGAGGTGCTCCTCGGCCCGGATCCGTTGCATCTCCGTCTCGTCGACGCACAGCGTCCGGAACACGTTCATCGGGCAAGCCTGTTCGGCCCGCGTCCGGGTCCAACCCGCATCGAGCAGGTGAGCGTCGAAGGGCCAACTCTGCGGGATCTGCTGCTCCTCGTTCCAGGAGATGGAGCCATAGGGGCAGGCATCCACGATCTGCTTCTGCCCCTTCGCCTTGTCGGGATCGATCAGCACGATGCCGTCCGGGCGCTTGCGCATGGCGCCGTCACCGGCCGCCTTCATGCAAGGCGCATCGTCGCAGTGATTGCACATCACGGGCATGAAATGCGCCTGGAGAAGCGGGTAGCTGCCGCGTTCCTTGCGTCGGATGTCCAGCCAGCCAGGTCCCTGCGCAGGCTGCGCGGCCGAGTAGCCGGGAAAGTCGTTGCCCACGTACTCGTCCTTGACGGCGAGGAAGCAGAGGCGGCAGTTGTCGCAGCGCGCCACGTCGACGATGAGGTTCCACATCTTGGCCATCACGAAGTCTCCCCAGGCTGCCAGGTGTCCACACCGGTCCATTTCTCGACCTGGACCAGAATCGAGTTCGGTTTCATCCCATGGCCCTTCTTCGTAATCGACTCCTTGGTGTTCAGCATGTTCACGCAACCCCCAAGGTCGGTGGACCGACCGGGGATTCCGACCGGCTGGTACTGGGCCGAGCCTGAGTAGGCGGCGACCACGCCTGGCCTCAGCCGGCCCGTAACCTGCGCGGCGCAGACCACCGAACCGCGGCCGTTCCAGATCCGGACCAGGTCGTCGTCCTGGATCCCCCGAGACGCGGCGTCCTCGAGGCTCATGCGGGCCACCAGGTAATAGCGACCGGCCTTGAAGACCCGATGTTCGCGGATGTCGGCAAGGCTGCTGTCCTGCACATCGCCCATCACGTGGTACGCGTAGCGCGTGTGTCCCGTTTGAAGCTTCAGCGGGAAGTCCGCACATTCAGGGTTGCGCGAGGGATCCTCGTAGGACTGCATGTACCGGTTGAGCGGGGGCCGATCCGGGTCGTCGATGCGCTTGAGCGTCTCGGCGACGAACTCGAACTTGCCCGACGGGGTCTGCAGCCCCTCGAGGTAGCCACTCGCGTAGTCCGACGGCAAGGGATACGGATCGGGCGTGTCCTTCTTGCGCCCTTCGTAGAACCAGTTGTTCGCGAGCGGGGCCCCAGCCGTGTCCGGCTCCGCGGGCACGACCCAGTAGCCTTTCTTGAGGAACTGCCGCCAGCTGATGTGCTTGGCGGCGTCCGACGACTCGAACACGCGCCGGCACCACTCGAGTTCCGTGGTGCCACCCTCGGAGTACATGGCGCCCATGCCGAGTTTGGCGGCGACCGCGGTGAAGATGTCGTAGTCGGACCTGGACTCGCCGAGCGGCTCGATGCACTTGTGCTGCATCGTGATCACCCGGTGGTTGTTCATCGAGTAGAAGTGGTGCACGTAGCCCGGACCGCAGTTGAACGACTCGCCGATGTCCCACTTCTCGAACACCGTGCAGGCGGGCAGGATGAGGTCCGAGAACGGCGTCTCGCCTTCCTTCCAGACCGACTGGTTGACGATGAACTTGAGGCTCTCGTGCTGGTAGGCGCGGGCCCAGCGGTTCCCGCCGGGCATCGTGCCGAACAGTTGACTGCCGTACTTGTAGAGCATTTCCACCCGTACGTGCCCCGGGGACGGGTACCCGAACGGAAAGAACTGCCCCTGCACGGACGCCACGTCGGTGATGTACCCGAACGACTTGCCCTGCGTGATCGCCTCGGGGAACCACAGCCGGGGAATGCTCTGCCGCACCGTGCTCATGGTCACGATGTGCGGCATGCGCTGGTAGTTGTTGGCGGAGTTGGCGCTGAAGGCCAGATCGCCCGAGAAGCCGCCCTCGGCGTAACCAGGGAAATAGAAGTTGTAGTCGAGCGGCGCGCCGAACTGCAGGTTGCCGAAATTGGAGCCGGGGCGGCCGTTGCCCTGCATCGCGCCGAGGATGGTCATCATCCGGGCCCATTGCATGCCGGACGGTCCTCGACAGGCGCCGCCGACGCCGACACCCCAACTGCCCGCGCCGAGATAGGTCTTCTTGGTGCCCCACTCGCGTGCCAGCGCGCGCACGTCGCGGGCCGGCACACCGGTTTCGGCCTCCTGCCACTCGGGTGTCTTCGCGACGCCATCGCTCTCGCCGAGGATGTAGGCCTTCCACTCGTCGAAGCCCGTGGTCCTGTTCGCCACGAACTCCTTGTCGTAGAGGCCCTCGGTGATCCAGATGAAGCAGATCGCCTGTGCGAGGGCCGCGTCGGTCTGTGGCCTCGGCGCGATCCACTTGCCGCCGAGATGCGCGGCGGTGTGGTTCAGGTAGGGATCGATGTGCACCATCTTGATGCCGAGTTGCTTGGCCCACTCGCGGCGCTGGGACCCCTCGAACCCGTAGGTGGTGTCCGGGTCGCTGGACCAGAACACGATCATCTCGGCTTGCTTGAGACAGTCCTCCACCGTGCCGTAGAACTCCGGGCAGCCGAGGCGCGCGCTGTTGCCCCAGTGGTGCGACGCCCCCCAGAACCAGCCTTCCCAGCTGTCGGGGCTGTGCATCAGCTTGGTGACGCCGATGAGGTTCCAGAAGCGGTTGAAGGCGCACAAGTAGTGACCGAGGTTGCCCCACTGGTGGTGCGAACCATGGTCGACCGCGATGGCGCCGGGGCCGACGGCCTTCGCCCGCTTGATCTCGCCGGCGACCAGGTCGAGTGCCTCGTCCCAGCTGATGCGCTCGAACCCTGAAATCCCGCGGTTCTGCGGATTGCGCGCGCCGTTGGGATCGAAATCCACCCGCTTCATCGGGTAGAGCAGTCGATCCTTCGAGTAGACCATCGACTTCTGGCACGCACCGTGGGCCGCCAGCGTCATCCGTCTCGGTGGCGTAAAGGTCTTGCCGCGCGCGGTGATGGACCACGACGGCGCGTCAGTGTCGTCGAAGTCGATCGGGGTGGTGCGGATGATCTTGCCGTCCTTGGCATAGACGAAGATCGGGCCGCCGTTGGTGCCGTTGGTGTAGCGGGTGACGCCGTCGCCCATGTCGGTTCCGGCGGTCCAGGTGGCGGTCTCCATCCCGGCCAGCGTGCCGAGAAACCAGACGGCCAGTTCGTCGGACCCGTGCAGGACGACCTTGAAGTTCTTGGCGGCGTCGATGCGCTTCAGCAAGTCGAAGGGCGGCGTGAGAAACTCCTCCGCGATGGCCCTGTTCTTGAACTCGATCGTGAGATCGGGTCGTGTGTGGATGCCGTTCCCCGAACGGACCTTGCCGCTGTCGAGTGTGATCCAGCGGCCTTCCGGCTTGTCCCTCAGCCTGAGCTGGGCGACCAGATTCTTCTCCTTCAACCGCGCGGCGTACTCCGGGTACACGCGTGCTGCCACTCGCATCGCTTGGGGAATGCCCCACAGCAGGACCGAGAGATTCATATCACCCTCCAGAAACCGGCATCAGGGCCGGCCGCCAACACCATTGTCCCGGCGTCTATCCGCGCGACTCCCGCGTGCTGGGCCCACCGGCCTTGACCACCTTGCTCGGATCCATGTCCGGCAGCCAGAGGCGACGCAAACAGGCGAGCAGCGCCCCGTTCAAGGCCACGCACTGTCGGGTATCGAGATCCGCCAGCAGATCCCGGTTGGCTCTGCGGCGGCTGGTTTCGAGTCTGTGCAGCACCTTGCGGCCGGCGGGAGTGAGCACCAGGTGCTTGCGTCGCCGATCGCGGGATTGTTCCTCCTGCCGGACGAACCCGCGGCGAAGCAGGCCGGCGAGCAGGGCGCTGACGTTGGCGCGGGAGACCCCGCGCGCCAAGGCGATATCGGAGGCCAGCACGCCGCGACTCGCGTGGGCGGGCGGGGCGGGCGGGCCGGCCGGTTGCGGAAAGTTGGGGTCCCCGGCCACCTGCAGCAGCACGAGCCACTGCTGGGGCGTCAGCCCTGCGCGGGCGGTCAGATCCCCACCAAGCTTGGTCAACTGGTTGG
>JBAXOX010000059.1:0-26125 GCA_037133015.1 Acidobacteriota bacterium
CGGTCGTTAAGGTCGCCAGTTGGTCCGGCGCTCCGGTCGCCGATTGGTTGCGCGCCAACGCCCGCAGCTGGCGCACCGCCGACTCGGCCGACTCCAGCACCTCCGCGCGGTCGATCTGCCACGCCCGGCGGATCTGGTTCAGCAGGTCCGCAAATCCTGCGCGGCCGTATCTCGAAACGGGAGGGAAATAGGTGCCGCCGAAAAACGGCTTCAAGTCCGGCGTCAACCAGACACTCATCGGCCATCCACCCGCGCCGGTGGTGGCTTGAACAAAGAGCATGTAGACGCGGTCGATGTCGGGCCGCTCCTCCCGATCAACCTTGATGGGGAGGAATCCGCTGTTAAGCAGGCTGGCAACCTGTTGGTTTTCGAACGACTCGTGCTCCATCACGTGACACCAATGGCAGGTCGAATAGCCGATGGACAGAAAGATGGGTTTGTCGTCGCGCCTGGCGACCGCAAACGCCTCTTCGCCCCACGGATACCAGTCCACCGGATTGGCCGCGTGCTGCAGCAGATAGGGACTCTTCTCGTGTGCCAGTCGGTTCATGTTGTTAACTTATGGGGTCAGATCCAAAACACAGCATTCTCCAAGAATCCGTAGTCGTCGGTCACCAGACAGGGCGGTAAATGCCGGAGCACGCCAAAGCAACATCCAACATTCCGAAGAATGTTAAGTTTCGGATCTGACCCCAATCATGAACATTAGGACGCGTTGGTGGGCACGGCGGGTTCGCCGCGTTCGCGACGCAGCCTGGCGAAGGCGGCGGTGAATTCGACGCCATAGAGCAGGATGACCGACGAGATGTAGATCCAGATCAGAAACCAGATCACGGTGGCCACCGACCCGTGGATGCTCGACTTCGCCCATCGACCCAGGTACCAGGAGAACCCCTCGAACGCGCCGCGCCAGGCCATTCCGGTGACGATCGCGCCCGGCCAGACATCGCGAAAACGGACGGTGGTGTTGGGCACGAAGTAGAAAATCAGCCCGACGACGCTCACCGACAGCATGAACGCCACGACGCGGCCACCCCATCCCCCCACGATGACAAACCACGGGTACGGAGACACGACGGCCGACCAGGCGCTGCCAGCCATACCCGACATGCTGAGCACCACCAAGGCCACGAACAGCAGAATGACGGCGGCTACCATCATCAAGAATGAGAAGAGCCGGTGTCCCCAGAAACTTCGTGGACGTTCGACGCTCCAGGCGTGGTTGACCGCGGTGCTGATGGCACCGAATACGCCCATTGAGGCCCACACCAGCGCGAGCGAGGAGCCGACACCGAGTTGGGCACCGGTTTGTCGGAACAGATTCACCTGGTTGGCGACAAAATCGGGCGGCGCGGGGAAGTTGCCCAGCACAACCTCCAGCACGCGGTCGCGGACGTGCTGACCGGCTTCGAACGAGCCGAGCACGACAAAGGCCAGTAAGAGAAACGGCAGAAACGACAGCAGCGCGTAGTAGGCGATGGAGGCAGCGTGGGTCAGGTCGTCGCTGCCGTACGCGACTTCGACCAGCGCGCGCCAGGCTGCGCGGCCCATCAGCGAGGCACCGTCGGCTGCCTGTCCGCCGAGACGGCGGAGCCGCGGCACGAGCGGTCCGGCACCACGATTGGCGGTGAAATCGCGTGGCACGACGGGGTGTCGAATCAGTAGAGCACCGGGGGTTTGACCATCACGCGCGTTTGCACCGGCCGGCGCAGTTCTTCGATCGCAGTCCAGCCCTCCTCGGCAGCCTTGCGGGCCTTTTCGGCCGCCGCCTTCAGATGCCGCACTTCCCGGAGCAGATCGTCAACGCCTGGCTCAAGGCTGTCTCGCACCCGACGCCCGTTTTCGGTGAGGAACAAATAGCCACCCAGGCCGCCGACCAGCGCACCCAGACATGCCGACAACAGAACCCTCGAGCGATCGTCCACGATGCCTCCCTGCTCCGTCCTGTTTGCGCCGCACGCCCCAGCGGTGCCGCGCACCCGAGCAACGCCGCACTCCCCATCCGTGCCGCACTACCGAGCGACGCCGCACGCCCCAGCGGTGCCGCGCACCCGACGCCGGAGCGCCACAGCCGTGTGACGACAAGATACCCCATCGCGTGGGCCCCATCCAAGGCCATCGAGATATCCGGGGGTATAATCGTGGCAACTCCCATGGATGTCCTCGACACACACGTACAACTCGACAGCCCCGAGTTCGCGGCCAATCGTCGGCACTTCGACGGCCTGCTCGCCGATCTGCGCCGGCGCGTCGAACAGGCGAAGGAAGGCGGCGGTCCGAGGTACATGAAGCGACATCGCGACCAGGGCAAGATGCCCGTGCGGGATCGCATCGCGCAGTTGCTCGATCCGCAATCGCCGTGGCTCGAACTCTCGGCGCTGGCGGCGTGGGACCTCTACGACAACGAGGCCCCGGCTGCCGGCATCATCACGGGGATCGGTCGGGTGTCTGGCCGCGAAGTGATGATCATCGCAAACGACGCCACGGTGAAGGGCGGATCGTACCTTCCTCTGACGGTGAAGAAACACGTGCGGGCCCAGGAGATCGCCCTGCAGAACCGGCTCGCGTGCGTCTATCTGGTCGACTCGGGCGGCGCCTTCCTGCCACTGCAAGCGGAGGTGTTTCCCGATCGCGACCATTTCGGGCGGATCTTCTTCAACCAGGCGCGGATGTCGGCGGAGCGGATCCCCCAGATTGCCGTCGTGATGGGCTCGTGCACCGCGGGCGGCGCCTACGTACCCGCGATGTCCGACGAGGCGGTGATCGTCAAAGGCACCGGCACGATATTTCTTGGCGGCCCGCCGCTGGTGAAGGCCGCCACGGGCGAAGAGGTCACGGCCGAAGAACTGGGAGGCGCCGACGTCCACACGCGCCTCTCGGGGGTGGCGGACTACTTCGCCGACGACGATGCGCATGCGCTGCGGATCGCGCGGACCATCGTGTCGACGCTCAACACCTCGAAGCACCTGCCGGCCGATATCACCGCGCCGGAACCGCCCCGCTACGATCCGCGTGAGATCTACGGCATCGTGCCGGCCGACAAACGCACGCCGTACGACGTGCGCGAGATCATCGCCCGAATCGTGGACGGCTCGAGATTCGACGAGTTCAAGGAGCGGTACGGCGCCACTGTGGTCACCGGATTCGCCCGTCTGCACGGGATGCTGGTGGGCATCGTGGCCAACAACGGCGTGCTATTTTCGGAGTCGGCGCTGAAGGTGACCCATTTCATCGAGCTCTGCAACTTGCGCGGCATTCCGCTCATCTTCCTTCAGAACATCACCGGGTTCATCGTGGGCAAGCAATACGAGCGGTCGGGCATCGCCAAAGACGGCGCCAAAATGGTGCATGCGGTGGCCAACTCCGCGGTGCCGAAGTTCACCGTGATCATCGGCGGCTCATTTGGAGCGGGCAACTACGGCATGTGCGGCCGGGCGTACGAGCCCCGCCTGCTCTGGATGTGGCCCAACGCCAGGATCTCGGTGATGGGGGCCGAACAGGCGGCGGGCGTGCTCACGACGGTGAAGCGCGAGCAACTTGCGCGTGACGGGCGAACCATGACGGCGGCCGAAGACGACGAGATCCGGCAGCCGATTCTCGACAAGTACGAGCGTGAAGGGTCGCCCTACTATTCGTCGGCCCGGTTGTGGGACGACGGGATTCTCGAGCCGGCCCAGACGCGCGAGGCGCTGGCGCTGGGCCTGTCGGCGGCCTTCAACGCGCCGATTCCCGACGCGCGATTCGGCGTCTTTCGGATGTAGCGATGCCATACCGCCACCTGCGCGTCACGCGCGACGGCCACGTCGAGCACCTCCTGCTCGACCGGCCGGAGGTTCGCAACGCGTTCAACGGGGCGCTGGTCGACGATCTCGCCGCGTGGGCGGCGCAGGTGCGGCAGGGCGACGGATCGCGCGTGGCGGTGCTGGCGGGCGCGGGTTCCACCTTCTGCGCGGGCGCGGATCTGGGCTGGATGTCGGCGATGGTCGACTATTCGCGCGACGAGAATCTGCGCGACGCCGAGCGGATGGCCGGAATGTTTGCGTCGCTCGATCACCTGCCCATTCCGCTGATAGGCCGGATTCACGGAGCGGCGCTGGGAGGCGGCTGCGGGCTCGCGGCGGTGTGCGATCTTGTCGTGGCCGACGAGGCGGCGGTGTTCGGGTTCACGGAAGTGAAACTCGGGATCCTCCCTGCCATCATCTCTCCCTACGTGCTCGCCAAGATCGGTCGGTCAGCTGCCCGCGAATTCTTTCTGACGGGCGCGAAGTTTTCCGCCGCCCGGGCGCTTGAGATTGGCCTGATCCACGCCGTGGTGCCGGCCGCGCGGCTCGACGAGATCGTGGCCGGATGGGTGACCCAACTGCTGAGTTCCGCGCCAGGCGCCATCGCGGCCGCCAAGGAGCTGATTGGACGCGTGTGGGGCGTCACCGCCGACGACGCCCGCGCGTTGACGGCCGATGCGATTGCGACGCAGCGCGTATCGGATGAGGGCCAGGAGGGCATGCGCGCGTTTCTCGGCAAGCGCCGCGCGGCCTGGAGAGGCGACGCGTGATTGGCCGGCTCCTCATCGCCAACCGCGGAGAGATTGCCCTGCGCATCATCAGGGCCTGCAACGAACTCGGCATCGGCACCGTGGCGGTCTACTCCGAAGCCGACCGGCTGGAGCCGCACGCCAGGGCCGCGGACCAGGCCGTCTGCCTCGGCCCGCCTCCGGCGGCCGACAGCTACCTTCGCATCGCCGCGGTGATCGAGGCTGCCCTGGCAACCGGAGCCGATGCGATTCATCCCGGCTACGGTTTCCTGGCGGAGAACCCGCAGTTTGCGGAGGCCTGTGCGGACGCGGGCCTCGTCTTTGTGGGCCCCACCCCTGATGCGATGCGGCGCATGGGCTCGAAAATCGGCGCCCGTCAGTTGATGGCCGACGCCGGCGTGCCGGTGGTGCCGGGCGCGACGCCCTCCGATCAGTCTGATGCCGCCTTCGCCGCGTGTGCGACGCAGGTGGGCTACCCCGTCTTGATCAAAGCGTCTGCGGGCGGCGGAGGGAAGGGCATGCGCACCGCCGCACATGCAGGCGAACTTCGCGAGGCTCTGGCCAGCGCGCGCCACGAGGCTCGCGCGGCATTTGGCGACGATACGCTCTACCTCGAGCGCCTGATCGCACACGCCCGCCACATCGAGGTGCAGTTGCTGGCCGATCACCACGGGGGAATCGTGCATCTGTTCGAGCGCGACTGTTCCACCCAGCGGCGGCATCAGAAGATCATCGAAGAGAGCCCGTCGCCAGCGCTCACGCCGGCGCTGCGCGCCGCCATGGGCGAGGCCGCGGTCGCGGCCGCGCGCGCGGTCGGGTACCGCAATGCGGGCACGATCGAGTTTTTGCTCGAGGGCACGGGCGAGGGTGCCCACTTCTACTTTCTCGAGATGAACACGCGGCTGCAGGTCGAACATCCTGTCTCCGAGGCCATCGCCGGTGTCGATCTGGTCCACGCCCAACTGCGCGTGGCGTCCGGATTGGCGTTGCCCTGGACGCAGGCGGACCTGCGAGCGCGCGGCCATGCGATCGAATGCCGCATCTACGCCGAAGATCCGGCCAGCGGGTTCCTGCCCCAGGCCGGCCGCATTGAGCGATGGCGCGCCCCGTGCCGGCCAGGCGTCCGCATCGACGCGGGCGTGGAGACCGGCTCCGACGTCAGCGTGTTCTACGATCCGATGCTGGCGAAACTGATCGTCCACGCCGAGACGCGCGACGCCGCCATCGCGCGGTGCCGGGCCGCGCTGGCCGAGTTCGTGGTGCTGGGCATTGCGACCAACATCGGCTTCCTGATGCGCGTACTCGACCACGAGGCGTTCCGGAACGGGACGCTGGACACCGGGTTTCTCGATCGTGAGGGTTCCGCCCTTGCCATCGATCCGCCCCTGCCGGCGGCCGCCATCGCTGCAGCCATTGCGCACACCGACACGCCGACGTTTGATTCGGCCGGCGATCGCAGCCCCGCGGGCCTGGATCCGTGGACGACGCTGACCGGATGGCGGAGCGACCACGCATGAGCGACGGGCAACGCTACGTCGCGCGCCACGGCGACCGGGCGATCGCCGCGGTTCGACTCGCCGATGGCCGGATCGAGGTCGAGGGCCACGCCGGTCCGTTCACGGTCGAACGCGATCGCGACGGGGACTATCTGGTCTCTGATGGCGCCCGGCACTGGCGCGTGGCGGTGGCGGGTCCGGTCGGCGCGCGCCTCGTCGCCGTGGCTGGCACCCACGCGATGCTCGACATCGAGGCGGAGGGCGACACCCGCAGGCCCGTTCGGAAAACCCGACACGGTGAAGCGGTCGCGCCGATGCCGGCGACGGTGGTCGGCATTCTCGTCGTTCCCGACCAGCACGTCGAGCCCGGCGACATCGTGCTGAAGCTCGAAGCGATGAAGATGGAGTTGCCGGTCCGCGCGCCGCGTGCCGGCACGGTACGGACGATTCGATGCCAGGTGGGCGATCTGGTCCAGCCAGGCACCGTGTTGGTGGACATCACATGAGACTTCCCTCACGCGTGACCGTCGTGGATGTCGCGCCCCGCGACGGGCTCCAGAACGAACATGCCAAAATCACCACAGCCCAGAAGGTGATGCTGGTGAACCTGCTGAGCGAGGCGGGCATCCCGGTGATCGAAGCCGGGGCATTCGTCAGCGCGAAGTGGGTCCCGCAGATGGCCGATACCGCGGAGGTACTGGCGGATTTGAACCGGCGTCCGGGCACCCGGTATCCGGTTTTGGTTCCCAATCTTCGCGGACTCGAGCGGGCGCTTGCCGCCGGGTCGAAAGACATTGCCGTGCTGGCGGCCGCGTCGGAAACCTTCAGCCGCCGCAACGTCAATCAGTCGATCGACGAGTCGCTGGCCACCATTGCCGCGATTTGCGAGCGGGCCACGCAGGCCGGCGTCAGGGTTCGCGGGTATCTCTCGACCTGTTTCGGCTGCCCGTATGAAGGCGATGTGGCGGTGGGGCGAGTCGGGCAGCTGGCACGCGCACTGCTGGAACTCGGCGTCTTCGAGGTGGCCGTCAGCGACACGATTGGCGTGGCCCACCCGGCGCAGATCTGGCGCGTGCTGGACGAAGTGACCAAGCACGTGGCGCTGCCCCAGATTGCGCTGCACCTGCACGACACACGCGGGACCGCGTTGTCGAACGTGCTGGCCGGCCTGCAAGCCGGCGTCACGACGTACGACGCGTCGTGCGGCGGCCTGGGCGGATGTCCGTACGCGCCCGGCGCGTCAGGAAATCTGGCAACCGAAGACCTGGTCTACATGCTCAACGGCCTCGGCATCGAGACCGGCATCGATCTGGATCGCCTGCTGGCCGCTTCGACGTTTGCCTCGACCCGGATTGATCACCCACTCCCGTCGCGCTTTTTCCAGGCGTCTCGGGCGGTTCGCCGGTAGGGCGGCGGCGCAAGGTCGATGCCGTTTCTGATTGCGGGCGGCCACCGTCTCGACGCGGAGGTGGTCCCACCCGCGCATCCGGATCGCCCGATGGTGGTCTTCCTGCACGAGGGACTCGGCAGCCGGCTCCAGTGGAAGGACTTCCCCGCCCGCGTGCGCCAGGCGCTCGGGGTGGGCACGGTAGTCTACAGTCGATGGGGTTACGGGGCGTCGGATCCACGGGCGGGCGACTGGCCCGCCAGCTTCATGCACGACGAAGCGCTCACGAGTCTGCCCGAGGTGCTGGCCGCGGCGAACGTGACGCAGCCCCCCGTGCTCTACGGCCACAGCGACGGCGGGTCGATCGCACTCATCTTTGCCGCGCACTATCCCGACGCGGTGCGCGCCATCGTCACCGAAGCGGCGCACGTGGTGGTGGAAGATCTCACCGTCGCACGCATTGCATCGGTTCGCCAGCGTTTTGCCGAGAGAGCACAGTTCGCTCGCTTCGCACGTCATCACGGAGATCACGCCGAGGCGTTGTGGTCGGGCTGGTCGGGCGCGTGGCTCTCGCCGGCGTTCCGACGCTGGGACATTCGCCCCGTGCTCGCCCGCGTCGCGTGCCCGGTCCTGGCCATTCAAGGGTGCGACGACGAATTCGGCACCCCGAATCAGCTGCGGGCAATTGAGGCCGGCGTCACGGGACACGTCACCGGTCTGATGGTCGAGTCGTGTGGCCACGCGCCGCATGCCGAACGGCCCGACGCGGTCGTGGCGGCCCTCGTTTCGTTTCTGGCGTCCTGCTGAGCCCGGTTACTTTTTCTTCGGCGCCACCGGGATCGACTTCACGATCTCGACCTGCCCGCTCTTCTCGAGGGCCATCACTGCGGTGGCCACCAGTTCGAGATCGATGTCCGGATACTGGGGCGACACGACCCAGGCAAACTTGAAATCGTTACTGCTCGTGGTGGCCTGACCATACTCGGCTCTAACCGCGTTGTAGATGTCGAGAATGCTGCGCCGGCCGTTGATGAACGCGGACACCTCCGACGCCGCCAGCGACGGCAGCGCCGCGCCGCGGCCACCGGGTGCGCCGGCACCGGCCCCACGCCCTCCACGTCCACCGCCTGGCTGCGCGTCCTGGCGTTCGGCCAACGTGCGCATCTCGTCTGAAAAGGGCTTGAACTTCTTCTTCGGGACCAACAGCGACAGCTCCAGCGCCCTCGGCGTGGGCACCGACATCACGGGCTTGATCCCCATGGCTGCGGCCTGCTCTTTGAACACCGCCTCCAACCTGGATACGGCCGTCGCGCGGGCGGAATCAAGTCCGCTCACCAGGGTTTTGACGAAGTTCTGCGCGCTGGCATCGGCGCCCAGTCCGAGCGTGGACTCCACGCCACCCTTGCTGCGATTGAAGGCCCACGTCACCTTGTTGGCGGCCGCCGCGTACTGGTCCGGCAGTTTGGCCCCATCGCCTTCCATGAGCCGCACGCTCTGGCGTGCCACTTCTGCGATCCACTTCTCTCCGCCTGCCGCCGACTCCCACGCCAGCGCCTTGGCCTCGGCCGGACCTGCCATCGCCAGGTAGTAGAACGCGGCCGCGCCGGTGAACCCAATCCGCTTGGTCTCGGTTGGATCCGTCATGGCAACCGTGTCGGCGCTGGAATGATAGAAATTGTCGGGCCAGTGATTGAACTGCATGGCCGGAATGCCCGCAGCCAGAAACACCGCGTGGTCGCTCGCCGCGATGAAGGGGACCAGCCGGTAGTTGAACGGCCCATTGTTGCCGGTCTGCGTCCGGATCTCGGTCTGGTCGACAAACTGCAGCAGGTTCGTGATCAGGTCGTTGAGATAAGACGGCACCGAGTCGGGTGTCATCTTCATGCGCAAATACGAATCGGTCTTTTTCAAATCCGATCCCGGCATGTCGTAGTTCATGGCGGCGATGAGCGTGTCGGCCAGTTCCGGGTGCCTGAACAGGAACGCGCGGGTCCCCGAGATTTCGGGCACCCACAAGAAATGAATCGTCCGCTTGGGGCGCGGCAGCGCACCGTCGCGAATCAGTCGCGCCAACGTTCGCGCGATTTCCATCGTCGTCCCGACTCCCGCGCAGTTGTCGTTGGCCCCCGGTGTGGCGATGGTTTCGAAGGCATGGGCGACGATCATCAAGTCGCCCGCCTTCGGATCGCTGCCCGGAATCGAGGCCGTCACCACGTTCATCTTCGACTGATACCGCTTCGTCTTGACGTGCGAACGGACAACCACCTTCTGCCCGCGCTCGAAGTACGACTGCAGTTCCATCACCTGCCGCAACGACAGCACCCAGCCGAACCCGCCCTTCTCGGTCCTGGGCGTCACCGACGCCCAGCCGAGCTGATCGAGTGTGTATCCTGCAGAATTGGCATTGACGCCCGCGCTGCCCGTGCCCAGCGCTCCAGCGGCGCCCTTCTGATTGACCGCCAGATTGAAGACCTGTCCGACACCCGCATCGCCAAACACGATCTTTCCGGCGACGTCCTTGGAGGCGTAGTCGGCATCGCGCCCCGCACCGACGTAGACCAGTTCCGATTCGACGTCCGCGCTCAGGCTGCCCTTGGCAAGCGCGGTCGGCACCTGATTGATGCTGGCGATCTTCTTGGAGACGGGCTGCACCAGCCACAGGTCGGCCTCTTCGGCGTCCCACTCGTCGGCGGCCGGAAAGTACTCGACCCGCACGTCGGACAAGCCAAATCGGGTGGCTTCGCGACTGATGTAGTCGGATTCGAAATACTGATTCGTATACTCCTCGGGCGTTCGATGCCGGTTGGCCGCCAGCAACTGGACGTGCAGCACGGCCTGCTCTCCGGAGTACTCATTGAGAATGGCGTCGCGAATGGGTGCCGGAACCAGGCAGCGATCGGGCGGCAACTGCCCCGATATCGGGGCCGATCCGGCCAGCGCAACAACCGCCGCCACCATCCATACGAGCCGAGTCCGACCGTGCCGTATCTGTGAAGCCATCCACCCCTCCATCACAACCAGACGCACGTCCCATTGCGGGCGTTGCAGCATAGTACACGGTGACGCCACGCGAGGGCGAGCACGCGCGCGAGAGAGAGCCCGCGGGAGGGCGAACCCCAGCCGGTTCGACACACCACGCATCGCCGGGGACGCTGGGCATGCAGGCCGAGACGTCGCACGGGGGGACCCGCGTGGTGAGGTTGGGGCCGGCCCTTGAGCCCAGGCACCGGCGTCGATGAGCGGTAAGATGGAGACAGGCTTCGTGGCCGCGGGACACATCATCATGGTCAACCTGCATTCGACGCGGAACTCGGCCGCCAGGGGATTCGGCTCGATCGCGCGAGCCACCCTCTGTGCTGTCTTCGTCGTGCTGAGCGGATCGGGCCTTCTGGTGCTGCAACCGCGCGCCCAGGTTGCCAGTGTGCCCGCCTCCAGCGGATCGGGCCTTCTGGTGCAGCAGCCGCGCGCCCAGATTACCAGTGTGCCCGCCTCCAGTGGACGTGGGTGGTCCAGCGCCGATCACCTCGCGATCAAGACGATCGGCGACGTCCAGATTTCGGCCGACGGCCACCGCATCGCCTACACGCTGCAGTCCAACGAACGCGCCGGCCGCGCCTCTGCCCAGTTGTGGGCCTGGGACGCGGCGACCGGCACCGCCGCGCGCGTCGGCGGCGATAAGGCCACCGGCTCGCATCCGCGCTGGTCGCCTGATGGCAAGTGGCTCGCGTACCTCGGCCGCGCCGACGACGAGTCGGGCCTCGCGCTGGTCAAGATGGATGGTTCGCCTGCGACATTTCTGGCCAGAGTCGTCTCGACCAACCATCCCCTGCCCTCGACCGGCGACGTCTTCGCCTGGTCCTCGGGCAGTTCCCGCATTGCCTACGTGTCCGGGGTGCCGGGCCCGGAAAGCGATGAGGCGAACGGCGACCCGATGGTGATCTCGCGCTATCTCTACAAGCCCACGGCGTCGGAAGGCCTGTCGCGTTTCAACGACAACCGTCGCCTTCAACTGTGGGTGGTCGATCTGGTCACCCGCGAGCCCAGGCAGGTCAGCGACGGCACCGACTATCGGCACTCGCTGGCCTGGTCGCCCGATGGCGATCAGATCCTGTTTGTCGCCAACGCCGAATCCGATCCCGATCGCGTCTTCAACTACGACGTGTTCGCGATGGCGGTCGCGGGGGGATCGGTCCGCCAGATCACCAGGACCAAGAGCGCCGAGTACATGCCGGCGTGGTCGCCCGACAGCACGCAGATTGCCATGCTGGCGACCACCCGTCCTCTCACCTCCTCGGAGACGACGATGGAGGATACGCACGTATGGGTGATGAAGGCGGATGGGTCGAACCGGCGCGACATCGGGTCGATGGTCGACAACCGGCAAGGTGCGCCGCGGTGGTCGGGCGACGGGAAATGGGTGTACTTCACCGTCGAGGAGCGCGGAAGCACGAACCTGTATCGGCTGGCGCCTTCGGGCGGGCCGGCGGAGCGGATCGCGCCGGAACCCGGTGACCGATCGTCGATCACGTCCTGGTCGATCGCGAAGAACGGCACGCTCGCGTTCGCGGCGGTTGCGCCCGGCGCTCCGGGCGAACTGTTCATCCAGCCGCCAGGGGAACGGCCGCGCCGCCTCACGACGATCAACGACGACCTGGTCCGCAGCCGGGCCACCCAGCAGGTGGAAGCGTTTACGTTCAAGAGCGCCGACGGCACAGAGGTCGAGGCGTTCCTGACGCAACCTGCCGGCTGGAAACCGACGGGCAAGCATCCGCTCATCGTGATGATTCACGGCGGACCTCACGGCCAGCAGGGCCCCGCCTTCAACCTCAAAGCGCAGGCCTATGCGTCGAGGGGGTGGGCCTCGTTGATGGTCAACTACCGGGGCTCGACCGGATACGGTCAGCGCTTCGCCGATGCCATCGCCAGGGATCAGAACGGCGCGGAAGCCAGCGACGTGCTGGCCGGGGTGGACGCCGCGCTAGCCCGCTATCCCTGGATTGACGCGACGCGTCTCGGCATCGAGGGCGGCAGTTACGGCGGTCAGCTGACCAACTGGATGATCACGCGCACCGATCGCTTCAAGGCCGCGGTGTCGCTGGCGGGGATCAGCAACCTCGTGAGTTTCAATTACACCGCTTACTACCACGACTACCTGGCGGTGGAGTTCGGCGCGTATCCGCACGAGGCCGGCGTGATGGAGGCGCTCTGGGAGCGCTCGCCACTGCGGTATGCGGGCCGGGTCAAGACGCCGACACTCCTGCTGCACGGCGAAAACGACAACGATGTTCCTATTGCCGAAGCCGAACAGTGGTACATCGCGCTCAAGGACGTTGGAGTCGACACGGTGATGGTTCGCTATCCGCGCGAAGGGCACGGCCTGCGCGAGCCCAAACACGTGGTCGACAGTATCGATCGATCCATCGCGTGGTACGACCGGCATTTCGCGGCGCCGGCGCCGGCGGCGCGACCCAAGCGGTAGGCGGCCGCGCGGGCGCTTGCGGCGTGATGGTATGCTGGAAGCCGACATCGTTTTCATTTTCCCTGAGGAGTTCGACACCATGGCCATCAGCAATTCGACAGCGGTTTGGAAGGGCAATCTCACCGAAGGCAGCGGCACGATGAAGCTCGGCAAGGGCGGCTACGAAGGGCCGTTCACCAAGGCTTCGCGATTTGACACCGGCGCGGGCACCAATCCCGAAGAGTTGATTGGCGCGGCGCACGCCGGCTGTTACTCGATGTTCCTCTCGGCCATTCTCTCGAAGAGCGGGTTCCCGCCCGCCGAAATCCGCACGACCGCAAAAGTGCACCTGGGCGACGGGCCGACCATCACGCTCATCGAACTCGAGACCGAAGCCAACGTGCCGGGCTGCGACGAAGCGACGTTTCTCAAGCACTCGGAGCAGGCCAAGGCCGGCTGCCCGGTGTCGAAGGCGCTCGCCGCGGTGACCATCACGCTCTCGGCCAAACTGGTCAAGTAGCGCACAGACACCACCAGGTTTACGATGGCCACACGACCGGCCCGCCTCCTCGTCATCGGCGACGTCGCATGGGACATTCTGGTTCGCCCCGAGCGCGAACTGGTCTGGGGCTCGGACGTCTTTGGACGCGTCGAGTTGATGCCCGGCGGTGCGGCCGCCAACGTCGCGGTGTGGGCACGGCGGATCGGGGCCGAGGTGACGCTGGTCGGCAAGGTTGGCGACGACACCCTCGGCGAGCTGATGCTCCGGCATCTGCGGGCCGAGGGCCTGTCCACCGAAATCCCGGTCGTCCCGGGCAAACCCACCATGCGCATCGGCATCGTGATCGATCCGAGAGGCGAACACGGATTCGTCACCGATCATTCCAATCCGCTCTCGTTCTCCCCATCCGATCTGCCGACGTCGCTGCTCGACCACACCGACTGCCTGTTTTTCAACGGCTACGGGATCTTCACGTCCCGGACCGCGGAATTCATGAGACCGATCCTCGGAGAGGCCCGGCGGCGGGGCATCCCGATTGCGTTCGACCCGTCGTCGTTCACCCTGATTGGCGGGTACGGCCCGCAGCGGCTGCTGGCCGAACTCGGCCCGCTCGACCTGCTGCTGGCCAATGCCGAGGAGACGCGGTCGCTCTGCCAGGGCGAAGATCCCGCGACGCTGGGTGCGACGGCACGAACCGTGGTGGTGAAAGAAGGCGCCGACGGGGCGTCGGCCTTTACCTCGAGCCAGCGGTGGCGTGCGGAGCCGGCTCCGGCGATCGTGGTGGACACCACCGGGGCCGGGGACGCGTTCGACGCGGCGTATCTGGTGGAATATCTGGCCAGCGGCAGCGTCGATGCCGCGCTGGCCGCCGGAAACAAATTGGGCGCCTACGTGGCGAGCCACGTTGGCGCCCAACCGAAACACTGGGCCTCTCCGTTTGCTACTTCGCCGTCGGGCCAGGCGCGGCCGCGGCCGGCACATTGATCGGCGCCAGCTTCTTCGACACCAACTGAGCATTGAACGCCGCCGACTGCTTGGTGGCAGCGGCTGCGAACCGGGTCGTCGCCGCGGCGAGGTCCGCGTCGAGCACGGCCATCCTGTCCATCTGCGATTGCGTGGGCCGCCCCTCGTATCCGTTGACGTTCCCGTACAGCATGCCCAGTTCTTCGCGAAGCTTCTCTTCGCCAGAGATGCCCTCGCCGCGCTGCGACGCCACCAGCGATTTGCGCTGCGCCTCCATGTCGTCGGCCAGCGCCTGCACGCGCGTGCGGAGCGGATCCTTCCCGGACAGCCCCGCGACGGCCGTCTTCGCCTGGTCGCGCACGCTGGTCAGCCCATCGACCAGTGCTCCGAGTTTCTCCATGAGCGCGTAAAGCTGACCGGCAGCGGCCCGCTGCGCGGCGCGATCCGCCTCGGTGTGTTTCGAGGACGGATCCGGCACCAGCGTCACGGTCGATGAAAACGTCTCTTTGCCTTTGAGCATCTTGACCGTGTAGGTGCCCGCCGGTGCGCGCAAGCCCATCAACGCGTACATGCTGGGAATGATCCCTTCGCCAGGCGCGGTGCGCGGCGGCTTCGATCGCATCGGCCACTCGACACGATTGACACCTCGACGCTTGCCGCCCGTCAAACTGGTCAACAGCGCGCCGCTGGCATCGTAGATCTCCAGCTTGAGGTCGCCGAAGACGTGACGCTTCTTCAAGTAATACGCGATGACGGCCGACTCATTCGGGCTCCGTCCCAGAAACTCGCTGTCGCCATTGAAGCCGAACTCCATCGCGAGATTGATTTGGGGCGAGGGCCGCGACTCGAGAAACGCGACGTCGCTGTCGAGCGTCTGCGCCGTCAACTTCCTGAGAGGCGTGATGTCGTCGAGGATGTAGAGGCTTCGGCCGTGTGTCGCGACGATGAGATCGTGCTCCCGCGGATGAATCGCGACGTCCCACACCGCCACGTTCGGCACACCGCCGGTAAACTGGCCCCAACCCTTTCCGCCGTCGAGCGAAATGTACAAACCGAATTCGGTTCCCGCGAACAGCAGGTCGGGGTTGACCAGGTCCTGCTTGACGACGTGCGCATAGCCGCGCATGTCGGGCGTGGCCAGGGCCGTCCACGTCGACCCGAAATCGTCGGTTCGATATACATACGTCTTCGCGTCGCCGGTCATGTGGCCTTCGAGCGTGATAAACGCGGTGCCTTCGGCGAAGCGTCCGGCCTCCACCGAACTCACCCACGTGTGCCTGGGCACGCCCGTGATGTTGGCCGCCACGTTGGTCCACGCCTTCCCGCCGTCGCGCGTCACCTGCACGTTGCCGTCGTCGGTGCCCACCCACACGACGTTCTTGTTCCTCGGCGATTCGGAAATGCCAAAGATCGTGCAATGGTTCTCGGCGGTCGAATCGTCGAGCGTCAGTCCGCCCGACTCGTGCTGTTTCAGCTTCTCGGGGTCGTTGGTGGTGAGATCCGGCGAGATCCGCTCCCACGATTCGCCCTTGTCGCGCGACCGGAACAAAAACTGCGCGCCGTAATAAATCACCCCCGGCTCGTTCGGGCTCATGTGAATGGGCGTGTTCCAGTTGAAGCGGTACCGGGGCTCGCCCGCCTTCGGCGTCGGCTTGATGTCCTTGCTCTCGAGCGTGGACTTGCGCACCCGGAACAGGTTGCCGCCCTGCGACTCGTCAAAGACGATGTCGGCATCGCTCGGATCCGGAAACGCCCAGAATCCGTCGCCCCCGGTCAACGACCGCCACTCGCGATTGGCTATCCCGCCCGACCGGCGCGAGGGTCCGTACCATGTGCTGTTGTCCTGCAGGCCGCCGTAGACGTTGTAGGGCCGCGCCATGTCGTAGCTGACGTGATAGAACTGCCCCACCGGCAGACTCGCGACGAACCGAAACGTGCTGCCGCGGTCGTACGACATGTAGACCCCGCCGTCGGTGCCAATCACCAGGTGCTCGGGGTTCTTCGGATTGATCCAGATATCGTGCACGTCGCTGTGATAGCTGGAGCCCATGATGCTGCCGCCGCCCAATCCACTGAACGTCTTGCCGCCGTCGTCGCTGACCGAGGCAATCTGCCCCATCTTGTAGACGCGCTCGGCATTGACCGGATCCGCGACGAGGCGCGAAAAGTAAAACGGTCGCACGGTCACCGCCGTCGAATCGCTGACCTTGCGCCACGTCTCGCCCCGATCGTCGGACCGGTACAGCGCGGTCTTGCTGGCCTCGACCGACGCGTAGACGGTTGACGATTTCGAGGGGGCCACGGCAATCGCGATGCGTCCCAGGTCGCCTTCGGGCAGGCCCTTGGCGAGCCGGTCCCAAGTGGCGCCGCCGTCGCGCGATCGGTACAACCCGCTTTTGGGGCCGCCGGAGGTAAAGAACCACGGCTGGCGGCGGTGCTGCCACATGGCCGCGTAGACGGTGTTCGGATCCTGGGGATCCACGCTCAGGTCGGCGCAGCCAACGTCGGGCGCCACGTAGAGGGTCTTCTCCCACGTCTTGCCGCCGTCTCTGGTTCGAAACACGCCCCGGTCCGGGTGATCGTCGAACGCATGGCCGGTCGCACAGACCAGCGCCGCATCCGGGTTTTTCGGCACCAGGACAATGCGGGCGATCCGTTCGGTCTGTTCGAGACCGAGCCGGGTCCACGAGTCTCCGCCATCGGTCGATCGGTAGACCCCGTCTCCCGGCGACACGCTGTTGCGCAGCCACGACTCGCCGGTGCCCACCCAGACGGTCTTCGGGTTCGCCGGATCGATGGCGATCGCGCCAATCGCCTGTGTGTGTTTGTCGAAGACGGGCGTAAACATCAGGCCGCCGTCCACCGATTTCCACACGCCTCCGCCTGCAGAGGCCGCGAAGATGGTGAGGCGATCCCCGGACACCGCATCGAGCGCGGCAATCCGGCCGCCCATGGTGGCAGGCCCGATCGCCCTGGCCTCGAGGCCTCCGAACGTATCGGCATCCACCTTGACGCCCTGGGCGGCGACCGGCCCGGCCGCCGCCAGCGCGACGGCCCCCACCAACGCGCACACCACGACCGTGACATCTCGACGCATGGTTTCGCCTCCTCTGCCTATTTCTTGATCTCGGGTTTGACCTCGGGCATCTTGAAACGGGCGTCATCAAGAGCCGGGTTGACGTCGATCTTCTCGAGCGTGATCTTCTGGCGCGCCGGGGCCCCCTTCTGGCCGGCGTCGATCGAGAACGGCATCATCATGCCTGCGACGTCTTTCCAATCGCTGATGATCGTCTCGCCTTCGACGTCGGTGCCCCGCACGCTGGTCCTGGACTCCACTTTGACTTCGAGGAAATTCTCGGCGTCGATGTAGTAGGTGCGGGTGTCGCCGCTCTTGAGCGTGACCTTCACCTTGAAGCAGTCGGCGCCCTCGGCCTTGTCTTTGCCCAGCAGCTCGACCTTGTTGCCCTTGTCCTTATAGTCAATCAGGGGACCGTCCATGTCGGCCTGGTCTTCGACCGACTTGACCATCTCGCTGGGCATCGGCTCCGGATCCTTGCGGCCGCTCATCGGGTTGAGCATCCAGCCGGTGGTGCCGTCGTAAGCCTGCACGATGGTCAGTCCCTGGACCGTGATTTCCATGCGCATCATCTTGGGCCGTTTCTGCTCGAGGATGATGGGGGCCTCGATCCCGGGGCCGAGCGTTACTTTTCCCGTCGCCCGCATCGTTTTGACCGCTTTGATCTTGACCAACCCGCCTTTGGCGTCGGCGTTCTTCGCCAGGACGTCGTCGACCGACTGCGCCGCCACGGGTACCACCACCAACGCGCTGAGCGCCACCACGCCGAGTAACTTACCAAGCATGCCAATCCTCCTGAGTGTTGCGGATGTGTCCGAGGGCGCTCGCCAGTGCAGCGGCCGGCCGGCACGCGAGCCGAACGCGGACGGGCGCCGAGGGCCAGCCCTCCGGAACCGAATGTTGGAATGGATCACTACTGCCATCTTACAGAAAGACGGCGACGCCGGGTCAAAGTTCCCGGAGAAGACCGTTGGCCGCTCAGCTGCGACGCCGCTTGGCGGGACCAGGCTTTCGCAGCAGTTTCTTCAATTCGGCGGCAGCCGATTCGGCGAACTCGATGACCAGTTCAATCTGCTGGACAATCTGATCCGGGGCGCGCAGCGCCTTGAGCGTCTCGGCCCCCGCGGCCACCACCAGGCCCTCGTCGAGGGCCAGCCGGCACACGCCCGGCACGCTCGCGTTGATGTCGAGCATCGCGTTCATCAGCACGAAGGCCTGATCGCGGTCGTCGGGCAGTTCCATCACGCGCGACTCTACCCGAAGGTAGAGGTTGCCTTCGAGCTCCTCGACGCACACGTAGGCGGGGGTATCCTCGAACGGCAGATAGCGGCCGCCCCGCTTGTCGCCCAGTTTGACGGGATCCTTGATGCCGGCACCGACCAGAAATGCGTCGATCTCGGCTTCGGTGGCTTTGGTGATAGCCCGTTTGTCGGCCGCCGACCACTTGCGTGTGCTGCCCAGCAGCTCGAACGCGGACCGATGAGTCGAGTGTCTTCGACGTACTGGCATACTGGTTCCTCCCGAAGGCCCTTGCGTATGGTGGCCTGCCCGCACAGATGGGTCAAGGGGATTGCGCAGGCCGCCGACTTGGAACTCCGGGGTTTGACACGTTGGGTTTTCGAAAGAGAGTAGGGAAACACGCCTAGGGAGAACCCATCAGGCCGTCAGGCGTGGTCATCCGCCGATTCCTGAATCCGCCTCGGTCGCCCCCAATCCGGGTTATTTTGAATTTTGCAAATAAACCGCGATATCCGTGCTATACTCCGTTTCGTTCCGCTTTGAGTCCCGCCGCCGACGGCACGCCTCGTGGTTTGCCGCTCCCGTCTACTTCAAAGCTACAGGGTGTGCGATATGCGACTGTCTGTGATTTCACAGATCTTTCGCCATCTATCACCGGTACCGGAACATCTACACGGCGCCGCCTGCGGCGTTCCGGCGGGAATCGCTTCTACGACAGTATTGGAGAGACGACGATGGCTATCAACGGCACGATCAAGCGACTGGTGAGCGACAAGGGTTTCGGCTTTGTCGCCGCAGAGGACGGCAGCGAGTATTTCTTCCACCAGTCAGCGTGCGCGAACACGCGCTTCGATGACCTGCGCGAAGGACAGGCAGTAACCTTCGACCGTGGGCAGGGCCCCAAGGGTCCGCGCGCCGAGAACGTCAACGTCGCCTAATTGGGACGCACGGTGCGGGCGAACGTCGCCCGTACGCACTCGGAAAGTCTGGCAAAGCCGCTCGGGCGCACGTCGCGCTCGGGCGGCTTTTGTCGTTGCGCCCCCGCACCGTCGAATCACCGGCTGGTCGGCTCGGACGGGACCAACGGTTCCGCGTAGACCCCCTGGTATTCCGGCGGCAGCAGCCGCGCCAGCGCCCGCATGATCAGGTCGGTGTCGCGCTTGAGTTCGCGGTGACCGGCAGGCCCAGGCGGCACACGCACGGGAGCGCCGAACCGCACGTCGAGACGCACCCGCCGCAGGCGCTTCCACGACGCCCACGCTTTTTCCTGTCCCCACATCACCGACGGCGTCACCGGCACGCCCGACTGCGTTGCCAGAAACGCGATGCCGTTGTGGGCGCGAATCAGCCCCCCGGTCCGGCTCAGCTTACCTTCCGGCGCCACCGCGAGCGCCCCGCCATGCCGAAGGACACTGGTGGCCTGCCCGAGCGCGGTCCGATCCGCCGAACCTCGGGAAATGTAAATGACCCGGCCCAGATTCAACAGCCAGCCGACAAACCAACGGTGCTCGTATTCCTCGGCCACCAGCAGAATCGTCCGGCGGGGGAAGACGGCCAGCATCCACACCGCGTCCAGGATATGCAGATGGTTGCTGGCCATCAGCGCCGGTCCCTCGGCGGGCAGGTGCTCGACGCCCTCAAGATGGACGTCGCTGGTGAGTGCGACGAGCCCCCGGAGGCCCGCCTTGAACATCCGTTCCAGGCGTGGCGTCCGGCCATAGTCGATGGCGGTGTAGTCGATCGCGTCCGAGACACGGTTACGCACAATGGCGCGCCGATGAGGCTCGGCCGCACGCGCGGCTGCCAGTCGCGCCGCCAACTCATCAATGGTCACCCGCGCGGACAGGACATCGTCGGGCAGTGGCTGTCCGAGCCAGTCGGAAAGGTCGCCGGCGACCGAGGCCGCGGTGAGCGAGTCGAGACCGTAAAAACTCAGCGGCCGTTCGGCGGACAACGTGGCGGGATCGAGCCGTAGCTCCGCCGCGACCGTTTCGCGCAGCCACTTGACGATGTCCTGGCGGGACCTGCCGGCGTGTGTCATGCGACGTGCCACCGGTCGAGCGCGAGCCGGGCGCAGTCGTAGCCCGCCTGCGCGATGGCCTCGAGATCGTTCCAGTCGAACATCCCGAACTGGCTGACGGCCGGGTTCATCAGCAGGTCGATATCTTCGGCCACGCGTTTGCGCTCCCGCGTGCTCGCCAGCAAGGTGGTTCGCATGATGATCGAGAGGATGCCCGGAAGCTTGACGCGCTGACGCTGGAGCAGCAGGCTCCAGCCGGAAATGGCCTCTGGATAGGGCCCCGTCACGGCGAGATCTTTGTCGGGGGTGACGTTGACGGCCGCGACCGGTCCCCCACCGACCGTCTTCATGATGTCGGCCGGGAGATTGTTGAGGATGCCCCCGTCGATCAGCATCGCGCCATTGTCGTACACCGGAATCGCGATCCCCGGCAACGACATGCTGGCCCGCGTCGCCCGCGCGAGCGAACCTGACCGATGGACCCGGAGTTCGGCATTGGTGATATCGGTGGAGACGCAGAAGTAGCGGCGCCACAAATCGGCGATGTCCACCGTGCCGAACATGCTCGCCACCATCGCGTCGAGCCGTCGGCACGACAGCAAAGCGACCACCGGCAGCGTCTTGTCCTTGAGCGGATTGTTCTCGATCCAGTGATGGCGATTGAGCGCCAGCATGTCGGCGGGCGCCACGTCCATCGCACACTGCCCGCCGATGATCGCGCCCATGCTGGTGCCGCCAACCGCGTCGATCGGCACGCCGGCCTCCCGAAATGCCCTGATGACGCCGAGGTGCGCGAACCCTCTGGCGCCGCCGCCGCCGAGCACGAGTCCAACGGCGCGCCCCGTGAGGAACCGGGCCATCCGCTCGTACTCGCCGGCCACCGACGGACAGAGATGGTGGTGGCTGATCGCCGACGTGACGGCAATCCAGGCGGAGGTGCCCCGGGGCGTGGCCGTCGACGCGTGCAGCAGCACCAGCTCGACCGGCGGCATCCCGTCGTGCAGGCTCATCTCGCGCGTCCACGCGGCGATGCGGGCCTCATCGGGCGCCGTGTCGCCGTCGGCCACCACTAATGCGCGGTCGGCCTGGCGGATGCACCGGGCCGTCCACGGGGTGGACGTCGCGTCGGCCAGATACAGCGTATGGGCATGCTCGCGCTCTTGATCGTCGAGCCACCGCGAGGCGCCGAGCGGATCCATGCCGTTGGTCGCCTCGTCGAACGTCGCCCCGGTCAGCACCGCTGTGTTGCCCGACGGGTCGAGGGCCGAGGCCAGCCGTTGCGCGACGCGTTGATGCGCGTCCCCGCCTCCCGCGGTGACCAGCGCGAGCGTCGACACACGGGCCGGCGGGCGGGTGCCGGTGTTGCGCTGCTGCAGCCGCGCGATGATGCGCCGGGTGACCGCGAGCATGGCCTGCGGGTTGCGTTCGGTCACCCGTTCGAAGGCCTGCTTGGAGAATTTGACGAGCGTCGTGTCGCGGATGGCGCGTACGGTGAGGGACCGCGGATCGCCGGTGAGCAACGCCATCTCGCCGACGACCTCGCCGCACGCAATGTCGCCGACCACCAGCGGCACTGCGCCCGGCACTTCGACAATCGCCTGCAACCGGCCTGTAATGACTACGAAGAGGGCGTCGCCCACATCACCGGCTTTGAACAGGCACTCACCGCCCGCCACCTGCACCCACGACACTTCGCTGGCCACGGCGCGCCGGCCCGCCTCGTCAAGCGTCCGGAACAGCGCGGCGCTGCCCGACACCTGGTCGATCGCACGTAGAGCCGCATCGATATCGTTGGTCATCATGCCTGGCCGGTGAGTGTGCCCCGAAACGCGCCGTCCAGATACAGCCGGCGGCACGCGTATCGCTGAATCTTTCCGCTGGAGGTGCGCGGAATGCCTCCCTGCCGGAGAAAAACCATATCATACACGCCGATTTCGTGGGCTTCGGCCACGGCCTGTCGTGCCAGTCCCGTGAGTTCTTCCACGTCGACGTCTCTGGCCTCGCGCTCGAGTTCCTGGGCGACGATGAGCCGTTCTTCGCCGTCGACGGTCACGGCAAACGCGGCACACCCGTTCTGGCGAAACGCCGGGTTACACGCCTCCACGGTCAACTCGATGTCCTGGGGATAGTGGTTCTGGCCGCGGACAATAATCATGTCCTTCAACCGGCCATTGATGAAGAGATCCCCGCCCAGCACGAACCCGAGGTCACCGGTGCGCAGGAAGGGACCGCGCCCCGAATCGGCGAGCGTCGCGTGGAAACCAGCCGCCTTGTCTCCCGGCTGTCCCCAGTACCCTGCGGCGACCGTCGAGCCGCCCACCCAGACTTCGCCGACCCGGCCTTCGTCGAGCGGCTGAGTGGTGGCAGGGTCCACGATCACGACTTGCGTGTCGATTTCGGTTCGTCCGCAGCCCACCAGCACACGTGCCCCCGGGTGGTCGTCCGGCCTGGTCTCGACGCGTCCCGCATCGAGCGCATCGCCGTCAACCGGTTGATATCGCACCGGGTCGCCGCGGCGCGACGAAGTGACTTTGAGCGTGGCCTCCGCCAATCCGTATCCCGGGCACAGCACCTCCGGGCGAAACCCGCACGGGGCGAAGTAGGCGGCAAACTGCCTGAGCGTCTCGGCGCGAATCGGTTCGGCGCCGTTGACCGCCACCTCCCAACGCCGCAGGTCGAGCTGGTCGCGATCGGCGGATTTGACCTTTCGCACACACAAGTCGTATGCGAAGTTGGGCGCCACGCTGTGCGTGACGCCGAATCTGGCGATCGCCTGCAGCCACCGGACCGGCTTCTGGATGAATGCGATCGGCGGCATCAGATAGCCGGGAATGCCCAGGTACAAGGGCTCGAGCACGCCGTAGACCAGACCCATGTCGTGAAAGTGCGGCAGCCACGACAACAGGACGCTGTCGGGTTCGTGCCGCCATCCGAGGTGCATGTCGAGAAGATTCCGAAGCAGGTTGACGTGCGTCACCATCACACCGGTGGGGGCAGCGGTCGATCCCGACGTGTACTGCAGGTGGGCGATCGTGTCTGGCGTCGGCTCAAAGGCGCGATAATCGGCCGCGCGCGCCGGTTCGATGGCGTCGGTCGCGATCCACGGCATGCCCGGCTTCAACGCCGCCAGTGTCGGAGGAACAGCCCCGTCAGCCAATGTGGCTGATAGGCCAAGCCCGACGGCCGGCGCCGCATCGTCGGTGATGGCCCGAATGCGGGCGTCGACGCCGTGCCCTCTGGGCTGATGGACCGGCACGGCAATGACCCCGGCGTGGAGACAGCCAAGAAACGCGCAGACGAACTCCAGACCGGGCGGATACACGAGCAGCGCGCGGTCTCCCGGAGCGGTCCGCGCCTGCAGCGCGGCGGCAATTGAGACGGCCCGTTCGGCCAGCGCATGGTAGGTCAGCTCGTGGGCGATCGTCACACCATCGGGCACGAAGCGCGAGGCGACGCGATCCGGGCTGGCGGTTCGACGCAGCCGAATCAGTTCTGTCAGAGTTCGAACGCCTTGGGGTTCCATCGGTGTGTCGCCCTCCAGGGGTACACGCGGTGCGATGCGGTACCACGATCATCGCACGCGCCGATGGTTTCGCAACACATTCGGGCGGACCCCATGGTTCCGGAACCATCGGCAGGCAGACGTGGAGGGTGAATGAGGTGAGCGCCGCGGTTCGGGGGGCTACGACACTCGAGTGACGTCGGCCGGGGCTTCCACCAGCGGCTCCTCGCTGGCGTGCCGCGCGGCAATTTGGGCGCGGCGGCGTCGCAGCCGGAGGTTGGTGTAGAGCTGGTCGCGGTCGATGATCTGCTTGGCCTGTTGTGGGTCGGTCCCCGACAGTTCGACTTTGTCTTCGACCTCGAGCGTCCGCTCTGGCCGCGGCGGCTGCGGCACGACCTGGAGGTGGGGGTGTGGATGCGGGTAGCCCTTGTCGCGATAACACGACAGACACAGGGTCGGGGCGCCATCGGGCTCAGCCTCGCCTGGGTCGGCGTATTGGGCGACGCGGTCGCCGCAGGCCTGACACAGGCGGCTCAATCGTCGTGCGATGGAGGCGCGACGACGGGCCAGCGAGTCCTGTTCGATGACTTGCCCGTCGGCCCGTTTGATTGATGAAAACTGTGCCATCGACTTCCTCGACTTGATAATCGGCATAACCGGGAGAATAGATGAACGCTGTGACAGGCGAGGTCACCGTTGAGCGGATTATTTGGGGGTGGGGCAATTTCCGCGAAGCGCCTTCGGCCAGCTCTGGCCGTCGGGAACGGGCTCACGAATTTCCGGCAACACCGAGCCAATCCATCGGAATACATCCTGGCGATCTGCCAATCTCGGCCGCTTCCCAGCTGAAAGCTCGCTGGCGGCTGAATTGCTTGTGCACATTCAAAACCCGGTTTGATTGCCGGGAATTGGGCAACCGACAACCAAACGCATCATGTCCCGTGCCCGGCAGGGTTCCGATCGTGATCTGTGTCGACCGTCGGCTGGCGACCGCCCGCGGGGGATCTGCCCGGCCCGGCATCGCTCCGAATGTCCGCCCCTGTCCACCATCGCTGTTGCCGCCCATTCACTCCCGCGCCCACTGACGTCGTTTCGCTTCACAGACCCCGAAGGAGGTCGCTCATGAGCAGGCCACCGCTGACCATCTGGGAACACGCTCAGATGAAAGGCTATTCGCGGCGAGAATTCGTCCAGTTCTGCAGCTGGCTCGCTGCGGCGGCAGGCATCCACGCGTCCGGCGTGCCCCAGATTATCGAAGCGCTCGAGAACAAGCCGCGCCCGACGGTGGTCTGGTTCCACTTCCAGGAATGCACGTGTTGCAGTGAGTCGTTTATCCGCTCGGATCACCCGATTGTGTCCGACATCATTCTCGACAAGATCTCGCTCGACTACACCGAAACGCTTCAGGCCGCCGCCGGTCATCAGGCCGAAGCGGCGCTCAAGACCGCGATGGAGAAGCACAAGGGCGAGTACCTGATGCTGGTCGAGGGGTCGATTCCCACGGCCGACGACGGCGTGTACTGCTGCATCGGCGGCCGCACGGCGCTCGATATCGTCAAGGAAGCGGCCGCGGGGGCCGCGGCGGTGATTGCCTGGGGCAGCTGCGCTTCCAACGGCTGCATTCAGGCGGCCAAGCCCAACCCGACTCACGCCACGCCTATCGACCAGGTGATTTCGGGCGTGCCCATTGTCAAAGTGCCGGGCTGTCCGCCGATTGCCGAGGTGATGGCCGGCGTGGTGGTCCATTACCTGACGTTCGGGCGCATCCCGCAGCTCGACGCGGTGGGCCGCCCGAAGGCGTTCTATTCGCGGCGCGTGCACGACACCTGCTACCGTCGTCCCAATTACGACGCGGGTCTGTTCGTCGAGACCTTCGACGACGAAAACGCGCGACGCGGCTACTGCCTCTACAAGATGGGCTGCCGCGGACCGGTCACCTACAACGCCTGCG
>JBAXOX010000060.1:0-25905 GCA_037133015.1 Acidobacteriota bacterium
GGGGCTCCATCAATCACGCGTTCGCTCGTGGCACACGCGGGCCGACACGGGCGGCGGCCCCTACGAAGAGCGAGGCCGCGCCCGGCTTTCGTCGGGGCGGTCCCTACGAGGCGCTGTTGACCGCGGCGTGCAGCGAGTCGGCGTACAGCGGACGGCAGACACCGCGCTCGGTGATGATGGCCGTCACGTAGGCGTTCGGCGTGACGTCGAAGGCGGGATTCCTGATCTTCGCGCCCTCGGGCGTCAGCCTCGTCTTGCCCACGTGCGTCACCTCGCGGGCGGGGCGCTCTTCGATGGGAATCCGCGATCCATCGGACGTCTCCAGATCGACCGTCGACACCGGCGCCGCCACGTAAAACGGAATGCCGTGCTCCTTGGCCAGCACCGCCACCGTGTAGGTGCCGATCTTGTTGGCCACGTCGCCGTTGGCGGCAATCCGGTCCGCGCCCACCACGACCAGGTCGATGAGGCCCTGGCGCATCATGGCGCCCGACATGTTGTCGGTAATCACTGTGGTGTCGATGCCGTCGCGCACCAGTTCCCAGGCCGTCAGCCGCGCGCCCTGCAGAAACGGACGCGTCTCGTCGGCCATCACCGTCACCCGTTTCCCCTGTTCCACCGCGCCACGGATCACGCCGAGCGCCGTGCCATAGCCGGCTGTGGCCAGCGCGCCTGCGTTGCAATGCGTGAGAATCCGCGCGCCGTCGGGCACCAGCGCCGCGCCGTGCCGTCCCATCGCCCGGCAACTCGCCACGTCTTCGTCGTGAATCGCGCGCGCATCCAGTTCGAGGCGCGCACGGATCTCGTCAACCGACGCCCCGGCATGCGCCGCAGCAGCAAAGGTGCGCTTCATGCGCTCGATCGCCCAGAACAGGTTGACCGCGGTCGGCCGCGTCGCGGCCATCGCGTTGCAGATCTTCTGGAATTCAGTGGCAAACGCCCGCGTCCCGGTCGCCTTGCTTCGGCGCATCCCGATGGCAATCCCCATCGCCGCCGCCACGCCGATGGCCGGCGCACCGCGTATCACCATGGTCTTGATGGCCTTCGCCACGTGGCTGGCGGTGCGGCACCGGACCCAGATCTCGGCCCCGGGCAGCTTCCGCTGGTCAATCATCACCACGGCATCGTCTTGCCAGTCGATCGTCGGCAGCATATGTCCTTCATCATATACGGTCGGCAGTCGCGTCACCCGAGATGCCGCAGGGCGATTCGCGTCGCGGCCCCTCGAACCAAACCGATAAGCGTCAGTTCGCAAAACGGACCGTGAGGGCCAGAACAGGCTGCGCGAATAGCGCATACGTCAGGCCGGCGACCCGTCCCGGCAAGGTTCGTTTTGCCGGTTTGCGTGAGCGGGGACGCGGAGCGAAACGCCCCGTCACCCGAGATGCCGCAGGGCGATTCGCGTCGCGGCCCCTCGAACCAAACCGATAAGCGTCAGTTCGCAAAACGGACCGTGAGGGCCAGAACAGGCTGCGCGAATAGCGCATACGTCAGGCCGGCGACCCGTCCCGGCAAGGTTCGTTCTAGGAACCTCGTGGCAGATCAGGGTCTCAGCAGGCGGGCGTCGAAGGGCAACGGCAGCAGATCTTTCATCTGGTAGCGGCCCTTGTCGTCGGTGAGGTTGGCGAGCACGACTTCGATGTCGCCGCAGAACTCCCAGAGAATCTGGCGGCAGGGCCCGCAGGGCGGTGTCGGCGCCTGTGTGTCGGCCACGATCGCGATCCGCCGGAAGCGGCGATGCCCCTCCGAGACCGCCTTGAAGACCGCCACGCGCTCGGCGCACACGGTGAGGCCGTAGGTCGCGTTTTCGATGTTGCAGCCGGTGACGACCGTGCCCGCCTCGGTCTCGAGGGCCGCGCCGACTTTGAAGTTCGAAAACGGCGCAACGGCCATCAGGCGCGCCTGACGCGCCGCTGCGATTAATTGCTGGTCGCCGTCCACGCCGGCCTCCGATCCGATTCCCGCACCCTCACTCCACGTCTTCGTCGTCACTGGCCGCGTCGGCGGCGCGGTGACGATCCGAAAATCCCAGTTCGCGCATCATCGCGTCGATGATCCGGTGCGCGTTGTGATCGGCGTAGACGAAGCGAAATCCGGCCAGGCCGAGATCGGGATTGACGTCGGGCCGCGACCACACGCAGCGGGCGTACACCGACAGCACTTCGCCGACCGGCAGGACATCGGGCGGCATCACGCTCAGTCGGTAGGTGCGTTCGAGGTCTGGCGCCGTCTTGGTCAACAGCAGCAGGCCTTCGTGCGACAGGTCGCCGAGCCGGCCCACCGACTGCCCCGTCTCTTCATCCACGATGTCGAGATAGTACAAAAGGTGCCGCCGAAGATTACGTCGTTTCTCTCTACTCATCGCCTCGCGCTCCCGACGCCGGGCCCCGGCCCCGGCTGGCTCACAGCCGGCCCACGATCTGCTCGAGCAACGCGATAAACGCGCCCTTGACCCGCTGGGCCGTCTCCATCACTTCGGCGTGATTGAGCACCTGCGGCAGCACACCGGCCGCCATGTTGGTGATGCAGGAGATGCCGAGCACCTCCATCCCCATGTGGCGCGCCACAATCGCCTCGGCCACCGTGGACATCCCCACCGCATCGGCGCCAATCGCGCGCAGGTACCGGATCTCGGCGGGCGTCTCGTAGCTGGGCCCGTGGAGCCCGGCATACACACCGTGGGCGAGCGACAGCCCGTTGTGTGCGGCGGCCTGGTCGGCCAGCGCACGCAGCCGCTTCGCGTACACCTCCGTCATGTCCGGGAACCGCGGACCGAAGCGCTCGTCGTTGGGCCCGACCAGCGGATTGGTCCCCATCAGATTCAGGTGGTCGTCGATCGCCATCAGCGCGCCCTGCGAGAACGACGTATTGATGCCGCCGGCGGCGTTGGTCAGGATGAGGGTCTTGACGCCGAGCGCGCCCATCACGCGCGTGGCGAACACGACCGACGCCATCGGATGGCCTTCGTAGAAATGCGCCCGCCCGGACAACACGGCCAGCCGGCGACCGCGCACCTCGCCGACCACCAGTTGGCCCGCGTGGCCGACCACCGTGGACGCCGGCCAGCCCGGAATCTCGCCATACGGCAGCCGTGTGGCGTTCCCCAGCGTGTCGGCGAAGTCGCCAAGCCCCGACCCCAGAACGATGGCGACCCGAGGCACCTCGCCGATGCGCCCGCGCACCGCGTCGGCCGCCTTCTGAACACTCGCGTATGGATCGATCACAGCAGGAACCCCGCAATGGTTGCCGTCATGAAGTTGGCCAGCGTGCCCGCCAGCATGGCCCGCAATCCGAGACGGGCCAGATCGTGCCGCCGATGGGGAGCCAGGGCCCCGATCCCGCCAATCTGGATGCCGATCGAGCTGAAGTTTGCGAACCCGCACAGCGCGAACGTCGCGATGGTAAACGATTTCGGATCGATGCCGCCAAACAGGGAGCCGGCCGCGTGCACCGCGGTCGCGCCGGCATACTGTCCCAGTTGGGCGTAGGCCACAAACTCGTTGAGCACCATCCGCGTGCCGAGGAGGTTTCCGATAATCTGCGCATCCTTCCATGGCACGCCCATCGCCCAGGCGACCGGCGAAAACGCCCACCCGAGCACCTGCTGCAGGCTGAGATTGGCGAGCCCGACCAGGCCGGTGTTGGCCGCCACAAACGATCCGACGGCTCCGAGCAACGCATTGAGCAGCGCCACGATGGCGAGAAACGAGATCAGCATGGCACCGACGTTGAGGGCCAGATGCAGCCCTTCGCCGGTCCCGCGGCCCGCCGCGTCAATCACGTTGACGTCGGTCCGCTCCACCTCCAGCTTGACGGTGCCCATCGTCTCGGGCGATTCGGTCTCGGGCACGAACATCTTGGCCATCATCAACGTGCCGGGGGCCGTCATGATGACGGCAGTCAACAGGTGCTTGGCCTCGATGCCGAACAGGATGTAGGCGGCCATGATCCCGCCGGAGATGTGCGCCATCCCGGAGGTCATCACCGTCATCAATTCGGAGTTGGTCATCTTCGGCAGGTACGGCCGGATCGTCAGCGGCGCCTCGGTCTGGCCCATGAAGATACTGGCCGCCACGTTGAGCGATTCCGCGCCGCTCGCCTTCATCACCTTTCGCATGCCCCACGCGAAAATGCGCACCACAAACTGCATCACGCCGAAGTAGTAGAGGATGGCGAACAGGGCGGCGATGAAGATGATGGTGGGCAGCACCTGGAACGCGAAGATCATCGAGTAGCGAGCCCCGTCCGCGCCCAGCACGGCCGTCATGATGCGCGGCCAGGCCTGTTTGTCGCCCAGCGGCCCGAAGACGAACGACGAACCCACGCCGGCGAAGTCGAGGAGCCACGTGATGCGGTCGCCGAGGTCCTTGAAGATCCGCTGGCCCCATTCGCTCTTCAGCACCAGCAGCGCAAACACGATTTGGAGCGCCAGGCCCCACACCACCGTCTTGAGATCGATGGCGCGGCGGTTGGTCGAACAGGCGTACGCGATCCCGAGGATGACGATCGCGCCGGCGAATGGCTGCGCCTTGGGCAGCCCGGCGAAGGCGGCGAGCAGCACCGCCGTCAGTGCCGCGGCGGCACCGCCGGCAAAGATCCAGATGTCGGTTGAAGAGAGGCGCCAGCCCGCGCTGCCAGTAGTCGTGCTCATTCCATCTCCCGGGACAACGTTATACGATCTCGCCCACCATCAACGGCTGCGGCGCCGGCGGCGCCGACCCGAGTTCGACGGCCTGCCCGGCCAGTTCGATCGCCTCTCGCAAGCCGAGACCGTCGCGGTGGAACAGTTCCAGAATCGGCTCGCCCGCCCGCACCAGTGCCCCCAGCGTGGCGACGACCTTGATTCCCACGCCAAAGTCCACGCGGTCTTCGGCGGTCGCCCGGCCCGCCCCGAGCGCGGCGGCGGCGCGGCCCACCAGCATGGCGTCGAGTCCGGTGACATAGCCCGATCGCGCAGCGCAGACCATCTCGCGTCCCGACGCCAGCGCGAGCCGCCGCGGGTCGTCCACCACGGCCGCATCGCCCCCCTGCCGGACCACCATCTGCCGGAACTTGGCCAGGCCCTCTCCCGATGTCAGCGCACGCCGGACCAGACGTTCCGCGTCGCCGGGCGAGGCGGCCTGCCCCGCCATCAGCACCATGCGCGCGGCCAGCAACACCGAGAGCACCGTCAGGTCGGCCGGTCCCTCGCCGCGCAGTGTCTCGATCGACTCCACGACCTCGAGCGCGTTGCCGACGGCACGCCCGAGCGGCGCGTCCATCCGCGTCAGCACGGCCTCGGTCCGCACGCCGGCCAGCTGCCCGGCCCGCACCATCGCCCGCGCCAGCTGCTCGGCGTCCTGAGCGGTCTTCATAAACGCGCCCCGGCCCACCTTGACGTCGAGCACGAGGGCGTCGATGCCTTCGGCGAGCTTCTTGCTCATAATCGACGCGGTGATAAGCGGAATGCTCTCGACCGTCGCGGTGACGTCGCGGAGCCGGTACAAGCGCCTGTCGGCAGGCGCGATATCGCGCGTCTGACCGACGATGACGCAGCCGGTGTCGGCCAGCGCGTCGACCACCTCGCGGGCCGACATGTCCACCTTGAACCCGGGAATCGATTCCAGCTTGTCGAGCGTGCCGCCGGTATGGCCGAGCCCGCGCCCGGACATCATCGGCACGATCACGCCGCACGCGGCGGCCAGCGGCGCCAGTATCAGCGACGTCTTGTCGCCCACCCCGCCGGTGCTGTGCTTGTCGACTTTGCGTCCAGGCAGACGCGTCAGGTCGAGCCGCGCCCCCGACCGGGCCATCGCGTCGGTCAGCCACGCGGTCTCTTCGTCGCTCATCCCGCGCAGCACAATCGCCATCAACAGGGCCGAGATCTGGTAGTCGGGCCACGACCCATCGGTGGCGCCCGCGACGAAGTGGTCGATTTCGTCGCGGTCGAGCCCGTGTCCGTCCCGTTTCTTCCTGATGATGTCGACCGCTCTCATAGAAGCGAGAAGTATAACAGCGCGGCGCGGCCCGGCGCAGCACCGACTGCCACCATCGACTGCCGCACCGACTGCCGCGACCCTCGCCCACCGACCACGCGGCACGCCAAGCCAAAGTCCGGGGCGGTTGGCGCCGATAAGAGCGACGAAGCCTCTGCAGGCCAGAGGTTCGCGCCATGTCTGCATCCGACCTCCCCTCCGTGCCTGGTTTGGCATCCGGCGACCCCGTCGAGGCGGGGGGCGGACTGCTGTCGGCCGAACGTTCCGCCACGCTGGCGGCGTTTGCGCGCGCCTGCAAGTCGGCCACCCGAGCGGTGGTGCTGTATCCGCCCGAGCATCCGGCCTCAACCCGGTCGCTCGATATCCTGACGCAGGCCGCGCAGGCGGCCACCGCCGAGGGCCCGCTCCGCATCAGCGTGATGCCGACCACGCTGGCTATCGGTGGCCGGCAGACCGCCAAACCCGACGTGGCGATCGCAGAGTTGGCCGGCCTGCTGCACGCCCATCAGATCGGCCAGTTCGTCGTGGCGCCGGCCACCGACGCCCAATTGTGGCGCCGGTTTCTCAGCGTGCTGGCGATTCCGCCCGATCAGGCGCGGCTGCGTGGCGGACTCGCGCGCCTCTGGTCGTCGGCGGGACAATCCCAGATCGAGGTGCGTCGCGTCGACTTCCACGAATTGCTTCGGGAACGTTCCGGCGGCGACCGCGCGACCTGGGCGCAGGTGGTCAGCGAGTGCCTCGAGGGTGGCGGCATCGCGGCTGACGCCTGGGCGCTCGACCTCGTCACGCAACTGCTCGATCGGCCCGACAGCATCGCCGAGGTGCTCGCCTCGATTCAGCAACGCGCGGAGGGCGACGCGCAACGGGGCGCCGACACGCTGGGCGGCCTGCTCCATGCGGTGGCCCGGTACGTCGAGCGCACGCAGCCCGACGACGTCGAGGCGGTGATGGCGGCGATCGCCGAGGCGACAGCCCGACTGCCCATCACCACGCTCGCTCCGCTGCTGAAGGCGGCCCACGCGGGCGCGCACACCGATGTGGGGCGGCTGGTCGCCGATCTGATGCACCGCGTTCCAGATGCCACCATCGCCGATGTGATGGCCGGCGAGATCGAACGCGGCGGGGGCACCTCGCCGCTGCTGGCCGACGCGTTCTGCGGTCTGGCGCCCGATCCCGCACGCCGTTCGGCCATCCTGAATCGAGCCCGCGCCACCGCGCGTCCCGGCGTCGACGCCATCGCCCAACCATCGGTCTGGCGCGAGGCCGAAAGCTATCTGCTCACGTACTCGGACGCGTTGTTCGTGCCGGATGCCTACGCCGTTGAACTTCACCGGGTCGCCGATCGCGCCATCGATCTCGATGCCGATCAGACCGACCCGCCTGCGCGCATCCAGGCATGGACCCGCTCGGTCGACGAAGCGGCCGTCAGGATGCTCGACGCCGAGATGATCGTCGATCTGATGTCCGCGCAGCACGACGTCCGCCGGTGGCGCACGCTGGCCGACCTCGCGATTTCGCGCATCGACATGCTGGTGCTGGTTGGCGACTTCTCGGCCGCCACGTTCCTGGTCAGCGCCATCGTCTACCAGGCGCAGTTCCACGACGACGTCGCCGTGCAGACGGCGGCCAGCATGATGTTGGACCACCTGCTGAGCGCCGCGATGATGGGCCGTGTGGCCACCTACCTCGATACCGCCGACCGCGACGCGGTGACCGAGGCGATGCGATTCTGCCAGGCGCTCGGCACCTCGATCGTCGGCCCGCTCGCCGAAACGCTGTCGCGCGAAGAGCGCAGCCGCGCGCGTCAGCGCCTGGTCGAGGTGCTTCTGGGCCTGGGTGCGGCCGGACGCCAGGCCGTCGAGAAACTCAAGCAATCCCCCAGCGCCGCGGTCCGCCGCACCGCCGTGGTGTTGTTGCGGGAATTCGGGGGCACCGACGCGCTCGGCGATCTCGAGAGCCTTCTCAACGATGCCGAGCCGCAGGTGCAGCGAGACGCGACCCGCGCCATCGCGATGATGCGCAGCGACGCGGCGTTCGGCACGCTCACTCGGGCGCTCTCGGCCGGCACCGAGCACGCCCGGACGGTCATCACCGGGGTGCTCTCCTCGATTCCAGACGACGACGCCCTGCCGGTGCTGGCGTACCTGGTTCGAACCGCGCCTTGCCGGGGGCCGATGTGGCGCGTGTACGAACGCGCCGTGCAGAAACTGGGCGCCATCGGCGGCCCGGTCGCCGTCGAGGCGCTGGCCGAGGTGATGGACAAGCGCGTGCTCGGGTCGCCGTTCAAGGTGGCCGTCCTGCGCAGGTTGGCCGCCGACGCGCTCGCCCGCATCGGCACGCCGGACGCGATCGAGACGCTGCGGCTGGCCGCGAGTGCGGGGCGGCGAGGAGCCAGGGCGGCCGCCCGGCGCCATCTTGCGGCGTTCGATTCAACGACACGATAGAACGGAGACAGTGTGATGACCGACGATGCTCGCCGGGTGCAGGTTGCCGAAGATGCGTTGAAGCGACTGGCCGCCGCCGTCAAAGCCATTCAGCTCTACTCGGCCAGTCATCCCATTGTCGTGCGGGCGACCGACCAGCTGATCGAGGCGCTGGACTGCCTGCAAGTCGAACGAACGTCGGTTGTATTCGGCCTGATCGGCCAGCAGGTCGTGGTGGACGGCATTCCGATGCTCACCGCCATCGGGGCTGCCGAGATCGCCGAGCGCTTCGCTGCAGCGGGCATCGAACGCCTGTCGGTCGAATCCGGCGTCACCAAAGAGGAGATCCTCGTGTTCGTGCACGCGCTGGCCCAGGCCAGCGGCCGCACGCCGACCGGCGCAGACGAGGCGCCCAGAATCGACGGCACCCCCCACCTTCGAGTCGGCCGGCTCCACATTCAGCGCCGCATCGAATCGTCGGGGCGTCACGACGTCAGCGCGACCCGCGATGCGTACTACCAGGCCATCGGCCACGTGGAGTCGCTCTGGGAGCAGGCGCGATCGGATGGTGCGGCCGATCCGGCAGCCGCCACCGCCATAGTCGAGGGCCTGGCCAGCGGCGTCGATCAGAACCGCCGCGCGATGATGGCCCTGACGGCGCTCTTCCGGTACGACAACTACACGTTCAGCCACATGGTCAACGTCAGCGTGTTGACCATGGCCCAGGCCAAGAGCCTCGGGATCGACGGCTCCATGCTGCGACAGTTCGGTCTGGCGGGCCTGATGCACGACATCGGGAAGATCCGGATGCCGGTGGAGATCCTCACCAAGCCCGATCAGCTCACCGACGCCGAGTTCGCCATCATGCGGCGGCATCCGGCCGATGGAGCCGAAATTCTGCGGTGTCAGCTCGAACTGCCGCCGCTGGCCGCGGTGGTGGCCTTCGAGCATCACCTCCGCATCGACGGCACGGGCTATCCCACCGGCGCGACCCGGCGAAGCCTGAACCTGGCGACGCAATTGTGCGGCATTGCCGACGTGTTCGACGCCATGCGTTCACAACGCAGCTACCAGCAGGCGTTCCCGACCGAGCGCATCCAGGCTGTCCTGCGACAGAACGACGGCACGCGATTCGACCAGCATCTGGTGCGCCGATTCAGCCAACTGCTCGGGATCTATCCCCCTGGCAATGTCGTCAGGCTCGACACCGGGGCGCTGGCCGTTGTCTTGCGCACGCACGCGCCAGACCCGTCGCGGCCCGCCGTCCGTGTGGTGGTAGGGCCTGATGGCCAACGGCTCGACAAGCCGATCGATCTGGCTCTCTGGATGGACGACAGCACGATTGGGCCGCCGCCGCGGATCGTGACGCCGGTGGACCCGAACGACTTCGACATCGACCCGTTGACGTTTCTCGACGAAGCGGCCGCGTAGCGACGCCGCCCCTACCAGCTGCCGGAACTGCCGCCGCCGCCGGAGCTCCCGCCGCCGCCAGAGAAGCCGCCAGAAAAACCGCCGCCCGAACTCCACCCGCTCGACGATGAACTCGACGATCCGCCCGACCCGCCCAGCGCAAAGCCGCCGATCCTGGCGCGGCCTTTGGTCTTCAGATCGGTCGCGACCTTTTTGTACCAGGCGGTTCTCTTGAGGGAGATCTTGGCGATCGGAAAGCCGACCAGGTAGACCAGCAGCAGCACCAGCGTGGGAAGCACGCCAATCACGACAATCGGGAACATCGCCCAGAACGGAATCAGGAAGACATACAGAAACCAGCCCACGCCCGGTGTGAGCAGGGCAATCACGGTGAACAGCCCGATGATGCCGAAGACGAACGCGCCGATCAGCATCCGCATCGGCCACGGCAGGGCGGTGTCGAGCGACTGGCTCGACGAGGTCGAACTGGTGGTCTCGGATCCCGCGCGGGCGGCTTCTGCGGCGAGATCCCGCTTCCCTTCGAGCTGCGCGATGATGGCGGTGACGCCTTCTTCTATGCCCTTGTCGTAGTCGTTCGACTTGAACGACGGCGTCATCACCGTGCGGATGATAAGGCCGCTGGTGCCGTCGGTGAGCGCCGACTCCAGTCCGTAGCCCACCTCAATGCGCACTTTGTGATCCTGCGGCACGACGACCACGAGCACGCCGTTGTCCTTGCCCTTCTGGCCGAGCTTCCAGCCTTGAAAGACTTTGACGGCGTAGTCTTCGACGCTGTCGGGCTGGATGGTCGGCACGGTGAGGACCACGATCTGGTTGCCCGTGGCCTGCTCGTGCGCCTTGGCGGCGGCCGCAATCCGACCCCGCGTTTCCGGAGCGAGAATCGAGGCGTTGTCGACGACGCGGCCCGTGAGGTACGGCACGTCGATCGCCACGGCGGAAGCGGCTGGCAGCAACAGCGCAGCGCTCAACAGCATCGCGACCACGGCGCGTTGGAGGTTGGGAGTCATTCGCCACGCTCCTCGATGGGCCGGTTCGGCAGTTGATCGACACCATCGCCAGGCTGAAACCCCTTGGCCACAAGCAGGTCCTCAAGCGCCGCCAGCCCGTCCTCGAACGCGCGGGCCGGGGAGGCGTCGCGCAGCCGGGAGGTCATCGGCGCGATCACCGCGTCCCACTCCGTCTGGCCGATGGAGGCGTGCAGGCCCGTGTCGGGCCGGATTTCGATTCTCCGCTCGAACAGGCTGATGAGGACAAGGACACCGGTGCGGGCGCGGGTTCCGAACAGTTCGTGTCTGAGAAACAGCGAGTCGGCGTACTGGCCCACTTCGACGTCGCGCCGATCCTCGTGCAGGTACAGCCGCGCGAAGTGCGGCGAGAAGACGGCGAGCAGCGCGAACATCGCCCCCGCGCCCAGGATGCCGACGGCCCCGACCAGCGCGGTGTGGGCGGTCACCCACTGCGGGCGCGCCACGTCGGCACCGACCACCGCCAGGCCGGCCAGCGCCGCGCCCAGCGCAAACGCTTTCCAGGGAAGCTCGGCGTACGAGTCGGACTTGCCGACCACCGCCGTCACCACCTGCACCCCGGTTCGGGATTCGAGCCGGGCGATCCGCTGATCAATGGCTGCCGCTTCGACCTCGCTGAGATACATGTGCACGTCCCGTCGTCGCGAATGGTTGCAGGGGGTGACCGACGGCCGTCTCAAACCATCGGCACCCTCGACGTGTGTTGATGAGCGTGTATCTTAGCGCAAGTGCGCCAGGCAGGGATGACAAGCCGGGCGCAGACAGGCCGGGTGCGGCGCGGGGATGGTGGCGCCGGTCGCCGCGAGGGTCGCCGCGAGGGTTGCCGTGCGGGTTGCGGTCCGCCGACGCCCGCACCGCCGCCCGTGTGTTGACACTCCGGGACCGCTCGCCTACCCTCACTACGGAGGCGGCATGGGTGTGATGACGATCCGGCGGCGGTGGCCGTTGGCGCTGTTGGTGGCCTGCCTGATCGCGCCGGTGTTGACCACAGCCCAGCAGCCCTCCGACGGGAGCGGGCCGCCGGGCGGACGGGCCAGGCCCCGTGAGATCGGCGCCTGGCTGGCGGCCGACCTGCGCACCTGGGACTCGGACATCGGCCGGCAGGCACGGCTCGGCGACTTGCGCCTGCGGACGACCGAGACCGACCCGCTGGTGACCGGCCGTACCCATCAGCGGTTCGACCAGTACCATCGCGGTGTTCGCGTGTGGGGCGGCGAGATGGTCCGACAGGTCGATTCCGAAGGGACCGTCTCGGTGTTCGGCACGCTCTATCCCGCCATCGACATCGACACCACGCCGCTGATCGGCGCGCAGGAGGCGGCCATCACCGCGTCGAAGTTGTCGGGAACAGGGCTCGGCCCCACCCGTGCGCCCGACCTGCTGGTGGTGGCTCGCGACGCCGGCGGCTACGCTCTGGCGTATCGGGTGCGCCTCTCCACGCCCGACGACCTGATCGTGTATTTCATCGACGCGCGTACCGGGACGCTGGTGTCGAGCTACAGCGACGCGCAGACCGAGATCGGGGTCGGGACCGGCGTGCTCGGCGATCAGAAGAAGGTCAGTTCCACGATGAGCGGCGGCAGTTACCGCGCGTGGGACCAGATGCGGCCGGCGCCCATCTTCACCTTCGATCTGAAGGGCGATCTGGCGCGGACGCAGCACGTGCTCAACGGCCTGGCGACGCTTGGCACGACCGATATCAGCGCGAGCCCCGACAACACGTGGACCGATCCGGCCACGGTGGACGCCCATGCGTACACCGGATGGACGTTCGACTATTACTACAAGCGGTTCGGCCGGTCCGGTCTCGACGGGCACAATCTGAGCATCAAGAACCTGGTGCATCCGGTGGCGCGCGCCACCTGGAACCAGGTGACGTCGAGCACGCTGAATCTCTATTACCTCAACGCGTTTTATGCCGGCGACGGCATCATGGTGTACGGCGAAGGCCTGCCGCCGGAGGCCACCGTCAACGGCCTCAAGTGGACGTATTTTGCCGGCGCCCTCGACGTCGTCGCCCACGAGTTGACTCATGGCGTCACCGACTACACGTCGGGATTGATCTACCAGAACGAGTCGGGCGCGCTGAACGAATCGTTCTCCGACATGATGGGCACCAGCGTGGAATTCTTCTACCAGCCGCCCGGCGTCGGCTATTTGAAGGCAGACTACACGATGGGCGAGGATCTGACGACCCCGATGGCCGGGTTTCGATCGATGGCCAACCCGGGCGCGTTTGGCGATCCCGATCACTATTCGAAGCGCTATCGGGGCACCGCCGATAACGGCGGCGTCCATACCAACTCGGGCATTTCGAACCAGGCCTTCTACCTGGCCATCGAAGGCGGCACCGATCGCACCTCGGGGCTGAGCGTGGCGGGCGTGGGCGCCGCCTCGCGCGAGAAGATCGAGAAGGTCTTCTTCCGCGCGTTTACCCAGATGCTGCCGGCCGGCGCGACGTTCTCGGTGGCCAGAGCGGCGACGATCCAGGCGGCTCGTGATTTGTACGGCGCCGGCAGCAACGTCGAACAGGCGGTCACCCAGGCGTGGACCGCGGTCGGGGTCTCGTGAGGCCCGCCCCGGGCCGTGCCCAGTCGAGCCATCGCGGAACGCATCGACGTGTGGTCGTGGCGGCGGCGGCGATCGCCGTGTTGCTGGCCTCGGCGGGGCGAGGAGCCGCGCAGTCGGCGGCGACCAGGACCGAGGCCGGATACCTTCACGCGGATGCGGGCGCACAGACGGCGATCCCTGGCTTCACCTCTACGGTGACGTTTCCCCTCTACGGCGAGCAGGGAGTGGTGAGGGCGACGTATCGATTCGTGAATGCGGGCATCGTGTCGGTGCGCGGCGGCGTCCGATTCCGCGGCGACCTGAGCGTGGGTCTGGCCGTATCCCGGTTCAGCGGATCGGGCGACGCTTCCGTCACCGCCCAACTGCCCCATCCATTTTTTTTCAGCCAGATGCGAACCGTCGCGGGCACCATTGCCCGCCTCACTCGGGCAGACACGATGGTCGCGGCGGAGGTGTCGTGGACGGTACGTCCGGCCCGGGGGCTGGACGTGATGGTGTTCGCGGGGCCCGCCTACGTCTCGACGAGCCAGGACGTGGTGTCGGCTCCGCGGTATGCCGAGACGTACCCCTTCGACACCGCCACGCTGATTGGCGCCGATTCGACGCGCGTCACCAGAGCGGGCCTGGGCTTTACGGCCGGCCTCGACCTGTCGTACCTGTTCAGCAGGCACCTGGGGCTGGGCGGGCTGGTCCGGATCTCCAGGGCCACCGCAACGTTCTCGCCCGCAGCCGGCAACCGCTCCAGCGCAGCGCTGGGCGGCGTGCAGGCAAGCGCTGGCCTTCGGATCAGGTTTTAAGCGCCAATCTCGGGTGGCCATGGCTGCTCCCGGCGCGAGCTCAGCGACTCGCTGCCGCCCCGGCGGGCGGAACCCCCGTCGCCCTCGCCTCGTATCCTCTGGGCAGCGCTGGCTCGCCGTTTTCGTTTCTTTTTATGCGCCAGGCAACCCAGAGGGGCCATGCTTCCGTCAAACACAACAGTGGCAGATCGGTCGGACCGGGATTTGGCGGCGCGGTGTGGGCGCGGCGAGTTGCCGGCCTTCGAAGAGCTGTACAAACAACACAGCGGACGGATCTACAACGTGATGTATCGGATGTCGGGCAGTGCGGCGGACGCCGAGGATCTGCTGCAGGACGTGTTTCTGCAGGCGTATCGCCGAATCGCCAGTTACCGCGGCGAGGCGGCGCTGGGCACGTGGCTCTATCGTCTGGCGGTCAACGCGTGCCTCGACCATATGCGGAGCCGGCAGGGACGACAACAATCGGCGACCGACTATATCGACGATGTCGAAGGCCTCGAGCCGGCGGCGAGCCCGTTCTGGAGGCCCGATCGCGCGCTCGATCGCATCGATCTCGAAACGGCGATCGCACAGTTGCCGCCGAGCTACCGGAACACCTTCGTCTTGCACGACGTCGAGGGGCACCAGCACCACGAAGTGGCCGAGATGCTTGGCATTGCCGTCGGTTCGTCGAAGTCGCTGCTGCACAAGGCCCGCCTCCGTCTCCGGGCGTTGCTGCGCGGCACTCCGGCTGCCGAGGGCGCGTCAACCGCACCCCGGGCCGAGGCGGCTGACGGTCGCGTCATGCGGGGAGCACGGTAATGGACACGACACCACGCACCCCTCCGACCTGCGAGACGGTGGGGCCGCTAATCGACGAATGGATCGACGACCGGCTGACCCAGCCGGAACGCGCATCCTTCGAATCCCATCTGGAGGGATGCGACGCGTGCCGCTGTCTGTGCGACGACCTCCGGGCGATCAGGCACACGGCGCGGTCGATGCGGCCGCATGCGCCACGGCCCGATGTCTGGACGCGGATTGCGCGCGAACTGGCGGCCCGGACGCCGGCCGCGCCGCGCCCGTTCTGGACAGGCGCGCGTGTGGCGCTGGCGATGGCCGCGGTGATGGTGTTGTCGGTGGCGGCCAGCCTCGTCATCCTGCGAACTCCGCAGCCACCATCGCCAACCCGGACCACGCAGAACGGGGCGGCGGGGGCGGCAGCGCACCCTTCTTCGCCGGACGCCGTCTTAGATGTTGACGAACATCTGCGAATCGCCGATGCCAACTACCAGCAGGCGATCGCCGGGCTCGAGACCATCGTCGCCAGCGGACAGGCGTCGCTCGACCCGGTGGTGGCGGCCACGCTCCAGAAGAACCTGGGCGTCATCGATCAGGCCATTCGCGAGAGCCGAGAGGCGATCAAGTCGCAGCCAACCAGCCAGCTCGCCCAGACGAGCTTGTTCGATGCGCTGAGGCAGAAAGTCGCGCTCCTCGAAGACACCATCGCGCTCATCAACGTCATGCGCAAGGGCGATCAGGCGGGCGCGGCCAGGCTCATCGGGGGCTTGAGCAAATCGTAAGCGCGTCGAGTCTGGCGCGCGATTCGGACTCACGCCCTCAAGATCACACAGGGGACATCATGAACAGATTCGGATTCGTCGCCGTCATCATGGCCGCCGGGCTCTTGTGGCCATCCGGCACCGCGCGGGCCGCCGCACCGGCCACTCCGGGCTGGTCGCCGTTCGACCCCGCCGCGGCCACCGAGAAGTTCTCGAAAACCGTCCCGCTGGCCAAGGGCGGCACGTTCGACCTGTCGAACCTCTCCGGCGACATCGTCATCACCGGCGGATCTGGCGACCAGGTCGTGATTGAGGCGGTCAAGAAGGGACGGACCGCGGAGGGGTTGAAGGAGGTGACGATCGAGGTCACCACCGCCGCCAACCGCGTCGAAGTGCGCACGCGGTATCCCGAGGGACGACACAACATCAATGTCTCGGTCGACTACGCGGTCACCGTCCCGCGCGCGGCGATCGTGATCGTCAAGTCGATTTCGGGCGACGCGAAACTGTCGGGCCTCGATGGCGAAGTGCAGGCGGCGGCGGTCAGCGGCAACGTCTCGGTCGCCTCGGCAGCCGACCTGCGAACCGTCAAGTCGGTGTCGGGAGATGTCACGATCCAGTCGTCGAAATCGTCGGGCACCATGACCGTGGGCAGCGTCAGCGGCAACGTGCGACTCACCGATGTCAAGGCGGCCGAGATCCAGGTAAACAGCGTCAGCGGCGACGTCACCTGCGGCGACGTCGCGGCCACGCGCGTCACCGTCAAGTCGGTGAGCGGCGAGGTCACGTTCGGGGGGCCACTCGCCAAGGGGGGCCGTTACGAGTTGACGGCGCACTCCGGCGACCTCAAGGTCGTCACCAGCGAGGCGGTGGGATTCGAGGTCTCGGCGTCTTCGTTCAGCGGCGATGTCACCAGCGATATCACGCTCACGCCGAAGGCCGGCGGCGACGAACCGGCCGGCCACGGGAGGCGGAAGCGCCAGCAGATGCACGGCACGTTTGGTGATGGCTCCGCGGTGCTGCAGCTCAACTCGTTCAGCGGCGACATCCGGATCGTCAAGAAGTAGGGGCGCGAGCGAACGGGCCCGTCCGAGGTGGGCGGGCCGACACCGGAAGACGCGACGTCTCGCCGTTGGTCGGGGCAGGCCGACACGTCGGCTCCAGCATCGCAATGGGGAGACGCCCCCCACGCGGGCTCACGACGCGGGTTCCACCAGGGGCGGCACGCCGGGCAATCGGTCCGGCAGCCGCTCCTGATCTTTGTACTGGAGCTGATAGAGCCGGTAGTAAATCCCCCGCAGCGCGAGCAATTCCTGATGGGTGCCCGACTCCCTCAACTGTCCCTTGTGCAGCACGAGGATCTTGTCGACATCCTGGATCGTCGAGAGCCGGTGCGCGATCGCGATGGACGTGCGCCCGTCCATCAGCACGTGCAGCGCGTCCTGAATCAGCAACTCGGTCTCGGTGTCCACGCTCGAGGTCGCCTCGTCGAGGATCAGAATGCGGGGGTCGAAGGCGAGCGCCCGCGCGAACGAGAGCAGCTGTTTCTGCCCCGTCGACAGCGTCGCGCCCCGCTCGGCCACCGGCGTCTCGAACCCCTCGGGCAGCCGATCGATAAAGCGATCGGCATGAACCGCACGCGCTGCCGCCCTCACGCGGGCATCGTCGATGCCGGCGTCGCCCAGCCGGATGTTGCCGCCGATGGTCCCCGAAAACACGTGCACGTCCTGCAGCACCAGGCTGAACAGACGTCGCAGTTCGGCCACATCGATGTCGCGGATGTCCACCCCATCCACCAGCACGCGGCCGCGGGTGACGTCGTAGAATCGCATCAGCAGGCTGATAATCGTGCTCTTCCCGGCTCCCGTCGCGCCCACAACGCCGACCCGTTCCCCTGGCTTGACCTCAAAAGAGACGTCGCGCAGCACGTAGTCCTCGCCGGCGTACGCGAACCACACATGGTCGAATACCACGTGCCCGCGCCACGCCGCGGCTCTGGCCGGAGCGGTGCTGGCAATCACGATCGGCGTGTCGAGCAGCTTGAAGATGCGTTCCGACGCCGCCATCGCCGACTGCAGGATGTTGAACTTTTCCGACATGTCGCTGATGGGCCGGAAGAAGCGCTGCGAGTACTGGATGAAGGCCACCAGCGTGCCGAGCGTCGCGGCCTGCCTCACCACGTCCCCACCACCGCGCCAGATGATGAGCGCCGTCGCCAGCGCGCCGACCACTTCGATGGCCGGATAGAACACCGCGTAATAGAAGATCGAATCGAGGTTGGCGTCGCGGTGGCCCAGGTTGATCTGGTCGAACCGGCCGTAGTTGCGCGCCTCCCGGCGAAACAACTGCACGGTCGCCATCCCCGTGATGTTCTCCTGCAGAAACGAATTGATCCTGGCGATCCACGCCCGGACGTTCCGGTACGATTCGCGCACGCTGCGGCGGAACCACTGGGTCACCACGACGATCAGGGGCAGCACCGAGAAAGCCACCAGCGCCAGCGGCCAGTTCATCGTGACCAGCACGATCATGATGCCGGCCAGCGTGAAGATGTCGCCGAAGACCGATACGACGCCCGAGGTGAACAGATCATTGAGCGCGTCGACGTCGGTAGTCACGCGCGTCATCAGGCGTCCCACCGGATTGCGGTCGTAGAAGGCCACGTCGAGGCGCTGGAGGTGCCCGTAGATCTGCATGCGCAGGTCGAACATGATGCGCTGGCCGGTCATCTGCAGCACGAACGTCTGGATGAACTCGAGCACAAACGATCCCACCAGCACGCAGAGAAACAGCAGCGCGATGCGATTCATCCCGGCGACATCGCTGGTGGCGATGTACCGGTCGATCGCCAGCTTCATCAGGTAGGGCTGGGCCAGCTGGAGCAGCGATCCGCAGACGATGGCGACGAAGGCGACGGAGACGTACGACCAGTAGGGGCGCAGGTATCCCATCAACCGCCGCATCAATGCGGCGTCGTAGGCTTTCCCGACGATGTCATCGTCTTGTGCTGCCATATCGAATGCGCCATGCCGCGTCTGCCTTCGACGCGCTCAGGCCAGGGAAGACCCGGCCTCCATGCCCCTACTCAACCTTCTGCAATTCCTCCTCGAGCATCTGCTTGCGGCACATCTCGGCGTAAAGGCCATTGCGGGCCACCAGCGCCGCGTGACTGCCCCGCTCGACGATTCGCCCGTCGCCCAGCACCACGATCTGATCGGCGCCGCGCACCGTCGAGATCCGGTGCGACACGATAATCGAGGTGCGTTGCTTCATCACGCTTCTCAGCCGCGAGAGAATCTTCTCTTCCGTGTACGTGTCCACCGCGGACAGGGCGTCGTCGAGGATCAGAATGCGCGGATCGGTCATCACCGCGCGCGCCAGCGCCGTTCGCTGCTTCTGGCCGCCCGACAGCGTAATGCCACGCTCGCCCACGATGGTGTCGTAGCCGGCCGGAAAGTCGGCGACATCCTTGTCGAGCCTGGCGATGGCCGACGCGCCGGCAATCGCCTCGCTGTCGCGGGCCGGCCTACGCGCCCCCTCGCCAGGACCCTCGTCCAAGCCGAATGCGACGTTGTCGGCGATGCTCTCGGAGAACAGGAACGGCTCCTGCGACACGAACCCAATGGCGCCCCGAAGCACGCGCAGCGGGATCTGGCCCACATCGACGCCGTCGATGAACATCGTGCCGGGCGGCGGCTCGTAGAGCCTCGGCAGCAGGTTGATCAGCGTGCTCTTGCCCGACCCGGTCGGGCCGACGATCGCCAGTGTCTCACCAGACGCGACGCTGACAGACACGTCGTGCAGGATCGTTTGCCCGTTGTAGCCGAACGTGAGGTGACGAATCTCGATGGCGCCGCGGATCTCGGCCGGATCCTGGAACGCGCCGGTCGATCCCCGGTCTGACACCGCCGGCACTTCCGACATCACCTGCAGCATCCGCGTCCACGATGCGGCGCCGCGCTGCAGCATGTTGGTGACCCAGCCAAACGCAATCATCGGCCAGGTGAGCATGCCGAGGTAGGCATTGAAGGCGACGAACTCGCCGAGCGTCATCCGATGGAGCATCACCTCGCGACTGCCCAGCCAGAGCACCAGCAGGGCGCCAATCCCGAGCAGCAGCCCGAGACTCGGATAGAACATCCCCTGGAGCCGAATCAGCCGGAGGTTGCGGCGGACGTACTCGTGATTGGCCTGGCGGAACCGGTCGAGTTCGGCCGCCTCCTGCCGGTACGCGCGCACCACGCGGACACCGGCCAGGGCTTCCTGCGCGATCGCGCTCAGATCCGACAACTGCGCCTGGATGCGTTCGAAGCGCCGGTGGATGGCCGCGCCGAAATAGCGGACCGCAATCGACACCAGCGGCAGCGGGATCAGGGCGATCAGGGTGAGCCGCGTATTGATCCGGAGCATCAGCGCCAGCGCCACGACAAACACGATGAGTGTGTTGACCGAGTACATGACGGCCGGCCCGATCATCATGCGCACCGCGTTCAGGTCGTTGGTGGCACGCGACATCAGGTCGCCGGTCCGGCTGGCGTGAAAGTACGCGGGCGACAGCCGCTGCAGGTGGGCGAAGAAGGCGTTGCGCAGGTCGTACTCGATATGGCGCGAGGCGCCCACCAGGATGCGCCGCATCAGGAACCGGAACCACCCGCCCAGCAGCGCCAGCCCCAGCACCAGGCCCGCGTAGAGCCGGAGTTTCTCCAGCGTGACGCCGCGCGTCAGGTCGTCGATGGCCAGCTTCAAGACCCACGGGGCGGTCAGCGACATCGCCGTCGACGCCGCCGTGCACGCCAGGCCGATGGCGAAACTGCGACGATAGCGCAGCGCGTAGCCGATGAGTTGCCTGAGGGGAGAGGTCGACATGCGTTCCCCTCAGCATACCGGACCGCTTGCGGTGACGGCTACCCGCGGGATCGGAGGTCGGCCCCGCGACGGGTCTCGGCTCGTGATATCCTCGTCGTGCCTATCCCAGCAGGTACTCCGTTTGCACGCGACAGAGGCGTGCATACTCGCGGGTTCTTCACTTTCAGGAGTCTGCGTCATGACGAAGTGTTCGCTGAACGCGCTGCTGCCTTGCCTCGCGATCGCCGCGATCGGTGCCCTTGCGGGCTCGCCGGCCTACGCCCAATACCGTCCGCAGCCGGCTCTGGGGGCGGCGTCGGCGGCTCAGAAGGGCGAAAACTATCACGTCGAAATCGGCGTCAATCTCTGGAATCCCGATCCCAATATTGGTGTGTCGAGCGACGGTCTTGGCGTGGCCGGCACGCTGATTGACGCGCAGGGCACCCTGGGTGTCCAGAAGAAGCAGGTCTACGACATTCGTGTCGTCCTCAAACCTGCGGCCAGGCACAAGTTCCGTTTCTCCTATCTCCCGATGTCCTACACATCGACCGCGACGCTCAACGCCACGGTGACCTTCAACGGTCGGTCGTATCCCATCAACGCCCAGGTGGCGTCGGATCTCCAATGGAACACGTACCGCCTCGGCTATGAGTACGACTTCGTGTCGAACAAGGCCGGGTTCTTTGGCATCGTGCTCGAAGCCAAGGTGACCCAGGCGCAGATTCAGCTGAACAGCATCGTGGGCAACGAGTTCTCGAAGGCGCAGGCGCCCATCCCGGCGATTGGCGCGATCGCACGGGTCTACCTGGCGCCGGGCATTTCCATCACCGGCGAGTACACCTATTTCAAACTGCCAACCAGCGTCGTGAAGGACATCACCGGACACTACACGGAATACGACGTCTATTCGACCATCAACGTGACGAACAATCTCGGCGCCCAGGCAGGCATCCGCAAAATTGACGTGGGCGTGTCGGTGACCAATGTGACCGGGTCGGCGGCGTTTAGCGGCCCGTACTTCGGCGGCGTCGTGCGGTTTTGAACCGCGGCTGGCCCGACCTGCGACTCAACCTGCCAACGCCTCACGAAGGCGGGGCGCCAGGAGCGGGGCCACCGCTGCCCTACTTGGGCGGACGCGGTGGCGAGGCGGCATCGCCCCGGCCATACAATCGACGGTAGTCCTCGGCGGTGCCGAGGATTCGGCGCACGTAATTCTGGGTTTCGGGAAAGGGAATGTCGTCGACGAATTCGTCGCGCGGCAGGCTTCCGATCTTGGCGGCCCACTGTGCCGCCCGCGTATCGCCGGCGTTGTAGCCGCACAAGGCCAGCGGCTCGCCGCCGAACCGCTGGATCAGCTCGGCGACAATGGCCGTCCCAATCCGGATATTGACGTCGGGCACGGTGAGTTGCTTCACCGTGAATCCGCGCATCCCGAGGACTCGTGCGTACCGCCGGCCGGTGGACGGCACGATTTGCATCAGGCCGATGGCGTTGGCCGCCGACTTGGCGTTGGGATCGAAGGTGGATTCCTGCGCGATGAGCGCCGCCACCAGGTAGGGGTCCAGCTCGCGGGCCGCCGCGTACTTGCGAATCAGCGGCCAGTAGTCGAGCGGAAACAGGACCTTCAGCACCTCGTCAGGAATCGTGTCGCCTCCCGCCGCCAGGGCTTGCGGGTAGGTCTGGCGCATCAGCGTGATGGCCGGGCGCAGGTCTCCGCGGCGGTTGAGCAGCCACGCCCGGGTCGCCTGCAGGATCGGCGCAGGCCCCGCGGTGCGCTCCGCCCACAGCACCTCGTCGAGCGCCTCATCGAACATCTCGGCCGCGATCAGCCACCGAATCGTGTCGGCCGGCACCGCGGGCGCGACATCGGGCGCGCTGGCCGACACCGGCGCGGCAGCACCCGCGCGCCGGGCCGCGTCCGATCCCGACGCGATCGGGACGTGCCGTTCGCGCAGCAGGCCCGCGGCCATTCGCCCATAGTACGAATTGGCGTAGTCGGCCACGGTCAGCTGGAACCGGACGAGGGCGGCCTCGCGGCTGCCGAGTTGGTCGTGCGCTTTGCCCGACCAATAGAGGTAAGACGGCCTGTAATCGGATCGAGGAAACGCGGCCGCGGCGCGATCGAAGGTGGTGGCGGCCTCCTGATAGCGATCGTGTCTGTACGCCCACCAGCCGATTCTCCACCGCGCGCGTTCGCTGCGACGGCCAGCGGGAAATCGCGCAACCAGATCGCGAAAGACCTGGTCGGCCTGCTCGTCCTGGTTGGCGATAATCCAGTGTGAGGCAAGCTGATTGAGCGCCTCCTCCGCCCACGAGGACGTCGGAAAATCGTCGAGCAGCGCGCCGGTAAGCCGCACGTATTCGTCGGCCGAGCCCAGGGCGCGGACCGCCAGCATCGAGTAATAGCGCGCTTCCGCCTCGTGTGAAGCGCTCGATAGCAGCGGGGCCAACTCGTCTCTGGCCCGCTGATACCGCTTCAAGAAGTAGTCGCACTCGGCCAGCCGAAGTCGAATCTGCGCAGCCGCATCTGCCACGGCCACCATCGCCAGTGGCTCGTAGGCCTCGCGCGCCGGCGCGTAGCGGCGAGCCGCGAACAGCCGATCGGCTCTCGCCAACTCCTGCGCCCATCGGGGGGAGGCGGCGGTGAGGGGCTTGCTTCGAAGCGACGCAATGGCGCGACCCGCTGGGTCGGCGGCGTCTGTGGTCGGCCACTCGTAGAACACCCGCTGGTAGGCCCTGGCCGCGCTCGCATCGTCGCCAGCGCTCTGGGCGGCCCGAGCCAGCCGCATCAGCACGGCTTCCGGGGCCGAGGGTTTTCGGCTGAGGACGGCTTGGTAGAGCACGGCGGCAGCGGCAAAGTCTTTGAGACCTTCGTCGGCCTCGGCTTCCTTGAGCGCCGCGCCTTCCGACAGAAAGCCCTCCGGCGCCAGCGCGCGCAGTGCGGCAAACGTCTGCCGCGCCGGCTCGAACCGATCGAGCGCCAGTTCAGCAAGGCCCTTGTTGTAGAGGGCGTAGTGATGGAGCGGCGTGGATGTGAGCGCGGAGACGTGAATCAGCGCCAAGGCAGCGGCCGCTTTCTTCACATCGATCAGGTCGCCCGCTTTTGCCAGGTCGCGGGCCGCGCCCAACGCCTCGCTGCGGCCGGGCTTCCAGCCGTCGGGAGGCACCAGCCAGTAGCGATCGAGACGTCCGGGAAGCGCGGCGTGAACGGTGGGGCGAAGCTCGGGCAGCGCGCCCCCGGCATCCTGCCCTGTGCCGAATGCGTGGATCCGTGGGATGCGAGCCGCAGCCGCGACCGCGATCACCAGACACGCGAGCAGGATGATGCTGCCGGTGCGCCGGCCGGACGTCATGCCCCGGAAGCCCCGAGCAGGGCCGGGTCGCCGTTGGCCAGCGTGCGCACCAGTTCCTGGTGGAAGTGATCCGATCGGCTTCGGATCTCGGAGGGCACGCGCTCCTCGTAGAGCTTTCTGGCCCGATCGATCTCGGATCGCAAGCGGTCGCTCAAATTGTGGCCGGTCCGCCCTTCGGTGACCGCGGCTTCGTGATACAGCTTGATCTCCGACACCAGCAGCCGCGCGTACCGGCGAGCCGACTCGTCATCGTCGGCGCGAGTGGTCGGCGCGCTTCGGGCCGGGGGCGTCGCGCGTGGGGCGGTGGTTCGCGGAGGCGTTGTGGCGATCGGCTGGACCGCCTTGCTCAGCGTCAGCACTTCGAGGCAGCGCGCGGCGTGGCGCGCCAGCAGTTCGATCACTTCGGGCCACGGACTCGGCACCTCGCGCACACCGTCCGACGCATCGTCGGCATAGACGACGGCGACCGTCTCGCCGCCCACGCGAATCGGGACGGCGAGCCCGGCCGCATCTGGACCCAGGGCGCCGAACGGCGTCGTCACGCGATGGCCGGGTGTCAGGTCTGTGGTGGCCAGCGGCTGTCCCGACGCAATGGAGCGCCACAACAGACTGGCCTCGTCGCTGCTGACTTCGATGGCGCGGGCGTCGACCGACGGACCGAATCCGGTCGCACGCCAGCCAGCCAGACGCGTTCCGCGCACCAGGAAGAGCGCGACCCTCGGGGCCTCGCGCGATGCCACATCCCCCAGCGTGTCGAGGACATCGGTGAGCGAGCGCGCCTGATCGAAACGACGGACGGCCTGGATGACGCGCTCGAGTTGCTCGAATTCCGACTGGAGTGACGCGGCCCGCGATTCGACCACTGCGCGATCCGAGGTCTGTCGAGCGGCGTCTTCGACTTCCTGACGGGCGGCCGCCACCGCGGCGACCAGGCGCGCGTCGGTCTCGGCCTTGGCGGCGACGGCAGACTGCGCGGCGCGTTGATCGAGTTCGAGGCGGCAGGCGGCGACGGCCTCTTCGACTTGGCGGGATGCGTCGGCCTGGGCCGCGGCGGCCGTGTCCTGGGCACGACGCTCGGCGTCGGTCTGCGCCGCGGCAAGCGCCTCCTGAACGCGATGCTCGGCGTCGGCCTGCGCGGCGGCGACGGCGGTGGCGGCGCTCTGGGTCCGGGCCTCGAATTCGGCAGAGGCGACCTGACCGAGGTCGGCGGCAAGCGTCTTCAGGCGGTCGTCGAGCTGCGCGAGGATCTCGCGCCGAGTCTCGGCGATGCGTTCAGTGAGTTGCTGGTCGAATGTCATGCCTGTCGGGTTGTCATGGTGGAGCCGCGATCAACGGTCCGATTATGCCACAAGTGCCGAGCAGGGATCGGCGTGAGGCGGCGCGGCGGTTTGACAGGTTTCGAGTGCGAAGCGCATACTGTTTTTGCGCATCTGCGTTGGCAGATGCGTGAAGTCATTCCGCCGAAGCGGCGCGAGGCGATTCGCGAGCCGAAGCGGCGCGAAGGCGGATGACGGTCACGGCGACGTTGCCGGAGCGTGAGCGACTCTTGGCATCGGAGCGGTGGTCTTGCGGTCCTTTCCTACGTGGGGGCGATACGGCTTCGACGGGGGTACTGGATCGAAGGGTGCATGCCGAGCCTTCACTGACTCGTTAAACCAGTGGAAACAAACCTAACTGCAAACACGCAGCTCGCTCTCGCGGCTTAAATAACCGCGACGTCCATCTGGTTCGGGCCTGTACGGCTGGAATGGATGTCATGTTCGCAGGCTAGCTGGCGCGAGCGGTTCCGACGCGCGTTGGCGAATCGTCATCGGAGCTAGGTGGCTGCGGTTTCTCGCCGATCTTTCACGCAGCCAGCGAACCCATCAAGACCGGACACGCATGTAGCATCCTTTCGGCGACGTGCTTTCGGACGCGGGTTCGACTCCCGCCGCCTCCACCATT
>JBAXOX010000061.1:0-25458 GCA_037133015.1 Acidobacteriota bacterium
TGCCGATGCCCACGGCCTGAATGAACGTGTTGTTGTAGCGCGCGCCGCCGGCGTTGTAGTCGGTGCCCGTGGCAATGCAGTCGTCGGTGATGACCGACAGGAACGTGTGCGGCATGCGCGTGGCGTACAGCCGCTCAATCAGCTGGTTACCGCGGATCTTGATGTCGAGCACGTGCCGCACCTGCGCTTCGAAGGCCGCGAACAGCGCGTCGAAGGTCGCGAAGGTCGCCGGATCGCCCGTGCGCGCACCGACGTGCGTGCCGGTGCGGACGTCGAAGCCGTCGTGCAACGCCAGTTCCAGCATCTTCGCGAGGTTGAAGTACCCGGTGAGGATGTAGGCTTCCTTGCCGAACGCGCCCACTTCCACGCACCCCGAGCAGCCGCCCTCGCGTGCGTCTTCCAGCGACTTGCCCTGCCGCAGCTGCTCCTCCACGACGGCGTCGGCGTTGAACAGCGACGGAAAGCCGTAGCCGTTGCGGATGACACGCAGTGCGTGATTGAGCACATGGTCGGGCGTCTTGCGCGACACCTGCATGTTGCTGCTGGGCTGCAGCAGGTGCATGTCGTCGATGATGTCGAGCAACAGATGCGTCACCGCGTTGGAGCCATCGCGGCCATCGGCGAGGAGTCCGGCGAGGTTGATGTTCGCAAAATCGGTGTACGTGCCGCTCTCGGCGGCGGTCACGCCCACCTTGGGCGGAGCGGTGTGGTTGTTGAATTTGATGAAGAGGCACTCCAGCAGTTCCCTGGCCGACTCGCGCGTGAGCGTGCCGTCGGCGAGCCCGCGCTCGTAGAACGGCAACAGGTGCTGGTCGAGATGGCCCGGGCTGAACGCGTCCCAGCCGTTGAGCTCGGTGATCACGGCGAGGTGACAGAACCAGTACATCTGCAGCGCTTCGTGGAAATCGCGCGGCGCGTGGGCCGGCACCCAGCGGCAGACGTCGGCGATCTTCCGCAACTCCCGCTGGCGCGCCGCGTCGCGGGTCTGCGCGGCCGCCGCCTCGGCCAGCGCCGCGTGCCGCTCTGCAAACAGCATGATGGCGTCGCAGGCAATCGACATCGCCTGCAGTTGCTCGCGCTTGTCGATCGCCGCGATGTCGTGTTCGAGGTCGAGCGCCGCATCGGCCCGTGCGATGTCGGCCTTGAAGTCGAGCATGCCCTTCCGGTAGAGCTTGCCATCGGCCACGGTATGCCCCGGGGCACGCTGCTCCATGAACTCGGTGAAGCAGCCGGCGGCGTAGGCGGCGTGCCACTCCCGGGGAAGCATCGCCATCATGTGGTCGCGCAGCGAGCGGCCGCGCCAGAACGGGATGATGTCGCGCTCGTACAGGGCGATCACCTCGGGCGACACCGCGTAGCTGGTGAGGGGACGCGTGTCGAGGATGCGCAGGTCCTCTGTGCTGTGGCAGGTGAGTTCCGGGTACGTCGGCACCGCCTTGGGCGCGGGGCCGCGCTCGCCGACAATCAGCTCGCCGTCGCCCATCCACAGCGTTTTCTGATCGCAGATGGCCCGAAAGTTCATCGCGCGCAGCACCGGCGTGCTGTGGCGCCCGTGGTGCTCGCGGTAGAACGCGGTGGTGATGGCGGCGCGCTCGGCGCTGATCGACGGGCGAGCGGCAAGACTGTCGAGGCGCAATCGGTCGGTGCGGGCGGTGGAGCTGGCCGTGGAACTGGCGACGTGCGGGCGTTCGGCTGGGGCGATCATGCGCCACCTCCAATGGTGGTATGGAGTCCGGCGGCGCGCAGCGGCGTCGCCACAGTCTCGAGTTGAGCGGCGGTGGGCGTGGGTGTGCCGTGCAGCACGTACGGCAGGCCGGCACGCGCGAACTTCGCCTCACCGATGGCGTGATACGCAAGCAGGTCCACGCGCCGGATTCCTGCCAGCGGCCGAAGAAACTCCGCGGTCGCCGCCATGTTGCCCTCGTCGTCGTTCACACCGGGAACGATGGGAATGCGGATCCAGATGTGATCGTGCACCGCGCTGAGCGCGCGCAGGTTGCCGAGGATGCGCTCGTTCGACACGCCGGTGGCGGCCTCGTGCCGCGCGCGGTCGAACAACTTGAGGTCGTAGAGCACGACGCAGGCCTGGGCCGCCGCATCGCGCAGGTCGGTCCAGCCGCAGAACCCGGAGGTGTCGAGCGCCGTGTGCACGCCCTCGGCGCGGAGCCGGCTCAACACCTCGGTCACGAACGGCGCCTGCAGCAGCGGCTCGCCGCCCGACAGGGTGACGCCGCCGCCCGAGTCGTCGAAGAAGATGCGGTCCTGCAGCAGCGTCTCGACCAGCGCACCGGCGTCGACCGACGCGCCGATCTCCTGCAACGCGCCCGTCGGGCAGAGCGCCACATCGCGCGCATCGCGCGCGGTCACCACCGGGTTGTCGAGTTCCGCGGCGCTGCACCGGCCGCACGCCATGCAGCGGTGGCGCAGTCGCACGAAGGCAGGATGCGGCGACTGGCTTTCCGGATTGTGGCACCAGAGGCAGCGGAGCGGGCAGCCTTTCATGAACACCGTGCTGCGGAGCCCCGGACCGTCGTGGACCGAGAAGCGCTGCACGTTGAAGACCAGCCCGGGCGGCGTCATGCCCGTCCCGTCTGCGGCGGTTCCGCCGTCCGATCTGTCGGCGGCACCGGCGCGGCAAAGTAGTACGCCTCGATAAACGGCTCCTGCACGGCGAACGACCAGTGCACGTCCTGGAGATGCGCGGCGGCGACCGCGATGTCGCCGCGTTCGAGCAGGCCGAGAAACCCTTCGTGCTCCACGACCGAATGTTCTTCCCACGCCTGCACCATGCCGTGGCGCCGCGGCCAGTCGTACAGGCGCTGCTTGAGCAGGTTCACCTGCGCGAGCAGCCGTGTGTTGTCGCAGCCCCGCAGATAGGCGTCGTGAAAGGCGAGGTTCGCTTCGTAGTAGCGGCCGAAGTCGCGCGCGGTCACGGCACGATCCATCGCGGCATCGAGGTCGCGCATGCGGGCGAAATCCGCGGGCCCCAACAGTGGGCCGGCCTGACGCAACGCCGTCGCCTCGAGGGCGCCGATAATCTGGTAGAAGTGGCGAATGTCGTCCCGCGTGAGCGCATTCAGGCGGAAGCCCCGGCGCGGAAGCACGGTGATGAAGCCCTGGACCTCGAGTTGGAGGAGGGCCTCGCGCAGCGGGGTGCGGCTGACGCCCAGCCGGGCGGCGAGTTCGTTGAGATCGAGAAACTCACCCGGCTGCAGACCACCGTGCGCCATCTCGTCCCGCAGGTATTCGTAGATCTGTTCGCGAAGCGAACGGATCTGCAGCACGGGGCGGCTGGCAAGCGGCGGGGCGGATTGAGCCGATGTCGCCATGGTCAGATATCTAATATATCAGCGCAAATAAAGCCGCGCAAACCCCTAAATGCGCGTACCACGGCGCCAGGTCAGCAGATCGCCCGCTATCGGGTCGGGGCACAGCGGCGGCCGGTCGACCCGTCAGCAATGCGCGCGACTTATCGGAGACCGAGTGTGCGCAAGTCGTCGAGGATTTCTTTGAGGCTGGTATCGACGCGGTGGTCGGGGTCGAGCGCGATCCTGACGGTCCACTCGAGGTCGCGCCCCTGCCGGTTGACCCGTTTGGCGAGTTCTTCGTTGTCGGGCATCAAGGCAAGGCCCTCGGACCACATCGCCTTGGCTTTCGGCAGGTCTTTCAGTTTCCAGTAGCCGTCCCCGAGGGCGATGTACACCTTCGCGTGGTACGGCCGCGGCGGACTCAGCCGTTGCAGGCGCAGCGCCTCTTCGAGATCGGAAACGCCGTGCCGCACGCGATTGAAGATGATCGCGTCATAAAACAGATTCACCAGCCCTCGAATGTAGTACATCAGGGGCGTCGGACGAATCGCGATTGCGGCGGTCAACCGTTCGATCGCTTCCCTGCCCAGCAGCGCCTGGCGGATCTTGCCGGACACGGGAACCTTGTCGATGCAGGCGAGCGCCAGATTGGCCTGCGCTTCGATCGAATCCCGCCTCGCGTCTGCCAGTTTGGCGAGCAAGTCTATCGCGCGATCGTGGGCACCGCTCACCAGGATCAGTTCGCGATACCGCGCGCCTGTCCTGAGGCTTCCCGGGTCGGCGCGCAACTCCGCCTCGAGCGCCAACACTTTGGGCCAATAGTCGGCCGCCAGGCCGCGCGGTCCCACAGCCGCAGCTGTGGCCGGCTGCTGAGCAACGGGCATTGCAGCCACGGCGAGCGCGACCAGCAGAGCCGCAACCGGAGTCACCGCGTTCGTCCTTGTCCGCCCGACAGGGCCGGCTCACGCGAACTCAGCGCGAACCGGGTCGGGCCGCTCGCGCCCAGCCTCTTGATCATCGTTGAGGTCTCGAAGTCGCCAATCCGCCAGACGCCGAAGTGGTCGTCGAGAAATACCGGCGTCAGCGTCGGACACGACTCGAGCCCAGACCCGCGGGCCGCCAGAACGTGGGTGGCCTCCCCGGCTCGATGCAGGTCCTCCAACGCCTCGCAATCGGGCGACGCCGCCTGGATCCGGCGTGCGGCCTCGATGCGGCGCCACCACGCGATGACCTCGACGTCCTTGTAGGGATGCGATTTCAGATCCACGTAGGCCGGCGTCCCGGTCGCCAGCCTGAACCGCTCGAGGTCAAGCGGGATCAGGTACGTGTCGCCCCGCTGCCGGGTGCGCCGCACGTACGCGAACGCGCCCAGCGCATCGGTGCGCAGTTCGTGGGAGAAGCCGCGGATGTGTGCCGGCGCGAGGGCCCGATCGGCGATCTGTGTGATCGACGAGACGCCGTAGAAATATGAGAAATGGAGGGTCATTTTCGCTGCGCCGCCGATGGCCAGTGCACACATCGCGACCCCGGCGATCCACACGACACGCCGCTCGATTGGATGCACCAGCCATCCGCGCCACTGCATGACACCGCCAACCACTCGGCCGGTCCACACGGCGGTCGCAAGCGGAACCAGCAGCACTGACACCCGCCACGGGAACAGGAGGGCCAGGCCAGGATTCCCCGTTGCGATCTGCGCACCGGTCAGCGTGACGCCGGCGAGGAACGCCGGCCCGAGCAGGTACAGCAGCTGACTCCGTCGCATACTGCAGAGCGCACCTGCGACGAAGCCGACCTGGAGCCATGCTTTCAGCCCCAGCCAGCGCTCCGGCATCGTCTCGACCGGCAGATGCGCGATCAGGATGGCCGAGGCCTGCTGCCAGTCTTGCGTCGTGGTGGCGCCGAATCGCACGACCACATCTGCGACCACCGGCGAAACCAGGACGCCAAATAACAGGAGCCGGGCCGCCACCCGTCGCCACGTCCCGCCGTGAAACCGCGCGTACAGCGCATGGCCAACCACCAAGGCAGCGGCGGTCACTCCGTAACTGGGGTGCACGGTGACAACGGCCGCGGTCAGCACGACGGCCGCGGTCGGCCGCCCCCGAAGAAACAACAGCACCGCGCCCGGCAGCAGAAGTCCAATCGCACTGCCCTGGAACATCGCGTGGCCGAAGATTTCCTGTTCCGCCACACCCCAGGTGAACATCTGCCACCAGTACATGTGACGCGCGTCGAATCCGATCAGATACCCCACGACCTCGCTGTGCAGCACGGTCAGCACGGCGAGAGTCGCAAGACGGGCGGACAGCCTTCGGCACGCTGGCACCAACTCGCCGACGATGCCCAGGACGCTCCAGATGTAGGCCGCGATGAGTGCCTGGTAGGCGGCGTAGAACGACCACTCACCCAGGTAGCGATACGCGAACCGGACACCGGCGCTGAATACAGGAAACGGATCGGCGGTGGCCGTCAGCCAGTCGTCGCCAATCCATCCGAATCCGGCCTGCGCGAGACCCGTCAGGAAATGGTGATTCTGATTCGAGCTGTACAGCGGAAGCTGCGTATACGCCAACCCGAAGGCGATGGTGACCAGCACGAATTCGATGAACCGGCGCCGGGGGGGCTGTTCGCTAATCAAGGGAGCAATCCCGGAGGCGCATAAACCTGGCGTCTCGTGCGCGAAGCCGTGCCAGCAGACCGACCAGCGACCGGCGAGCGTGCTCCCCCGTTCCGGCCCGGCAGTCCCACCGGATCGGTGCCCGGCGAAGATCGACGAACTCCCAGGGATGAACAAACAACACCACCGGGTCGCGCAGGCTTGCGATGATCGGATCCAGCAACCACGTCGGCAGCCGGAGCAACGAGGACGTGATCGACGCCGGGATGCGCGTGAGTCGGCCGACGCGATGCGGGCGCACACCCAGGCCCTTGTAGCGCGCCTCGGAGGAATCGACGTCGAATCCCGCGTCGGCCACCAGCGGCACGTGGGTGGCAGGCAGGCGAAGGTACGGCGCGCGAAACGACACCACGGGCCCGAACGCGCGGAGGCTTTCGCAGGCCGCGGCGAGCGCCCGGCGCGCCAGCGCTTCGGTCAGGCGCGTATAGTCCTCGTGGTCGTCGCCGTGGCAGCCGAGTTCGTGGCCGTGTTCAACCACCGCGCGCACCAGGGGCGCATGCCTCCGCGCGATGTCGCCTGTCACGAAAAACGTGGCCGGCACGCTCGCGCTGGCCAGCACGTCGAGCAGCCACGGCAGCGCTTCGACAATCCCGCGCCGCGTGGCGAGGAAGGGCGGGCAGTCGGGCTCGACGTCGATGGTCAGGCAGACTCTCACACGAGCCTCCGCAGGCCCCGCCGGCGGCGAAACCGTTGAATGGTGTCGCGGTAGACCTCGACATGGCGGGCGATGACGGGGTCCCACGCGTACTGCTCGACGCCTTCCCGGGCCGCCAGGCCCAGCGCGCGCCGCAACGACGGCTCCGACGCGACCCGGACGACGTGGTCCACCAGTTCATCGGTGGTGTTGGCCAACAGCCCACTTCGTTGGTGCTCGACAATCTCGGGCGTCGCGCCGTGGTTCATCGCCACGATGGGCAACCCGGCGCATCTGGCCTCGAGGACTGACAAGCCGAAGGCTTCCATTTCGCCGGTGTGGACAAACGCGGTGGCCCCGTTGAACAACACGGCCAGGCGTTCGCGCGAGACCTCGCCGAGAAACGTGACGCGGTCGGCAACCCCGAGGTGGCACGCCAGCGCTTCGAGCGACGCGCGGTCGGGCCCGTCGCCGGCAATGGTAAGCCTGACCCGCGCCGCCCCACTCAGGCGCGAGACGATCGTGGGCAGCGCCCTCACGATGGTCTGCGGACTCTTGGTCCAGGTCAGCCGCATCACGCTGACCAGATGACAGTCGTCGGGCTCGACCCGGGTGGCATACCAGGCCTCTGGCCTGATGCCGTTCGGGAGAATCGCGACCTCCTCCCGACCGGAGACCTCGCGCGCATCGATCGCGGCAGCCTGGCTGACGGCGCTGACCAGGTCGGCCCTGTACGAAAACACCCGATAGACGGCTCGCGCACCGCCGATCGCTTTTCCGCGCAGCAGCGAATGGTGCGTCGTGATGGTCGGCACACCCAGGTACCTGCCAGCGATCAACATGCCGATTGCCGCCACCGAGAAGGTGCCGTGCGCATGGACCAGATCGGGCTGCAGCCCCCTCAAAATTCTTACCACCAGGGGAATGCGCAGCAGGTTGGGCTGCGCGACGCCGAGGCGCGGCCACATCGGCACAATCATTCGATGCACGGGGATGCCATCGACCATCGACGGGCCCGGCACCGTCGTGAACACCACGACATCGTGACCTCGCGCACGCAGTTCGCGGGCCAGGTCCCGGAGATGCAGCTCGATGCCGCCTACTCGAGGCGCGAACCAGTCGCTCGCGATCGCGATCCTGAAACGGTCCACAACACCTGTCCTCCGAGGTAGATCATCGCCCCGCCGCCTGCCGCGGTGCCAACGCCGTACGAGATCGCGCGTTCCAGCGCCACCACCGCCGCCGCTGGCGCAGCGGGCACACCGAATGCCAGCACTGTTCCGAAGAGTCCCGCCTCGATCACACCGAGGCCGCCGACGGTCGGCGCCAGCCCGCCGATCACGCCAACGATGGACAGCAGCGCGACCTGCGGAAGGGAGAAAGGGATGCCGCACGCGGCGCCCACCAGCCAGAGCCGCGCGACATCCTGCGCCCAGATCACCATCGAGCAGCACACCGCAGGGCCCAGGGCGTGGCGACTCCTCGACATCCGTTTCCACCAGGCTCCCCAGGCGGTGGAGGGTTCGACGCGGGTTCCGCGCCCTCGACCTCGCAGGACGCGGAACAGCGTGAATCCGATGGCCGCCGCCAGGACGCCCGCTGCCAGCAGCGGCCACGCGCGAACCGCCGGCAGGGTGGCAAGGGCAAGCGCGGCCACCGGCGGGATGTCCGTCAGCCGGTCGCACACCACCGACAAGGTGGCGTCGGCCAGCGAGGCGCCCGCCCGCCGCTGCACCAGCGCGACTCGGCTCGCCTCACCGCCGAGCCGGCTGGCAGGCGTCGTGTTGTTGACGAAGACACCAGCCGCGTTGATCAGCACGGCGTCCTGCCACGTCGCGCCAACGCCAAGCGCACGCAACACGATCAGCCACCGCACACCGGCCGCCACCATGCTGATCAAGTACAGCGCCAGCGCCCCGGCGAGAAACGCCGGGTCCGCCGACATCAGCGTCCCGAAACCGGTCTCGATTGTGTGCCACACCGCGCTGACATCCGTCGCACAGAACCCGTGCCACCGACTGCGACCCACTCACCCGCGATCGATTCGCGGCAGACGGCAGGGTATCACGCGCCGCTACACCATGATGCGCCAGGTGTAGAACAGACAGGCCACCACGACCTGCGCGCAGAGCAGCCCCACCAGCCACCGTCGTTCGCGCGCCTGAGAGATCCGGCTGGCCAGGAGCAGGAACAGCGGGAACAGCACCGACGTGAATCGCCCCATCGACAGAATGCCGTGCGCGGCGAGCGGGGGTAGCACCGACAGGCCGACCAGCAGCGCGTGTGCCGTGCCGAACCGTCTAAGAATCGGCAAGACCGCCCCGATCGCGAAGAGCACAGCCGCCACATTTGCTGCGTGGACCATCGCGTCGGAGGGCCGGAACGGCAGCGCCGGTCCCCATCGGGGATCGAAGGCGGTCGCCATGCCGGAGGATAGCGATCCCCATGCAAACTGGCCTGTGAACCACGCCATCGGTGCTCCCACGGCCCAAGCCAGATAGACGGAGAATGCCAGCAGGCCCACCAGCGGCGTCGCCGCGGCGACAAGCGCACGCAGGCGCGCGGCGCGAGGCAGACCTGTGGACTGCTCGAGCGCCAACCACGCGAACGCGGCGCAGACGATGAATCCGTTCGGCCGAGTCGCGCCGAGAAGGACGCCCCATGCGGCGGCGGCCAACAGCCGACGCTCGCGATGAGCCAGCCATGCCGACAGCAGCAGAAATACAAAGACCGACTCCGTATAGACCGCGCCGTAGTAGATGGCGAACGGATAGGCGGTCATCAGGAGCACCGCGCGGCGCGCGGCCGCCTCGCCCAGTTCGATCGACGCGACGCGATACATCGTCCTGGCGGCTGCCGCAAAGGCCGCGAGCGAGATCGCCACGCCGGCCCACGCCAGGGGCCAACCTGTTGAGGCGCCGACCATCCGGATGAGCAGGGGGTAGACCGGAAAGAACACCGGGTTCTGCTGCAGAGGCGTCGTCTCGACCCAGGAATAACCATGCGCGGCGACGTCGAGATACCAGTACGCGTCCCATCGGGCCGGCAAGTTGGCGAGCACGTTGGGCGACACGCGCCACGCCGCCTGTTCGGTCGGGAGTGGATCGTAGCCAATCGTCCACGCCGCCAGCGCACCCACTACCAGAATCGCAAGGCGGATGGCCATCGCGGCACCCACGGCCGATCGGATCGCGGGCCTCGACCGCGTCCCCGCCGCGCCTGTTTCCACCGCAGGCGACTTCGGGTCCAGTGCCGCCATCATGGTTCCTGGTTCGCGAGGCGACGGTAGAGCGTCGCCCCCGCGACGCGTGTGGCAACCTCGTAGCGTCGAGACACTACGTCGACCAGCGCAGGGTAGGTCGCGATTGAACGGCCGGTCCACCGGTCGAGGCCAGCCTCGGCGGCATCGACAATCCAGGTCGGGCGCCGCGTGTCGAGGTCAGTCAACAGCATCGGCCAGCTCTCCGGCACGATGAATCGATCGGTGTCTGAGGCGCCTTCCCTGTCGGCCGGGGTGCCCCACATCTTGCCTGTCTGATAGTTGCAGAACGGGAATCGCGTGCCCATCGGCATCCGGGCGAATGCATAGATCTGCGAAGAATTGCCCCACACAAATAACGTCTCGCCAGGCGTGGCGCGCTGCCGCAACGCCTCGCCGACCATCCGGTACACCCGGGTATCGCGGGCCACGTCGGTCCGGACATACGGGTCGAACACATTGCCGAACCAAAACAGCAACAGCGGCGCGAGCACCCCGACGCCGACCACCGTCGGAGACACGCGTCGCATCAGGCGAGGCACGCCGACTGCGGCGAAGACGCACAACGGTGGCACCAGTTGCAGGTAGTAGTGCAGAAAAAACCGTCCTCCCGCCGCCACGCCCAGCGCGGCGCAGGCGAGCCACACGACCCACACCAACCGCAGGCCCCTTGGTGCGGTCGCCGCCGAACAGGTGTCGTTGGATCGCCAACCCATCCAAGCCGATACGACCAGCACGGCATTGGACGCGGTCCATGCGAGCGTCCACCCGGCAGCGTTTCCACACACGTCAGCGGCCCGAAGCGCCCCCGCGTAGGTGAGCGGGAATGACCACGCCCAAAACTGTAGCGCATCCAGGTGCCCGGCGGCCGCGTAGCCGCCGATCAGCAGGGCTGCCGGAATGACGGAGCCGGCGGCCGCGCCGGCAAGAGACCAGATCCGATCAGGCTTCGGACGCCACATCCACGCCACGAGCAGGGCGGGCGCCAGCACGGCAATCGCCTGATACTTGAACAGCGCGGCAACGCCGATGCACACGCCGGCAGCTACCGACACACCCATGCTCGCCACGGCCCCCCCCCGTAACCCATTCGACCCGGGGGACGGCCTGCGTCCGGCCATCAAGACGAGTCCGGCCATCGCCGGCAAGGCCATCATCAATTCGGCGTTGGCCGCCAGCATGTCCTGCCCTGGTCCCATCGCGCACGACACGACATAGGCCAGCGCGGCCAGGCGGCTGGCACCCTGACCAACCCCGACGCGCCGCGCGAACGCCGCCACCAGGAGGGCCGTGCAAAAGACGACACAGACCGACCATGCGTGAACCGCCTGCAGGGAGTACTGGCCGGCGACAGCGAATACGGCGGCGTATGTCACCGAGATGAGGGGAGGCTTGTGATCGACCGCGCCCACATAGAGCCACTGCCCGTTCAGCATCGCGTTGGCCAGGGCCGCGTACGTCGCTTCGTCGCCATTGAACAACGGATAGAAGAAGACCGGCGCGCGGGTCGAGAGCGTGGACAAGGCGAGCGCGAGGATCCACCGCGTACGAGACCAGGCGCCGGGCTCGGAGATCATCGGCGCGGACTGTACCACAGCAACCGGCTGCTATGATGGAGGTTCGGGGTGGCCATCCCCCGCGGGCTGCCGCGGGGCGGCGCGCCCCGGTTCCTCGGGCAGTCCATGACCCACCACCCACGATTCGCCCGTCTCACATGTTGCGGGATCCTGCTCGCGTGTCTCGCGGCCAACACGGCGGCGCAGGGATCGGCGCCACCCGCCGATGCGGCAACAGGCACGCCTGGGCAGACCCAGACCGGCACGCTGCAGGGTCGGGCGACAGCCACCGAGAACGAGATTCCGTTGTCCGGCCTGTCGGTCACGGTGATGACGGACCAGCGGCACGTGGCCGCCAGAACATTTACCGGGCCCGACGGTAGATTTGCGATCACCGACCTTCCGCCAGGGTCCTACATCGCCCGTGTCGCTGCGGATGGATTCGAGGCGTCGGAACGGCCAGTGACGCTCAAGGCCGGCGAGCGTATCGACGTGTCCTTTAATCTGCGACTGGCCGGCGTGGTCGAACACGTCGAGGTGGTCCGCCCTCCGGATTCGACGATTGGCTTCGGGATGATCGCATCAATTGGCGCGAGGAATGCGCTCGACAGCCGAGAGGTCGGCGGGTCTGCGCTGAACAACGGCGACATTCTCGCCGCGCTCGGTATTCTGCCGGGCGTGGTGTCTCAGGCCAATGCGCTCAGCATCCGCGGCGGACGCACCAGCCAGGGCCGGCTGCAGATTGATGCCACCGACGTGTCGGATCGAGTCACAGGAGAGTCCTGGTTCCGCCTGCCCGGCGATGCGGTCGCACTGGCCGAGGTATTTGTCAGCCCGGCCGCGGCCGAATACGGCCGCTTCGGGTCGGGGCTCACCCTGCTCAGCACCAGCGCCGGCAGCTCTCGCTGGACGACGGCGGTCAACAACCTCGAGCCTGGCCTCATCACCAAACGCACCAATCCGCTCGTGGTGGTCGGACTCGAGTCGGTCAGTCCGCGCCTGAGCGTGCGCGGTCCTCTCATCAAGGACACCCTGTTTGTGGCCGAGAGCATCCAGCTCCGGTACATGTCGAGCGAAATCCAGAGCCGGGCGCAACATGAGCGCCGACGCAACCTCAATCTCAGCAACTTCACGAGGTTTGACGCGGTCGCCAGCCCCCGCCACACGCTCACCGGAAGCGTGGGCGTCTATTGGCAACGCCTGCTGGGCGCCGACGTGGATACGTTTACCCCGCCCGCCGCCGCCGCCGACGTGCGTCGCCAGGCCTACGTGGGGTCGGCAAGGGATTCTTACCAGGCGTCGGCGACGACCGTCGTCGAAACGAGTGCGACGTTCAGTTACATGCAATCGGCCACCGGGCCCCATGTCGAGGGTCTGTACGTGTGGGCACCCGACACGAAATCCGGGGGATTTTTCGCCAGCCAGGATCGGCGCACCGTGTCGTGGCAATGGTCCGAGGCCCTGAGCCGTTCGCTCGACGGCCCATGGGGGCAACACCTCCTCAAAGTCGGTGCCGACGTCGCGAGCATCGGTCACCGCGCCACCAGCCAGTTGCGTCCCGTGGAGGTGCTCGCCGGAGATGGGAGCACGGTTGGCCGAATCGTGTACGGCGCCAGTCTGCCTCAGGATCGCCGAGTGTGGGAAGCGTCGGCCTTCGCCCAGGATCGTTGGCAGCCGGTCGAACGGGTGACCGTACAGGCAGGCGTCAGACTCGATCGGGACGGGGCGTTTGGGGCGGTCGGGATCTCGCCCCGCGCAGGCGGCGCGGTGGCGCTGGACCGCGGCCAGCGAACGATCCTGCACGGCGAGGCGGGCGTATTTCGCGAGCGAGTGCCGCTCGCCGCCACGTCATTTGCCCGATCCGAAACGCGAACCGAAGTGGGCTTCGGGGCGTTGCCTGCCGCAGGGGATTCCGCCGTGACGTGGGTGCCCACGTTGGGTGCCGTTGGTCCACAGCCCCGGAACTGGACGTGGGACCTCGGGCTCGATCAGCGGATCTCGCAGTCCCTCTCGCTGCGCGTGCAGGTCGTCAGACGAACCACCAGCCACGAACTGGTGGTGTCGCCAAGCGGAACCGGGCCGACTCGGGCGCTGGAACTCAGTTCGACCGGCCAGTCCCGCTACGGCGACATCGAGGTTGTGGCACGTTACAACTCGGCGTCGGCCTGCAACGCCACGCTCGCCTACACACGGGCGTCGTCGTGGGGCGATTACAATGCCTTCAGCCTGATGGCGGCAGATATTCGCAGTACCGTCGTGCGGCCGAGCGCCTACACCCGCACCGACGGCGATATCCCACACCGCGTGGTCGGGAAGGCGGCCTTTACGCTCGGGCCTCAGTGGGCCGCGGAAGTTTCCGGGCAATGGCGGACGGGGTTCCCTTGGACACCGATCGACGCGAACCTGCGGTCGGTCGGGGTGCCCAATCAGGCCTATCGATATCCGTCGGTGGCCATCGTCAGCTTTTCCCTGGAACGGCGCGTCCGGATCTGGAAACTCGACGGATGGATCGGACTGGTGGTCTTTAACGCGTTGAACGCGTTTGCGCCCGCCGACGTCCAAACGAGCCTCTCCTCTCGCTCGTTTGGGTACTACTCGAATACCGATGTCCGGTCGATTCGATTGGGGTTCCGTATGCACTGAGCCAGATTGGGCCAGCTTGATCGATGGTGCGGTATTGCATAAGATAACGACGCTCCACGCACGAGAACCTGATGAGTAGAGATCCCGCGTTGTTAGACACTCTCGAGCCCACCGTTATTGGCCTCATCGCCAAGCACCAGCGGCTTGAGCCCGACCAGATCACCATGGAATCCACGTTTAGCGATCTGTCGATCGACTCGCTGGATGGCATGGAGTTGGTGTTCAAGTTCGAGGAAGCGTTCGACATCACAATCCCGGACGATGTCGCCAGAGACCTGCGGACGGTGCGGCAGATCGTCGATGCGTTGCGCCAGGCGATCGAAGCGCCGGCCGCTCCCGCTGCACCACACACATCCGCATGAGGCGCGTCGCCATCACCGGCCTGGGGTCGGTCTCGGCCCTCGGGATCGGTGTGCCAGCGTTCTGGGACAGCCTGATCGCCGCGCGGAGCGGGGTACGGTGGCTCACGCTCATTCAGTCGCCGACCGCGTCCACACGCATCGCGGCAGAGGTCCAGGGGTTCGAGCCTCAACGGTGGATGTCGGAAGACAAACAGTCGCTGATGGATCGGTTCGCGCAGTTTGCCGTGGCGGCCGCCTCGGAAGCGATTGGTGATGCGGGGCTCGACTTCAACCAAGACCAGAGCTATCGGGCCGGCGTCTCCATCGGTACCGGGTCTGGGGGCGCCGGGGCCGAAGACGACGCCTACCTCCGCCTGTACCGCGACGGGGCGACGCGCCTCCACCCTTTTACGATCCCCCGACTGATGTACAACTCCGCCACGGCCCACGTTGGGATGATGTTCGGTCTGCGCGGGCCGTCGCTATGCTATTCGACGGCCTGCGCGTCGGGGACGCACGCGATCGGGGAGGCGGCCGAGATCATCCGGTCGGGGCGGGCCGACGTGATGGTGGCTGGCGGCGCCGACGCCCCCATCTCCGAAGGTGTCGTCAAAGCCTGGGAGGCGATGCGTGTGCTGGCCCCGAGCCCTCCGGCCGGCCCGGCCGGGGCGTGCCGGCCGTTCAGCCGCGATCGTCGGGGAATCGTCCTGGGCGAAGGGGCCGGCATCGTCGTGCTGGAGGAATGGGAACACGCTCGAGCGCGCGGCGCCCACATCCATGCCGAGTTGGCCGGTTACGGCGCGACCGCCGATGCCGGACATATCACGCAGCCAGGCGTCGAGTCGCCAGCCCGAGCGATCACCCTCGCGCTGGCGCAGGCGAGACTGATGCCCGACGCGGTCGGCTATGTCAACGCGCACGGCACCGCGACGCCACTCAACGACGAGACCGAAACCACGATCCTGAAGCGCGTGTTCGGCGCGCACGCCTCGAAGCTGGCGATCAGTTCCACCAAGTCGATGCACGGCCACGCGATGGGCGCATCGGGCGCCCTCGAACTGGTAGCAACCGTGCTGGCGATCGAGCGATCCACGCTGCCTCCAACGGCGAACTACACCGAGCCCGATCCGGCCTGCGACCTCGACTACGTGCCCAATCACGCCCGCGATCAGGCCGTCGACGCCGCCATCTCCAACTCGTTTGCCTTTGGGGGACTCAACGCCGTGCTGGCCGTCAGGCGCGTCGGCTGACCAGCGTCACTCTCCCCGGCGGTCTTCTTCGAAGTACACCAGAGGTCGATCCGCGTGCTCGCGGTAGACCCCGCGCCGGTGGTCCGGCAACATCACCGCAATGCGGCCCATCGCCTCGTCGGTGATCGCCCGGAGTTGATCGCGGGTTGGTCGCCCTTCGATGGGCTTGAGGCGCAACGGATACCCGAATCGCACGACGGCCCCCGGCCTCATCCGACGCCGCGGATTGATCGTCGGGAATCCTTCCGTGCCCTCGACCGCGATGGGGACGACCGGGGCGCCAGACCGGTAGGCCAGGTAGGCGACGCCATCTCTCGCCTGCCGCAATGCTGGACTGCGTGTCGCCTCCGGCGAGAGGAGCACGATTTCGCCGGCCTCGAGCACGGCCAGTGCGCGGGCGACCGCGTCGTGGTCGCTGCCATCGCGCCGCACGTCGATCACATCCCACATCCCGACAAACATCCCCCAGAACGGCACGCGGCTCGATTCTATTTTGGCGATCGGAATCACATTGCGCCGCACGTGGCCCAGCACCACGATCGGATCGACAAAGGCGATGTGGTTGCTGATGAGAATGGCCGGGCCGATGTCCGGGACCCGATCGGCGTGTTCGATCAGATCGATACGGGCAAAGAGCGGCCAGCCGACATTCGCCAGCAACCACCGCAGCGCCCGACGCCGGCGCTCGTGTTTGCTGTGGTCATAGCCGGGTGACGCGGACTCGCGACTATTCATCTCACTCCGAGGATGTCGCCGGCGGACCGACGCGGCCAGGCGGGCCGCGCTTCTATTGTACCCTTCGCACGTAGATCCGGCCTGGTCGCCAGAGGCGTGCCGGAACGGGCGACCGACCGCCCGCCATCCGCAACAGCGCAATCAGCGCGGGCCCCTGCGACAGCACCGGGCGTAGCGCCTGAGAGACGAACGCCGGCAGGGCCAGATCGAACAGCGGATCCCAGCCGAAGTACAGAATCGCGGAACACCCGTAGACCGCGACCACGGCCCACCATCGACGGTCGTGGACCACGGCCACCAGCGGCAGCATCCACGTCAGATACCAAGGCAGGAAGAAACCTGTCAGCAACACCAGGTAGAGGAGGACGAAGCGGAACGAGGTCTCCCAGGGCCGCCACCCATCATCGGGATCTGCCCGCCAACCCCAGATCCAACCGAGCGTCAGGACGGCGAGCAGAACGGCGAACACCCCACCAACGCCCGAGGCCACAGCGAGCATCGTTTCCGGCCCCCAGAGCCAACCCGCCGCGTAGGCCACGTGGAGCAGCGATCCGACAAACTGCGGCGCCGTGAGAAACGACCACGGATAGCTGATCGTGATCCAGCCGTCCCACGTGGGCGCGTAGCAGGCGACGACGACGGCGACGAACACCGACGCCGAGGCCAGCACTCGTCGGCAGCGCGTCCAGCGTGCGTCTTTCGGACGCAGGATACCCCAGAGCATCAGCATCCCAAACGGGACGATCGCGAAGTATTTGGCGCTGGTCGCCACCGCGAGCAACGCCACGGTGGTCGCCTGTCGTCCTCGACGCCACGCGAACACGGCCAGCATCACCAGCAGCACGACCAGGCCGTCGTTGTGGGCCTGACCCGCGATTTCGGTGAGCCAGACGGGGTTGCAGGCAAGAAGCCAGAATAGCGCGGGTCTCGACGTCTCTGGGCCCCAGGATCTCGTCCATGCCGCCGCCAACCCCACCCACGCGACAGAGGCGAACAGCATGGTCAGTTTGTGGGCGATGAGGCCGGCCACCATCGTGCCGCCCGACAGCATCGAGATGAGCCGGAAGTAGGCGATCAGGACCGGACCGTACACGCACGGAAAGGCGCCCCACGCGCGTCCGACCCAGAGATGAAGGGGGTCGGCCAGAAGCACCTCGGGCGAGGCCGTGGCCGCGTGAACGCCGCCGAAGGCCTCGAGATGACCCCACAGAAGGTAGTTGAAGACATCGTTCGATGTGAGGGGAATGGCGAGAGCGGCGATGACCTGGAGCACGACGGCCACCGACACGAGCCATCGCCACGATGGTCGCGGCGACGTCCCGCCCGACAGCGCGGCCAGGCCTGCGAGGTACCCTCCGCAGAGGGCCGAACATCCAAACGCCGACAGGACGGCCACGATCACTTGGCTCGCGCCGGCAATCTCGACCTCGTCCACGCGGAGCGTTCCGGCTGCCGCCGATCGGAGCGCGGCTGCGCCTGCGATGGCCAGCAATCCAGCGATCATCCACCTCGTCGAGCGCTCCAGGGGTGCCGACATGCCATGCACCTACGGGGCGGGCGTCTTGGCGCCCGAATCGACTGGACGGATCCGGTCCAGCGCCGCGAGGCTGCGAAGCAAGCCGAACAACGAGGCGTGATCCTCTGCCGTCCAGTTGAGCTGCTTGACAATGGCCCGCTCGTTGCCGGTCTGCGGGTCGAACGGCAGCTCGCGGCTGAGCGCCAGCGGATAGTTGGGGCGTTCCGCAAAGATCGACAGCCCCAGAAACGGGTTCTCGATATCCACGCCAAGCATGTCGAGCAGCGTGGGCGCGATGTCCAACTGCGTGCACACGGTGTCGTTGTGCGTGCCGCGCACGCTGTCCGCACCGGGCACATACAGCATGGCCGCCAGGTAGTCGAACTCCGAAATCCGTCGATTGGCGTCCACCGATCGGAAGGCCTGGGTGGCCATCGCGTGGTCAGCGGTGACAAGCACGATCGTGTTGTCCCGGTACGGCGACCGCTTGAAGTACTCCCAGAATATGCCAAACGCCTTGTCGGTGCCGTGGACGGCGTTCAGGAGATCGTTGCCGCTGGTGCCGGGGAACGGGGCGATGTTGGTGTACGGAAAGTGCATGTCCGTCGGCGCGAGCGTCAGATAGAGAGGACGGCGTGGGTCGCGGTGTTCGAGCCGAGAGACCACATAGGTCAGCAGGTCTTCGTCGAACACGCCCCACGGTTTGGTGATGGGGTGCCGCAGCATCGCGAGGATCTCGGGACTCTCGCCGCCCAGGCACGCGTCGTAGTGGTGCCGCCGCAGAATCGTCCCGATGTTGGCGAACGAGTTGAGGTCCGACTGCGCGTGCACCGTCTCGTACCCGAACCTCGGCCCGAGGATATCGGACAGCAGCAGGTAGTTCGACTTCAGCGGGTTGTTGGTATCTGCGTAGATCGCCAGGCCCCGATGATCGAAGGCAAACGACCCGAACGTGGCGATCGTCCCTTTGATGGTCGGGAAATCGGCGCTGAACAGATTCGTCAACGTCAGGCTGTGACGGCGAAAGTCGTCGAAGTTCGGCGTGAGCCCCGCGACGTGGTGCACCCGCTCGTCGAGCAGCGACCGCGACAACGATTCCACGGTAAAGATGATGACGTTGGTCCCGATGGGGACGCGAGGCGTGTCAGGCCTTCGCCTCAGAGGGTCGAGGTAGATACTGCGCTTCATCAACGGGTAGCGCGGGTCGGTCGAGTACAGTCTGAGGCCCGCCCGCTCGACCTTCCTGACGAGATCAGGCGACAATCGCGCCGGCTCTGGCGGCGGCCCTGACAGGTAGATCCGCAGGAGCGGTTGAATCACCTTGAGTTCAGGGATACCAGAAAAGGCCGCCTGCACATCGCTGGTAATCTCGCGCGGCGGACCTTCCCATGCCAGTAACCACGCCTTGTCCAACGTCACGAGCAGCAGGAGCGCCCCAAGTACATTGGCGAGCAGCAGCGCGCCTGTCGTTGCACCACCCGTGCCGGTGGTTGTCGGTGCCTGAAGATCGGTGACCGCCCCGACCCACCGCCGGGACCATCGCAGCAACACGAAAAGCGCGGCCGTTCCAGCGGCCACCACACCACACGCCACGACGGCGGGTTTCGACTGGAGCAGTTTGAGGTTGCCCGGATCGAAGGCCACTCGCCAGAATTCCTCGTCGACGTGGGCCAGCGAGTAGAGGAACGCGCCCCAATCCACGATTCTCATGGCACCCGACACGACGAAGGCCGTGCAGAGCGCCACTGCCGCCACGGTAAAGTGCGTCTTCCCCGCCGAGGTCAAGAGCCACCCGTGGAACGCCAGGCTGACCAGGGCGGCGACCACGACGTAGAACCCCAGCAGCAACTCGACGAACTCCCGGAAATGCGCCGGCGAAAACTGGAACGTCAGCAACAACGAATGGTGCCACGCCAGTCCCCAGATCGTCAGGCACATCACCCAGACGCCGGGCACCAGCAGTGCGACACGCGTTGCTCGCGATCCGCGCCTCAGATGTTCAACCCAGGGACCGAACCGCACAAGACCGGCACGAACACGGATCGGCAGACACGCGGCCATAAGCGGCGCCACCAGCAACGCACACGCACAGTACCGGGAGACGCCGACAGTGGCCGCGAGCACCGTTGTCGCGACGACTGCGGCAAATCTCGCGACGTCTCGCCTCCAGTCGCGCCGCAGGTACGCTTCGACGGCCGAGACGACGAGAAACCACGTCACCAATCCAGCAAGCAACCATGCGCCGTAGGCGTCGAAGAGCCCTTTGGGCGAAATCCCCATCACCTTGTTGGGGTCGCGGTACCGGTAGACGACGGGGCCATCGGGCCCGCGTTCGCGGACCTCGGCGGTAAACGTGAACCCGTCGTACTCCCAGGGGACCAGGCTCCGCATTCTGCCGTACCGCGGGATCCCCAGGATCGGCGCGAGGCCGAACTCGCTGAACACCGCACTGCTCTGTCCTTTGGCGGCGGCCGTCGTCACCCTCTCGACCAGCCGGACGTCGGCGGCGTCAATCGTGAGCGTCAGGACGAACGACCGCACATCCTCAGGCGTCGCGGTTGGCTGGAGCCGGAGGTCGAACCGGTCGTAGTCCCGGCTTCGTGTCAGCAGCGGTTCCACTCTGGGAAACGCCACGTATCCAGGGGCGACGAATTCGTCGACGCCCTGCGCGGATGCCGTCTCGGCAACCACGACCAGGACCGCGAGCACCAGCATCGCGAGGCGCGACACGCGTGGACGGGGTCGGTCCGCGTCGCGACTGAAACAGATGGCGGGCGTCACGGCGAGGGGCCCTTCCGCGAAGAGGGCCACACCCGGTTTCGTTCGATCAGGTACGACACGAACTCGACAGCTTCGCGCAGGCGCCGAGCGTCGTCGTGCGAAAACGGCGAGCCCTCGAGACGATGACGCGTCACCGGTTGCTGGAACGACTCAAGGACCAGCGGCTCGCCACCACCATCGGGCCTCACCAGGAGCGTCGCCGCACCACGATCGAGTCGATACCCGCCAGGCCTCACGGCGATCGCGGACCTCCCCGCCTGGTGTCGGTCGAACAGGTCCCTCCCCATCGCCGCGGTCGGACCGTCGTCGCCAATCATCGCGAGCACGGTCGGCATCAGGTCTACGTGGCTGGCCGGAAACGTCTCCACACGCGGCGCCCTCCCCACAAGTCTTTCAGGGCCTTCCACCACCGCGGTCGTCCACACGGCCTCATCCCCTGGCATCGAGCGCAGGTCGGGATCCGAGACATCGGCAGTGGCGCTGGAGTGGTCGCCGGTGATCACCAGGACCGTGTTCGCCGCGTTCGCGCGCCTCGTCAGGACCTCGAGCAACTCGCCAAGACTGCGATCGAACGCCGCGAGCACGATATTGTAGCGCGCCTGGACATCGGCTATCCCCATGGTGTCCATCCGGCTGGCGTCTCCCATCGCGGTGAACGGCGCGAACAACGATGTCTCCAGCGTAAACGGCGGGTGCATGCCAGAGGTCGACACGAAGAGAAACAGGGGCTGGCGCACAGCCTGTGAATCCGCGTCGCGAATCGTGTCGGCCGCACGTCGCAGGATGGCGCGGTCGTCCAAACGGTGCACGTAGACGAGGTGGTTACCGGGCACGTCGAAACGCACCTGCTGAAACCACCGTCTTCCCCACGCCAGCTGGTTATCGAAACTCGGGTTCGACCCGTCGAGCCACACCGTGCGATAGCCGCGCGCGGCGAGTCGAGGGGCGATCGCATCGACGCGGAGGTCGGTGAAATGCGACGTGACGATACGGTCCCGATGCGACCACAGCGCCGTGTTCAGCGTGAAGAAACCCGGCGCCGTCGGAAACCCGTTGGAAATGAAGTGTGAAAACACGACCCCCCGAGCCGCCACCCTGTCCAGATTCGGCGTGAGGCTCGCCGTTCCCGGCGGCTTGAGGTACCCCACATCCCTGCCCCGCAGCGATTCCACCATGAGCACGATCACATCGGGATAGGAGGATCGCGGCGGTGCAACGACACGCCGAGGAGAGTGGAGCAACGGGTAGTCCGGATCCGGCCAGACGGCCAGGCGGTCGGGGTCGAGCCATTCCTGGAGCGCAGACCGTGCCTGCCGTTCGTCAGTGGGCGCCGCGGTGCTCCCGCCTGAAACGAACCACGAGATATTTGCTTCGGGCGGCGCCACAAACGCCCGCTGACCACCGACCGCGAACAGCGGCGCGGCAGCGCAGCACGCCAGCAGCACGATGGCCCCGACACTGCGCCACGATGGCGGCAGCCGAGAACCCCTCGCCGGGCGACCCATCCAGCCAATCGCCATCCAGCCTGCCACGACCAGGCCCAGCGCTGTGACGGTGTAACGCCAGTCGAACAGAATCGGCTGCCACAAATCCGGCGTCATCATCGTGCTGCCGACGTAGGTACCGACAATCGAAGGGGTGAGGTTCTGACCGATGTGCCTGAGGAGGGCGAGATCGAGTTGTCCGAGCAGCATCGACGCGGCGAAGCCCCCCGCCGCAGCCCACTCGACCCACCGTCGAGAACGGCCAGCCACGCGACTCGCCACCAGGAAGCTGGCCCCCATCGTGGCGAGGACGGCCGTATGGTACGCCAGTGCCACGCCCACTGACGTGAGCGGAGACGACGAGATCGGCCTTCCGCCCACGTCGGATCCCAGGTAGTGCGCCGCGATCCCGATGGTCCGAACGGCGAGCGCGGCGATTAGATACCGGACGATGGGGTGCATGGATGAACCGGCCTGGCGCCTTCCGCGCGCGTCGCGAACGCGCGTCGCGGCCAGTTGCGCCAAATCGGGGGCTAGCGTAGCACAGCGGTTGCCAGCCCAGCCGATCGAGGCGAAAGTCGCGGGACGCGCCGGCCGGCTGGCAGCGAAATCCGCGGGACCCTGCAGTGGGCCGGCCAGACGCAGGGCCGTCGCCGCGCTGGCGCCGATGTCAATGGCATCGGCGCGACCGCCACCGCCCTCATCTTGTCTTTTCTCGATCGAAAGACCGGATCCGAGCGAGCCAGGCCGAGACGTTCAGATGTCGACGTCTCTTTCTGCTCCGCGACATCAGTCCGTAGCAATCGCAGACCTGCCGCCGTCAGATCCATACAATAGAGAGCATGATGGTCAACATCTCCCCGAAGCATGCGGTGCTGGCATGCGTCCTGGTCGGCGCCACCGCGCACGCGGTGGTTGCGGCGGCGCAGTCGGTGCAGACCTATGATCGGCTCCAGTTCCGCACGCCTGGAGGGTCGCGCGAGGATCTGCCGACGCTGGTGCAGTTCACCCAGGTCAGCGGCAAGTCGTTTTGCCGCTTCGGGGTGTACCGGAGCCTGGCAAGTGTCGGCGACGCGACGGCTGACTTTCGTGCCGAGTGGACCTCGCTGGGCAAGGGGAGAGGCGGAGGCGGTCCTGTGCCGTCGGCTCGCAGCGACGTGACCGAGCGTGGATGGACGCGCAACGACGCCGCGGCAGAGGAGCACACGGCGGCCACGGGGAACTTTCGGGTGCGGCAGGTCACCTTCAGTGGCGACGGTCGGCGCACCAGCGCGCTGGCGCTGTACAACGACGACACGCTGTGTCAGCCTCAGGTCGACGCGTTCATGGCCAGCCTGGTGCCAACCACGTCGGCGGCGGCGGTGGCGACGACGCCCGATCCGGCCAACAGTGGCTCGACCCCTGCGCCAGCCGCTGGCCGCGCGGGTTTCGCCGTCACATCCACCACCTTCGACGATGGCTGGACGGCCGTTGAACACCCTGATTGGGTGCAGGTCTCGAAGGGCAACGTGGTCGTCCTGATTCATCACACGCAGCCTGACATCAGGCGGTTCGGCAACGTGGACGAAGCGACCGGGTTTGTCTGGAACACCCTTGTGGCTCCCCGTTACGGCAGCGTCGCGCGGCTTTGGGTGCGCCGAAGTTGGTACGCGGATGGCGGCGCATTCGGCGCCAAACATTTTGCCGAAGGCGATCTCACGGAGAAGGCGACCGGCAGGCGTGTGCACGTCGCGCTCTACCGGGGCGGCAACGGCGGCCGATGGCTGGAGTTCATCACCCCGGACAGGGACACGTTCCAGAAGCAGTTCACGGTGGTGTACGAGCAGGACGGCACCAACTGGGACCGGCTTTCGGCGATGGCCAACCACAACAAGTTCGCCGTGGCCGCCAGCGATCTGCCGGGCACATGGCAGTCTTCGAGCGGTGCCGGCATCGAGTACTACAATGTGTATTCGGGCAACAGCATGGGAATGGCTTCGGCCTCCAGCACGACGACGTTTACCTTCAACGTCGGCGGCACGTACACCAGCGTGTACAAAGGCGTGGATGGTATGGGTGGCACCAATCGGTACGCGGGGGCGACGTTTAGCGGCTCCGTCGCCGTCGCCAATTGGGAAATGACGCTCACCAATCGCTTCAAAGGGGCCACCGAGGCGTTCGCCGTCCAATTCGAGGCGGTGAAAGGCGGTCGCATTCTGCACATGGTCCGGGGCACCATCGAGGAACTGCATCTGTTCAAGGTCCGGTAGGCAGGTGCGGGGCCGCTCTGGGGATGACGACAACGGCGCTCGCGCTGCAGATGCCGGCCGCTTCCCTTTCGCGCCGGGAGCAGAATCTGGTAAACTTCTTTTCTTGCGGTTTGGGGGGCTTCTCGCTGGTCGCTTCGCATGGCCGTGTGCGGTACGGCGTTAGTCCGGACGCTGGCCTCGGGAACCGACCGCGCACGGCGCATGAGGGAAGCCATCTACGCCTGCCCGCGGTGATGTCGACACGCTTTAGCCGGCGTAGCTCAGTTGGTAGAGCAGCTGATTCGTAATCAGCAGGTCACGTGTTCGAGTCACGTCGCCGGCTCCAAAATCCCTAATGATTCTTGCTCTATTGTGGCTGCCACACACCCGGTCTTCCGGGTGCGTGACAGCAGCGCGGCACGCGGCACCGATCCGTGGGGCTCCCGTCTGTTCGTCGCTTGGGGAGGTGTCTCCCAACGAATCGCGACGTAGGGCGGCCGAGGAACCTGTGGTTTCGCTCCCGTACTCCGGTATTGAATAACCCAACGGCTTCGCTTATATTAGGTACATCCTCAAGGTCCGGGACATGTTGAAGCGATTGGCCGAGGACGGGTGGGTCGTGGTGCGACAGACCGGTAGCCATCGGCAATTGCAGCACCCGCCGAAGGCCGACACGATCACCGTGGCCGGGCACCCATTCGAAACGATCCCCGCCGCCCGTACAAGAGCATCCTACGCCGCGCAGGTCTGAAGGAGATCCGATGAACAGCGATTCTAGGGAGATTGCGCGCCTCAAGGCGCGAATCGAGAAGCTCGAGGAGGTCTGCGCCGAGGCCCACCAGTTCGCAGGCGCGATGGGTGCACCCGAGCGATTGCTGGATCTCTTCCACCACGCCACGCAGGGCAAGACCGTCGCACTCGATGGATTTACGCCGGTGACCGCCGACGAATGCGATGAGGTGATTCGCCTGCAGGCACAACTCGCCGCGGTGCGTCAGGCCGCGGGAGTCGGTCCGGCCGCGTCGGAGTTTGGCCGCATGGGT
>JBAXOX010000062.1:0-24410 GCA_037133015.1 Acidobacteriota bacterium
GCGTGCCAGGCTGGGCGGTCGCACGATCGAGGTACGCGAACAGGGCGCGTTTCTCGAAGACAACACGCTGGCGGGCAGCACGGCCACCATGGATCGCGTGTTTCGTGCGCTGACCGGCGCGGGCGGACTCGGATTGGTCGATGCGGCGACGTTGTGCGCCACCACGCCGGCCCGCGAACTGGGCCTCACAGGGCATGGCGTGATCACGCTTGGCGCTGTCGCCGACCTGGTGGTGCTCGGCCCCCAACTGACGGTGGTCGAAACCTACCTGGCGGGCCGGGCCTGCCTCCGCCCCAACTGAACTTCCCCCGCCCGGGATCCGTCTTATCTCCCGGAGGGCGACGTATGCGTTTCTGGAGTGTCAATCAGTCGGTGACAGCCGTGAGCCTTGCTGTGCTGGCGGGGACGCTGGCCGGTTGTGACGTCACGATGGGAGCAGCCCAGTTCAGCACGCGAGAAGAGAAAAAGTTTGCCGTCACCGGGACGCCGCAGATAGACCTGACGACATTCGACGGCTCCATCGACGTGCGTGGCTGGGACAAGTCGGAGGTGCTGGTCGAGATCGAAAAGCACGGTAGCAATCAGGCGGCGGTGGACAAGATTCAGGTGAAGGCGACGCAAACCGGCAACACGATCACCGTTGACATCCCAAGAGTGGCGTCCGCCAACCACATCGTCTTCGGCCAATCGCCGGGCGCCAGTCTCGTCGTGTCCGTGCCGATGCAGTCAGTGCTCAAGCTCGATAGCGGCGATGGTTCGGTGGTGATCAGGCGCGTCAACGGAAAGATCAGCGTCCGCACGGGCGACGGAAGCGTGCACGTCACCGAGGCGAACGGCGACGTGTTCGTGCGCACCGGCGACGGCTCGATACAGGTTGCCGAGATCAACGGACAATTGGGTGCCGAGACGCGCGATGGCAGCATCGCGATCGATGGCGTGCTTCATGCGGTGCGCGTTGAGTCGGGCGATGGTTCCATCAAGCTGACCGCGCGAAAGGGCAGCACGATGGACGCCGACTGGGCCGCGACCACTGGTGATGGCGCGATCGAGGTGCGGGTTCCGGACGGGTTCGGCGCCGACGTCGACGCCCGCAGCAACGACGGCCGCGTGCGGATCGAAGGCCTCCCGGGCGGCGATCAGAAGCGTGATGATCGCGAGTCGCGAAGCCGCTCATCGGCGCGCGGCAGGATCGGCGATGGCGGGAAGGTGTTGAAGTTGCGGACCGGCGACGGGTCGATCAGCTTGACGCGCTGGTAGCGATCGATTCGACGGCCGATCGTAAGACAGGTCAAGGGGCGCCCGGGTGGGCGTCCCTTTTCGCTATAATGCAGGGATTCACCTCGGGATATCGGAGCAATCAATTCACATGGCCAAGAATTTTCCGTCGCACAGCCGGCAGCGCAAGGATCTCTCCGAGATGCCGGATTGGATGAAGAAGAAAGCCTGTCCGAACCGCCACAAGTACATGTCCGGCAAGCGCGTGCTGCCGAAAAACATTACGGGCAAGCAGAAGCTGGAAGACATCATTGATGATGCGTTTCTCGCCTACAACTCGGGCCGGCTGCGCGAGGCGTGCCAGTTGTTCACCGAGAAGATGCTCGAGCCCGATGTCACCATCGGCATGAGCCTGTCGGGGGCGTTGACGCCGGCTGGTCTGGGATGCTCGTCGATTGTGCCGCTCATCAAGGCGGGGTTCGTCGACTGGATTGTCGCCACCGGCGCCATTCTGTATCACGACATGCATTTCGCGCTGAACTATCCGGTTCGGATGGGCAGCTTCAAGATGGACGACACGGACCTGCGCGACAACGACATCGTGCGCGTCTACGACGTGCTGATGGGCTACAGCGATTGCCTGATGGCCACCGACGAGACGCTGCGCAACATCATCGTCCAGCCTGAATTCCAGACAGAGATGGGCACCGCCCAACTGCACTACCTGCTGGGCAAGTACTGCGCCGAATGGGAGCGCAAGGCCGGCCTCAAGGATGTGTCGGTGCTGGCGGCGGCGTACCGCGCCGGGGTGCCGTGTTACACCTCGTCGCCGGGCGATTCGACCATCGGCATGAACGTCGCGGGTGTTGAGCTGCGCGGCAACAAACTCAGGTTGAATCCGTCGATCGACGTCAACGAGACCACCGGCATTGTGCTGGCGGCCAAGCGCAGCGGCGGCCGGAGCGCGGTGGTGCTGTGGGGCGGCGGCAGCCCGAAGAACTTCATGCTGCAGACCGAGCCGCAGATCCAGGAAGTGCTCCGCATCAAGGAATTCGGCCAGGACTTCTTCCTGCAGGTGACCGACGCCAGACCCGACACCGGGGGGCTGAGCGGCGCGACGCCGAGCGAAGCGGTGAGCTGGGGCAAGGTGGATCCGGACCGCCTGCCCGATGCCGTCGTGTGCTACACCGACACGACGATCGCGATGCCGATTCTGACGCACTATGCGCTGGCGAAGCACAAGAAGCGGACGCTGCGCCGGCTCTACGACGCGCGCCCGGCCATCTTGAAGGCGCTCACCAGGGAGTACTTCTCGCACACCAAGGTCAAGATGATCGACGGATCGAATCCGGTGTTCGACTAACGCCCATGGCCAAGACGACTCCTGCCCAACTCAACGCGCTGGCCGCGAAGCACGGCACACCGCTCGTGGTGGTCAACCACGACATTCTCCGGCAGAACTACGCCCAGTTTCGCAAGCACCTTCCGCGCGTGCAGGCCTACTTCGCCGTCAAGGCCAATCCGGCGCCCGAGATCGTGCAGACCCTGTTTCACGCCGGGGCGAGCTTCGATGTGGCGTCGTTTCCCGAATTCATGCTCGTCTACGATCTCATCAAGAAGCGGCCCGCTCCCGAGCGCCAGGCGTTTGTGTGGGACAAAATCGTGTACGCCAACCCCATTAAACCGAAGGACACGCTCAGGGCCCTCGATAAGTACAAACCCCTGGTCACCTTCGACAATCGCGCCGAGATCGGCAAAGTGCGCGAGTTCGCGCCGCACGCCGGCCTGCTGCTGAGGCTGCGCGTGCCCAACACCGGTTCGATGGTCGAGTTGTCGTCGAAGTTCGGCTGCGAACCCGGCGAGGCGGTGGCGCTGATCGAAGAGGCGCACGACGCCGGCCTCGTGGTCGAAGGGCTGAGCTTTCACGTGGGCAGCCAGTGCACCAATTTCGAGAACTTCGTGCAGGCGTTCGCCATGGCGGCCGCCGTCAGGCAGGAAGCCGCGTCGCGCGGGTTCGATCTGAAGATTCTCGATATCGGCGGCGGCTTCCCGGTCCGCTACAACCGCCACGTGCAGCCGTTCAGCCAACTGGCGCGGATCATCAACGCGGAGATCAACAGGCTGTTCCCGAAGCAGATGGAGATTCTTGCCGAACCCGGCCGCTTCTTCGTCGCCACCGCGGTCACCGCGATCGGCAAGGTGATCGGCAAAGCCGTCCGGGACGGCCGGCCGTGTTACTACATCGACGACAGCGTCTATCACACGTTTTCCGGCCTGATCTTCGACCACTGCCCGTATCACTTCAAGGCCTTCAGAAAAGGGCCGACCGAGGTGTCGGCGGTGTTCGGACAGACCTGCGACGGCCTCGACACGATTTCGCAGTCGGAAGCGCTGCCGGAACTCCAACTCGACGACCTGCTGTATTCCGACGACATCGGCGCGTACAGCAATGCGTCGTCGACCTGGTTCAACGGCTTTGCGCCGGCCAAGGTCGTTCACATCAACCAATAACCCATGTACTCCGTCACCAAACGCATCGACTTCTGCTACGGCCACCGACTGCTCGACTACGACGGCGTCTGCAAGCATCCGCACGGCCACAACGCGACTGCGGAGATCGAAGTGCGCAGCGGCGAACTCGACAGCCGCTGCATGGTGTGCGACTTTTCGGACATCAAACGCGTCGTCAAGTCGTGGATCGACGAACACATCGATCACAAGATGGTGCTGCGGCGCGACGACCCGCTGGTCAAGCCGCTGCAGGAACAGCACGAACCGCTGTTCCTGGTGGACGCTAATCCCACCGTCGAGCACATCGCGAAGATCATTTTCGACTACGCGAAGTCCCAGGGCTTTCCGGTCGAAGCGGTGCGCGTCTGGGAGACGCCAACCTCGTACGCCACCTATAGCGGCGAGTAGGGTGTCGGGGCCTGGCATCACCGTGATGCGTCGTGCCCGCGAGCGCGGGAACCCATCGGTGCGTGCCGGCCGTTGCCGGGACCTGGAACTGTAAGGGGTCGTCTTGCTGCTGGTGTTCGATTTTGACGGAACGCTCGTGGATTCCATCCGCGATCTCGCCGAGTCCGCCTCCGAACTATCGGTGGCCTACGGCGGCGGCCGGCTCGACGAAGCGGCCGTCACCATGATGGTCGGCGAGGGCGCGCGCACGCTGGTCGAACGCGTGCTGGCGTCGGCCGGTGCGGTGGGACCGCAGCCGGAATCGTTCGACCGATTCGTCCAGATCTACGACCGGCGGATGCTCAACCACACCGCGCCCTACGTCGGGATGCTGGAAACGCTTTCGGTGTTGAGTCGCACGCACCAGTTGGCGATGCTCACCAATAAATCCGAACCGGCGACCCGCCGCATCATGAGCTACGCGGGCCTCGACCGGTTTTTCGACGACTGCGTGTTCGGCGACGGACCGCATCCCCGCAAGCCGGAACCCGAAGGCCTCCGCGCCCTGATGAACAGGCACGGCGTCGCCGAAGCTGGCACCTGGATGATCGGCGATTCGGACGTGGACCTGGCCACCGCCAGGGCCGCCGGCGTCCGGTCGTGCATCGCGCGTTACGGATTCGGATTTCGACGCATCGACCCGGCATCGTTTCGGGCCGACGACATCATCGTCGACCGGCCCGAAGACATCGTCACGGCCTTGCAGGCGTAGGCAGGCGCGGCCCTTGGCCTGATGCCGGCCTACCTCACGTACATCGCCGCGTTGAAGACCACACGGAACGTCGCGTGCGGCTGGCCGCGCCATTGCGGCCTGAAGCCGATGAGCACGACATGGCCGCGGCCCAGTTCGACGTCGAGCGCGGCGGCCCGGCCCTGCAGGTACTTCTCGCCAATCAGATAGCCCGACTCCAGCGGCGACCCAATGTCGGCGTACTTCGCGAGAATCGTGCCCTTGAATCCGACCTGTGGTTCGAAGACCGGACTGCCGTCCACAAACACCGCCGCCGTCTCGGGCATGCCCGCCATCACCGGGTGCGTGGTGTCCGTTTTCACGCTGACGATCGACCCGCGCAGAAAGAACTCCTCCGGCTTCAGTCCCTCGGAGAGGTTTCTGACCGGCAGTTTGAACTGCTGAATGGCGAACCGGCTTGCCGAATTGAAGCAGATTAGCGTGCCGCCATCGCGGACAAACTGCTCGAAGCCCCGCAGATCCGCCGCGGTGAGCGCGTAGGCGTATTCGGGTCGCACCGATCGGCCCGCCCCGCCGCGTCCGCTCTGTCCGCGGCCTCCAGCCGGTCCTCCGGCCGAGGTCGAAGCCGGCGGCCCCATCTCGCCGCGTGCGCCAGACGCGACGCCACCCTCAAGAGGAATACGCGCGTCGTCGGCGAGGATGAGTGTGTCGACCTTGTCGCGCAGCGGCGTCTTGAAGTCCTCCGGATGCAGGGTGATCACGTCGAAACCGTATTGTTCGAGCAGCCACCGCGTCCAGCCCTCGTCCATGCTGCCGGACCAGGGCTGATAGAGTCCGATGCGCGGCTTCCTGATCACGAGGCCCGCGGCCGAGGTTCGTTCGGCAGTCAGGGCCAGCGACGTGACGATGTCGACCTGGGCCGCCTCCGGCAGACCGGTGATGAGGTAACGCCCGCCCGACCCGGCCGCACCGTTCACCACCTGAACACCCGCGCCGAGTTTCCACGCCCGTGTGATGGCCCGGAAGGCGTTGTTCTGAGCCGGATCGACGGCGAGGGTCGCGCCGCTGCCGGAAATGGTGCCGGCGCGCGGGACGATGGCGGCGGCCGTCGCGTTGGAATTGAACCCGATGCCGGGCACGCTGTCGAATGGCGCCGGATCGGTCGCGGCCGACATGTTGTAGGCGGTGGGCTTCGCCGTCGGAGCGGGCGCCTCGCCAAGCACCTTCATCGTGGCGCGCATGCTGTCAGAGATGGGGCTCATCAGCGATGCGACGTTCACGCCCATCTGCAATGGCAGCGTCCAGCCGGCCGCGTCGTAGGGCCTGAGCGGCGGGCCGCCCGGGAACTGGCGCAAATCGGGATATTTCTGCACGCTGAGCAGTTCGCGCGCCATGGCACCGAATTCCTGATCGGCGGGTACCACCCACGTGCCGGACGGATAGGTCGTCTTCTCGACGGTGACCGGCGAGGTCAACTGCCAGACGCGCACGCCGCCAAACGCCAAGCGCCGGAGCAGTTCGACCGCGGCCACCGGATCGCGCTGATCCTGCGGAATCATGTAGGCGTAGGGCGCGGTCTTGCGGCCCGCCTCGATCTGGTCCCTTCCGGCCCGGTAGCGGTTGTAGAGCAGCGACTCGCGGTACTTCGCCGCGAATTCGAGCGTCGCGATGGCCGCCGTCTCGTTGTACGCCACCGCATCACCCAGCCGCCACCAGCCGCCTGCCCACGGGCTGGCGTACAGGCTCTGCGGCCGCAGGTCGCGATAGTCCTCGGGAAAGTCGGCGGGTGTGTACTCGCGCGGCGCGGCCATGCTGCCGGCCGTTTCTGTCCAGAACGCCGGGATGTTCTTGAACACCGGCGCGTAGTCGGCGTAGCCGGGGTACCACGCGTCGAACGCCAGGCCCATGTGCGTGGCGCCGACCTGCCCGCGTTCTTCGAGACTCTTCGCGATGGCCATTCCGATCATGTTGATTTCGCGCGACACCACCGGCGGGGCGTCGGGGGCGATCGGCTCCGAAAACGGCGGCAGCCAGATGCGCGTCGGAAAGGGCGACGACTGATGGAACACGTAGATGATGTTCGGCTCCCACTGGCGCCAGAAGTGTTCCATCACGCGCGACTCGATCATGTTGAGCATGTACGCATCGCGGTTGTTGTCGTGGCCGACGTACTCCTGATAGAGGCGGGGCAGGCCCGACTCTGCGTACGGCGTGCCGGCGTTTCTCGCGAGCCATTCGCCCACCATCTGCTGGCCGTCGGGATTCATCGTCGGCCAGAGCATGACGATGTCGTTGTCGAGGATGTCTTTGATGCCGGGATCGGCGGCTCGCGCGACCAGGTCGTAGGCCAGTTGCAGGGTCATTTGCGCGCCCGCCACTTCGGTGGCGTGGCAGCCGCCGTCCAGATGCACGAACGCCTTGCCCTCGCGCGCAAGGCGGCGTGCGTCCGCCTCCGTCAGTCCCTGGGGATGCGCCAGCCGCTGGGCGATGTCGCGGTAGCGATCGACCCGGTCGAGGTTCGCCGGATTCGAGATGAGCGCGAAGTACATCACACGCCCGCTGGTCGTCTTGCCGGCTTCGACCAGTCGGATGGACGAACTGGCCGCGGCGAGTTTCTTGAGGTAGGTGATAGCCTGATCGTAGGTCGCCAGCTTGTTGTCGGCCCCCGGTTTGAATCCCAGAACCGACTCGGGCGTCGGCAGTGGTGGCGGCGCCGCCAGCAAGATGGACGGGCCGGCAAGCACGCCGACCATCAACAGTATCGCGACCTTACGCATCATGAAGCATCCCCCTGTCGGGTACCCTACCGTTCGGTTGCGCCGGCCGCAAGTGTGTTGACCACGGTGTGGCCACGGCTGGCGGACGCCTGGCAACTGGTGTTGATGCCGGCAACGCGTGTAGCGGCCGCCCCGAGTGGCGACCTCCGCTCTGGCCGGAGCAGGTGGAGCGCAAGCACCAGCGCCGCGGTGGCGGGGCGGTCGTCGTGGGTGATGAAGCCTTCGGAGCCAGCCGGAGGCAGGTAGAATGGCGACGGGTTGAAGCCACGCGAACCGGGCAGGCAGGTGTCATGCAAATCGACGCATCCGGATGGACCGAGGAAGGGGCGTTCACCGCGACGCTCATCGGCGCGCTTGAAACGATCGAGGCTGTCTCGCACATCAGGGTCGAGGACGCGCCGGCGAGCCGAACCGATGCGGGCTACGCGTTTATCAGCAACGAGGTGTTCGTCCGGTTTCGGACCCACGCCGTACGGCGGACGGTTCGAGCCTGGGGCCTGACGTGGCCCCGGACCATTCGAGTCGACGTGATGACGATCGAGGGCCTCGGCGAGGCCCTAGGCTCAATCGATGGGGTCGGGCCGCCCGACTACGCGGATGCCGGCTTGCTCCAGTATCTGAGAACCGAACGCATCGTGCCGCCGTACCAGACCAGAGGGATCAAGGTCGTCGAGATGGTGCGCGTCTATCTGGCGGGATCGCCTGTTCCCGATCCGAAGTCCTAATGTTGGCTGCTGATTCGGCCGACAAGCTTGGGGAGTAGGCTCTGGTGCCCGGGAACGACACGTGTCGCTTATCGAATCTCTCATCGCGGCGGTCCTCAGGTCGAACGGAGACGGGCTGGTGATGCACGTCGGCGAGCGGCCGTTTGTGCTGTCGCCGTCTGGTCCGTCCAACCTGTCCGAGCGGCCGCTGTCGGTCGAGGCGATGGGCAACGTGCTCACGGCCCTGCTCTCGGTCGACGACCAGCGCGCGTTGCGAGACGTTGGCGCCGTCGAAAAAGAAATGACGCTTCCCGCGGTGCCGGGCGACCGCTTTACGCTGGTCGCCGCGCGCGGGGGAGACGATATCTGGATTGAGTTGCGCCGACAGCGTGGCGCTCAGGGCGCACCGCAGCCGCAACGCGATCTTCCCGTCGATCCGCCCGCCGCGGTCGGACAGCCGCTGGCGATCGCGACCGACCCGCAGGCCGCGCCCAGCCAGCCAGTTGCGGCCCAGCCAGCCAGCCCCCAGACGACCAACCCGCAGACCGCCAGGCCTCGGATGGCGCCGGCGAGGGTTGTTGCGCCGCCGGTTCCTGCGCCACGCCAGACCTCTTCGCCACACCAGACCTCTGCGCCACACCAGACCTCCGCGCCGCGCGACGCGCAGGCTGGCGTCGTGCTGCCGCTTGCCCGCAGCCCGATTCGTCCGGATCTGTCCCGACTGACGCCGGCCTCTTCGCCCAAGTACCTCGGCATCGGCCGTCTGCTCCGCACCGCCGCCGCCAGAGGAGCCTCGTCGCTCTACCTGATGGCCGAGTCGCGGCCCACGATACGGCTGGACGACGACGTGATGCCGCTTGAGAACGAGGCGCCGCTCGGCGCTGCCGACGTCGAGGCGCTGATTCTCGAACTGGCGCCAGGTTTGAGCCGCGAGGCGCTGGTGGGCGGCACCAACGCCGAGTGGGTGTGCGATTTGGCGGACGTGGGGCGCGTGCGGTGTCTGAGTTTCCGCGACCAGCGGGGGCCGGGCGCGGTGTTCCGGCTGATTCCCACGCGAGTGATTTCTGCCGACCAACTGGGCCTGTCGCGCGACATTCAGACGCTGTGCGCCGAAGGCGACGGCCTTATCCTGGTGGCGGGGCCTCGGATGAGCGGAAAGTCGACCCTGATTTCCGCGCTGGTGGACCTGATCAACCGGACGCGGGCCGGCTATCTCATCAGCCTCGAGACCGAAATCAAGTTCCTTCACGAGAACCGTAAGGCCATCGTCAGCCAGCGGGAGGTGCGCAGCGAGCCCGACCTCATGCTGTCGCACGCGCGGGCGGCCCTTCGCGAAAACCCAGACGTGCTGGTGATCGACGACGTCAAGACGCCGGAGCTCGTGGCGCTGGCTCTCGACGCTGCGGGTTCGGGCCACCTCGTGCTGGCGACGGTGACGTCACCGTCGACGAGCGGGGCGCTGGCTCGGCTGATCGAGTCGGTCCCCTACGAGGGGCAGGCACACGCCGCGCTGGCCCTCTCGGAGTGTTTGCGTGGCGCGATCGCGCAAGTGCTGTTGCGCAAGGCTGGCGGCGGGCGCGTGGCGGCCCGCGAAGTGCTCTTCAACACCTCATCGGTGGCGGCGATCATTGCCGAGGGCAAAGTGTCTCAGCTGCCGTTCGCGCTCGACTCTGGCCGCAAGCACGGCATGGTACCGATGAACGACGCGCTGCTTGCCTTTGTCCAGAGCGGCGCGGTGGAAGCCCGGGAAGCGTACCGCAAGGCCAGCGATCGCCCGGCGTTTGTCGAACAGTTGCGCCGGGAGGGCATCGACACGTCCTTTGTCGAGCGACTGGCCTAGCAGCCCGTGGTGCAGGTCCGTCTGCATTCGCCCCACGCGGCATCCCTTTTCGGTGCGTAGCTCAACGCGCACACACCCCCGATAGTCTCGCGTGTCGCGCGCTGCGTCTCGCGCGTGGCGATCCGGGCGCCTTCCCTCTGATCGCGTGCCCGAGTCCGGGCAACCAGCCGGCTCCCCCGAGCCTATCGCTCCACCAGGTCGGCGACGAGTTCGAGCAGGAATTCCAGCACGTGCTCGTCGGTGGTCGCGTCGATGGCGACGCCTTCGGCGATCGGGTGCTCGTCGGTGGCTACCCGGCTGCCCCGTTGGCGGCTGACCTCGGCGATCACGGCGGGCACCGGGAGCGACGTATCGAGGTGGAGATCGACGAAGGTACGGTTCGACCGTTCCGATTCCAATCGGACCGCAGTGCCGGGGGTGGTCACCCGATACGGATGGTTCTCGGCGGTCAGCGCCTGGGCAAATGTGGTGAAGGTGGGAATGGCGACGTTCGACAGAAACGCCGTGTAGGCGCGCTCGGCAGCGGCCACGCGATCGCGACGCGCTTCGGCAGCCCGTTTCACATCAGCAAGGCGCGACTGGACGTGGCGGCGGATTTGCGCAACTTCGAGCGGCATGGGCACTTCTCCTCGAGGCGCACCCGTCACGAGGTCGCCTTCAACCGGATCAATCATCTCACGCGTCCGACCCGGACGCCCGCATTCGATCGATCGCTGCCTGCAGCGCCACCGGGTCGAACCCGCGCACCACGGCGTCTCCGAGCAGGGTGATGGGCACCGAGCGCCACCCGCGTGCGAGCAGTTCGTCGTAGGCGGCGGGGTCCTGATCCACGTCCCGCAACCTCACCTGTACGCCGGCCTGTGAAAGGAACCCTTTCACCCGTTCGCAGGCCATTCAACTCGCGCCGGAAAACACCGTCGCCTGCACGTCATTCCTCTCGTGTGCCGCGCGCGATGGCGACCAGATCGGAGAGCAGCGCGTAGGCGGTGTGCGTGAGGCCGCCGTCGAGTTGGTGGATGCCCACCTCGCCCAGCACGTCGGTCTTGAGCACGAGCAGGTTCTGCATGCCGGTCAACTGCGCGAGCGGGTCGTGCGCGTCGAGTTCGACCGGCGCCACGCGGCCCAGAATCTGGCCGTCGCGCCTGTCGGCGAAGGCCAGCAGCCGCAGCCGTTTGCCGCGCGCCATGGCGTCGCGCATCTGCTCGGGCGTAATGGAGGCGATCCCCTGGCGGTCGATTCCGTGCGGGGTCACCGAGCCCCGCATCAGGACGTTGATGAGCGCCGCTGTCTTGGCGGCGGCATCCCAGCCATCGACGTCGAGCGACGGGTCGGCTTCGGCGATGCCGGCCTGCTGCATGTCGGCCAGCGCATCCTCGTAGCGGCGTCCGTTCTCCATCTCGGTGAGGATGAAGTTGGTCGTGCTGTTGATGACGCCCCGGAACCCCTCGATCTCGGCGGCAGGTAGGGTTTCGCGGACCAGATTGAAGATGGGCACCCCGTCCATGACGGCGCCTTCGAACAGGAATCGCCTGCGCGCCAGCGCCGCGGCCCCGTCGAGTTCGCGATAGGCGAACGCGACAGGCCCCTTGTTCGCGGTGACCACATGCGCGCCCCCGCGTAGAGCCGAGGCCGCGTGATTGACGGCTGGCTGTCCGGCCTTGATGTCGAGCAGCGTGGTTTCGACCACGACGAGTTGCTGGAGTTGGCGCCGTTTGGTTTCGGCAGTGGCGTGTTTGATGAGCGCCAGGCCTGATGCCTCGGGCCCGAGCCCCCGCACCGCATCGGGCTCGGCGAGCTGGCCGATCGACAGACCGGCGTCGCGCAGCTTGATCGCCTTTTCGAGATCGAGGCCGCGGGCATCGAACGCGGTGCCGTGGCCGCTGGTGGCGATGCCCACCACGCGCCAGCTGATCCCGTATTCGCCGCGCAGCCGGACGTTTTTTTCCTGCAGCAACCGCGCAAATCGGCGGCCGACGTGCCCGAACCCGACCAGGACGAGATCGAGATAGACCATCGCGCCCTCGCTACTGGCCCTGGAGCGGGGCCACACTCCGAAGCAGGTCGGCGAGCCGGTCGAGTCCGTCGCGCAGGTACCGGACGTCGCTGCCAAACCCAATCCGCAGGTAGCCGTCCATGCCGAAATGATCGCCCGGCACAATCAGCACGCTTTTCTGTTCGCGAAGCCGGTTGACCAGATCCAGAGAGTTGATCGGGTCGTTGTATTTCGCGTAGACAATCGCGCCCGCCTCGGGCATCGCGTACGAGAACCTGTCGCGGTGCGCATCGAGCCAGTCGGTCATCACCGGCACGTTCGCCGTCAGGATGCGTCGGGTCCGTTGCAGGATGCGGGCGCGGACCGCGGGTTGGAGGGCGTACCGGGCCAGCCGGTCGCTGAGCGCGCCGGGACTGATCGTGGTGTAGTCGTGGTACGCCCACGTGGCGGCGACCACCGGCGGGGCGCTGACGATCCAGCCGATGCGCAATCCGGGGAGGCCGTAGGCCTTCGACAACCCGCTGGTGACGATGACGCGCTGGTAGCGCCCCCAGACCGACGCCGTTTCGACGCCGTCGAGTTCGGCGCCCCGGTAGATTTCGTCGGCCAGCACCCAGGCGCCCACCGTTTCTGCGATCCGGCAGATGCCGTCGAGGTCGGCGGCGCCGATGCGTGCGCCAGTCGGATTGTTCGGGTTGCAGATGACGATCATCCGGGTCTTGGGCGTCACCAGGGTCCGCAGATGGTCGAGATCCACGACCCAGCGCCGGCCGTTGTCGGTCAGGCGCAGCGGCCAGGGGCGCAGTTCGCCGCCAAAGCCTTCGGCCAGTCCGATCGTTTGACCGTAGTTGGGCACCATCATCACGATCTGATCGCCCGGTTCGACCAGGTGCCACATCGTGACGAAGTTGGCTTCAGAGCCGCCATTGGTCACCTGCACGTGGTCGGCGGTGGCGCCCGGATACAGCGCCGCAATCCGTTCGCGCAATTCGATCGTGCCGTTCGACTGGGTGTAGAGGAGCTCCTGCGCGAGCAGCGCCTCGCGGTCCGCGGGGTCGTCGACCAGTTCGTCCACCCGCATCGGATGGACGCCGCTTTCCGACAAGTTATAGTCCACCAGGTTTTCGTAGGTGGACTGCATCCGTTCCATGGCGAAGCGGGGAATGTGCATGTGAGCCTCCGGAAATGCGTCAGCGAGGGAATCAAGAGTGTACCCGATATGGCGCGCATCCATGCAGGCGTTGGACGGCAGGCAGGACAGACCACACCGTGTCGGCCGCCGGGCTTCTCGATCTATACTTTTCGTCGCCCATGACCGATCGCATTCCGGAGCTGGTTCGGATCCCCGCCGGTCCCTTCCTGATGGGGGGCGGCGAAGGCGATGCCGACGCTCGCGAACGCCCCACCCACATGGTGACGATCGACGAGTTCCTGATCGGCGCGTGCCCGGTCACACAGGGCGAGTACGCCCGATTCGTCCAGGCGACCGATCGCAGAGCACCGGCCATCTGGGAACTGCCGGCCATTGCACCCTTCGCTCCGGATAACCGATTCCGCGAACTGGCCGCCCCCTACTGCTGGTCGGGATCGGAACCGCCGGCCGGGAAAGACGATCATCCCGTGGTGCTGGTCACCTACGAGGATGCCAGCGAGTACTGCCGCTGGCTCAAGCACGAGACCGGACGAGGGTTCCGGCTGCCGACCGAGGCCGAGTCGGAAAAAGCGGCGCGCGGCGGACTGGATGGGAAGCGCTACCCCTGGGGCGACGACATCGATCCGTCGGATGCCGCGTATCTGCTTGATCAGCCGATCGGCGCCAGCCCAGGCACTCGCGCGACCAGGTCGTTCCCGCCCAACGGGTACGGCGTGTTCGACGCCGCCGGCAACGTGTGGACGTGGGTCGCCGATTGGTACCGGCCCGACTACTACACCGTCAGCGACAGTGCGAACCCTCGCGGCCCGGGGTCCGGGTCGCAGCGCCTGCTGCGCGGCGGCGCGTGGACCTGCGCCGATCCGCGGATGTTGCGATGCGCGAACCGGCATCCGGTGCCGCCCGACACGTATGGCTACAGCGTCGGGTTCAGAGTGGCGTCGGCGCCGCTGCCCTAATCGGCCGGCACGGCGCGTGCGCCTTACCTCTTTGGCGCGCCCTCCTGTATTCTTTCTGTCATGCGTGCGCTTCCAGACCTGAGTCGGGCCGAGATCGCCAGATACGGCCGCCAAGTGATCCTTCCCGAGTTGGGCATCGACGGCCAACGGCGGCTCAAACGCGGCCGCGTGATCGTGGTCGGGGCCGGCGGCCTCGGATCGCCCGCAGCCCTGTATCTGGCGGCGGCGGGAATCGGAACGATCGGGTTGGTCGATTTCGATGCCGTCGAACTCAGCAACCTGCACCGTCAGATCCTGCACGGCACCCCGGACATCGGGCGGTCGAAGCTGGCGTCGGCCCGCGACCGCCTTGCCGCCGCCAATCCGGAAGTCGAGATTCGGCTCCACCAAGGCGCGTTGTCGTCGGCCAATGCGCTGGCGGTGCTGGATGAGTACGACGTGGTGATCGACGGCACCGACAACTTCCCGGCGCGGTACCTGATCAATGACGCCTGCGTGATGACGGGAAAGCCGAACGCTTATGGGGCGATCTTTCGCTTCGATGGCCAGGCCTCGGTGTTTGCCGTCGAGAACGGCCCGTGCTATCGCTGCCTGTATCCCGAGCCTCCCCCAGCCGGACTGGTGCCCTCCTGCGCCGAGGCCGGCGTGCTCGGCGTGCTGCCCGGTCTGATTGGGACGATCCAGGCCACCGAAGCCATCAAGCTGATTGCCGGAATCGGCGAACCGTTGGTCGGCCGCCTGCTGGTGTACGACGCGCTGCGATCGCGGTTCCAGGAACTGAAGCTGCGCAAGGATCCCGATTGTCCCGTCTGCGGCGAGCATCCGACGATTCGCGCGCTCATCGACTACGAGGCGTTTTGCGGAACCAGTTCGACCGCGCGTCAACACGAGTCGCAGGCAACCGGTCCGGTCGATGTCGATTTCAGCATCAGCCCGGCCGGCCTCCAGGAACGGATCGCAGCGGGCGCCGCGTTGTGCCTGCTCGACGTGCGCGAACCGCACGAGTTCCAGATCGCCAGAATCCGCGGCGCGGTGCTGGTGCCGCTCGGGGAGTTGGTCTCGCGGCAAGGCGAACTCGACCCCGACGCTGAGACGGTCGTCTATTGCCACCACGGCATCCGAAGCGGTCAGGCGACCGCGCTTCTGCGGAGCGCCGGATTTCTCCGCGTGCGCAACCTGACCGGCGGCATCGACGCCTGGAGCCTCAAGGTCGATCCGACCATTCCTCGCTACTAAACATCCCGGGACCGCGCCCCCGGTTGTGCGCGGCCGACCACGCGATTTCAATATAGGCCTTGACTGGTCGTATATGACGATCTAATATAGGACTGTCGAGGTCGCATTTGGGCGAACTGCTATGTTGAGACTGTCAAAGAAAGCCGACTACGCGTTGATTGCCGTCACGCACCTCACGGTGAAAACGGGGTCGTCAAGCGCACGCGAAATCGCGGAACTGTTTGATATTCCGGTGGAACTGATGGCGAAGGTGCTGCAGCGGCTGACCCGTCGGGGCCTGCTCACCTCCCAGCAGGGAACCCACGGGGGCTATCAGTTGGCCCGGGCCGCGTCGGGCATTTCGATCGCCGACGTCATTCAGGCCATCGACGGACCGGTCGCGGTGACGGCCTGTTCGGCGCACGCAGATCGGTGCGGCCAGTTCGCCAAATGCAATGTTCGCGATCCGTTGTGGAAGATCCGCGAAATTATCGTGTCGGCGTTGAAGGGGACAACGGTCCTGGCGCTGGCCAACGACGTCATGGTGCCTGGAAGATTGGCGCCGCCGGCCCAGGTGCTGGTGCACGGCAGCCGGTCATGAGCCGTGCGGCTCACGATCGGGTTGGTCCGCCAGGTTTCGGAAGAGGATTTCGCGCCGGACGAAGCGATGGACCGGGTCGCCGGGATGGCTCCAGCACACGACGCTATGGGCCGAAGCACTAAGGTGGAATCGCGTATGTTGAAGTTCCCGATCTATTTTGACAATCATGCCACCACGCCGGTGGACCCGCGCGTGCTGGACGTGATGCTGCCGTATTTTCGCGAGCAGTTCGGCAACGCGGCGAGCCGCAATCACCAGTACGGCTGGGAAGCCGAAGAGGCCGTCGAGCTGGCCCGCAAGCAGGTGGCCGACCTGATCGGCGCGACCGCCAAGGAGATCGTTTTCACCAGCGGGGCCACCGAGTCCGACAACCTCGCGATTCGGGGCGCGGCCTTGATGTACCGCGAGAAGGGCGACCACATCATCACCGCGGTCACCGAGCACAAGGCTGTCATCGACACCTGCAAGCGCCTCGAGAAGGAGGGCTTCCGGGTGACGTACCTGCCGGTCGGGAAGGATGGCCTGGTCGATCTGGACCAGCTGCGCGCGGCCGTCACCGACAAGACCACGCTCATCACGATCATGACGGCGAACAACGAAATCGGTGTGCTTCAGCCGATTGCCGAGATCGGCGCGATCGCGAAAGAACGGGGCATGCTGTTCCACACCGACGCCGTGCAAGCGGTGGGCAAGGTGCCGTTCGACGTGATGGCGGCCAACGTGCACATGGCGTCGATCAGCGCCCACAAGATGTACGGCCCGAAAGGCGTGGGGGCGCTCTACGTGCGGCGCCGCAACCCGCGCGTGCTGCTGACGCCCATCATCGAAGGAGGCGGGCACGAGCGCGGCATGCGCTCGGGCACACTCAACGTGCCGGGCATCGCCGGCTTCGGAAAGGCCGCCGAGTTGTGCCGGCTGGAGATGGCGGCCGACGCGGCCCACGCGCGAGGGCTCCGCGACCGTCTCAGCCAGGCGCTCCACCGTCACCTCGACCACCTGTCCATCAACGGCTCGATGGAACATCGGCTCCCCGGCAGTCTGAACATCAGCTTCGCGTATGTCGAAGGCGAGTCGCTGCTGATGGGGATCAACGACGTGGCGGTGTCTTCGGGCTCCGCCTGCACTTCGGCGAGCCTCGAGCCGTCGTACGTGCTCAAGGCGTTGGGCGCGGGTGACGAAATGGCGCACTCGTCGATTCGCTTCGGCCTCGGCCGGTTCAACACCGAGGAAGAAGTCGACTACGTGGCCGACAAACTGGTAGGCGTGGTGCGCAAACTTCGCGAGATGTCGCCCCTGTACGAGATGGTCAAGGATGGCGTCGATTTGTCGACGATGCAGTGGCAGGCGCACTAGCGCGCGAGCGCTCTGGCGCCCTGGCGCGAGAGTGGGGTCGAACCGCAACGGCATGGGATAGCGGACGGAGAGACGACGATGGCGTATTCAGACAAGGTAGTCGATCACTTCAATCACCCCCGCAATGTCGGGTCGTTGCCGAAAGAGGACGCGACGGTCGGGACGGGATTGGTGGGCGCGCCCGAGTGCGGCGACGTGATGAAGCTGCAGGTGCGCGTGAATCCGACGACCGGCGTGATCGACGAAGCGAAGTTCAAGACGTTCGGCTGCGGGTCGGCCATCGCCAGTTCGAGCCTGGCGACCGAGTGGCTCAAAGGCAAGACGGTTGACGAGGCCCTGGCGATCAAGAACACCGACATCGTCGCGGAGTTGGCCCTGCCCCCGGTGAAGGTACACTGTTCGGTGCTGGCGGAGGACGCCATCAAGGCGGCCATCGCCGACTTCAAACGCAAACAGGCGGCGGGGTGACACGCATGGCGACTCATCTGGCGATTGAGATTTCGGAGGCGGCCGCCCGCCACATCCAGAAACTGATGACCAAGCAGGGCATCACGGAAGGCGGGCTTCGCGTCGGCATCAAGGGCGGCGGGTGCTCGGGATTGAGCTACACGTTCAGCTGGGAACAGCAGGCCCGGGTTGGTGACGACGTGTTCGAGGGGCCCGGCGCGACCAAGGTGTTTGTCGATCAGAAGAGTCTTCTCTACCTGGCCGGGACGACACTCGACTACGACACGGCGCTGATGGGCAAGGGGCTGCACTTCATCAATCCGAACGCGAAGGGCAGCTGCGGATGCGGGAGTTCGTTTACGGTCTGACCAGTTCTGGGGCCGGCTGGCGCGTGCTGGCCCATCGAGGTGTTCGGGCAGGCTAGACTAGGCCTCCACGTCTGTCCGAGCATGGGGCGCCTCGCCGGCCAACCGGCGAGGCGGCCTCGTTTCTAGGGGCCGCCTGCAAGGCGCATCCCCCCAAACACACACGGGAGCGGTATGCAGCCCGACACATCAGCCGTCACCATTCAGCCCTGCAAGCATTGCGGATCGCAGGCGCCGGTCGACGTCCATTTCTGCCCGCGCTGCGACCGGATTCTCACGCTGGGCCGGCACGGCGACTACTTCCGGTTCTTCGGCCTGCCGCGGCGGCTGCAGATCGACGAGCGCGACCTGGAGCAGCGGTTTCGGGCGTTCAGCCGGCAGTTCCATCCCGACTACTTCTATAACTCGAGCTCGACCGAGCGGCTGGCGAGCCTGGAGCGGTCGTCGTACCTCAACGATGCGTTCCGCACGCTGCGCGGGCCGGTCGAGCGCCTCGAGTACCTCCTGAAGCTGGAGGGCTTTGCGCCCAAGGAGACGCACGAGGCGACGACCCAGGTGCCGCCCCAACTGCTCGAGGAAGTCTTCGAGCTCAACGAGCAACTCGAAACGATCCAGCAGTTGCGCGCCGACGGGGCCCCGGAGGCCGAAGTGGTCGCCAGGCTTGAGGCGGCCCGCACGCCGATTCAGGCGAATCTCGACGCGCACGAGCGCCAGTTGAACGCGTTGATGCGGCAGCACGACGCCGACGTCGATCGGGTGGACCATCGCGCCCGGCACGAGACGCTCGGGGCGCTGCGCGCGCTGCTGATTGAGCGCACCTATCTGACGAACCTGATCGCGACGGTCCGGCGCGAGATGGGCAGCGACCAGGCGGCTCGCGCATGAGCAAAGTCGTCGGCATCGATCTCGGCACCACCAACAGCCTCGTGGCGATTGTGCAAAACGGCGTGCCGATTGTGCTCACCGACCAGACCGGGACGTCGCTGCTTCCTTCGATCGTGTCGGCGGGCGACCACGATGCGATCGTGGTCGGCCGGGAGGCCCAGCGGCGCCTGCTGACCGACCCGGCGCGAACGGTCTATTCGGTCAAGCGCTTCATGGGTCGCGGAATCGAAGACGTCGCGGGCGAATCGCGCTGGTTCCCGTTCAAGGTGAGCGGCGAAGCCGGCGGCGTGGTCCGCATCCACCTCGGCGATCGCCAGTTTACGCCGCCCGAGATCTCGGGCTTCATCCTGCGGGAGCTCAAGCATCGCGCCGAGGCGGTCTTTACCGGCGAGGGCGATTTCGATCCCGAGGTCGACCACGCCGTCATCACCGTGCCCGCGTATTTCAACGATGCGCAACGCACCGCCACCCGCGACGCCGGCCGGTTGGCGGGCCTCGAGGTGCTCCGCATCATCAACGAGCCGACTGCGGCCTGTCTCGCCTACGGGCTCGACAAGCGCCATCAGGGCGTCATCGCGGTCTACGACCTTGGCGGCGGCACGTTCGACATCTCGATCCTCAAGGTGGAAGACGGGGTGTTTCAGGTGCTCTCGACCAACGGCGACACCCACCTGGGTGGCGACGACATCGACCGCCTGCTGGTCGAACAGATCGCGACCGAGCTGGGCGTGGACCCTGCCACCTCCGGCCAGGCGGTGCAGGCGATTCGCAAGGCCGTGATCCAGGCGAAGTGGGATCTGTCGGAGTTCGATCAGGCCGACATCGTGGTCGATCCGCACCCGCTGGCCGGGCGCGCGGAACCCTACCGGCGCCACATCACGCGGGCGGAATTCGAAACGCTGATTGCCCCGGTGGTCGACAAGACGCTGCACCCGTGCCGGGCCGCGCTCGAGGATGCCGGGCTCACACCGGGCCAGGTTGACGAGGTCGTGCTGGTGGGCGGATCGACGCGCATTCCGATGGTGCGCCGCCAGGTGGAGCGATTGTTCGGCCGGACGCCGCACTCGGATTTGAATCCCGACGAGGTCGTGGCGCTCGGCGCGGCTGTGCAGGCCGACATTCTGGTGAGCGGCCGGCGCGAAATGCTTTTGCTGGATGTGACGCCCCTGTCGCTGGGCATCGAGACGATGGGCGGCATCGTCTCGAAGATCATCCTGCGAAACTCGACGATTCCGGCCAGCGGCAGCGAGATGTTCACCACGTTTGTCGACAGCCAGACCGCCGTGGACATTCACATCCTGCAGGGCGAGCGGGAAATGGCGGCCGACAACCGTTCGCTCGGACGCTTCAAGCTGCGGGGCATTCCGCCGATGCCGGCTGGGTTGCCCCGCGTGCAGGTGAGGTTCCAGATCGACGCGAACGGGATCCTCAGCGTGTACGCCCGCGAGTTGCGCACCAACATCGAACAGGCCATCGAGGTGAAGCCGTCCTACGGGCTGACCGATGAGCAAGTCGAGCGCATGTTGATCGACTCGTTCGAGCACGCCCAGGAAGACGTCGAAGCCCGCATGCTCATCGAAGTGCGCAACGAGGCCGAGTCGATTGCGCAGGCGACCGACAAGACGCTGCGGCGGCCGGATTTCGATCAGATTGCCTCGGCGCAGTTGTCCGCCTCGGAAGTGGCCTCGATCCGCGCCGCGCTGGCCGACGTGACGGCGGCGATGACCACCTCCGACCGCCAGTTACTGCAGTCCAAGTCGCAGGCGCTCAACGACCTCACCCGCCATCTGGCCGAAGTGGTGATGAACTGGACCGTCCAGGCGGCGTTGGCCGGCCGCACTGCCGACGAGGTCGCCGCGAACGGGCGCTGAGCCAGACGAAGAAACCTATGCCGAAAGTCACGTTTATCATCGACGGCGCCGAGAGGACCATTGATGTCGATCTGGCGACGTTGCCCTATTCGCATCACGGCGAACCCGGCTCGTTGCTCGACATCGCCAAGCACTTCGATATCCCGCTCGAACATGCCTGCGGTGGCAGTTGCGCCTGCACGACCTGTCACGTGGTGGTCCGCGAGGGCGAGCCACACCTGAGCGAGATGCAAGACGACGAGGTGGACAGGCTCGACACGGCCTGGGGCGTGACGCCCCACTCGCGGCTGGGATGCCAGGCGGTGGTGCACGGCGATGTGGTGTGCGAGATTCCGATGTACACCCGCAATTACGTGCAGGAAGGCGGCGCGATCCAGCTCGGCAAGTCGGCATCGGCCGCGCCGGCCCAGTCCGCCGCCGCGCCCGCGATCGGGGCGCCCTCTGGCAACCGCCAGGAGGCCGAGTCGTGAAGTGGACCGATTCGGAAGACATCGGCATCGCGCTCCACGAGAAGTTTCCCGACATGGACCCGCTTCAGATCCGCTTCGTGGACCTGCGGCAACGGGTGGTCGAGTTGACGGGTTTCTCCGACGACCCGCACGCGTCAAACGAGCCGAAGCTCGAGGCCATCCAGATGGCCTGGCATGAGGAGTGGAAAGGGCAGTAGGGCGCGAGGATGGGTTGGCCGCCGTCCGCGGTGGCAGTACACTCGTCTGAACCCGTATGCGCCGAACGCTAGCGATCCAGCTCGTTCTTCTGATTGGCCTCCAGCCGGCATGGCTGAGCGCCAGGCAGGCCGATCCGCAGGCGGCGCAGACGCCGCGCTCTGAGGGTCGGCCTCGCTCCGCGTCGCCCACGCAGCCGCCAGTGGGAGCCGATTCGGATATCGCCGCACTGGGCATGTCCTTCGATCGGATCAAGCGGATCCTGGCCGACCAGGCGCCCTCCACCGGCAAGACGCCCCTCAAATTGAATTACTACGTCGAAGTCGTGGCGCTGGCGCCCATCATCCAGTTGTTTTCGCGCGAAGATCTGGCCCCGACCGGCCCGATGCCGTGGGGCGCGCCCACCCACGCCGACATCGTGCGCCAGCTTACGCCGGTGGCGTTCCGGTCGCCCGGGGTGCCCATTGGTGCGCTCGCCATCGTCGGCATCATGAAGTTGGCTCAGTGGGAGGCGGCTCGGGCCAGGCGGCAGAAGGCGGAAGAAGATCGCCGACAGCGAGACGACGAAGAGCGCGCACGCCAGAAAGCGCTTCAGGAGTCGGGGCTGATCGTCAAACATCCCGCGTAAACGGCCCGCCGGCCAGCGTGGTCCTCGACCTGCGCGATGCGGGTGTCGCGTGACGGATGCTCGACTCGGTTGCGGCCCGGGCCGGCGCGATGCGGTCGATGCCCGCGACGCGTCGTGATAGACGGGTTCGGCCATGGTACACTTCCGCCATGCGTATCCATGTCGCCCACAGTCCCGATTCCGACGATGCCTTCATGTTTTTCGCGCTGGCGAAAGGCCACGTGGACACGAAGGGTTTCGAGTTCGTGCACGTGCTCTCCGATATCGAGACGCTCAATCGCGCGGCGTTCGACGGGAAATACGAAGTCACCGCGATATCGATTCATGCCTACGCGCATTTGCACCAGCGCTACATCCTTCTTCCGCACGGCGCGAGCATGGGGTCGAACTACGGACCGGTGGTGGTGGCCAGAAACGATGGGCCCGACCTGCTCGACGGTGTGCGGGTGGCGGTGCCCGGCCTGCTGACCACGGCCTATCTGGCGCTGAAGCTGTACCGGCCGGACGTTGACACGGTCGTGATGCCGTTCGATCAGATTGGGGAAGCCGTCGCGTCTGGCGAGGTGGCTGCCGGCCTGCTCATCCACGAAGGCCAGCTCACGTATGCCGACGAGGGTCTGAAGAAGATTGTCGATCTGGGCGAATGGTGGGCCACCCAGACCAACGGCCTGCCGCTGCCGCTCGGCGGCAACGTCATCCGCCGCGATCTGGGGTCAGACACCATCAAGACCGTGAGCGCGCTGCTCCACGAGAGCATCAGCTACGGCCTGACCCACCGAGCCGAAGCCCTCGACTATGCGATGCAGTTTGGCCGCGGTCTCGACCGGGACAAGGCGGATCGATTCGTCGGAATGTACGTGAACGATCTGACGCTGGGGTACGGCGACCAGGGGCGCGCCGCAGTGAAGTTGCTGCTCGACCAGGCCCACAAGGCTGGCATCATCCCGCACGCGGTGACGGTCGAGTTCGCGTAGTTGCCGGATCGCGACCGGGCGTGTAGCGCGCATCGGTCAGGGGCGACGCCGATCACTGCGTCGAGAACACCCGCTCGAGATCCAGTGTCAACCCCGGCAGTGTGGCGGAAGGGATGTGGCCCGCCCGACGACCCGCACACGCCAATTCGTACCCGCCGTCACCAAGCGCGAAGATCTCGACTGTTTCGTCTCCCGGATCGACGACCCAGTACTCCGACACGCCGTAGCGCGCGTACACCCCGTACTTCTTGACGCGATCCCACGTCGATGTCGACGGCGATAGAATTTCAACTACCAGATCCGGCGCGAAGCGGATCGGCTTGTGGAGGTCTAACAGTCGAAAGGAGGGCGCCGCGAGGTACGTCAGATCGGGTTGGATGACCGTATCTTCCCGGAAGACGATATCGAGTGGCGCACCGAGTACCCGGCCGCCGTACGCCTTACGGTACTCCTCCAAAATGTCCTGGATGTTCGCCTGAATGATTTGATGGAGGTTGCTCGGCGCTGGAACCACGCGCACCTCGCCGTCGTACAACTCGTGTTGCTTGCCGTCTTCCGGCCAGCGTCGCAAGTCGGCGTACGTCACGTGCGGGTGTGTCGCTTCCACACTGGCCATTCTACCATCGTCATCTTCAAGAGTCGGGCCAACTTGCGGGGTCGTACGCCTCACGAAACAGGCCGGATTGTGGCCGAAATCGTCATGTCGGCCGATGGTCGACAGGAGGCTGGCAGAATCTGCCACGTGCGGCGACGTCGGAGGTTGCAAAAACTGCGAGTGGGCTGCTATCGGCCCATCAGGGAGGGATGCAGGACGCGGGCGAACGCGGCGGCGGTAACGACGACCCTTGGGCCCGGCAGCACGAGTTCTTCGCCAAACAGCAATTCGACGCGCCCGTGTTTGACGGCTGGCACCGCCGACAGCACGCTCCAGGTCGCGCGTTCGCGCTCGACGAATGTGGGAGACGGCGTGTCGGTGTAGTGCAGTTCCAGGATGACATCTGGCGCGCGGCTCAAAATGGTTTCGGTCGACACCAGCAGCGATTCTCGCTTGACGTCGGCGAAGACGTTGGTGCCGCCGGCCACCTCGAGCAGGTCGTGCAGGAAACCGTAGCCGCCGCC
>JBAXOX010000063.1:0-24272 GCA_037133015.1 Acidobacteriota bacterium
GTGTCGGCCCGAGTGCCCCGTGTCGGCCGCCTGCCCCGTGTCGGCCCGAGTGCCCCGTGTCGGCCGCCTTCCCCGTGTCGGCCCGTTCACGCCGTGCCATGATATCCGGCCTTGGACCCCGGCCATTCAACCCTTCCGGCGCCCGTTGACCGCCCGATTCTGCCAACACAGCAGGAACTCTTTTAAATACAGCGGGTTGTACCATAATCTGACGGCGAGTTGATCGTCAGCTGGTGGCGTATCCGGGCGCATCCCGTGCATGCCGCTGCGTTGGCGATCGGGTTGGACACCGACTGAGGAGACGAGCCATGGCATACGCTCCCGTGAAATATTTCGAAACAGGGTTGACCTACCTCGCGCAGGGTCTGTGGGCTGGCTACGCGGTGGCGAGCCGCATGGCCCGTCGGCCGTCGTTCAAGCCCATCTGGTCGGATAAACCGTTGCTCAAATCGTGGGAGAAGACCAAGCCGCCTCTCGGCGTCCCGCGCGAAACCGACTCGCTGTGCCCGACCTGCACGCGCGAGGCGCGCCAGCAGATTCTGGACGGCGTCAAAGACGTGTCGGTGCTGCTCACCGACAACGTGGGCGAACTCAAGGCCCGCATTGTCGAGCGCGACGGCAAGATCTGGATGGAGAAGGACTGCCCCAAGCACGGGCATTTCGAAGACGTGATGTCGACCGACCCGGCGATGTTCCGCCACCTGGAGGAACTGTTTCCCGGTCGCGATATCGCGGCGCACAACGACGAGACGCTGCACAACCATGGCAGCAGCACCATCAAGCACGGCCGCGGCGCGGTGCTCACGATCGACCTCACGAACCGCTGCAATATGATGTGCGACCCGTGCTTCACGGACGCGAATCAGGTGGGCTTTGTCCACGAATTGACGTGGAACGAAGTCAAGACGATGCTCGACAACGCGATCACCATCAAGCCGCGCCGGCAGATGTCGGTGCAGTTTTCCGGTGGCGAGCCGACGATGTCGCCGCACTTCCTCGACGCGGTCCGATACGCGAAGAAGGTGGGCTACAACAGCGTGCAGGCGGCGACCAATGGCATCGAATTCGCCAAGAGCCCGGAGTTCTGCCGCGAGGCCGCCGACGCGGGGCTGCGATTCGCGTACCTGCAGTTCGACGGCATCGGCAACGCCGCCAATTCGCATCGCCACGTCGGGAACCTCTTCGACGTCAAGCTGCGCGCGATCGAGAACATGTGGAGCGCGGGCATCGACATCGTTCCGGTGGTGACCATCATCAATGGCGTCAACAACGAGCAGGTCGGACGCATCATCGAGTTCGCGCTCGACAACCCGAAGAAAATTTCCTTCGTGTCGTTCCAGCCGGTGTCGTTCACGGGCCGCGACGAAACGGTGACGCCCGAGCGGCGTGCGGCCCAGCGCTACACGCTCGCCGATCTGGCGCACGACGTCAAGAACCAGACCGGCATCGGCGAACCGGTGAGCGACTGGTTTCCGATTTCGTTCCTGTCGAGCTTTACCGACTGGGCCGACCTGATCCGGGACAAACAGGAGACCTTTGGCAATATCGCCTGCGGGTGCCACCCCAACTGCGGGATCGGGACCGCGATCCTGGTGGACAAGGAAACCAAGGAACGCGCCACGTTCACCTCGTTTGTGAACGGCCGGCAGTTGGCCGCCGACGTCCAGTTGGTCAACGACACGGCTCGCGGCCGATTCTGGTCCGCCCTTGGCATGGCGTTGTCGCTGGCGCGCAACTACCAGCCGTTCAACGCCCCGTCCAGATTGACGATGTTCCAGCTGATGACGCGGTTCGACAAGGCGTTCGGCGCGACCAACCGCGACTACGGCAAGGTGGGCGACGGACGGACCAAGGCCGACGTCGACCGCCGCCGGTCGGATCGGTTCCTGTTCCTGTTCGTGGCCGGCATGTGGTTCCAGGATCTGTTCAACTACGACTTCCGGCGCACCGAGATGTGCATCATCCCGTACGGGACGCAGATGGGCGAAATCTCGTTCTGCGCCTACAACACCGGGATCGGCTGGCGCCAGATTGTCGAGAAGATGCACATGACGGCCACGCTCACGAAGTGGTACGAAGAGCACGGCCGGCACGAAATCTTCGCGGGCAACAAGAACGTGCCGCTCTCGAGCACGGCACATTCGCTCGAATTGGATCCGGTGGCGATGGCGGCCGGGATGCAGCACGATCTCGACAGCCGTGGCATCGCCAAGACCACGCGCGACGAACAGATGCAGGCCCGCAAGGCGAGCAAGTTGACGCCGGCCGAGCAGGCGAACAACGCCGAGATGGCGCGTCTGTACCGCCAGCACGTCTTGAAGGAAGACCCGAGCCTGGTGTCGATCGACTCGCTGAAGATGGGTCTGGCGAAAAAGGATCCGGCCAAGAAGGATCCCGCCAAAGCCCCGGTCGTCGCGAAGTAACGGGGCGTTACTTTTTCCTGATGGGCGCCGGCTTCCTGGCCGGCGCCTTTTTTATGGGCAGCGGCGTGTATTCGACCATCACGTTGCTGATGAGCGCAATGGGTCGCCCGGGCCCGGTAAACAACTCGTCGGCGTCGAGGCGGCGCACGGAGAGTTTTTCGCCGAGCACGCAGATGTCGTTGATCTTCTCGGGCAGATCCACGCGCACCGGCTCCGACCCGGTCGGCGCGACGGCCTTCAACCCGCCCGGCCCCGCTCCGCCGCCAATCCGATCGAACAGATCGAGATCGGTCCTGAATTCGTTCTGCACGATCGCGCGCGTCACCAGCGTGTTGTCGAGCGTCATCACGCCCACCGTCGCGGTCAGGCGCGCGTAGGACCGCCTGGCCTTCACCTGATCTTCCGAATAGGTCTGCCGGTTGTGCAGATCGAAGGTGAGCACCGCCGAGCCCTTGTGCGGCGGCAGCGTGACGAGAATGCCGTCGCCCGAGGTTCGGCCGATCGGCACATCGCAAAACAGGCGGCCCGTCTTGACGCCGGTGCCCAGCGGCGACGCACACGTGACCTCGGCCGGCTCGATCGTGGCGGCCGCGGGCGCCGGCGTGGGCGCCGGCTTCTTCTTCGCGGTCTGCGCCCGACCCGGCGCCGCCATCAGGCAGACACCGACAATCGCGACACCAGAAATGAGAGCTCGATGCACCATCATTGGCAGTATAGCGCCCCGCACGCCGGCGACTCCACGGGGACGCGCCGTGGCCCTCCCGCCCCTGGCGCCGGGCCAGATCACGAGAGCCACCAGATGCCAAACCCGATGGTCAGCAGGGTGACAGGTACGCCCACTTTCAGATACTCGACAAACGAGATCGTCACGCCGCGGCCCCGGGCGCCCTCCACCACGATCAGATTGGCAATCGATCCGAGGACCGTGAGGTTGCCTGCCAGCGTGCTGGCCATGGCGAGTGTGATCCAGGAGGTCTTCGGATCGGGCAACTGCGGAATCAGACGGGTGAACAGCATCACCGCGGGTACGTTGCTGGTGAGGTTCGACAGCAGCGCCGCCACGACGCTCAGGCCCCACACCGACTCGATGCCAACGGGCCGGAGCAGCGCGAAGAACTCGCGATCGATGCCCGCGGCCGCCACGCCGCCGACGACCACGAACAGCCCCACAAACAGCACGAGCAGGCCCCAGTCGATGCGGCTGTACACCTTGTCCGGCTTCACTCGCCGCGTCACCAGCAGCACGGCCGCCCCACCCGCCGCCACCATCGCCGTATCGAGGCCCGCCAGAAACCCACCCATCACCAGGGCCGCGACGCACAGCGCCTTGATCATCATGGCCCGATGCACACGCCGCGGGCGTTGCGCTTCCTGCGTAAACGGCCCGGCGTGCAAATCGCGGCGGAACACCCACCAGATGACGGCCGCGTCGATGGCCAGTCCGACGATGGCAACCGGGGTGAGCGCGCCCGCAAAGGCGCGGTAACTGATGCCCGATACGCTGCCGATCAGCATGTTCTGGGGATTCCCCGTGATGGTCGCCACGCTGCCGATGTTCGATGCGGTCGCCAGGGCGAGCAGATACGGCACCGGATTGTGTCGCCGAACCGCGGCCATGTCGATCAGGACCGGCGTAAAGACCAGGCAGATGGTGTCGTTGACGAACATCGCCGACAGCACCCCCGAGGCGGCGACCACCGCGACCAGCAGCGCGGCCGGATGGCGGACCGACCCGACGACCGCGCGGGCCGCGGTCGCAAAGAACCACGACAGTCTCAGATGCGCGACCAGGACCATCATGCCGAACAGGAGCACGATGGTTCGGTAGTCGATCGCCCGGTACGCCTGATCGAGCGACAGCCCGCCAGCCGCCACCATCAGGACCGCCCCGATGATGGCCGCGCCTGTGCGATCCACGCGGACGAGCGGCGGCCGGCCGAGCGCCAGCACCACGTAGGTGGCGAGAAAGATGAGTCCGGGAATGATCACGAGGCCGAACTCTGGCGCAACGCGGGTGCGCACGTCTGGATGAGCGCCCCGGGCGCGACCCTCGACGTCGCTCGTCCCACCGAGGCCCCCGGGCTCCACCGAAACAGCGGACCGGAATCCATCAGCTCAGGTGGACCTCTGCCGAATCAGATCGAGAAACTCGGCCCTGGTCCGGTCGCGCTCGCGAAACGCGCCGAGCATGGCGCTGGTCACGCAGTACGACCGCTGCTTCTCGACCCCGCGCATGGCCATGCACAGGTGCGTCGCCTCCATGACCACGGCGACCCCGAGCGGATCGACTTTTTCGCGAATCGTTTCGGCGATCTGGTTGGTCAGCCGCTCCTGCACCTGCAGCCGCCGCGAAAAGACGTCCACCAGTCTCGGGATCTTGCTGAGGCCGATCACCTTGGTGCGCGGGATGTAGGCGACGTGGCACTTGCCGAAAAACGGCAGCATGTGGTGTTCGCACAGGCTGAAGAAATCGATGTCCTTGACGATCACCATCTCGCTGTAATCGACGGTGAACAGGGCGTTATTGAGGATCTTGTCGATATCCTCCTCGTACCCGCTCGTCAGGAACGACAGCGATTTGGCCACGCGCCGCGGGGTGTCGAGCAACCCCTCCCGATCGGGATCCTCGCCGAGGTGTTCGAGCAACTGCCGGATCAGCGTTTCCATCGCACCCGTCCATTACGAATAGTTGTAGAACCCGCGGCCCGACTTGCGGCCGCACCGGCCGGCCAGCACCATGCGCTTGAGCAGGGGCGGGGCCGCGTACGCCGGGTCTTTGAACTCCTCGAACATGATGTTGGCGATGTAGTACGTCGTGTCGAGGCCCACGTAGTCGAGCAACGTGAACGGCCCCATCGGATGCCCGCACCCGAGCGCCATGCCCTTGTCGATGTCTTCGAAGGTGCCGAGCCCGTTTTCGTAGGCGCGAATCGCGTCGAGCAGATACGGAATCAGCAGCCGATTGACGATGAACCCGGGACGGTCCGGCGCGGTGACCGGGTCCTTGCCCAGCGACTGCGCGAAGGCGAAGGCTCGCGCAAAGCTCTCGTCGGTGGTCGACAGCGCCCTGACGACTTCGACCAACTTCATCAGTGGCACCGGATTGAAGAAGTGCAGACCGACGAACTTGTCCGGGCGCGTGGTCGCCGACGCCAACTCGGTGATGCACAGCGACGACGTATTCGAGGCAAGCAGGGCGTTGGGACCGATGACGGCTTCGACCGCCGCATAGGTCTTCTTCTTCTCGTCGAAGTTCTCGATGATGGCCTCGATCACGATGTCGCACGACGCCAGGCCTTCGATCTTGGTGGTCCCGCTCAGCTTGGCCAAGGTCGCATCACGGAACTCGGGCGTCACCTTGCCCTTCTCGATGCCACCGTCGAGGAACTTGCGAATCCGCCCGAATCCGCGGTCGAGCAACCCTTGTTCGACCTCGCGCACAATCGTCGTATAACCCGCCTGCGCGGCCACCTGCGCAATGCCGCTGCCCATCAACCCGCACCCGAGCACCCCAACCGTCTTGATGTTCATGTGGTCGTCCTTTCGTCATTGAACGGGCGCGATGTCTCTCGCCCGGGTCATGTCGTCGGGGCGCGATTCATCGCACCCGCCGAACGCGTCGCGCCCGTCACCGACGCCGGCCATCATCACACCGTCTCGACAATCGCCGCGATGCCCTGGCCGCCGCCGATGCACGCGGTCGCCAACCCACGCTTGAGTCCGCGGCGCCGCAGCTCGAGCAGGATCGTCAGCAGCAGCCTGGTGCCGCTGGCGCCAAGCGGATGACCCAGCGCGATCGCGCCGCCGTTGACATTGACGCGCTCGCGATCCAATCCAAGGTCCTTCTCGACCGCCAGGTACTGCGCGGCAAACGCCTCGTTGACCTCAATCAGATCGATGTCGGCCAGCGTCAACCCGGTGCGCGCCAGCACGCGGCGCGTGGCGGGAGCCGGACCAATCCCCATTTCCTTCGGCTCGACGCCAACCACCGCCCATCCCACCAGCCGTCCAATCGGCTTGAGGGCGTGCGCCTGCACGGCCTTCGCCGAGGCCAGCACCAGAGCCGCCGCGCCATCGACGATGCCGCTGGCGTTGCCGGCGGTGACACCTCCGTCCTTCTTGAACGCGGTCGGCAACCCCGCCAGCGATTCGATCGTGGTGTCGGCGCGCACGTGGTCGTCTCGCGAAAACTGTTGCGGCCCCTTGCGCGACTTGAGTTCGACGGCCACGACCTCCTCGGCCAGCCGTCCCGACTCCCACGCCTGGGCGGCCAGCTGCTGGCTCCTCAGCGCAAACCGATCCTGCGCGTCGCGCGAGATGCCGTACTTGGTGGCGAGGTTCTCGGCCGTGATGGCCATGCTGCAGCCGCAGTACGTATCGGTGAGCGACTCCCACAGCATGTCTTCGAGCTTGCCCTGCCCGAGCCGAAGCCCGCTCCGCAGGCCGCGAACCACGTGCGGGGCCTGCGTCATGTTCTCGGTGCCGCCGGCGAGCACGATGGCGGCCTCGTCGAGCTGAATCAACTGGGCCGCCGACACGGCGGACTGAATGCCCGATCCGCACAAGCGGTTGACGGTAAGCGCGGGCACCTCGATCGGCACGCCCGCCTTGAGGCCGATGTGCCGCGCACCGTAGAGCGCGTCGGCGCTGGTCTGCAGCACGTTGCCGAACACGACGTGGTCGATCTGCGCGGCGGCCACGCCGCTGCGCGTGAGGGCGGCTTTCGACGCGATCGCGCCGAGGTCGAGCGCGGAGATGTCCTTGAACGCCCCGGCGTATTCGGCCATCGGTGTGCGGGCGCCGTTGACGATGAAGACGGGTGTCTGGTTCATGCTCATCGCTATTCCTTACGACCGCGGACGGCATTGGCCACGAAATCGCCGGTTTCCCTGGTCCCGAGTTTCCCGCCGGTTTCGGCCGGGCCGTTGCCGGTGACGACCGCCTTCTCGACGGCCATTTCGATGGAGCGCGCCTGGGCGCTCAGACCAAGGTATTCCAGCATGAGCGCCGCCGACAGGATCGCGCCAAACGGGTTGGCGACGTTCTTCCCGGCATACTTAGGCGCCGATCCGTGGACCGGCTCGAACATCGAGGTCTTGCCCGGATGCAAGTTGCCCGACGCCGCCATCCCGAGGCCGCCCTGCAACTGTGCGCCAAGGTCGGTGATGATGTCGCCAAACATGTTATTGGTGACGATCACCTGGAACTGCCCCGGATTCTTCACCATCTGCATCGTCAAGGCGTCGATGTAGAGGTGGGTACTCTCGATGCTCGGATACTGCGGCGCCAGTTCCCAGAACACGCGCTGCCAGAGGGCGTGTCCCATGGTGACGGCGTTGCTTTTGTCGGCCATGCACACGCGCGTCAGGCTCTTGGCCTTCGCGAATTCGAAGGCGTGCCTGATGATCCGGTGCACGCCTTTGTAGGTGTTGATGTCTTCCTGAATGGCAATCTCGTCTTCGGTGCCGGCCTTGAAGCGGCCGCCGATGCCGACGTAGAGGCCCTCGGTGTTTTCGCGGAAGACCACAAAGTTCACGTCGGCCGGACCGCGATCTTTGAGCGGGCAGAGCCGCGCGTCGAGCAGCTTGATCGGGCGATGATTGACGTAAAGATCGAGTTCGAAGCGGGTGCCCAGCAGGATGTCGCGCGCATGGCGCATGTCGGGCACGCGGGGATCACCGAGGGCTCCGATGTAGATCGCGTCGAATTCGTCGCGCAGCATCGCGTAGCCATTGGGCGGCATGCTGATGCCGGTTTCGAGAAAATAATTGGCGCCGTACGGCAGCATTTCGAGGTCGAGGCGGGTCCCGTAGACCTCGCTGACGGCCCGCAAGACCTTGATCGCCTCGGTGGTGACGTCGATACCGATGCCGTCGCCGGGAATGACTGCAATACGCATGGTTCACCTCTCGAGGCACCGCCGACCAGACTCGACGGTGATGCTACGCGACCGGAGCACGCGCGCCAGTCAGATCCACAATGCTGGACCACGAAACGAGGCCCGCACGAGCCCACGCGACGGGCGCCGTTTATCTTATCAGAACGTCTCTGGCGACGGTCCCCCGCACAATGCGGACAAAAAGTGTCCGACTTCACGTGATCCATCCGCCCCGATCCGTTTTGCTGATTTATCCAATCGATTGGATCGTGCGCACATAGCGGCGTGAGAATACGCCTGTAACATGCAGGTAACATTCAACTTAGTTAATGAATAGATTGGCATCCAGTGTGCAATGAACCTGAGCGAACGCGGGAGGGGGAGTCGTGTCGGCTCTTGCGAACCGCGTCGTGGCGCGCCACTCCTGATGCGAGGTACTCGGGCATCAGCTTTCATCCGCTGTCAGACGTTTTTATTTGCTGTCAGAGGATCGTGCGTCACGCCGTGGTCGGCGGCTTACCGCCAACACTTGCGTTCGAACTGTTCTACAACTTCAGGAGGATACGTAATGACTAAGCGCGGAGTTGTGCTCTTTGGAGCACTCCTGTGCGTCCTGGCGATCGCCGGTGCGGCCTTCGCCCAGGAACAGACGGGTTCGATCCAGGGCGTCGTCAAGGACTCGTCCGGCGCAGTGTTGCCGGGCGCGACCGTTGAGGCGAAGAGCCCGAATTCGGTGGGCACCAGCTCGACGGTGACCGACGACAAGGGCGTGTATCGTTTCCCGGCACTGCCGCCGGGCGTCTACGAAATCTCTGCCACGCTGCAGGGTTTCAACCCCGCCAAACTTGCGGGTATCAGCGTGACGCTGGGCAAGAGCCTGACGGTCGAACTCACGCTGGCGGTCGGCGCGGTGTCCGAGACCGTGCAGGTCAAGGCCGAGGCGCCGCTCATCGACGTCAAGCAGAACGCGACGTTCGCGACGATTCAGGCCGACACGATCGATCGCATCCCGAAGGGCCGCGACTTCCAGACGATTCTCAAGACCGCGCCAGGCGCGCAGGACGAGTCGAAAGCCGGCGGTATCCAGGTTGACGGCGCGTCTGGTTCCGAAAACCGATTCGTCATCGATGGCATGGACACGACCGCCATGTCCAATGGCCTGTCGGGCAAGACGCTGCTCCTCGACTTCATCCAGGAAGTCCAGGTCAAGTCCTCCGGTTACAACGCCGAATTCGGCGGGGCGACTGGCGGCGTCGTGAGCGCGATCACGAAGTCTGGCAGCAACTCGATCCGCGGCCAGGTTGGCACCTATTACCAGTCCAACACGAACAGCTTCTGGATCGGCGAGAAGCGCAAGTTCAACCGGTTCGACCCGTACAACACGAACCTGACGAACTTGAACTACGTGGTGCCCGATACACCGTGGACCTACATGAGCCCACTTGGTGATATCGGCGGCCCGGTGTTCAAGGACAAGCTCTGGTACTACGCGGGCGTGGGCTACACGAAGAACAGCTACAACGAAGATGTGACGTTCTACGGCGACCCGAACCGCGTGTCGCGCCACTTCGACTGGTGGAGCACGGCGAAGTACTACAACTACAACCTCACGACCCAGGTCACCAACAACCTGCGCGTCAAGTTCTCCGGCCAGAATCAGCGCGACGCCAACCGCAAGACGGCGCCGGGCTTCCAGCCGCAGGGCTACGTGTTCCCGGATGGCACGGCCGCGGCGTCCAACTACACGACCTCGACGTTCGACAAGAACGCGGACGGGTCGGTGAATCAGACCGCGTACGACAGCCGCTGGACCAAACAGGGCGGCAACAGCATGAGTGACATTTACTCAGGCAACGTCGACTGGGTCATCACGAACACGTTCTTCGTGAATGCGTCGGGTGGGTACTATCACACCAACAGCTGGTCGCCGGCCGAATTCCGTGGCAACGATACGCGCCACGTGTTCAATACGTCGAACAGCGACTCCGCGATGATTGCCAACGGCTTCACCACGGTGCCATCGCAGTACCAGCAGGTCAACGGCTACAGCGACGTGATCTCGTCGTTCGGCACGGTGCGCAACGACTACACGCGCAAGTTCTTCAACGCCAACCTCACGTTCTTCCAGAACCTGGCTGGCCAGCACACGTTCAAGGCCGGCGCGCGCTTCGAGCAGTTCGGCAACGACGTGCTCAACGGCAACGCCAAACCGGTCATCAACCTGTATTGGGGCACCAAGTACATCAACCCCGACACGGGCGTGGCGTCGGCTGGCACGTACGGCTATTACGCGGTCAACCAGACCGGCACGATCGGCAAAGTCCAGAGCAACAACTGGTCGCTCTGGTTCCAGGACAGCTGGTCGGTCAACAACAAGCTGACCGTCAACGCCGGGATTCGCGCCGAGACCGAGAACATCCCGTCGTACAAGGTCGCGGCTGACGCTCTCAACATCAGCTTCAAGCTGAAGGACAAGATCGCGCCTCGCCTCGGCTTCGCCTACGACGTGAAGGGCGACGGCAAGTGGAAGGCGTACGGCAGCTACGGCTGGTACTACACCATCACGCCGCTCAACCTGGCGCGCGGCGCGTTTGGCGGCGACCACTGGATCGACTACTCCTGGACGCTCAACACGGCCGACTTCTCCAGCATCAACTGCGGCGAAGGCACCTCGGGCTGCCCGGGCACGTTCCTCGGCTCGACCGATTATCGCCACAGTTCGAACCAGGTGGATCCACTGTTCGCGACGTACTTCAACCGGCCAGGCATGACGGGCATCGACCCGAATCTCAAGCCGGTGAAGACCGGCGAGTTCACGGCCGGCGTCGACCACGAGCTCGGTCCGCTGATGTCGGTCGGCGTGCGCTACGTCCACAAGTGGATGTTCCGGACGATCGAAGACATCGGCATCTACGTCAGCGGCAATGAGGACTATCTCATCGGGAACCCTGGCGAAAGCCTTGGCGCGGTCATGGAACCGGCGTACCCGGCATTCGTGACGCCGAAGGCCAAGCGCAATTACGACAGCGTGGAGTTGAAACTGCGCCGTCGGCTCGCGAACAACTGGTCGGGAGAAGTCAGCTACCTGTGGAGCCGCCTCTTCGGCAACTACAGCGGTCTGACGAGCTCCGACGAAGGCGGCGGCGGCGCGGGCCGCACCGACGCGCCCAACACGACCCGCTACTGGGACAACACGGTCCAGAGCTTTAACGCTGCGGGGCAGGCCGTGTACGGCAACCTCCCGACCGATCGCCCGCACGCCGTTAAGGTGCAGGGCACGTACGACTTCAAGACCGGCACGTCGGTCGGGGCCTTCTTCATCGTGCAAAGCGGTATTCCGCAGACGACGGTCGTTCGCTTCACCGGCTACCCGGTGTTTGTCTACGGCCGTGGCGACCTCGGCCGGTCGCCGGTCTACTCGCAGATGGATCTGGTGGCCTCGCAGGAAGTCAGATTTGGCAAGTCACGCCGTCTGGTCTTCCAGGCAAACATCGACAACTTGTTCGACCAGTCAACCTGGTACGGACTCTACAACGTGTCGAGCGGATACGGCCCTCAGCCGTACCGCGACAGCATCACGTTGTCGATGCCGCCGGGAGTGCTTTACCAGACCGGGGGCTACAGCGTCGCCAACATCGTGTCCAGCTACAAGGGCACGCTGCGCACCAACCCGCTCTACACGACCCCGAATATCTTCCAGGGTCGTCGCGCGGTGCGGCTGTCGATCAAGTTCGCGTTCTAGTTCGTAGCTAGGACGGAGTCGCTTCTGGCCCTCCGGGTTCGCCCGGAGGGCCTTTTTTCTTGCTATAGTCGGCCGATGGCGGCGACACGGCGACCCTCGCGACAATCTGGACCCAAGCCGCCGAAAACCGGCGGCGGGCGCGTCTATCGTGGCCGCTCCCCCGCAGGACGTGCTGACGTCGATCCTGGCCGCTCGCCGACTGGACCTGTTGACGGCGATCCTGCCCACTCCCGGAGTGGACGTACTGACGGCGATCGTGGCGGTTCGCCGGCTGGGCCTGCTGCGGAGCGCGCTTCCCGTGCACGTCGCGACGGCTCGCGACGACGTCCTTCGCCCTGGCTGACCCTCCTCGCGGTCGCGGTGATCGCGGTCTCGGGAGTCGCGGCCTACTCCAACAGTTTCTCGGGTTTGTTCGTCTACGACGACCTGACGGCGCTGGTGCGCAATCCCGCGATGCGCGTGCTGTGGCCGCTGTCAAAGGCCCTCAACGCGCCACGCGACACGACACTCGCCGGTCGGCCGGTCGCCAGCCTGACGTTCGCGGTGAACTACGCCATGGCGCCAGAAGACGCCAAGGAGGCCTTCGCGCCGACCGCTTCTGTTCCCGACGTGTCACGCCAGTTCGAGCGGAACGCGTGGGGATACCACGCGGCCAATCTCGGCATCCACCTTCTCGCCGCGCTCTGTCTGTTCGGTGTCGTGCGGCGCACGCTACGTGCTCCACGCGTCGCGGACGCATTCACGCCGTCGGCCGCCCACTGGATCGCGATGACGGCGGCGACGATCTGGGTCGTCCATCCGTTGACGACCGGCGCCGTCACATATCTCGTCCAGCGCGTCGAGTCGCTGATGGGGCTCTTCTACCTCGCGACGATCTACTGCGCCATGCGCGCCGCCTCCCTAGCACAAAGCGCAGCCGATCTTCGTGCCGAACCGAGCCCCGCGAGTTCCGAATGGAGCCCGGGGTCGTCCCGCCTGGCGGGTGGAGAGATCCGTGAGCAGTCCGAATGGAGCCCCGCGCGTGCCGAACGGAGCCCCGATTCGTCCGGCTCAGCCGGTAGTGGGAATCGTGATCATTCTGCATGGAGCCCAGGGTCGTCAGGTCCGGGGGCAGTCCCTCTCCTGCTGTGGACGGGCGCTGCGGTCCTGGCGTGCCTGCTCGGCATGGGCACGAAAGAGGTGATGGTCACCGCGCCGCTGATGGTCGTCGCGTGGGACTACCTGTTCCTCGAAGGACCGTGGCGCGACACGCTCAGAGGCCGTTGGCCGCTGTATCTGTCGTTGGCGGCTACGTGGATTCCGCTGGCGTGGATTGTGAGCCTGGCACCCCGCGCCGCGTCGGTTGGCATCGGCCTGCACGGCGTCGCGTGGTGGTCGTATCTGGCCACCCAATCCGGCGTCCTGCTCCATTACCTTCGCCTGGTCGTCGTCCCCTGGCCGCTCTGCCTCGACTACGAGTGGCCCATCTCGGCATCCATGATGGACGTCGCCGTGCCCGGCCTGTTCATCGTCTCGGCCTTCGCGCTCACGGCCTGGGCGTTCATCAGGCGCTCAGCCTGGTCGCTTGCCGGCGTGGCGTTCTTCCTTGTTCTCGCCCCCACGTCGAGCGTCGTGCCGATTGTCACGGAGGTGGCGTCCGAGCAGCGCATGTACCTGCCGCTGGCCGGCATCATTGCCGTGATGGTGGCCGGGGCCTGGCGGGCCGCACGGCGCCTGATTGGGGGACGGAGCCCATCGCCCATCCCTGCTGTGGCGCTGGTGACGTGTCTTGCCTTCGGGGTCGTGGCGGGCCTCGGATCGCTCACCTACGCACGCAACGGCGACTATCAGAACGAGGAACGCCTCTATCGGCGGACCATCGAGGTCCGGCCCTCCAACTCCCGCGCACGGAACAATCTCGGGACGATTTTGATCCGGCAGGGCCGCGCATCCGAGGCGGAGCCGCCATTGCGCGAAGCGATCCGGCTCAACCCCGGTTACCCCGAAGCGCACGCCAATCTCGGCGTGTCGCTGGCGGTCCAGGGGCGCGCCACCGACGCGCTGCCTTTCTTCGCGCGGGCCGTTGCACTGGAACCGGGGTACGGGGATGCGTGGCGCAACTACGGCGAGGCGCTCGCCACACTGGGACGCTTTCGCGAAGCCATTCCCGCATACCAGAAGGCGCTGGAGTCGTATCCGGACGATGTCCGCCTGCTGAGCACGGTGGCCTGGATCCTGGCGACCGCGCCGGATGCGAACATCAGGAATGGAACGCTCGCCATTGACCTGGCTGGCAGGGCGATGGCGCTCTCGAACGGCAGCTCGCCAGATGTTCTCGATACGCTGGCGGCGGCCTACGCCGAAGCCGGCCGGTTCTCGGACGCGGTCTCGACCGGCGAACGCGCCCTGGCGCTGGCCCAGGGCCGCCAAGACCTGGCGCCAGCGGTCGAATTCAGGCTCGGACTCTACCGGTCCGGGCAGGCATTCCACCCACGGTAACCTGTCGTGGCCGCGCACCCAGCGCGACCGAGATGGACCCTGTCGCCACCACATCGGGAGGCGAGGCCACCCCGCTGGACGGCATTCAACGTGCGGACCGTTTCGGGTCGATCGGAGAAAAGATGACCCGATTGGTTTTCAGGATGCTATATTCGCGGCGATGGATCATGAAAAACGCGGCGCCCCCCGCATCGACATGCCGGGCGGGCTGCCGGGCGAAGTGAGCGTGCTGGCGCCGGTCACCATCCGGGAGTTCAGCCTGCTGGGCGCCATGCTGGACACGGCATTTCCGCTCGTGCTGAATTCCATCCACGACGTGAGACTCGAGCTCGAGGATCGGTCCATCGTCGTCAAGGGCCGTATCGCCCACTGCAGCATCGCCGATCTGGGGGGCGACCTGGTACGGTACCGGGCGGGTATCGAATTCGTGGACGTGCCCCCGCACGCGGCTGCCGCCATCAAGGCCTATCTCGATGGGATGACAGAGCGGAACGTGGCGCGCCGGGCGGCGCGGCCACCGCGCGAGGCTATTTAACTCTCAGGTGCTCGAGGTAGTCGCCAGACGCGATGCGCTCGGCGCGACCGAGCGGGGCGTTGTAGAAATAGACCCACGCGGCTTCGCCCCGGCCATCGTCCAACGTGGCCAGCACTTGTACCCGTGTATAGAGACTGGCGTCGGGTTCAGACGGGCGGTAGCCTTCGATTTCGTCGAGTTTCGCCAGCACCGAAGGGTCGTCCTCGATTTCGTAGATCTCGCCCCACACCCGGCCGTTTGGGGCAGGAATCGCCGCCGGGAAGATGCCAAGGTCGTAGAGCGCGGCCTCGATCGACCCATGGCCGATGAGTCGCATGCGGGTGTCGATACCTGCCCGTCGACGCCGGTCGAACCCGCCCATGAGGGTTCCGTACACAAAGACCTTATCACTCACTTGCGCAGGGCCTCCGCAACGCGACACACATATTTCTCGATCAAATCACGACAGGATGTCGCAAAAACGCGGCGAGAAATAGAACCTTGGATATGCTGGCAGTGTAGGTGAGTGCAGACTGATAGTCAAGACGAAGGGCACGCTCGTGAGCGCACCCTTCGGCAGACGGTTCCGGACGAACTACTTCGCAGGTTTATCCGACTTCTCGGTCTTCTCCGGCGCCTCGGGTTTGCCCGGGGCCACCTTGCCAGGGGCTCCGCCGGAATTGCGGCCCTTGGGGGTCATCACGTCGATCAACTGGGTGGTGACGCCAAACGACAGCGACACGGTTTTGCCGGTGCCGCCCATCTCGACGCTGGGCCACAACGCCTGCGCCTCTGGCCGGTTGCCCGCCTGCAGTTTGGCCATCGCCACGAAGCCGCGGACGATGTCGCGCAGGTTGGTCGCCGCTTCGTCCGACTTGGTCTCGGCCTTCACCATCACCTGAACGCCGCCGTTGACGTGGCCGCTGGCGGAGAACCAGTTGATCGGGGGAATCCGGTCGGTCACTTCCTGCGGCAGTTTCGCCTGCGACGAGATGGCATCGAAGCGCCCTACGGCCCAGAAACTCGCATCCTTCTGGTCCGCCACCATCTTCATCATCTCGGCGTTGTCACGCGCCGACTTCGCCTTGGACGCGGCGCCGTCAATCACGCGCCTGACCGCGGCATCGCCACCGATGGCCACCAGACCGCCCTCAAGGAACGCGACCGCAAACGCCTGCGCATGCTTCTCGGCCTGATCGTCTTGGCGATCGGTGTCGTGCGCGCCCGGCTTGATCAGGCGCTTGCCCTTGTAGTCTTCGACCGTCGCGCCCTTTTCCTTGGCGAACGCCTCGAGTCGGGCCTGATCGAACTTGCCGCGCGCCAGCACCACGCCGTTGGCGTTGGCGGCGGTGTCGCCCTGCTTGGGCCCCATAAAGGCCACGACGTACTCGATATCACGTTCGATATCGATGCCCGTCTGGGCCTTGATCTCGTTGCGGCCCTCGTCGGTCGGCCCGCCGAACTGGCGCAACCGCTGACGCAGGTCGGAACTCATCACCTGCTTGACGTTGGCGAATGCCACAACCGCCGCGTCCTCCGGGACCATCGACAGCTCGGCCGGCCCCGTTTTTGGCGCGAACAACCCCTGCGGCATGCCACCGTAGTAGGCCACCAGCCCAATCGACAGGCCCACCATGAAGACCACCACCGAACCAACCAGGAAATAGCGTGTTTTTGCGGTCATATGCGCCTCGCTTCTTACCCTGAATATACGGGGGCCGGTGCCCGAAGTTCCCTCGGCCCTGCCATTTACCGGTTCAGGACCACTTTGATGGTGTCGGGGCCACGACCTGAACTACCGCAGGAACCGCCGGTTTGCCACACAATCCCCCACCATGGCGAGCCGGCGCGCCCGGGTTCTACGGGCGACTTACTGTTCGAGAATGTACTCGCGGCGTTCGACCAGCCACCCGGCGAGTGCCAGAAACACGACGATCGTCGCCAGGATCACCACAAGGCTCGTGGCCGGCGACGGCACGTCCCGAAACAGCGCCTGCATGGCCGAACCGAGTCCATCGGTCGGCATCGCGTGCGGAACCAGCGACTGGAGGTAATAGGCGATGGTGAACTTCCTCAAATACCCGGGCAGCACCAGCGCCAGTTGCTCCCATCCGAATGCGAACACCAGGCCGGTGACCAGCGGATGTTTCATGCCGGCGCCGATACAGGCGAACAGCGCACCGTACGCCGCCAGACCGATGGCGAGCAGGCCGAGGTCGGTCAGCAGCCCCATGAATCCCTCCGCCAGCGAGCCATGGCCCAGCGGCTGAACGCACAGATAGAGCACGACCACCGAGGGCAGGACGACAAACACGGTGGTCACCACGTACGCCAGATACTTGCCCACCAGCACGGCGCGCCGGCTGATGGGACGCACAAACAAGTACGTGATGGTTTTGTCGTCGACCTCGTCGGCAATCAGTGCCGTGCCGTAGAACACGCCCAGCACCGGCACGAGAAACCGGAGGTAGAGCAACCAGATCATCGTGCCGAAGATCGCCCCGCCGGTTACCGACGAGTTTCCCACCTGGACCTTCCCGGCGATCCCGAGGGCTTCCAGGACGCGGAGCATCACACCGAGCGCCACGGGCGATCCGACCACCAGGCCGAGAAAGATCGTGCGTCGCGACCACAACATCTGGCTCAGCGAGAGGTCGAACACGCGGAGCGCCGCCGTCGCGAACGGTGGAGCCTGCCGCATGGTCGGACCGGGCATCGCTGGACCTGGCATCGCCGGACCGGTCGTCGGGGACGGGCCGGTCGAGGGCGGAGTCGTCGGATCGAGGGTGTTGGTGCTCATTTGACCAGAAACTTGAAAACCGCCTGCAGGTTGTCGTCGGGCGAGGTCACCTCGCTGATAGTGCCCGCCTGGCCAGACGCGGCCAGTTCCGTCAGGTAGCGATAGAAATCGTCGGGCTTCGACGTCTCGATGACGATGGCATCCTGCTCGAGCCGGAGGCTCAGCACGTCGTCTCGCGTGAGAAACTGACGCGCGAGTTCCCGTGGATGATCGGCCCGGACGTGCACCGTGTGAGGGTGCTCGTCGATCAGATCGCGGATGCTGTGCACGTCGCCTTCGGCCAGGATGCGGCCGTTGTTGATGAGCAGGATGTTCGACGTCATCGCTTCGATCTCGTACAGGATGTGACTCGAGACGATGATGCTCTTGCCGGCGCGGGCCCAGTCCTTGACGAGCCGGATGGTCCGCCGCCGTGCGATCGGATCCATGCCCGACAGCGGTTCGTCGAGAATCAGCAGTTCCGGGTCGTGGACAATCGCCTGCGCAAGCTTGACGCGCTGGCGCATGCCCTTGCTGTAGCCGCCGATCTTCTTGTCGGCCGCCTCCATCAAATCGACGCGCTCGAGTGCACTGCGGGCCGCGGCGAGCGACTCGGCCTCGGTGTACCCATTGAGCCGCACCAGACCCGAGACCCACTCCAAGCCGGTCATGCGGTCGTAGAACGCGTCCTGTTCGGGACAGAAGCCCACGCGGAAGAACAACCTCGGATTGCCGAAGATCGCCTCGCCCAGCACGGTGATGGTGCCCTTGCTGGGTTTGAGCTGGCCGGTGAGCAACTTCATCAGCGTGGACTTGCCGGCGCCGTTGGGCCCGAGCAAGCCGGTAATCCCGGTCGGAATCGACACGCTGACGTCGTTGAGGCCGATGACCTGGCCGTACCACTTGGAGACGTGGTCGGCGACCACCAGCGGCGTCATGTCACCACCTCCACGCCGCGCACGCGACGCTCGAGCACGAACGCGGCCAGCCCCACCGTGACCACCAGCGCGAGGACCGTGGCCCAGCCTGAGGCGTCGAACCGGCCGGGCAGGCGGAAGATCAAATCGCCGACCTGCAGCAGGTTCGACGACACGGCCATCCAGGAAAACGCGCTGCTCCGCGTGGCGACATACACCACGCCATAGAGCGCCTGCGTAAAGAAGATGATGCCCGCATACATGATGCCGACGAACCGCGCGCTTTTCGACAGCGACGACAGCGCCAGCATCACCATGCCGAGCACGATCGTTTCGATTCCGGCGTAAACGACGATGGCCGGCAGCACGAACAGGTTCGACGCGACGAAGCTGAAACTGCCGGCAAACACGATCTGGATGACGACCAGCATCGTGGCGGGCAGCCACGTGACCAGCAGGAGGAAGAACGCCAGGACGGCAAACTTGCCGGCGATGTACTCGACGCGATCCAGCGGCTTCGACAGATAGATTTGCAGCGCGTTGGCGCGCATGTCGTTACTGATGAGGCCCGCGCCGGTAAAGATCGTGATGAAAAACACGAACACGCCCTGCTGTTCGAGAAAGTCGCGGAACAGTTTGGGCGAGGGCGACACGATCGACATCTGCGGAAAGTTGGCCGCCAGATAGAGCTGGACCGATCGGACGATGAAGGGCAGCCAGGCGAGAATCAGCAACCCGAGGAACGCCTTCTTGCCCAGCATGTTCCTGACACCCGCCGTGGCGATCACGGTCCACGCGCGGCCCCTGGGCGCCCGCTGCCCCTGATAGTGGCGATAGCTCTGATCGTGAATGGGCATCGCTACTCCTCGCCCACCGCGTGGGCGAACACGTCTTCGAGCGTCGGGACGCTGGGCCGCAGGTGGCGCACCTGCACGCCTTCGCGCGCCGCAATGCGAAACAGCGCCAGGGCGCCCATCTCGTCGGGCACGAACACCCGCATGACGTCTTCTTCGGCGGCCTTGCTGGTCATGCCTTCCGCGTCGAGCACCCTGGCAAACGCGACGCGGTCGCCCTTCACGCGCAGTTCGAAGGCGCTGCCGCGCGGCCCCTTGAGTTCGGCAATCGGACCCTGCGTGGCGATGCGGGCCTGATGCAGCACGACGACGTGGTCGCAGGTGAATTCGACGTCGGGCAGCAGGTGCGACGACAGGATGAGGTTGACGCCCTTGTTGTGGGCGAGGTCCCGGATCAACTCGAGCATCTCCTCGCGCCCCTTCGGATCCATGCCGTTGGTCGGCTCGTCGAGAAAGAGCAGATCGGGATCGTGGACCATCGCCTGGGCCAGCTTGATGCGCTGCTTCATCCCGGTCGAATAGGTCTCGACGTTGCGGTAGCGGGCCTCGCCCAGGCCGACGTAATACAGCACTTCGTGCGCCCGCTGCATCGCGTCGATGAACGGCAGCCCGGCCAGTTGGCCGCAATACGCCACAAACGACACGGCGTTCATCCCGGGGATGTGCGCGTCGATCTCCGGCATGTAGCCGAGCCTGGCGCGAATCTCGGACGGCGATCCGGCCACGTCGAGCCCGAGCACGCTCATACGGCCGCTGGTCGGTTTGACGAAGCCGAGCAGCGCCTTGAGCAGCGTCGATTTGCCCGCGCCATTGGGGCCAAGCAGGCCGACGGCGCCGGCCGGAAAGGTGGCCGACACCTCGCGCAGCGCCGCTTGCTTGCCGTAGACCACCGAGACGTTCTCGATTCGGACGACGGGATCGGGAGATGGATCGGTCATAGTCACCAGATAGATACGAGGATCAGCGGGCCGCGGTTCGATCTGTTACCCCTGAGACGACGCCTGAGCGGGAGGGCGGCTTCCTCCACGGCCCCGCTCACGCGAGCCGTCCCTCGACGGCGCTCGGGACGGTCCTGAGTTGGTCGAAGGACCGGCAACACGCGCCTTCCGGGACTCGTCGCCGCGCCGTTACAGGTTCCCGCGCAACCCCAACTCGTCGGCCTTCTCCCGCATGAACGCGATAACGTTGGACACGTGCGCATCGAGCAACAGGCCTATTTCCTCGGCACCGCGGCGCAGATCGTCCCGATTGACCGCGCGAGCAAACGCCTTCTCTTTCATCCGCTTCACGACCGACTTGGCTTCCAGGTCCATCAGACTCTTCGACGGACGCACGAGTGCGGCCGCGGTGACGAATCCGGCCATTTCGTCGCACGCAAACAACGTGTGTTCCAGCCGGGTCTCGCGCGCCACGTGTGTGTGGTCGGCGTGCGACAGCACCGCGCGCACGAGCCACTCCGGATAGCCTCGCTCGCGCAGGATCTCGGCGCCGCGAAACGGATGGTCCGCCAGGTCCGGATAGCGATCGTAATCGAAATCGTGGAGCAGCGCCGTCACGCCCCACGCCTCCTCGTCTTCGCCGAACTGCCGCGCATATCCGCGCACCGCCGCTTCCACGGCCAGCGCGTGTTTGCGCAACTGCTCGTTCTGCGTATATTCGGTCAGCAGCGCCCAGGCATCGGCACGCGATACGGTCATGGTCTTCTCCCTCTGTACTCGGCGACGCTCCGGCATGATATATTCGCCCAACAATTGCCGCAATGCGCCGGTGCTCCCCCCTACGGAGGCGTGAGTGATAATAGCCTTGTTCGTCGCCCTTGGAATGCTGTCGGTCGTCTATGTCGCGCTGTGGTACCGCGAAGTCCGGAAGCATCCGGACACCCCTGACCCGGGTCACACCGACGGCGAACGGGTAGCCGTGGGCTTCGTGGCCAACTTCATCGACGCACTCGGCATCGGCAGTTTCGCGACATCAACCACCTACTTCCGGCTGCGCAAACTGGTCGCCGACGAGCTGATTCCCGGCACGCTCAACGTCGGGTACGCGTTGCCCACCGCCACCCAGGCGTTTATCGGCATTGCGGTGATCGACGTCGATCCGATGACGTTGTTCCTGATGATCGCCACAGCGGTGGCTGGATCGTGGTTCGGCGCCGGCTTCGTCTCGCGCATGCCGCGTCGGGCGATTCAGGTCGGCATGGGGATCGCGCTGCTGGTGGCCGCGGGATTCTTTCTGGCCCGGTTGCTCCAGCTGATGCCGTCGAGCGACGTGGGCACCCTCGACCTGCAGTCCTCCAAGCTCGCGATGGGCCTGGTCGGCAGTTTCCTGCTCGGGACGATCATGCCGCTCGGCATCGGGTACTACGCCCCGTGCATGATTCTGGTGAACATGCTTGGCATGAATCCCCGCGCGTCGTTCCCGATCATGATGGGCGCCTGCGCATTCCTGATGCCCGTGGCGAGCATGAACTTCATCCGGGCGCGGCGCTACAGCCTGAAGACCACCGTCGGCATGGCCATCGGCGGCGTCGCCGGGTCGGCGCTCGCCCTGCTGGTGGTGAAGGAACTCGACCTGACCAAAGTCCGCTGGCTGGTCATGGTCGTGGTGACGTATACCGGGCTGTCGCTGTTGAGAACCGCCGCCAGGGAGAAGGCCTCGACAGCAAAGGCCTGAGCGTCGAGCCCCATCACCAGATCATCGCAAGGGCGCGCGTGATGACGTCGAGCGTCTTGTCGGTGAGGTTGTAGCTGGGCAGGTCGCGCGGGTGCACCAGGACGGCCTCGGAGACGTCGCTTCCCGCCTCCATCGCCCCGCCGATCGAACGACAGAGATAGTCGGCCAGCACGTAGTGAAACTGCACGCGCTGGTCGGCGTCGATGGTAATGCGGTCGAACAGGTCCACCAGCGGGCCGACCTCGACGTCGAGGCCCGTCTCTTCCCGCATCTCTCGCACCAGGGCGGCCGCCAGCGTCTCGCCGATTTCCACGCCGCCGCCTGGAAGGCTCCAGCGTCCCGCCAGCGGCGCGAACCTCCGCTTGATCAGCACGACGTGCCCGTCAACGATCGTCACGCCGCCGACGCCCACGATCGGGCGCGGTGGGTACTCGCGCGACCCCGACGCGGACACCACCGGTGCGTCGGCTGCCGACGACTCGTTCACTGCCCCATCACCTTGACGACGACCCGCTTGCGGCGCTGGCCGTCGAATTCAGCGTAGAAGAGTTGTTCCCAGGGGCCGAGGTCAAGGGCTCCGGCCGTGATCGGAACCAACACCTGATGGCCGACGATGGTGCGCTTGAGATGGGCGTCGGCGTTGTCCTCGCCGGTCTGGTGGTGACGATAGTCGAGGCCGGAGGGCGCCAGTTTCTCCAGCCACACCTGGATGTCGTGGATCAGGCCGCTCTCCCAATCGTTGACGTAGACGCCGGCCGTGATGTGCATGGCCGACACCAGTGCCATGCCTTCCTTGACGCCGCTGGTCTTCACAATCGAGGCGACCTCGTCGGTGATGCGCACGATCTCGCGCGACTGCTTCGTGTGGAACCAGAGATAGTCGGTGTGGACGATCATGGGTACTCCAGCGGCAGCGCCGCGTCGGCATTGAGGTCGAGGCCCGCGCGTACGCCGGCGTGGAAACGCCGCAGGCCGGCCGCCGCAATCATCGCCGCGTTGTCGGTCGAGAGCGCCATCGACGGCACGTAGACCGGCACACCAATCCGATCGCCGGCCGCCGCCGCATCGGCGCGCAGCCGGCTGTTGGCCGACACGCCGCCCGCGATGCCGATGCTCTGTGCGCCGTACCAGCGCGCCGCCGCGGTCGTCTTGTCGACCAGCGCCTCCACCACGGAGCGCTGAAAGCTGGCGCAGATGTCGGCGGTCTGCTGCGGGCCTGGCGTCCAGCCCGCGCCCTGCGCTTTGACGTAGCGCAGCACCGCGGTCTTGAGGCCGCTGAAGCTGAAGTCCCACTGGCCCTTCTCGAGCGGAGCGTTGCGATCGGGATGGGTCATCCGAGCAATGGGAAACGCGATGGCGCGATCGTCGCCGGCGCGGGCGAGTGTGTCGATCACCGGGCCGCCCGGGTAACCCAGTCCCAGCAACTTCGCCACCTTGTCGTACGCTTCGCCTGCCGCATCATCTCGCGTGCGGCCCAGCGGGTCGTACCGCCCGAACTGCCGCACGTCGTACAGACTGGTATGGCCGCCCGAGACAATCAGGATGATCGCCGGCAGGGGCAGTTCGCCGTGCTGAAGGGTGAGCGACTCGATATGGCCGGCCAGGTGATGGACCGGCACCAGCGGTAGCCCCCAGACGGCCGCCAGAGACTTGGCGAACGCCAGCCCAACCAGCAGGCTGCCCACCAGCCCGGGGCCTTGCGTCACGGCGATCGCGCCCAGGTCGCCCACAGCCGTCTGCGATTCGGCCAGCGCCTGCTCGACAACCCCGCAGATGTCGCGCACGTGCTGGCGCGACGCCAGTTCGGGCACCACGCCGCCCCATTCGCGGTGGATGTCCACTTGCGACGCGACGACGCTCGACCGGACGACCCACGGCTTGGCCGCGCCCGCGGTCTCTTCGACCACGGCGGCGGCCGTTTCGTCGCACGAGGATTCGATACCGAGAATACGCATTACGTCCAGTGCCTTCGGCGACCCCGAGTCTGAAGACCGGGGGCTCCATCAATCACGCG